>JBEKOB010000027.1:0-53857 GCA_049522195.1 Bacteroidota bacterium
GGGTCCCTTCGTCTTCTTCCTTGGCTCCACGCTCAATCGCGGAAACGTCCACAACGAGCATCCGCCGCAACTCTCCGACTTGCGTCGCTGCCAGTCCTATTCCATTGGCCTTGCGCATGGTCTCTGCTAGATCGTACATAAGCTTTATGGCGGCATCGTCAAGCTTCTGGATAGGTTTTGCCTTCTTGCGCAAAACCTCGGTTCCGTAAAGATAAATGGGTAAGGTGGACATAAGTACGTTTCGTTCGTTCCCAGTGGGAACAGTCAGCGTCGAGTGGAAAATATACTCAGGACAAGGCTTGGATGCAACTTACTCCACGATTCGCCGCGCTCCATTGTACCGTTGTTTGAAATAGTAGCTCTCGAGTGACGAGATTGTCACTCCGAGAGAGACACTTGCGTGTGCAAAGAGATCGTCGCCGAGATAGATCCCGACGTGCGATGCAGTCTCCCCCGTCGTATTGAAGAACACGAGGTCGCCAAATTTCAGATTCTCTGTCTGGACCGGAATGCCAATCTTGTATTGCTCCGCGCTGCTGCGCGGCAGCGGCTTCCCGACGGAGTTCTTGTACACCGTCATCGTATACGCCGAACAATCGATGCCGTTTTCGTCCACCCCCCCCAGCTTGTACGAGACCCCCATCATCTTCGAGATCTCCCGCATCATCTTCGCCTGGTCCAGATTCGAAATCGACGCGTTCCTCTCTGTCTTGAAACTCCGCTTGCCCGACAACACGCTTTCCGCTGCGTCGGACGAAGTCTCAACATCCTCACTCCTCGCACGTATGGAGTCTTTCCCCAGGCGGGCCGTTTCTGTCCTGCCTGCCGAGCCCGATGGTCTGGAGTCCCCGCTCCTGAACCGGGGAGCAGTCCCACCACATCCGCTGAATCCGATTCCGGTGCCGACAAAAAGCAACGCAACGAACAACGCAACGAAAATTCCAGGGGGATCAACCCTCCCGAACAACGAAAGCCCCGGCTTGCACCGGGGCTTTTCAATCGTCTCGTGTCTCGTTCGGTTCATTATCCCAGGTATGCCCTCAGAGCTTTGCTGCGGGATGCGTGACGCAAACGGCGGATCGCCTTCTCCTTGATCTGCCGGACGCGCTCACGAGTAAGATTGAACTTCTCGCCGATCTCCTCAAGCGTCAGCGAATGTTCCTGGTCCAGTCCAAAGTACAACCGGATGACCTGCGCTTCCCGTTCGCTGAGCGTATTCAATGCACGACGAACTTCGACTTTCAAAGATTCTTCCATGAGCTGGTGATCAGGAGACGGCTGACGCTGATCCTGAATGACATCCAGCAGACGGTTGTCCTCTCCCTGTGCGAATGGTGCGTCCATTGACAGGTGCCGTCCCGAGATCTTCAGCGTATCGGAGACCTCGAACAGAGACATGTCGAGCTCTTCTGCGAGTTCGCTCGCACTCGGCTCACGCTCGAATTCCTGCTCAAGCGTGCTGAATGCCTTGCCGATCTTGTTGAGTGCGCCGACGCGGTTCAGCGGCAACCGGACGATACGGGATTGCTCCGCGAGCGCCTGCAGAATCGACTGACGAATCCACCAAACTGCATACGAAATGAACTTGAATCCGCGGGTCTCATCGAATCGCTTGGCAGCCTTGATGAGTCCAAGGTTTCCTTCGTTGATCAGGTCTCCGAGGGACAGCCCCTGGTTCTGGTATTGTTTGGCGACGCTGACGACAAATCGCAGGTTGGCCTTGGTCAGCTTCTCGAGAGCCTTCTGATCCCCCTTCTTGATGCGGCGGGCGAGGTCGATTTCTTCCTGCGGTGTCAGCAGGTCGACCTTCCCGATCTCCTGAAGGTACTTGTCGAGAGACTGGCTTTCCCGATTCGTGTATTGTTTACTGATTTTCACCATGTACGGTCTTGCCTCTTTATCAATAAAAATCTGCGGTACCCTGATCCCTGCGTCCACCCACACTCTTAACACGTTTTAGGCACCAAAAAGTTCGGTTGTTACTGCATCTACTGCGTGTTGAGCCGGTATAATCCTGAGCGATCTGACGCCCCGATAGTTTTTCGGCCGTCCTGTGAGCAGGGGCAGCCTGCTCTCGACACACAAACCGGCGATCAATGTGTCAAAATCCCGAAGCCCTCTTTTTCGAGCAAGTCGAAGAACAGCGCCCAACGACCGACCGCTCTTGCCGTTCATCCCGAGGATCTTCAGTGCACTAAGTGCATGCTCCGCTGCCAGCATCTGCCTTCGCGTCTCGCACAGCTCAAACACCTCCATCGCGTTGAAGACAGTCGTATAGCAAAAAAACTTGGACATTGCTCTTCGCATCAACGAGAGGCCAGGACCTGATTTCGAATGATCCAGCGTCAGATGATCAAGGATAATGTCCGTGTCGATGACAATCTTGCCGGGACTCATCGGCCCACCCTTTTGATCCTTCGACGGAATCCCTTGTCGGCTCTCAGTGCACCTTCCGATGCAAGAAATGCAACAACGTTTGACCTTTGCTCAAACTGAAGGGCGCCGATCCGTTCAACTTCCTCCTCACTCACGCCCCGCATCAACAGGTCGCGGCTGAGAGATTTCGATGTGACACGCACCCGCACTTTCGAACCGGGGCTTACATAAAGCTGTCGGAGAAACGGAGCCGGCAATACCACCGTCCCGTCCTTCTCCACCCAGATCTCCGCCTCCACACTCCCCTCCACGCTCTTCATCATTAGACCATCAGACGGAGAAAACTGTTCCCTGCAAGCAACGACGACTTCTTCAGCGAAAAGTATTCGGCAATGGTCTTTGCGGCGTCCGCGAACGTCCGACGGATGCCCAGATCCACGTTGTATTTACCGCCTTTTACAAAGCTCAACAACGGGACATACTCTCTTGAGTGATCGGTGCTTCGGTCTGTCGGGTCATTGCCATGATCTGCCGTGAGCAAAAGCAGATCTCCCTCATTCAAAACCCTCAGCAGCGAGGGAAGTCCTCGATCGAATTCCTCCAATGCCGCTCCCATCCCCTTTGGATCCTGCCGATGTCCGTACAACATGTCGAAATCCACAAGGTTCGTCATCACAAACCCGTGTCGCAATCCCGCCGCGGCTTCGATTGTTGTGCGAAGTCCCTCAGCGTTTGACGTGGTGTGGATCTTTCGCTTCAATCCGCGACCGCAAAACAGATCGTCGATTTTCCCGACGCCGATCGTCTCGATCTCTTCTTCATGTAGGAGATCCAGCAGCGTGGTCGACGGCGGATCCAATGCAAAATCCCTTCGGTTTGTCGTGCGGACAAACGAACCGCTGGACCCGATAAACGGTCGGGCGATAACCCTGCCCACTGCGTGAATCCCCGTCATCACTTCCTGCCGCGTTCGCGTGCAGATCTCATAGAGCCTGGGAAGCGGGATGACCTCCTCGTGCGCTGCAATTTGAAAAACGGAATCACCCGAAGTATAGACTATCGGATAGCCGGTTCGGACGTGCTCATCTCCCAGTTCCTTGATGATCTCGGTCCCTGACGCAGGCTTGTTGCCAAGGTACCCATGGCACTTCGAGACGCGCAGAAATTTCTGAAGCACATCCTCGGGGAAGCCGTTCGGATACAACGGGAATGCTTTCTCCGTGATGACTCCAGCTAACTCCCAGTGTCCGGTCGTACTGTCTTTGCCGGCCGAACGCTCCGCCATTTTTCCAAAGCAACCCTCAGCAACATCGACTGGCAGCACACCGGGGGCATCAACGATTTTTCCCAGCCCAAGCCTCTGCAGGTTCGGGAGATTCAAACCCCCGATCGCTCGTGCGGTATTCCCGACTGTATTCGTTCCTTCGTCTCCGTACGCACGCGCGTCAGGGAGAGCGCCGACCCCGACACTGTCCAGAACGATGAAAACGACTTTCCCTGGCTTCAAGGTAGCAGTTCCCCTTCCACGACTCGACCCACTACAGCCATCGGAGTTATCAGGCGGAACAAACTACTGAGGATTACGAGGAATGAGAGCAAATGTTAGGCTAATACCTGTTTTTCGTTACACTTGCAGATCTGAACGCGCGATCGGTTGAATCGATAAGAACCATGCGCTGATCGAATCGACTGAACGAAGAGGGTCGGGACCTTCACTGTCCCACACTTCGGACACTTGACACCTTTTTCCTGTGACGCTTTCTTAGCTTTTTCTGCAAAATCGGTCTGTTTTGCCATACCTAGCTCCTCACCATATTCTCATTATTTAATAAACCCGCACAACATTTCCACCTGCCTCGACAGCTTTCTTCAGTGTCTGGCCGGCATTTTCCAGAAGTTCGATGTCGCTCGTCTGACTGACGGCGCCGCACACTCCGATACTCACTGTGACGGAGAAACTCTTTTGATCGACATTGATGATGTTGCTGGCAATGTTCTTCCTGAGTTTCTCAGCCCATAAGTGCGCTTCCTTTGCGGCGGTGCTCACGAGCAGAACGGCAAACCTGTTGAAATCATACCTCCCCACGAGATCATAGGGCCGCACAGACGATTTGATCATGCGCCCAATGTTCTGTAGGACAAAATCGAATCCATCCTTGCCATACCGATGTAAATGCTCGTTCATCGAATCGATTGACAGCATAACGAGCGTCAGATCGGTGCCAAAATCATTCGCCCGATGCACTTCTTCCTGGACCCGGCTCACGAAATAGCTTCTTGTCGCAACACCGGTCGTCTCATCCATCAGGACGTAGTTATTGACGACATCGGTCAGATTCAGCACTTCGAGGCCAACCGCCGTGGTTTCGACGAGCTTCTCCAGCAGCTTCACTTCCGGCTCTGAGTACGTCTTTGTGTCCTTGCTCTCCACCGAGAGAACACCGTAACATCGGCTCGTCGAGATGATCGGAAGAATCATGCAAGCACCCTTTGAATCGACCCGTTCCGCTTTGTAGAATCGGGGCAATTCTATGCCGGCCATCGAGTCGATGATCCGCGGAACACCCGACTGAATAACCCCGCCAACAAGGCTCTGGTGCGGGTCAATTTCCTGGGTCGCAGTCACGTACGCGTCATTCATTCGATTCAGCACGAACTGAACGACCCACGATTTCCGATTTTCATCAAAAAGAACAACAGAAACATAATCCCATGCAACCAATCGGGATGTTTCTTCAGCCAGTGTGCGTACAACATTGTGCAGACTGAACTCTATCTTCAGCTGTTCCCGCATCCGGGAAATCGAACGCAGGACTTCCGAGTCGAGCAGCAGGTCATACTTGTCAGTATAGCTTCTGATCAATGCAGAAATCAGCTTCGTAAACTGACCCAGTGAGCTCAGCGTCTCGGGACCGTACGCGTCTTCATCGATGCAATCGACGGTCAGGACGGCTACGGGTTCGTGAGGAACCGCCGTCGATTTGCTGTAAAAAATCGGCGCCGCCACGAAGGTCTTGACCGGCTCGACAGCCTCATAATAGCCCAACATTTCAAGCTGTCCGGCGGCGTTCACCTGATTCAAAATCCGGGGTTGCCCTGTGACAGCAACCTGACTGATAACGTCGGTACCAAGCTCCCGGCGCCGATGGGTCATGAACTTGTCGCTATCCGAAACGAAGCTTTCCAGAACGATCTGGTTCTTATCCTTATTGACCCAGAAGAACGCTACTGTGTGAGCGAAGTTCACTTCCTTCACGACAGTGAGCACCTTCTTCATGAGGAATCCGAATTCCGATTTCGGCCCTCCTTCCCGCACAAAGACATCTTCGTTCACATCGAAGAAGTCGGACGGCTGGAACTCGTAATCTGCAACGGCTGCGATCTGGCTCCGTTTCGTTGCGGCGGCAGCTGTCGACTTATTCGCTGAATCCTCCACGACACCGACCTTGTACTTTCGGTCAGTCGGCTGAAAATCGTCGAAGACGAGTTTTTTCATTTCGGCTTCTTGCTCCTGTGAAGTGACTGAAGTCCTGAAACCGTCACCCTCCGCTTGCTCTTTCGGCCGCGGTCGCCATCGTGAGACGATGACATACGCAAAGAGAGACCCCGAGAGCAAAAACGCCACAATCCTCAATACTGGTGATGCGAAGAACAGGCCAATCAAAAACAGAACGACGCCCGATAACACAACTAGTTCCTGTCTTGACAAATACCACTCAGTCCAGGAACGAATTGTTTTTGACATCCGGGCGTCAGTCTTATAAATGTAAGAAATATGAATCTGGCCCTTAAATTAGGCTAAATTTACCCATTTAGGCCCACAAAGTCAAGGTGAAAAATGAGCTGAACAAACCAAACCATATCTCATCTCGTCTCTTAGTTTTCAGTCAACCGCTATCGAATGTGCAAATTGACAATCACCTTGCAGCAGAAGCTTTTTTTGTCTAATTTTTAGATTGCAGGTTGTAGTCATATCAACCACTCCAAGACCACATCTCAATGAAAGCTGTGATCATGGCGGGTGGCTTTGGAACCCGCCTCAGGCCGCTTACCTGCAACATCCCTAAGCCAATGGTTCCGATGCTCAACAGACCGATGATGGAGCACATCGTCGACCTGTTGAAACGACATGCTATGACCGATTTGATCGCGACCCTGTATTATCAGCCCGATGTGATTTCGGGCTACTTCGATGACGGGCATCGGTTCGGAATTTCGATGCAATACCTGAGGGCCGAGGCAGATTTCGGTACTGCCGGAAGTGTCCGAAATGCGAAGAGCTTCCTGGATCAGCGGTTTCTCATTATTAGCGGAGACGTATTTACCGACTTCGACCTTACCGCTGCCATTCGCTTCCATGAGGCAAAGAAGGCCAAAGCTACGCTCATTCTCACGCATGCCTCCAACCCCCTGCAGTACGGAGTTGTCCTCACACATGATGACGGAAAGATATCTCGCTTCCTTGAAAAGCCCTCCTGGGGAGAGGTCTTCAGCGATACGATCAACACCGGCATTTATATACTCGAGCCGGAAGTGCTTGACCTCATCCCACCCAAGGAAGAATTTGATTTCAGCAAAAACCTATTCCCCATCCTGCTCGAACAGGATATGGGCCTTTACGGATACGTTGCCGAAGGATACTGGAGAGATGTCGGGAATCTGAACGAATATCAGGACGCCCACTCCGATGCGCTACGCGGTCTCGTGAAAGTATCTATCCCGGGTGAGAAACGGGGAAATGTTTATGCCGGCCCGAATAGCCGCATCGACGCAGATCCTAAGAACCTCACCGGAATGGTCATCGTCGGGAAGAACACCCACATCCACGATAATGTCAGCATCGCGAACTCAGTGATCGGAGATGATTGCGAAATACAGTCTGGAAGCATCATTCGCAATTGTGTCATCTGGAACGGGACCAAAGTTGGAACCAATGTTGAAATTTCGACAGCTGTAATCGGTACGGGATGCACGATTGGGGATGATGTCGTTATCTCCGAAAACGTGTTTATGAGCGATCGGTGCACAGTCGGAAGACGCAGTCGTCTGTCTGCCAATATCAAATTGTGGCCCGATAAGATCGTGGAGGAAGGTGCTGTCGTAACACGAAGCCTGGTGTGGGAAGATCGATGGCTCCGGGAACTGTTCCGTGAAGCCAGAGTCTCGGGCGTATCCAACGTGGAGATGAATCCGGAATTCGCAGCTAAACTGGGGGCCGCATTTGGGGCTTTGGTCGGTTCCGGTTCGACGGTCGTCACAAGCCGTGATTCCGACAACGTGTCCCGCATGATCAACCGCGCATTTATGACAGGCCTGATGTCTTCCGGTGTCCACTGCGCTGATCTCCGGGCGACATCCATTCCGATTGTGCGTCACGAGCTTCGGAGTGCCACCGAGCGGGGCGGGATTCATGTCAGGAAATCTCCTCACGACAAGAACCTCACCGACATCATTTTCTTCGACGCAGACGGGAAAGACCTCCCGGCAGGAAAATCGAAATCAGTCGAACGATTATTCTTCGGTGAAGACTTCACCCGCTCGAGCCACGATGCGGTCGGTATGATCAAGTTCCCTGAACGATCGACCGAGAGCTACATTGAACGGGCCTATGCAGCTTTGAACGTCCAGGCGATCCGCTCCGGCGGCATCAAGCTCGTCATCGACTACTCGAACGGCATCGCTTCCACCATCTTCCCGAACATTCTTGGAAACCTCAATGTGCAGGCTGTCTCGCTGAACGCGTATCTCGACAGCCAGAAGCTGACGCGGACCAAGGAGCTGACAGAACAATCCGTCCAACAGCTGTCGCACGTAGTGACGTCGCTGCAGTATGACGTCGGGTGCATGCTTGATCCCGGCGCGGAGAAAATGACCGTCGTTGACGAACGCGGCCACGCGATTGATAACGACCGCCTGTTGACGCTGATGACTAAGCTGGTCATCCTCGCACATCCCGACATCAAGAAGATAGCCGTCCCGATCTCCGCATCTGCTGAGGTGGACATGCTCGCCGAGGAGTTCGGACTCACCGTGGTCAAGACACGTGACAGCCATCTAGCTCTCATGGAAGCCGCGGCCAACAAACAGATCAGGTTTGTAGGCGGGACCAAAGGAGGGTTTGTTTTCAATGAATTCCTGTTCGCTTCCGATGGTATGTACTCGGTAGCGAAGTTGCTTGAGTGTCTCTCGATCTCCAAGAAACGCCTTGGTCAGCTCGACAGCGAGACTCCCCGGTTACATATGGTGAAGCGTGCTGTCCCATGCGAATGGAATCTCAAGGGAAAAGTTATGCGCTATTTGATGAAGGACACGGAACGTCTGCCTCGCGAATTGATAGACGGCGTGAAGGTGTTTCCGCGGCCCGGCGAGCGGCTCACGTCGATGTTGCTGATTCCCGACCGCACCAGACCTGTATTCCACATCAACGCTGAATCAGCCGATGCGTCGATGGCCCAGCAATTGGCCAACGAATACGAGGTAAAGCTGCATGTATGGATGAATACGTAGATTTCTAGATCACGAGTGTACCAGGTTTTCAGGAGTAACGAATGCGTATTGTTGACCTACTGAATGAAAAAGTTGTCCGAACGAATCTCGCTGGCACGACCAAGAACGACATCATTAACGCTATCATCGATGTAGCAGCGACCCAGGAACGCGTCCTCGACAAGGAAAAAGTGCGCGAAGCAATCTTCGACAGGGAGAAAATAATGTCTACCGGTGTCGGTGCGGGGTTTGCCATTCCGCACGCCAAATCAGATGCCGTGAGCGATATTGTCGCCGCCTTTGCCGTAACCGCGCAACCCATCGACTATCAATCGCTCGACGACCAGCCGGTCAGGATTGTCTTCCTCCTCGTCGGCCGCGAGAATATGGTCGGGCCGCATATCAAGTTGCTGAGCAGAATTTCCCGCCTCATGAACAACGAAGACTTCCGCAAACGCCTCCTCGAGGCCCCAACTCCGAAAGACATTCTTGAGATCTTCCGCCAGGAAGAGGTTACACACTTTGAAGCGTAGTCGTCGCTGCCTGCTTCCGACCGCCAGACGCGAGTGCTTTGCAGGAAATGGCCAGTCGGGAGCCCGAAGTGGTGAAGGGGAAATATCAAGAACCGACTAATGGAACGGACACGCTATTGAAATTCAAATCGATCAGGGGAACAAAGGACGTTCTCCCAGGGGAAGTGGAACAATGGCAGTACGTCGAAGAGACAATTCGACGTGTGATGGGGGCGTTCAATTACCGAGAGATCCGGACGCCCGTGTTTGAGCAGACCGGATTGTTTGCTCGCAGCATCGGCGAATTGACTGACATTGTTAGCAAGGAAATGTACACATTCAAGGACCGGAGCGACGACAGCCTGACGCTCAGGCCCGAGGGCACGGCTTCGGCGCTCCGTGCGTACATTCAGAACAACCTCGGCGAGCAAACGCCTCTGACGAAATTGTACTACATCGGACCGATGTTCCGACAGGAGCGTCCGCAGGCAGGACGCTTGCGGCAGTTCCACCAGTTCGGGGCAGAGGCTCTCGGAAGCTCCTCTCCCCAGCTTGATGCAGAGATGATGCTCCTCGCCCTGACGGTGTACCGGGAACTGGGAATCCAGGAATTCTTGCCGAAAATAAACTCTGTCGGGTGCGAACGATGCCGGCCGCCGTACAAACAGAAGCTCCTTGAAGCACTTCAGGCCGTCCGAAGCAAGTTGTCCCCCGAAAGCCAGGCGCGGGTCGATCAAAACCCGCTGCGTGTGCTCGACTCGAAAGACGAGAACGATCAGGCGCTAACCCGCGACGTACCGCTGATGAAGGATCATCTCTGTCCGGAATGCAGTCAGCATTTTGCCGAGGTCCAGGCCTTGCTTCAGGCGACCTCAACTCCGTTTACCATCGATGGCAGACTCGTACGAGGTCTCGACTACTACACGAAAACGGCGTTCGAGATTACAAGCACGGCATTGGGTTCGCAAGACGCTCTTGCAGGGGGAGGACGGTACGATCTTCTGGTCGAAGAGCTCGGCGGGAAACAGACACCCGGCGTTGGATTCGCCGCAGGCATCGAACGACTTCTGATGGTCCTCTCGAAAGTTGGACCCCAGAGAACGATCGATTTGCGCCCGGTTCTTTTCATCGTGACCATTGACGAAGAGGCAAGGCGATGGGCGTTTGCAAAGACCCATGATCTGCGCGCAAGAGGAATTCGGGTCGAAGTCGATTATCTGGGACGAAGCGTGAAAGCCCAGATGCGCGAAGCGAACCGGCAGCAGGCACTCTACACTCTCGTGATCGGTGGGACTGAACTTCAGTCCCGTTCTGCCAGACTGAAAAATATGCTGAGCGGCGATGAAACTGCAGTCAATATCGACGAGATTGAGTCCGCACTCCAACACTGATGCCACGAAGAAAAAAACACCGCGAGCCGGAGTATTCCCTCCACGTCTTTCATCATCTTGATGAGCGTATCCGCAAGGTTCTGCAGGTCTTCCTGGTGCAGACAGTCAAAGAGTTCACCAGCTTCAACTATGAAATTCTTCTCGATGTCGCAATCCTGGACCGAACGATTCAAATGAAGATTCTTGGATTGCGGACCACCCCATTGATCATGCCCGGGGTCGGTCCGGCGCGGGGGCGGCGGGATTTCACAGATCTGCGCGGCCTGTACCATTTGAACGTCATCAAGCTGAATGGTGAGACGAACGAATTTCAGGTCGACCTGACGCCATCGAACATTTCCATCACCGGAACTCCGACTTCCCCTTTTATTACAGTTTCCAACAAGCCGGTGGCTCTCCAATGACCCCGGAATATTCTCGTTTACAACGCGACCGCTGAGCTATGTGCCCACGTCTTCTGCAAATAGGTCCCTTCACTATCTACGGCTACGGCCTGATGCTTGCAATCGGCTTCATTGTCGGAAGCTACCTGATCACATACGACATGAAGCGGCGAGGCATGGATCCGAACCTGGGAAACACAATCACACTGATCGCTCTGGTCGCAGGCGTGGCCGGTTCCAAGATTCTTTTCTTGTTTGAGAATTGGAGCTATTTTGTCGAAGATCCAATTGGGATGGCCTTCTCGGCGAGCGGTCTGACGTTCTACGGCGGATTTCTGCTGGCAACGCTCGCAATTTACCTCTATCTCAGAAAGCGCGGCATTCGGTTTCTTCTCGCTACGGATGCGATCGCCCCTGGCCTCTTGATTGCATACGGCATTGCCCGCATCGGCTGCCAGCTCGCCGGCGACGGAGACTACGGCTTCCCGACCACACTTCCGTGGGGGACGGACTACTCCAAAGGAACCTATCCCCCTTCAATAGCATTTCGAAACATCCCCGAGATCGCGAACAGATACCCCGGAGGCGTCGTGCCAGACAATACGCTCTGCCATCCGACACCGGTGTATGAGTTCCTCATTTGTGGAATTCTCTTCTGGATCCTGTGGCGCCTCCGGACGAAGCTGCGCCCTGATGGCAAGCTCTTCATGCTGTATCTCATCTTTGCCGGATTGGAGCGGTTCTCGATCGAGTTCATTCGTGTCAATCCGCGCTCCTCTCTCGGACTTTCCGAAGCTCAATTCATTGCGCTGGCCCTCGTCCTCACGGGACTGATTGGGTGGTATTCTCTTTCCGCGAATCAAGATCGGCGTCGTGCGGCATGACTCGTGTTCGGACACTAACATCAACGAGGCAACCGTGGAGAACCTGATCGCAGGCAGAAAACCGGTGCTCGAAGCGCTCCGATCGGATACGCCTCTCGAGAAGATCTATGTCCTGTTCGGGACACACGGCGGCGTGATCCAATCAATTCACCAGCTCGCCAAACGCAGAGGAGTGCCAGTCAAGGAAATCGACCGGCAGCGGTTTCTCGAGATTTGCCCCGATGTGAACACACAGGGAGTTGTTGCCGTTTCATCGACAAAGGCGTATGTGGAAATCGATGACCTGCTCAAGCTCGCTGCCGACAAAGGAGAAACACCATTTCTCCTCATCCTCGATGAGATCGAGGATCCCCACAATCTCGGTGCATTGATGCGGACCGGCGAATGTGCGGGCATTCATGGGGTGATCATCCCGCGGCATCATTCAGCATCTTTGAACGAAACTGTTGTAAAGAGTTCTGCCGGTGCCTCGATACATCTGCCGGTGGCAAAAGTCACCAACATTGCGGTGACGCTTGATGAACTGCGCGAGCACGGCGTGTGGATTGTCGGAACCGATATGACGGCGACGCGCACGTACGATGAGCATGACTACACCGGACCTCTTGCGATCGTCGTCGGGAATGAAGGGAAGGGGATCAGGAGACTCGTGAAGGAGAAATGCGATTTTATTGTGAAGATACCGATGTACGGGAAGATCGAATCACTGAACGCGTCCGTCGCCGGCGCGCTCATCCTCTTTGAGGCTGCAAGAAAAAGACATAATCAACAGCCTACACGTGGCAACGGCTAAGACTGCAGACCGGCGGTAGATTCCGCAGTTTGTGTACGTCCAACTTACGGCTTGTTGTTCCGCACGTCTCTTCTTTTGGCCAACCGACCCGTCTCAGGACTCACCGATTTCCGAAGATCTTTCAGTTGAGAGACATACTTCTGCACACTCTCCCGCGGTTTCACGATCATCTTCTGTCTATTACTGATCCCCTTCATCGGGATTTTCTTCCTTCATCAGTCCGTAGCGTTTCATTTTGGTGTAGAGATGGCTGCGCTGGATATCGAGGGATTCTGCGGTCCTTGAAATATTCCACTTGTGCAGATCGAGTTGACGCCGGATGAAGGCTGCCTCGGCTCGTTCCTTAAACTCCTGAAACGTCCCTCCCTGTGCGAGGATATCCTCAAATTCCCCGCGTCCCCCCTGGACTCCAGTCTCGAGCAAAGAGATGTCGATACTGGTGCCCTGCGACAGGATGACAAGTCGTTCGACGGTATTGCGCAGTTCCCGGACGTTGCCCCGCCATTCCAGCAACGAGAGTCGCCTGAGTGCTTCCTCCGATGCGGTCTTGAGTGCCATTCCGTTCCGGGTGCAGACATCATCGATAAACGATTTCACGAGAATCGGAATATCATCCCGGCGCTCGCGCAACGGAGGCACGTGAACTGGGATCACCCTGAGCCGATGGTACAGGTCGTCGCGAAAATTCCCTTTCTTGATTTCCTCATCAAGATTCTTGTTTGTCGCAGCGATGACGCGCACGTCAACAGTGATCAGTTTCGTTCCACCGACCCGCTCAATCTTCCCCTCCTCAAGTGCGCGGAGGACTTTGGCCTGTGCACGGAAACTCATGTCACCAATCTCGTCCAGGAACAACGTTCCGCCGTCCGCCTGCTCGAACTTGCCTATCCGCTGGGATGTTGCACCAGTGAACGATCCCTTTTCATGCCCGAACAATTCCGACTCGATCAGCTCCGAAGGTATCGCAGCGCAGTTGACCTCGACGAACGGTTTCGATGAACGCTTGCTAAGACGCTGGAGGGCACGTGCAACGAGCTCCTTGCCGGTGCCATTCTCGCCCGTAATCAAAACGCGGACATCGGTCGGTGCGACACGTTCAATGATAGCAAGGATATCCTTGATCTTCGCGCTCTCTCCGAGTATCTGCCACTTCCCTTCGACCGATTCCCGAAGTTGACGGTACTCTTCCGAGATCTTGGCCTGGTGCAACGCATTACGGACTGTGACAAGGAGTTTGTCCCTGTCGAGAGGTTTCGGGAGAAAATCGAACGCGCCGAGCTTCGTAGCCTCGACGGCGGTCTCGATCGTCCCATGTCCCGAAATCATGATGACGGGAAGCTCTGCCCTCTTCTCGCGAACGCGTTGGAGCACTTCCAGCCCGTCCATTCCTGCCATCTTGACATCGAGGAGGATCAAGTCGATCGGCGTCGCCGCGAGCTGGCGCAGTGCTTCCTGCCCGTTTTCCGCGAAGAGGACCTCGTACGATTCAAACTCGAGAACCATCTTCAGCGAATCGCGGATACTTTTGTCATCATCAACCACAAGGATCGTTTTCATGGTGCACACTACTCTTCAAATGGAAGATTGAAATAATCCGACGGGAGGAGGGTATTGACCGTCAGGAGATCGTGACCGAACTGCTCACCGTGCCTGTTCGCTCGTCGGTCGCGTGGATCATCAACACCACCGACGACGAATTGCGCTTCCCCCCATTCAACGAAATTGCCGCCGGTCCGTGCGAGGTCACGTGACTCGGAGGCATAGGATATATACGCCGACGCGAAAAAATGCTGCAACTTGTCCCTGTCACCTTCCCGGGGGGTATCTGCATAGAGACGCGAGGGGAGATTGCGAAAACGGACATTAAACATGCTGTCTGCCTCGAAGGTAAGAGGCACACTAATCGGACCGATAATAGGGATTCTGAAATCCACGTCGCGATGCTCAAGAGTCCCCATCAGGGAGAGAAACAAGGCGCGGGCGAGATTGTGATCAGCAATTCTGAGCGCCCTCAGGTAGATTGCGTCAACCGCACGCGCATCACCGCAGCGCTTCATCAGGATTCCGAAACGCTCGTCTCGGACATACGCTCGGATCTGTCGCGTCTCCTTGATGAGATCGGGAGTGAACGCATTGCCAATGAACTTGAACAGCGAGAAGGACTCCTTCTCTCCCGGTTCATAGTCCCAGGCGAGGCCATCGGGGCCCGGCTTGCCGTCACACTGGGCTATCGAAATCCCGTGTGATATCAGGAGCAGAAAACCGATTGCAAACAGACTCTTCATTGAACTGCCAGAACTTCAAAACGTCCGACGCCCTGCAAAACGCTCTCAGGTTTGGATAACTCCCGGATTGAACTTGGGGATTTCGGTATTGTGAGTTGCCATCTCTATTCCACGGGAAATCACGCCGCGAGTTTCAGCCGGATCGATAATGCCATCTATCCAAAGCCGTGCCGCTGCGAAGAGCGGGTCAAGCTCGGCTTCGTACCGATCCTGAGTTTCCTTGAGCAATTTGCCTTGCTTTTCCTTCGAAATCCGCTCTCCCCCCTTCTCCATCGCCTGGACCTTGATACTCAGGAGTGTTTCGCTCGCCTGCTTCCCTCCCATCACAGCAATCTGGGCGCTCGGCCACGCAAAAATCATCCGTGGATCATACGCCTTGCCACACATCGCATAATTTCCCGCGCCGTAGCTGTTTCCCACGATGAACGTGAACTTCGGTACAACACTGTTCGCCACGGCGTTTACCATCTTCGCTCCCGAGCGGAGGATACCTCCCTGCTCGGCGCGGCTTCCGACCATAAATCCCGTCACGTCCTGTATAAACACCAGCGGGATCATTTTCTGATTACACGCCATGATAAAACGCGCGGCTTTATCGGCACTATCGCCGTAGATCACACCGCCGATCTGCATTTCACCTTTCGCTGTCTTGACGACGGATCGTTGATTTGCTACAATGCCCACGGCCCAACCATCGACTCGTGCATATCCGGTGATCAGCGTCTTGCCAAAGTCGGCCTTGTACTCATCCATTTCACTTCCGTCAAGAAGGCGTGAAAGGACCTGATACATATCATACGGCTTCGAGCGATCTGCAGGAAGGAGTCCCAGGATCTCTTCCGGAGCAAATCGCGGCATAACAGGCGTCGCACGATCAAACTCCAGTCGCGGTTTCCCGCCGAGCTTTCCGATAATACTTCGTATCTTTTTCAGACATTCATCATCATCCTTCATCTTGTGATCGGTCACGCCACTGATTTCACAATGGACACTCGCTCCCCCCAGCAATTCATTATCGATTTCCTCGCCGATCGCAGCCTTCACAAGATGGGAACCCGCAAGAAAGACGCTCCCCGTCTTGTCGACAATCATAGCTTCATCGCTCATAATGGGGAGATACGCGCCTCCTGCAACACAGGGACCCATGATGGCTGCAACCTGTGTGATTCCCAGGGAGGACATAACCGCATTGTTCCGGAAGATTCGGCCAAAATGTTCCTTGTCAGGAAAGATTTCCGATTGAAGCGGCAGGAATACTCCGGCCGAGTCGACGAGGTACACAATCGGGATCCGATTCTCGATTGCGATTTCCTGAGCGCGGAGATTCTTCTTGCACGTTATCGGGAACCAGGCCCCGGCCTTGACTGTCGCATCATTCGCGACTATGACGACGTCTCGTCCATGGATCTTGCCAATGCCAAAAACGGTACCGGAGGATGGAGCGCCGCCGAACTCTTCATACATCCCGTACGCTGCGAACAGTCCAATTTCAAGAAAGGACGATCCCGGATCGATCAGCTTCTGTATCCGATCACGGGCGAAGAGTTTTCCTTTTTTCCGATGTTTCTCAATCGCATCCCTTCCCCCCCCCAATTTCACGATTTCCCCTTTGGCGCGCACGGAGGCAAGGAGAGCTCGATGGTGCTCCATGTGCTTCTGAAACGCTGCGTCGATCTTTATGTCACTTCCGATGCGAGCCATGAAAATGGATGCGGTTACCGTTTTGCCGTTGTGTCGCGCTGCCCTGTGCCGCCAAAAAGCCAGATGGAATAAAACAATTCTCGGGCTTCTTCGTTCGTTGGATTCATATTGATGGCCTGGAGCGCGTATCCTGCCGCTCTCCCCGGATCCCCTAATCGACGATAGCATTTTGCGAGCTGAAGGAGCAGAGCATCCTGACGCACCCGCCGGTCAGCCGCATATTGCTCCCGAAGTTTCAGCGCTTTGTGATAGTGATCGAAGGCAGGCTGGAACTGCTGGACATCGAAGTATAGATCACCCAGCCGTATGTGATAGTAGTCGACAGTATCCGCAGTCAGCTCAACGCACCGTAGCAAGAGTTGCTCTGCCTCCGTCTTGTCGAATAAGCCAAACGATGTTCCCACGCTCCGGTCGCGCGTGAATTTTGTCCACGCAAACTGTTCAAGGGCGACGGGGTCATTCGGGGTCAGTTCTGCAATCCGGGCAAGGCGCTGCAATTGTTCCTCCCGCCTCCCCAGACGATCTGTCAGCGACGCCATCGCGCTGAGTGCACGCAGGTCCTTCGGGTGTGAGTCCAGATATTTCGCAAGGACCGAATATCCGAGGGCAAGGTTCCCTTTACCGACATCGGAATGCAGGAGCCCGATGTTTAATCGCTCATCATCCGTCAGCGGCCTTGCTGCTACCAGTTCATCGAGGAACAGGCCCGTTCTGTGAAACGCCAGCCGCTCGTCAAATCGGATGATCTCGTTCGCCCCGCGGTTCACGAAGAACGCCCTTGGAGCCCAGTATTCCAGCAGAGGCTTGTCTTCCGTATTCAAGGGACCTGCACTCGCATATTCCCGGGCCGGTCCCTCCGATGTCATCTCGAGCGATGCCAGCGTCGCTGGATCCGGGACCTTGATCCGCTCCAGATCCTTTTTCACTGCCTGGCTTTCGAACTTCTTCTTGAACTGCTCCTCATTGAACACGAGCGAGTCCAGCGATCCCACGAGAAGGAGATCCGGTGACAATGATTGCCAAACGACAACGTGTGGAAAAACCGAGCGGAACGTCCGAACCACAAGCTTGAACGTTGCATCGTCAATTTCATAGAGATGGAACCATTGCACCATCACGCCCTGCGGTCGAAGCCTCCCCTTGCACATCTCGAAGAAATCCGTTGTATAGAGATTACCGATACCAGCGATCCAGGGATTTGACGGCTCACTGATGATGGCATCGTAGTTCCCTTTGGAAAGCTTGAGAAACGCAAGGGCGTCGTCCACGTACAGCCTCATTCGTGGATCGCCAAGAGGGTTGTTGTTGACGTACTCGAAGAATGTCGATCCGGCAATCACCTCCGGCGAAATTTCGACACAATCCAATTTCTTGACGGGATGCGTAAGCACGCTACCGCTGGTGACGCCGCTCCCGAAGCCAATGACGAGGACTGTATCGGGCTTCGGGTGCAGCATCATCGGAACCTGACCGAGGAGAACCTGCGTTGGCAGATCTCCGACGGACGAGGCATCTGCTTTCCCGTTGATGATCAGGACATTCTGAAAACCCGAACCCGATTGATTCTGAACGACGCCGACAGTCGCCGAGGCTCCCTCCTTGTAATAGAGTACCCTGTTCGCCCGTACGCCTTTCACGAATTCCTCATAGGTGGCCGGGGCTTGCCTGTTGTTGCCGAACTGACGGAAGACACCCGAAAGTGTCACAATCTGATTCCAGTCGGACCCGAAAACAAATGTCAAAGAGCCCACAACCAGCGCCAGGACCACCTGCAGACCTCGACGCACATTTGAGATACCTGTGTCGACAACCGTCAAAACGATCCCGCACGCCAGATTCAATACGAGTCCGACTTCCATCGCATGTCGTACACCGATGAGCGGTATCAGCACAAGTCCGGCTGCCAACGATCCAAGCACAGTCCCTAACGTATTCACAGAGAACACGGTACCGACAGATTTCCCGAGCACCCGGACTGACCTCGTAGCAATACGGCTTGCGAGGGGCAGAGACATCCCAAGAAAAATTGTAGGAATGATCATGATCGTGAGGCCAATCAGGAACTGGAGCGTCAGGAAAACCGGGTAGGTCGCATCTGATCTTGTGAACATCGAACCGAGTTGCCAGAAGATGTACGGAACATGGCCATAGAGCGGAAGCATCAGAGCCATCGAGGCACCGATGAGAAGTTGGCACACGGCAAGAACACCGAACAGGTTGTTCCACTTCCGGATGAGAACCGAGACCAGCCAGCTCCCAATCGTAATCCCGGAGATGAAAGCGACCAGCATCAAGGTGTAGGAATAAGTCGATGAACCCAGCACAGGTATCAGCAATCTGACCCAGGCAACTTCATAAATCATTGCGGCCAGGCCGGATACACCTGCGACGCCGACAGCCAAAACGACAAAGAGATCCGGTGCAGAGGGAAGTTCGGTCTCGGGCGCAGATTCACCCTCGGCGGGAGCAAGCATCGTTTTTGTACCAAGAGCGAACGCGGCGACGGCAATAAAGATATTGACGACGCCCGCCGAGAGAACGGTTGCCTGAAGGCCTGCCATTGGCACAAGGAAAAATCCTCCAAGCAGGGAGCCGAGCACAGCACCAAAGCTGTTCAGGAAGTAGAGCGTCGCAACATTTTTCCCCGATTCTTCGACGCTTTGGGAGATGAACCGGACCAGGACTGGCAGCGTTCCCCCCATGAGAATCGTCGGGAGAAGCAGTGTCAGCACGCTGATGAGCAATTTGAGCAAGAGCACCGCAGGACCGTCGCTGGGTAGATCAAGCGCATGCACCGTCATCACAAAGAGACTTTTTACAGCGCTCATCAACCATGGGTATAGGATACAGTAGAGGCCAATAAAGAACTCCAGGCCGCCATAGAGAACGATGGGAGATTTCGCCCGGTCAGCACGCCGCCCCCAAAGCGACGCTCCAATCGCGAGCCCGCCCATGAACGTGGCGAGGACGATCGTCTGCGCGTAGGTTGTGTTGCCGAGAAAGAGGGAGAGATACTTGAACCAAGCGATCTGATAGATCAGGCCAGTGGCTCCAGAGACGATGAAGAGGACGGCAATGATACCATAAGTGGTCTGTTTGCTCATGTGGCCCTTTGATTGGTAAGTCGTGGCTATGTCTGAAGCAGGTTTTTTGCGATAACCATTTTCTGGACTTCCGTGGTCCCTTCTCCAATGGTCAGGAGCTTTACATCCCTATAGAATTTCTCGACCGGGAAATCTTTGATGAACCCATACCCTCCATGAATCTGCACGGCCTCTGTCGCGACACGCTGAGCCACTTCACTTGCATACAGCTTCGCTTCCGCAGCAATCAGATTGATGGACTCCCCTTTCTGCCTCGCCATCGCAGCGCGATAGGTCAGGAGCCGGGCTGCCTGGATCTCAGTCGCCATCTCGGCAAGCTTGAACTGTATCCCCTGGAATTCTGAAATCGGCTTCCCAAACGCATGCCGCTCTTTCGAGTACTTCACAGCAGCATCGAGGGCCCCCTGGGCAAGTCCGACAGAAAGTGCCGCAATGCCAATTCTTCCATTGTCCAGCACGACAAGGGCCTGTTTGAATCCATCCCCTTCCAGCCCGATGAGGTTCTCCTTTGGCACGCGCACATCATCAAAGAGCATCGTCACCGTATCACTCGCCCGCATTCCCAGCTTGTTCTCTTTCTTCCCGACTCCCACCCCTTTCATTCCTCTCTCGACAATGAACGCCGAGATCCCTTTGTTTCCCTTACTGAGGTCTGTCTTTGCCATGACAACATACGTTGAGGCGTGAGATCCGTTTGTGATGAAGATTTTCGAACCCGATACGATGTAGGAGTCGCCGTCAAGAATGGCAGCAGTCTTCATCCCCGAGGCATCGCTTCCTGAGCCAGGCTCGGTAAGGCACCATGAGCCGATCTTCGCTCCTGTCGCAAGGTCTGGGACGTATCGCTTCTTCTGCCCCTCGCTTCCAAACAAGGAAAGATGCTGCAGGCACAATCCGCTGTGCGCCGCAAGTGTCAGACCCACCGACGGATCAACGCGGGAAATCTCCTCCATAACGATGACGAAATGAATCGGCAGAAGCCCCGCTCCCCCAAGCTCTCCGGGAATTGTCACACCGAGGTACCCGAGCTCAGCCATCTGGCGGACGACAGACATCGGAAATTCCTGAACTTCGTCCAGCTTCATCACCTGGGGCAAAATCTGAGCCGCGGCAAATTCCCGGACAGATTGCCGAAGCATCTTCATTTCATCCGTGAGGCTAAAATCGATCGATTGTTCGTTCAGCTCGCTCTCTCCCATAAGCACCTCAGGCTAGTTCTCCCCCCTTGTACGTCCAGTCACTGTTGGCCTCCGCCCGCCCGAAAACCTTCCAGAAGATCTGCAGCAACGTCGTACGGATTTGATTGACGTTGGAGAAGGAGATCGAGCTTCTCATGAAGTTCGCGGGAACGCTGGCTGTTCCAGAAGTCAATGTGAAGTTGATTCTCGATGATTTCGCGGATTCTGTGTTCCAGACGTGACTTCCGTTTCCGCTCGAGCCCTCCGGTGCCCTCCAGAAACGAGTGATGTTCCTGAATGAAGTTCGCAACTTCTTCGATCCCTTTCCCTTCACTGGCTTGTGTCTTCACGACGTCCGGCATCCAGCTCTCTGCATTATGCGAACGAAATCCGAGAATCATCTTGAGGGACATCACGGCCTGATCAGCCCCGGGGCGGTCTGCCTTGTTCAGCACAAAAAAGTCGGCAATCTCCATCAGTCCAGCTTTCATCGCCTGGATTCCGTCTCCCGATTCCGGCACCAGCACCACAACCGTGGTGTCGGCCGCACTGGCGATATCGAGCTCGGATTGCCCGACCCCGACGGTTTCCATCATAACCACATCATAGCCAGCCGCGTCCAGGACATCAGCCGCCTCCTTCGCTTTCTTGCTCAGGCCTCCAAGGCTGCCGCGGGATGCCATACTGCGGATGAACACCCCTTCATCCAACTCCACTTCGCTCATCCGCACTCGGTCACCAAGGAGCGCTCCTCCGGTGAAGGGACTGGTTGGGTCAACGGCGATGATTCCGACTCTCTTTTGTTGCAGGCGGTAATATCTGGCGAGCTTGTTCGTCAGAGTGCTTTTTCCAGCTCCCGGCGGACCCGTGATACCCACACGGTAGGCTCTGCCGGTACGCCCGTAGATGTCTTTCAGAAGGCTCTTTGAAAGAGGGGTGTCGTTTTCCACCTGGGAGATCGCCCGCGCAACAGTCTTGCGGTCTCCTTTGAGCAGCTGCTCGATCATGGTGGCGGCGGTCGACGACACGATTTTATAGGAATTTCTTCTTGAAGTATTCTGCCGTGAGGCGAAGCCCCTCGGAAAGCTCCACCAGAGGTTTCCAGCCGAGCTCCCGTTCGATTTTCTTGTACGAGATCACACTTCGGCGTTGTTCCCCTTGCTTCGCGGGGCCGTGGTTCTCCGCACAGGTTGGGTTCAGCCATCCCCGGAGAATGCGAAACAACTCATTGACATCCGTCTCTATCCCCGTCCCTATGTTGAAAATATTCGAACCCGGATAATTCAGGGCGAGGACACTGGCTTTGACAACGTCGCCGACAAACGTATAGTCACGGGTTTGTTTCCCGTCCCCGTTGATGACGGGGCTTTCTCCCTTCAACAGTTTCTTCGCGAATATTGCGACAACTCCCGCCTCACCATGAGGGTTCTGTCGGGGGCCATACACATTCGCGTATCGGAGAACGACGTGCTCGATGCCGTGCACCTGTTTGTAATAGAAGAGGTACTTTTCTGTCACGAGCTTTGTGATCCCGTACGGCGACAACGGACGCACCGGGTGTTCTTCGTCAGCCGGGAAATAGTCCTGCTCACCATAGATGGCCCCACCGGTCGACGAGAAAATGATTTTTTTCACCCCGAATTGTCTCGCTGCCTCGAAAATAGTAAGGCCTCCCAAAACGTTGACGCTTGCATCGAACTTCGGATCCGAAACGGAGCGGCGAACATCCATCTGTGCCGCATGATGATTCACGACATCAATCTTGTGACGGCGAAAGAGTTGCTCAACATCCGCGCTCCGGATATCGAGTTGATGGAACTCCGCCTTCGGATTGACATTCTCCCTCACGCCGGAAGAAAGATCATCGATGACAATGACATTGTGTCCACCATTGACGTAGACGTCGACGACATGAGAACCAATAAACCCTGCACCACCTGTAACGAGAATGTTCACGTCAATGTTCCTGTCCGCTTGTGTGTGACTGCCGGCGCAATGCTTTCTGGCCGATATCGCTCCTGTAGTACGCGCCGTCAAATGTGATCGAACTGACTGCCCGGTAGGCAGCGTCGATGGTCCCTTTGAGGTCGTGTTCATAGCCGATCGCCGTCACCCCCAATACCCTCCCACCTGACGTTACAATTTTCTCTCCATCGGAGCGGGTTCCCGCGTGAAACACGACCAAACCATCCTCCTGCTTCACCTTTTCCAGCCCGTGGATCTCCTTTCCAGTCTGGTAATCATCCGGATATCCTCTCGATGCCATCACGACGCAGACGGCGGAAGCCGCGTGGTGTTTTACACTCGAAGGATCAAGCCTGTGCTCGGCGATCGAAAGCAGTATCTCCGCCAGGTCGCTTTCGATGAGGGGCACTACGACCTGGGTCTCGGGATCGCCAAACCGACAGTTGTACTCAATGACTTTCGGACCCGACTTTGTGATCATCAATCCACAATACAGACAGCCGCGGTAGGGAGTTCCGGCATTCTTCATACCGTTCAGCGTCGGAGCGATGATCTCGTCGCCAATACGCTTGAGAAGCTCTTTCGTCACGATTGGCGCATTGGCATAGGCGCCCATGCCGCCGGTGTTTTTTCCCTTGTCGCCATCGAGAATTCTCTTGTGATCCTGCGCTGAGGCGAGAGTGGCATACCGGTCACCATCCGTCAGCGCAAACACCGACGCCTCTTCTCCTTCCAGGTACTCCTCGATCACGACCTTTTCACCGGCTGCTCCAAAAGCCTTGTTCAGCATCATCTCGCGCAATCCGATCACTGCGGCATCATGAGTCTCACAAATCAGGACGCCTTTGCCAGCCGCCAATCCATCAGCTTTGACGACCAGCGGAATGGGAAGTTCGCGGGCAAACGCCTCCGCCTGGCTCAGCTCGCTGGCTGAAAAACTCCGGAACCGAGCGGTTGGGATTTTGTTGCGCGCCATGAAATCTTTGGCAAATGCTTTGCTCCCCTCAAGCATCGCCGCTGCCTTGCTGGGCCCGAAGATCTTGAGGCCGTGGTGCTCGAATTCATCCACAATCCCGTCAACAAGGGGCTGTTCCGGTCCGACAACGGTCAGATCGACGTCGTTTTCCCTGACGAACCGCATGAGGCCCAGAATGTCCGTCGGCTTCAGGGAAACCAACCGCGCCTGTTGTGCGATACCGGCGTTGCCGGGAGCACAATAGAGTCCCTTGACGCGCGGACTTTGCCTCAGCTTCCATACGATCGCGTGCTCTCTTCCACCCGAGCCTATCACGAGTATGTTCATCAGAGTTCTTCCTCGAGTTTCACGAAAGCGTTCTTGTCGTAATCCATCAGAGATTCAAACTGACGGGCAAGCTCGCCGGTCAACACCCGACGGTTGAACCGTCCTGAAAACTCCTCCGGCACCTGCCCAAGCTGGTTCTTCTCGAATTGGGTGAAGAAATCACGGATTGCACCTTCATGGGCCTGGAGATTCTTTAATGGGACACACACACCGGCACCGCTCTCAAGGATCAGTTGTTTCATGTACCCTTCATCCATCGAGCCCAGGATTGGCTTCCTCGCGCCTAGATACTCATAAAGTTTACCCGGCGATTGATAATCGTTGTCGAGCACGAGCCAGAGGACATCCGATTCCTGAAGACGCCGCGTGCATTCCTTGTGGTCGAGATAGCCGAGAAACTTCACTTCGTTCTGCAGACCGAGTTTGTTTGTAAGGGCCTGGTCCTCCTCGCGCACGTTGCCGATGAGATCAAGTTCCACTCTTCCCCTCATTTGCGGCACATCACGGAAAAGGTTGTGCAGCGCTTGAAGAAGAACCGACGGGTTCCGATCGGCATAGAAGGTGCCAGCATGTGTAATGCGGAGCGTGCGCCTCGCCGGGCGCTTCGAAGAGACATTTGCCTCGAAATCCTCAGGGTCAAATCCCTGGGGGATGATGATGACATCATGATAATCGAGACTCAGGTAATGCTTCAGGATGCTTTCTTTGACACGCCTGACGGTCACGATGATCTTATCTGCCACTTTTAGTACACGCTTTTCCAACCGGTAGTGAAGGTAACGATGAAGCGGCGTCGGATAGTACTTGAAAGGGTAGTCGAGCCAGGCATCGCGATAATCCAGGACCAATGGCAGCCTGAATTCCTTCTTCAAAGCCTCGCCAATGAGAAAATCTGTCTGAGGAGGAGCCGTAGCAAAGATCAAATCAAAATGCTCTCTGTTCAGAAGCTCCCGCGCGGCCTTCAGCGCCTTCGACTTCCAGCCGATCTTCGTGTCGGGGATGAACACAGCGTCGCCGCCAAACTGAAGAATTTTCCGAATCCGTTCAGACGGCATCTTCACGACCCCCTGGCTCCTGAACAGCCTGTTGGGATCAAGCGAGCTTGCGCGAACGATTTCGGTTCCCGCCTCTTCAACTTCCGAGAGCAAGGTTTTGTCGACGGCATAGTATCCGGTTGGAGACACGGTCAGTACTGTCGGTTTCCATCCGTACTTCGGGAGATACTTCACGAATTTCGCGGTGCGCTGGACACCGCTCAAACCCATGGGGGGAAAGTAATACGCTATGACCAGGACTTTTCGAAAATCATCATTCATAAGATTATCAGCTCTTTCGGTGCTGCGGTGAGAACTTCACAACCATCATCGCGAACAACAATATCATCTTCAATCCTCACGCCGCCAAATCCGGGGATATAGATACCGGGTTCAATCGTGACAACGTTTCCGGCCTTTAGTGTTTCTTTGCTTTGAGCAGAAAGCCTGAGCTGCTCGTGGATTTCGATACCGAGGCCGTGTCCCAGGGAATGGCTGAAATATTTTCCGAACCCCCTCCGGTCAATGGCTTTTCGGGAAACCCGATCGAGAGCGCTCGCCCTGATGCCGGGTCTTGCCGCCTCGATGGCTTTGCATTGAGCGTCGAGTACAATCTGATAAATTCTTCTTGCACGTGGAGAAGGACGCCCGATCGCCACGGTGCGGGTAAGATCACTGTGGTAGCCCTGAAGGCTGCAGCCAAGATCGAGCGTCACCATCTCGCCGCGTCTGATCTTCTTTGCAGAGGCCCGTCCATGCGGCAACGCTCCGCGGACGCCTGAAGCAACAATCGGCTCAAACGCATCCCCATCCGCCCCGTAGCGCCTGTGCCAGTAACTTATGTCAGCAGCGACGTCCTGTTCCGTCAGACCGGGTTTGAGCAAATGCAGCAGTTTCTGGAAGACTCTTTCTGTGATGCGAATCGCTCGCTTGATGCACTCGATTTCCAATTCATCTTTCACAGCAGCGATGTTTTCGATGACGGATTTCGTCGGCACCAGCTTCGATCGGGCGAATACTTTTCGCATCGTTGAATGGGAATCAACGCTGGTATGAACGCTCTCAAAGCCGATGCGAGATGCTCCCTTCAGGAGCCGAAGCTTCCCCACCTCCTCAATCAAACCAATTTGAGTCACAGAGATATCGAACCCGTCAATCTCTGCTTTCGACTGATCGCGGTAGCGTCGATCCGTGAGGAAATACTGTTGCTGTGGGGTAATAACACAGAGACCGTTTGAGCCGGAGAATCCGGTCAGATAACGGACATGAGGAATATGGGAGACAAGAAGAGCATCCAGTCTCGAAGCGGTAAGCTGTCTTCGGACCTCTTGAAGCCGTCGCTCGACCATCGTGAGTTCTTACTGGTGATAGTTGGGGGCTTCTTTCGTGATCGCAATGTCGTGAGGATGGCTTTCGCGAAGTCCGGCATCCGTCATCCGAACAAATTGCGCTTTCGTTTTCATGTCAGAAATTGTCCGACAGCCGCAGTATCCCATCGCCGAGCGAAGGCCGCCAATCATCTGATGCACTGTTTCGCTGAGGCTTCCTTTAAACGGGACTCTCCCTTCGATCCCTTCGGGAACGAGCTTCTGGATGTCGTCTTCAACATCCTGGAAGTACCTGTCTTTGCTCCCTTGTTTCATGGCTTCCAACGACCCCATACCGCGATACATCTTGTAGCTTCTCCCCTCGTACAGAACTTTCTCGCCTGGGCTCTCCTCAACGCCGGCAAACAGGCTGCCGAGCATCACCGAGTCGGCGCCAGCCGCGATCGCCTTGGCGATATCGCCCGTCTGTTTGATACCACCATCTGCGATGAGAGGAACAGATGATCGCGAGGCGACTTTTGCACACTCCATGATCGCCGTCACTTGCGGAACTCCGACTCCCGCTATGACTCGAGTCGTGCAGATCGATCCAGGCCCGATTCCAACCTTCACAGCATCAGCTCCGGCCTTGATAAGATCCCGCGTCGCTTCGCCGGTCGCAACATTCCCAGCGATCAATTGAATATCGAATTTCGACTTGATCAACTTCACCATGGTCAGCACGCCTTTCGAATGGCCATGAGCTGTGTCGACGATGATGACATCCACCCCCGCTTCGACAAGCGAAGTAACACGCTCAAGCGTGTCGCTCGTCACTCCTACCGCCGCGCCGGCTCTCAGCCGACCGAGCTTATCTTTGCAGGCATACGGGTGACGCCTCTTCTTTTGAATGTCCTTAAACGTGATAAGACCCTTCAGCTTTCCATTCTTGTCGACGACCGGCAGTTTTTCGATCCTGTTCTTCTGCAAAATCACTTCCGCTTCTTCAAGCGTCGTTCCAACCGGAGCCACAACAAGATCAGATGCGGTCATGACTTTCGAAACCTCCAGATCAAGGTTCGGTTCGAACCTGAGATCCCGGTTTGTAAGTATGCCCACGAGTTTCTCATCTTCGACAATCGGTATACCTGAGATGCTGTAATTCTTCATCACCTCCAGAGCGTCACGAACTGTCCGGTTCAAACCGAGCGTGATCGGGTGCAGGATCATTCCGCTTTCCGATCTCTTCACCTTATCGACTTCTTCCGCCTGACGCCGAATCGTCATATTCTTGTGCAGGATCCCGATCCCGCCTTCTCGAGCCAATGCGATCGCCATGGCGGATTCGGTGACGGTATCCATCGCGGCGCTGACGAGCGGTATGTTCAGACTAATCTCTCGCGTGAGTCGAGTCCTCACGTCCGTCTCCCGCGGAAGGACCGACGATTTCGCCGGAAGCAACAGCACATCATCGTACGTGACCGCTTCGCCGACTATCTTTTTCAATGGCATGGCAATGATCCTGTTTGGACTTGGAGGTGTCATTCGAACGCTGGAATACCGGTGATATCTTCACCGACAATCAGCGTGTGCATTTCGTGTGTACCTTCGTACGTCTTTACCGATTCCAGGTTCGCAGAGTGCCGCATCACAGGATACTCATTCAGAATCCCGTTCGCTCCCAAAATTTCTCTCGACATCCTGGCAATTTCCAAAGCATGGTACACATTGTTCCGTTTGGCCATGGATATTTGGGTGAACCTGGCCTTCCCCTGATCCTTCAGTCGACCCAACTGCAGACAGAGCAATTGAGCCTTTGTGATCTCGGTGGCCATGTAAACAAGCTTTTCTTGAGTCATCTGAAATGAAGCGATGGGCTTGCCGAATTGGATTCGGGTCTTGGCGTATCGTAGCGATGTATCATAGCAAGCCATCGCAGCACCAACCGCACCCCAGGCAATTCCGTAGCGAGCCTGACTGAGACACATCAGCGGCGATTTCAATCCGCCGGACTTAGGGAAAATGTTTGCTTCCGGAACGAGGCAATCTTCGAATACCAGTTCTGACGTGACCGATGCTCGCAACGAATGCTTCCCTCTCATCTCCGGCGCTGTGAACCCCTTCATACCCTTCTCCACAAGGAATCCCTTGATCTCTCCGTCGAGTTTTGCCCACACAATCGCAACGTCAGCAATCGTTCCATTCGTGATCCACATCTTTGCCCCGTTGAGCACGAACCCCTTCGCCGTTTTTTCAGCGCGGGTGATGAGACCACCGGCATTCGATCCGAAATCCGGCTCGGTCAATCCAAAGCATCCAACAGCTTGCCCTGATGCCAGCAAGGGCAGCCAATGGTCCTTTTGTGCCTCAGAGCCAAATGTGAAAATCGGGTACATGACGAGTGCACTCTGGACCGAGGCAAAGCTCCTGACCCCGCTGTCGCCTCGTTCCAATTCTTGCATGACCAGGCCATAAGCGACATTGTTCATTTCTGCGCAACCGTACTTCGCGGGAAGAGTGGAACCGAAGAGGCCAAGCTCTGCCATCTGGGAAACGAGATGCGAGGGAAAGACACCTTCCTCATAGTGCTTCTCGATGATGGGTAGCACTTTCTCATCGACGAATTCGCGGACGGTGTTTCGAACCAGAATCTCGTCTTCAGAAAGCGAGGCATCCAGATGGAAATAGTCGACCCCTTGAAATCCTGACATGAAGTGCCCTTATTGGGAGCAGAAGAGGTGTGTCTATTTTTGACGACAGGCTGGCAAAAAGCCATTGTTGAAATGAAAAATTAGTCAACAAACGCCCAAAAGTCAAGGAAAGCATCAGAGAGGGGAAAAAAGAAGAGCCAGTTTCTCAGCCGTCCCACCATAGGCGACCGATGACTGGCCCATCAAGAAGGAGGTAGCGTTATGCTCCCTACATTATATTGGACGGCGGCTCAAAAGAAAAGTTGCACAGGGTGACGAAGAATCTTTATTTTCCACACCCGAATTTGGCAAACTCATCCCTCCTCTTGTCACTCCCATCATCTTCGTTCATCGGATACATAGCAATGATTGAGAGAAAGAGGCGTTTTTCACGCAGCCTGTGAGACCCGGATAGCCAATGGTACCGAAGAGAGGGGTGAAAAACTGCGGCAGATGAAGGGTTATTCAGTTTTCAGAAGGATTACTTGTCCTGATCCCGTACTTCTTTATCTTGAGATACAGTGTCTTTGCCGTAATGCCGAGCACCTGCGCAGTCTTGAGTCTGTTCCACTGGTTAGCTTTCAGGACTTTCTCGATGTGGATTTTCTCTATTTCTTCGAGAGAGAGGAGACCTCCCTGAGGTTCGGGTGATTCGGAACGCGTTGGCGGCGCGGAGGTCCCGGAAAGAGAGGGGTTGATCCAAAGGTCCTTTGCTTCAATGGTGTCCCCGTGACTGAGCACTGTTGCACCTTCGATCACGTGCTCGAGCTCGCGTACGTTCCCCGGCCAGTCATAGCGCATTAAGATCGACATCGCTTCAGCATTCACCTTCTTGGGATTCGCTTTGGATTTGCGCTTCAGAAAATAGTCCACGAGCAGCGGGATGTCTTCTTTTCGCTCCCGCAACGTAGGGAGCTTGATGCTCACAACGTTGAGGCGGTAAAGCAGATCTTCCCGAAATCGTCCGGCCTGTACTTCCTGAAGCAGATCCTTGTTCGTCGCAGATACGACCCTGACATCCACCTTCATCGAATTCGTCCCCCCCACCCTACGAAACTCACCGGTCTCCAGAAACCGGAGCAGCTTTGCCTGAGTTGGTTGGCTGATGTCACCGACTTCATCCAGGAAGAGCGTGCCTCCGTTGGCGACTTCGACCAAGCCTTGCTTGGCCGCATAAGCGTTCGTAAACGCTCCCTTTTCGTGTCCGAACAGTTCGCTTTCGAGGAGTTGGTCGGGAATCGACGCGCAGTTCACTGCAACAAATGGTTGGTCCCGGCGGGGACTTTCGTTATGAAGGAGATGGGCAATCAGTTCCTTGCCTGTGCCGCTTGCACCCTGGACCAGGACGAACGCCTCGCTGTCGGCAACCTTCCGCGCGTTTTCGACAGCGTTGTGAAAAGACTCGCTCTCGCCCACCAATCCGCTGGGGCCGCTGATGCGATTCAGTTCCCGCTTCATCACCTCTTTGTCGATCACCAGCTGGCGGCGCTCCGCGGCGCGCCGGACTGTCGCGAGCAACTGTTGCGGATCATACGGCTTGCTGATGAAGTCGTATGCCCCAAGCTTGATCGTCTCGATCGCCGTCTTGTAATCGATGACGTTTGTCAGCATGATGACCTGCGTGGAGGGCGAGTGCTCATTGATAAACCTGAGCACATCGATGCCGCTCACTCTGGGCATTTTGATGTCGAGGAGAACGATGTCGTAGATGGTAGATTGAACGAGGTTGATCGCTTCGGTGCCGTTGAGAGCGAGATCAACGTCAAAATCGGAGAGTTCTTCGAGCTCTGTCTTAAGGAGGAAGGTTATGGATTCTTCGTCGTCGACAACCAGGATCCGGTACTTCTTTGCCATGTCTTCACCGGCTCGTCATCGAGGCTAGAGACCGCTCAGGACGCGTTCAACGGTAGTGAGCAAGTCGACGAGGTCATACGGCTTGCTGACAAAATCTTCTGCTCCGAGTTTCTTCGATTCAATTGCATTCTTCAGATCAGCAAACCCCGTCAACATGATGACCTTTGTAGCCGGCTGGGTCTCCTTGACGAATTTCAGGACTTCGAATCCATCCACATTCGGCATCTTGATGTCGAGCAGGATCAAATCGAACGTTTGACCACGGAGGATATTAATCGCTTCAGCTCCATCTCCCGCAGATGAGACTCTGTACCCCTCTCCCTCCAGTTCAGCGCTCAAGACCGTCCGGAGAGCGTCCTCATCATCGACAACCAGAATTCTGTTCTTTTCTGCCATAAGAATTCTCCTTGGGAGATCCGCGATCACGGTGCCGCAGAGCTTAGGTTTTTGCCCTGCGCCGTGGCAACATAGAGAAATTCCCACAGAAAAGCAAACAAGCCTGTAGAGGTTGCTCGACTCGCTCCGGGATCTCAAGTGGAAGCTTGCGGTGATCGTGCCTGCGCCTTCTCGTTGCAACTAATCCAAAGTTGTTTTACCTTTCTCATAACCCTATGGACGAACAGGCACCTCAAAAATCTCAGAAGGCAATAACCGTACTGCTCGCCGATGACGATATCGGCTTTGCGAAGGTTGTACAGCGGCAGTTGCAGCTCTTCCAGAACCGAGAATTCCATCTTGTCTGGAAAGAAAGTGTCGAGGAGGCCCTCCAGGAGATTCAGGCCAATCACTCCATTGATTTAGTTCTCACTGACTATGTTTTCCCGGGTTCAAACGGCCTTGAGTTTTGCCTTCAACTCAATCAGATGAATTCCGAGACTCCGATTGTCTTCGTCACAGCAACTCGCGATTTCAAGTTGGCGATCGAAGCAATGAAACTCGGCGTAGAAGACTTCCTCATCAAGGAAGACCTGGCGGAATCAGTCCTCCCACGCACGATTCTGAATGTCCTCGACCGCGTTCGAATGCACAAACAGATCAGGGCGGTGGAAAAACGGATGCTGATTGCCGAAAAGCGGGCAGAGGCGATCAGGGAGCTGGTCGTGACGGTCTGCCACGAATTCAACAATCCGCTCGCTGCTATCAAGATCAGCGCTGATCTCATCCGCCGTCAGGCACCAAGCGAAGAAGACAAGAATTTATTGAGAGGATTTGAAGAGAATTTTCAAAAAATCGAGTCTGAGGTCAAGCGGCTGCGTGATATCAGCTTCGAGCGTATTGATTTCCACTCGCATTCCACCACCTCTGCCGGACCGAATACTCCGTCATCAGCGGATCGCCAATAATCTCTTTGCTTTATCGTCACTCCCGTTCATTTTCGTCAACGCATAGCTCTTGCAATTTTGGCGGATTTTTTCTATCATGATCAGTGACAGAAATCAGGTATCTGCATATGTTCTGTAGAGTGTAATCCATTGGCGATGTCGATCCGGATAAGACCCAGTCAACTCGATCTTAAGTTTCCCAAGACAACACAACAGAATGATGACAAGTGTCCCGCCCAAAAGGCGGGACACTTTTTTTGTCTCAAACCCGGAAGAGCATGAAACTGGCCGAAATAGAACAGTTTTTTGAATCCTGGGTACCAAAATGGACAGCCTGGGAGCGCGACAACGTCGGACTTCAGGTTGGCCGTCGGTCCCGGAGAGTGAAAAACGTTCTCGTCGCCCTGGACGTTACACCCGAGATCGTCGGAGAAGCAATCAGGAAGAAAATCGACCTCATCGTCTCGCACCACCCCCTCCTGTTCCGGCCTCCTTCCTCGATCTCCGATTCAAATCCTGTTGGTTCGCTTCTTCTCTCACTGGCTGAACATCGCATCGCAGTTTACTCCACTCATACAAATCTCGACGCTTCGTCTGAGGGAGTCAGCTTTGCACTTGCCCGTGCGCTGGGAGTACAGAAACCGGTTTTCCTCGCTCCATTGAAGGATTCGCTTGTGAAGCTCGCGGTCTTCGTACCTGCAGGGTACGTCGACCGTGTGACAGCGGCGATGGCAAACGCCGGCGCCGGCGTCATTGGAGAGTACGAGTCGTGCTCGTTCCGAATGGACGGGAAGGGAACGTTTCGGGGTTCGGACAAATCAAATCCGTTCCTGGGAAAGCGTCAACAGCTTGAAGACGTTGAAGAAACGCGACTGGAGATGATCGTTCCGCGTGAGCGCGTGAACGCCGTCGTTGCAGCGCTGAAGTCGGTACATCCGTATGAACAGGTTGCTTACGATCTCTATACGTTGGAGAATACTAATCCGAATTTCGGGATGGGGGCTGTTGGCGATCTCCCCCGTTCAATGACCGTGAAGGAGTTCCTCACGAAACTGAAAAAGGCGATCAGCGCTGAATCCGTTCGATACAGCGGCGCCCTGAATCAGAAAATCCGGCGGGTCGCTGTCTGCGGTGGCGCAGGCTCCGAGTTGCTGGATCAGGCCATCAGCGCGAAGGCGGATATCTTCGTCACCGCTGATGTCCGGTACCACCCGTTCCATGACGCTGCCGGACGCATTGTCCTTGTCGATGCCGGCCACTGGGAAACCGAGCAGTGTGTTTTGCCGGTGCTCGCATCGAAACTGCGCACATGGGCGGCATCACAAGATGAAAGCCTTGTTGTCTCAATAACTCAGCATTCAACAAACCCAATTCATTCTTACTAGCAATATTGAAGGAGTGTCATTTGGAAAACCGATTACGCTTGTTGTATGGCCTTCAACGAGTCGACTCGAATCTCGATGAGCTCCACGAACTCAAAGGAGATCTCCCCCACCTCGTGGAGGTATTGGAGAAGAAGCTTCGTGACAAGGACGCGTTGAAGAAAGGTCTCGAAGACACCGTCAAGGGGGCATTGGTCCGACGCGACCAAATCGAACTTGAGATCGTGACGACCAAGCAGAAGATCGAAAAATACAAGGAGCAGCAGTTCCAGATCAAGACAAACAAGCAATACGACGCACTGACCCGCGAAATTGATCTCTCGCAGGAGCGAATCGTTGCCCTTGAGAAGGAAATGGAGACAATCGAGGGGAAAGCCTCGGTTGCGAAGACGGACCTTGAAACCGTGGGACCCGAATTAGAGGAACTCAGGAAAGAGTTGAAGGATCGACAGGCAGAGCTGGACCTCGTGAATAAGGAACATGAAGACGAAGAGCTGAAATTACAGCACGAGCGCGAGAAACTCTTGGTCCGGATAGAAAAAGCCGATCTGAAGCTCTACACAAGGATCCGCAACGCGCTGGGAGGGAAAGCCGTTGTACCGGTTCGGCGCAACGCGTGCGGTGGGTGCTTCAAGCGCGTTCCGCCCCAGGTTGCCGTCGAGCTGCGCAAAAACGAGAAAATCATGGCGTGCGAACACTGCGGCCGCTTGCTCGTTTCGGACGACATCGTCGAAAGCTATGCAAGCGCCACATGACAGTCTATGCATTCACAGACGGCGCTGCCCGGGGAAACCCGGGTGAAAGCGGCATCGGTGTAATCTTCAAGGACGAGCAGGGGACAACCCTGGCGAAGCTCCACGGTTACATTGGCGAAACGACCAATAATATCGCAGAGTATACTGCTTTGCTTGCATGTCTTAAGAACGCACCGAAAACAAAGTGTTCACGGCTCGTTGTGCATTCAGATAGTGAGCTGATGGTTCGCCAGCTCCTCGGCGAGTACAAGGTGAAAGACCCGAACCTCAAGGCACTATATCTCAAGGTTCACCGCTTGCTCGCGAAGGCAGCATTTGAATTCGAGATCAGGCACGTCCGCAGAGAACTCAACAAAGAGGCGGACCAGCTGGCGAATCTTGGCATTGATTCACGCAAAGCCATCCGCGTTTGAGAAGTTCTCAGAGTAGGAAACAAAACTGAGCAGGTGTGGTCGGCCAGGCAGTCGCTCTATCCGATTCCGGATAGGGAGGAAAGTCCGAACACCACAGGGCGAGGCGCCTCAGGTCAACTGAGGGTCCTGCAGGCTATATCCTGCAGGAACGGACAGTGTCACAGAAAAAACACATCCTCCGCCTCTGGCGGAAGAGAAAGGTGAAAAGGTGGTGTAAGAGACCACCGCTTCGGCAGCAATGTCGAAGGCACGACAAACCCCGCCTGGTGCAAGACCATGTAAGTCCCGTTCTCACGATCCGTGAGAAAGAGCTGCCCGTTCAATCCTCTTCTGAGGGACGGGATGGGTAGGTCGCCCAGAGAAATGACTGCCTCGTCCCGTCTCGACTTCGGTCAGGACGGGATCAGACAGAATTCGGCTTATCGGCCGACCACTTCCTGCATTTTCAACTAGAGCAGATCGTATGACCCCTGTTCGCGAATATCGTTGGACATTTCCACGCACGGAGCTTTCAGTTTCGGACATGGAGAAGATCAAGAGACTCAGCGATGAGCTCACGGTCTCCTCTGTCCTTGCCAGGATTCTCGTGAAGCGAGGAATTGATACGTTCGAGAAGGCGAAAGCTTTCTTCCGTCCGAGCCTTGAGGACCTTCATGACCCGTTCCTCATGGACGGCATGGACCTCGCCGTTGAACGCATCGTCCGCGCCATCGCCAACAAGGAAAAGCTTCTGGTATACGGAGACTACGACGTCGACGGCACGAACGGTGCGGCGCTCCTCTGGACGTTTCTCACGAGCGTTCACGCGGACGTCGAGTACTTCATTCCCGACCGCATCAAGGATGGATACGGATTATCTGTCTCCGGCATCGAACGCGCAAAAGAGCGGGGGGTACAGCTGCTCCTCTCCGTGGATTGTGGAATCACCGCACTGAAACCGGTCGAACGAGCACGAGAACTTGGGCTTGATGTCATCATCTGCGACCACCACGAACCGGGGGATATCATCCCCTCCGCGTATGCCGTGTTGGATCCTTTGAAGCCGACGTGCAATTATCCATACAAAACTCTCTGCGGATGCAGCGTCGCCTTCAAGCTCATCCAGGCGCTCTCGCAAAACGCCACCCTCCATCCATTTCTCGAAGACGGCGGCCAATCACTCGATCGGTATCTGGATTTCGTCACGCTTGCGACAACAGCGGACATCGTAAATCTCACCGGGGAGAACCGGGTCCTTGTGAAACTCGGCCTCGAGCTTCTCAATACCAACCCGCGCCCGGGCGTCCACGCACTCATCGAGACATCAGGATTGCGGCTTGGCACCATCACTGCAGGACAGATCGTGTTTGTCCTTGCTCCTCGCATCAACGCAGTCGGCAGGCTGGGTGATGCAACCCGGGCTGTGGAGCTGCTGACCTCCGATTCATTCACCGTTGCGCTCGAGCGCGCCCGTGTCTTTGAAGAAGAGAACAAGAACCGCCGAAAGATTGACGAGGACACGTTTATTGAGGCGCAGGAGATCGTTGAAAAATTCCTTGATCTCGACAATGAAGGAGCGATTATTCTTCACCAGGAGACCTGGCATCCGGGCGTCATCGGAATTGTGGCGTCACGCCTCGTCGAACGGTACTACCGCCCGGCCATCATGATGACGACTGTCGACGGAGTGGCAAAAGGATCTGCCCGAAGCGTCGCGGGATTTGACATCTACCAGGCCCTGAAACGCTGCGAGGACAAGCTCGTCCAGTTCGGCGGACACAAGTATGCGGCGGGACTGACCGTTGAAGTCGATCGGCTGGATGAGTTCAAAGAAGCCTTCAACCTGGTAGCCAAGGAATTGCTCACCGAAGAGCTCTTGACCCCGGAGATTCGCATCGATGCGGAAATACCGCTTCAGGAGATCACACCCAAGTTCGTACGCATTCTGAGCCAGTTTGCACCGTTCGGCCCGGGAAACATGCGACCGGTTTTTGTCGCTCGCAACGTGGAGTTGTATGGAACCCCGCGCATTGTCGGTCGGAATCACCTGAAGTTCAAAGTCAGGGCGAATGGCCAGGTATTCGACGCGATCGGGTTCAATCTCGGCTCTCTGATGGAGAAACTGTTGCACGGCCGGAAGACTGTCGATCTCGCATTCTCCCTCGACGAGGGCGAATATGCTGGCGAGACGGTACCACAGCTGAAGATCAGAGACTTGAAATGAGTGTGGAAGTAGTTGAGTATGTGAGAAATGGAGTAGTGTTGAACGGGAGAAAGCAACGACTGTTTTTGTTCTCTCGTCTCCCGACTTTCGTCTAACGTCATTCGTCTAACGATCCAGAGAGCGCCAACCTCAAAAGAGGCACCGTCTATGTCAGGTCATTCGAAATGGGCGAAAATCCGTCGAAGTAAAGCCGTGACCGATGCGAAACGCGGCAAGATGTTCACCCAAATCATCAAGGAGATTACGATTGCAGCGAGACTCGGAGGCGGCGACCCAGCCGGGAACCCCCGTCTCCGATTTGCGATCGATAAGGCGAAATCCGGCAACATGCCCGCTGATAATGTCAAGCGGGCGATTCAAAAGGGAACCGGTGAACTACCTGGGATGGCGTACGAAGATGCCACCTATGAGGCATACGGTCCGGCCGGTGTAGCGCTGCTTATCGAGGCGGTCACTGACAACAAAACGCGGACGGTCAATGAGATTCGTCATGTACTCGACCGCAATCATGGAAAGCTGGCCGCATCAGGATCGGTAGCCTATCAATTTCATCGCAAAGGACAGATCACCGTCCAGCGGAACAAGATCGGAGAAGACGATCTCATGGGCATCATCCTGGATGCCGGCGCAGACGATATGACATCGGAAGAGGAGCATTATCTTATTACAACGGCACCCGATGCTCTCGAGAAGGTGAAGAAGGCGATTGAGGATCGGAAGATCCCGATCGAGCACTCCGAAATTCAGATGATCCCCGAGACTACGGTGAAAGTGGAAGGCAAAGACGCTGAGACTCTCATCAAGCTCATCGAGGGACTCGAAGACCACGACGACATCCAGCACGTCTATGGAAATTTCGACATAGACGAGAGTGTGCTGGCTTCTCTGAGCGGCGGTTGACCACTGACGGACAATGATCATCCTGGGTGTTGATCCTGGAACCCTCATTACAGGGTACGGCGTCATCGAGGAAAGGAACGGTAAGTTCAAAGTCCTCGACGTTGATGTCGTGAAGAATCGAAGCGGGTTAACCATGCCGGTTCGGTTAAAGTCGATCTACGCTGCCCTGTGCGCCGTGATCGACCGTTACCACCCCGATGAGTTCGCGATTGAAACAGCGTTCTATGGCAAAAACGCGCAATCGGCCATGAAGCTGGGACACGCCCGAGGTGTTTCCATCCTCGCCGCAGTCATTCACGAAATACCCACAGCGGAGTACTCCCCGCGAGAGGTCAAGAAAGCGGTTGTCGGCAGCGGTGCCGCTTCAAAGGATCAGGTAAGTTACATGGTTCAATCGATACTGAATCTAAAGTCTCCGCCGAAGTTCTATGATGCGACTGACGCCCTGGCTGTGGCCCTCTGCCACTATCACAGATCGATCAAAACTCGCGGAGGCAGAAAGACTTCCTTCAAAGCGAAACAATCTGTCAGCTCCTGGAAAGCATATGTCCAGGCACACCCCGAGAAACTTGCGAGGCCCCGATGATAGCATCGCTCACGGGAATTCTGAAGGTGAAAAACCCGACGGAAATCGTTCTTGATGTTCACGGCGTGGGGTACGCAGTGACCATTCCTCTTTCGACATTCGAAAAGCTGGGTGAGGTCGGTTCAAGCGCGACAATCCTCACATACCTCCATGTCCGAGAGGATGCGATACAGCTCTTTGGATTCGCCACTGACGAAGAGCGCGTGTGTTTCAGGCTGCTCATTTCCGTCAACGGCATCGGCCCGAAGATAGCGCAAGGGATCCTCTCCAGAATAGCGGTCTCGGATCTGAAGCAGCACATCTCGAAGGAAAACATTTCAGCGCTGACAGCCATTCCGGGAGTTGGCCGGAAGACTGCGGAACGACTGGTGATCGATCTGCGAGACAAAATCGGGAAGATCGACACTGCGGGTTCGGCCTCAATTACTCAACCGGATGGAGAAGAGGAACTGCGGCAGGAAGCACTTCTCGCGCTCACCTCTCTCGGCTATAACAGGCCAATTGCAGAGAAGGCACTCCGCCAGGTCCTGACCGAGATGAAAGGGGAAAAACTCTCTCTGCAGAATCTCATCAAGAAAGCTCTCCGATACACAACGTGAAGCGGGTGAGCGCCCGACGTCGCTAACGTCACGATCCCACGATGTCCGCTTCAGCCATTGAAACTCACTCCTCTTCTTGCTACCTTCATCTCGTATGAGAAACTCAGATCACACGTCACCCGAAAGGCTTGAGAACGAACTGGAGCTCGACCAGACGCTGCGTCCGGCCAAGCTCGGCGATTTCGTGGGCCAGCAGAAGCTCGTCGAAAACCTGAGGGTCTTCATCTCGGCGGCGAAACAACGAAAGGAGCCTCTTGATCACGTTCTCCTGACGGGTCCGCCGGGGCTTGGGAAAACAACGCTGGCGTTCATCATTGCCAACGAAATGGGGGTCGGGATGAAGGTCACCTCAGGTCCGGCACTTGAGAAACCGGGTGACCTTGCAGGCATCCTGACATCACTTCAGCAGGGTGAAGTTCTGTTCATCGATGAAATCCATCGTGTGCCGGTGAAAATAGAAGAATACCTGTATTCCGCGATGGAGGAGTTCCGGGTTGATATCATCATCGACAGCGGGCCGGGAGCCAAGACGATATCGCTCAGTCTCGAGCCATTCACCCTGGTCGGAGCGACAACGCGGGCTGGACTTCTCAGCTCTCCGCTGCGCTCACGGTTTGGGATCACCAACCGGTTCGATTACTACAATGTTAACGAGCTCAAGTCGATCGTGGCCCGATCGGCAGGGATCCTCGGCATTGACACCGCGTCCGATGCCAGCCAGGAGATCGCAAACCGATCCCGCGGAACCCCGAGAATAGCGAACAGGCTTCTGAAACGGTGTCGAGATTTCGCGCAAGCCGACAAGAAGCTTACAGAGCATGGCGGAGTCGTTACACGTGAGGTGGCCCAGTATTCCCTCCGCGCACTTGAGGTTGATGAGCATGGACTTGATGAGATGGACAAACGGATCCTCCATACCATCATCGAAAAATACAGCGGTGGTCCAGTAGGACTGAACACACTTGCAGTGGCAGTTGGGGAAGAGCCGGGGACTATCGAAGAGGTGTACGAACCGTATCTGATTCTGGAAGGATTCCTGAAGCGAACTCCCAGAGGGCGCGAAGCAACATCGATGGCATACAAGCATGTTGGTGCTGAGAGAAGAAGCCCGGGACAGGAAAAGCTGTTTTAGGCCTGAAAGCTCACGTCAAATTCGAAATCCTAAATCCGAAATACGAGGGAAATTCGAAATCTCAAGATCCAATCTCGAATCATTCTTGGCGACGCAGTACAGGGCGTGGGATTTCGCGCTTAGAATTTGTTTAGAGTTTCAAATTTCGTGTTTAGGATTTGTTCGGATTTCGATATTCGGATTTCAAGTTTCTCCTCTATCTTCATCCCTGCAGCATTCTAAACTTCCTCAGATACCTCAGAACAGAATTCATATCTTTCGGCAGCTCAGCCATCAGATTTGTCCGCTCTCCGTTCTTGGGGTGATCGAAGGATATCGCAAAAGCATGGAGGGCAGTTCTCTCCAGCAAGGGTTTCTCCTCCCCTTCCGTCCTGTATCCCGGCTTGATGTGCGAAAGGAAAAAGGGCCTGCCATCACCATAGGTTCGATCAGACAGCAGCGGTGTTCCGATGTATTGCAGGTGCACTCTGATCTGATGCGTTCTTCCCGTGCGGGGCCTCATTTCAAGCATGGCATAGCCGTTGAATTGTTCGAGAACCCGGAACTCGGTTACCGCTTCTTTCCCTGACCGCTGGCTCACCCTCATGACGCCGACTTCTCTTCCGTTTTCAGCGATTGGCGCATCGATGCGTCCTGTCTCGGACGGGGGCATTCCCGCCACAATTCCCACGTAAACCTTTTCTACCATCCGGTGTTCAAACTGCTCGTTCAAAGCGGCGTGCACTTCCGGAGTCTTCGCGAACAGAATGATACCGCTTGTTTCCTTGTCAATCCTGTGAACGACAAACACCTTTCCCAATTCCTCCGTGAGGATCCCGTAGAGGTTCTTGAGATCGTGTCGGAATCGATCAGGAAGGACAAGGAGATTTGCCGGCTTGTTGAGGACGAGCAACTGATCATCGTCGTAGATAATCTCTGTGCCCGTCGATTCCAGGCGCCATTTCAGTTTGCGGTGCATGCGTGCATGAAAAATAGAGGATCGGCGAGACAATTACAAGCACATATCCAACCACCATGGATAGTGCCATTGTTTCGTTTGAAACTCTTTGTATTTAGTTCTACATTCACCTCCAGCCAGATCGACTAAGTTCCTCCCAAGCGAAACCCATTCGACAATCGTCAATCGAAAATCGACAATTGAACAAACTGCCTCCTTCATTCTACCAGCGTCCGACATTGACAGTAGCCCGTGAGTTGCTCGGCAAGTTCTTCGTTCGGCGCCACAAGGGAACCAGATTCGTGGGCAGGATTGTCGAGACAGAGGCCTACCGTGGGAAACTCGATCCGGCCTCCCATACGTATCGGGGGAAAACGAAAAGGAACGAGGTGATGTATTGGGGAGGAGGTCATCTCTACGTCTACTTCACTTACGGGATGCATTTCTGCGCAAACATTGTCACCGGCAAGGAAGGGAGCGGTGAGGCCGTTCTCATTCGGGCTCTGGAGCCCCTGGAGGGAATTGATATAATGGCGAAGAACCGGGCTCGTACTCGCCCCAAACGGACGAACACCACGTCTGCTCGGCGCAACTTGACGAACGGCCCTGCGAAGCTATGCGAAGCTCTCTTGATTCGTCGGGAGCAGAACGGGATCAGCCTGCTTGGGGACGAGATCTACTTGTTGGATGCACCGCCACTTCATGCTGCAGAGGTGGCACGATCGACGCGTATCGGCATCAAGAATGGGAAAGAAAAGAGGTGGCGCTTCGCCATCAAGGGAAATCGATGGGTGTCGCGATGAGCTCGTAGCACCGTCAGTGAGTGAGCTCGCGTTTGAGGAACAGGCCGGTGTAAGACGGCTCGACGGCGGCGACATCCTCGGGCGTTCCCTCTGCGACAATCTCTCCTCCTGCATCGCCCCCTTCTGGACCAAGATCAATGATCCAATCGGCAGTCTTGATCACATCGAGGTTGTGCTCAATCACGATCACCGTGTTCCCTTTATCAACCAGCTTGTTGAGTACAGAGAGCAGCATCCGGATATCCTCGAAGTGTAATCCCGTAGTTGGCTCATCAAGGATATAGATTGTCTTTCCGGTACCCACCTTTGAAAGCTCAGTGGAGAGTTTTACTCTTTGCGCCTCTCCTCCGGATAATGTCGTTGCCTGCTGACCGAGGCGTATGTAGCCGAGACCGACGTCGTGGATGGTTTGAAGGTGCCTCAAGATGCGCGGGAATTCGCTGAAAAGTTCCATGCCATCGTCAACAGTCATGTCCAGAACATCGGCGATCGACTTACCTTTGAAGTGGACTTCCAGGGTTTCCCTGTTGTAGCGTTTGCCTTTACAGACATCGCAGAGGACATAGACGTCCGGCAGGAAGTTCATTTCGATTTTCCGAACTCCATCCCCTTCGCACTCCTCGCATCTCCCTCCCTTTACGTTGAAGCTGAATCGTCCCGCCTTGTATCCGCGGATCTTTGCCTCGGGAAGTTGCGTGAAGAGATCTCTGATGAGTGTGAACACTCCTGTGTAGGTGGAAGGATTGGAGCGGGGCGTCCGACCGATCGGGGATTGATCGATATCAATGACTTTATCGACGTGCTCGAGTCCCTTGATCGACTTGTACGGAAGCGGCACCATCCTTGTCCGGTAGAATTTGTTCGAAAGTACCGGGTAGAGGGTCTCGTTAATGAGGGTCGATTTCCCGGAGCCGCTCACGCCCGTAACACAAACAAACCGTCCGAGGGGAACTTTGAGAGAGATGCTTCGGAGATTGTTCCCCGCAGCCCCGGCAACAGTTAGCCATTTTCCACTCCCTTTCCGGCGTGTTGTCGGGATCTCAATGGTCCTCTTCCCCTTCAGGTAGAGAGCCGTCAGTGATTGGCCATCGAATCCATTCCCCGAGCTCTTGAGCTTTTCATTCCTGACCTTCAGTTCGTGCGGAGCTCCGCTCGTGACAACATGCCCACCGTGTTCACCGGCTCCGGGGCCAAGGTCGATCACATAATCAGCGCTAAGGATCGTTTCCTTGTCGTGTTCGACAACGATGATCGTATTTCCAAGATCACGTAATGATTTCAGGGAGTTAATGAGCTTGATGTTGTCGCGTTGGTGGAGCCCGATGCTCGGCTCGTCCAGGATGTAAAGGACCCCGACGAGCTGCGTGCCAATTTGGGTGGCCAGCCGGATTCGCTGTCCTTCTCCGCCCGAAAGTGTTCGAGCTGTACGGTTGAGGGTGAGATAGTCGAGCCCAACGTTCAGCATGAAATCAAGTCGTTGCGTGATTTCCTTCAGGATCGGACGTGCAATTTCCCCCTGACGAGACGTCAGAGAAAGCGAGGAAAAGAAGCTGCGGGAACTGACGATGGAAAGGGAGACCACATCCTGCATGTTGAAGTGCTTGCCCGTCTTTGAATCCTCAAGTTTTATCGAAAGACTCTCCTTGCGGAGTCTGCCTCCTCCACACGACTCGCATCGCGTGGTGGTCATGAAAGACTCAACCCATTCCCGGATGTTGTTTGAGTTTGATTCTTCATAGAATCGTTTGAGCATATCCATAACGCCGCCGTACCGGTGCCGGTAGGTGACCGTCTTTCGGCCGTTTTGCGTGTATTCGATCTCAAACTTCTCATTCCCTCCGCCATACAGCAGGACTTGTTTGGCCTCTGAGGATAGTTCTTTCAGCGGTGTATCGAAGGAGAAGCCGTACCTCTTCGCTACTGCGCGAATTTGGCTGAACATCCACGTCGGGCGGGGCTTTCCAAGCGCTGCAAGTCCTTCGTCGTTAATGCTTTTCGAATCGTCCGGGATGACGAGCCGAAGATCGAATGCCTTTTTCTCGCCAAGCCCCTCGCACTCAGGGCATGATCCTGCCGGAGAGTTGAAGGAGAATGAGCTCGGCGCCGGTTCCTCGTAGCTGATGCCGCAGACGTGGCACGCATAATGGCTGCTGAACAGCTGATCCTTCTCACCATCGAATACAATCAGGGCTCCATTGCCGTACCGCAGCGCAACTTCTACGGACTCAGCCACGCGGGAGCGGCCATCTTTCTTTACGGCAAGACGATCCACAACGATTTCAATGTTGTGGATCTTGTATCGATCAACCTTCAGTCCATCCGTAATCTCTTTCATCACCCCATCGATCCGCACCCTGACAAATCCGTCTTTCAGAATCTGCTCAAAAAGTTCGCGGTAGTGTCCTTTGCGTCCCCTGACTACCGGGGCAAGAACCTGGATCTTGGAGCCGGCGGGAAACTGGAGTACCGCATCGATGATCTGGTCGACAGTCTGACGCTGAACTCTCCGGCCACAGTTGTAGCAGAACTGTGTCCCGACCCTTGCAAAGAGCAACCTGAGGAAATCATAAATCTCGGTGACCGTTCCAACTGTTGACCGCGGGTTGGTACTGACCGTCTTTTGTTCGATAGAAATCGACGGGCTCAGGCCTTCGATATAATCCACGTCCGGGCGTTCCATCAACCCGAGGAACTGCCGCGCATAGGCCGAGAGGCTCTCGACGTAGCGCCGCTGCCCTTCAGCGTAAATCGTATCGAACGCCAGGCTCGATTTCCCCGAGCCGGAGAGTCCGGTTATCACAATCAGCTGGTCGCGGGGCATCTCCACATCGATGTTCTTCAGATTGTGGACGCGCGCGCCCTTCACTATGATTTTGTCTTCAGGCAAGGCTCAATTGCGAATTGTGGATTTCGAATTGCGAAATAGTGGGAGAATGACTAGGCATCGCCGATCATCCGATGGCCCGATGGTCAGATCACCCGATGACCCGATCGTCAGATCACCCGATTCTTCAATGGATCCTCTTTCGCTTGTTCAGATACTCAAAAAGGGCGCGGTCAAACGGCGTTGCTGTATCAAGCAAGACGTAGTCAATGGCGTTCTCCCGGCACTCTCGCTTGTAAAACTCCAGAAACTCCTGAAACGATTGCCGATAAGCGGACTGAATATGCCACGGCTGTGTTAGCAGTTCTTCTCTCGTTTCCAGGTCACGGAACACCGCATCAGTCCCAAACGCGAACGAGCGCTCCATCGGATCCAGCACTTGCATCACGATGACCTCGTTCCCCTTGTGACGGAAATGCTTCAACGCAGTAGCCACACGCGCAGGATCATCGAACAGATCGCTGAGGACAACAACGAGCCCGCGGCGTTTGATCCTTTCTGCGACTTCGTGCAGGCATTGAGCGGTGCTGGTCTTGTTGCCCGGCTTGACATTCTCCAGCTCGCGCAGAATCTGCTGCAAATACAGCTTGGTTGCACGCGGCGGAAAATGCGTCCGGACACGCTCATCGTACACTGAAAGACCGACCGCGTCGCGCTGCTCAACCATGAGGTACCCCAACGCAGCAGCGATATACGATGCGTACTCGATTTTCCTGATATTCCCCGGGGAGGCGTACTCCATCGACCTGCTCGCATCAAGGACCAGATATGATTTGAGATTGGTCTCCTCTTCGAACTCCTTGATGTAATATCGATCCGTCTTGCCGTATGCTTTCCAGTCAATGTGCTTGATCTCGTCTCCGGGCATATACGGTCGATGCTCGGTAAACTCGACGCTAAAACCGTGGTATGGGCTTTTGTGAAGACCCGTAATAAATCCCTCAACAACAAGCCGGGCTCGGAGCTCCATGTTGGCGAGCTGTGCGACAACCTCCGGCTGAAGATATTTCAGAGCATCCTGCATTCAGGTCACTTGGCCTTGGTCAGGGACTTCTTCACAGAATCAAGCTCCTGACGAGCAGAGGATGCAGCCAGGATATCTGGATATCGTTGGAGAAACAGCTCGTACGCAGCTATTGCCGAATCCGGTTTATGAAGATTCCACGCCAGAATTCTTGCCCTCTGATATGCAGCCCCCTGGGCGGTCGCGTCAGTCGGGAAATTCATCACGATCTTCGTGTAAAGCGACTCGGCTTTCCAGTATTCCTTCATCTCATTCTGGTAAATTATTCCCATCGCATAGAGGACTTCTGGCATCTTGCCACTTTTTGGATACTTCTCGGTCAATTCTTGAAAATCACTCAAAGCAGCGTCGAACTCATCGTTGCCGTGATGCCGTGTTGCCGACTTGAGCAGTTCTTCTTCCGTTGCCTGCTTCGAGCATCCATCTACCACGACGAGCATACTAAACAGGAAGAAGGCGATCAACACGTTCTTGTAGGTCATTCCACCCTCGCTGCAAACGATAGAGACAAAATGGGATTCCTAACTATAGTATGAAACGGAGTCTGTAGAATCAATCAGCTTCAGGATCCCTTTCTTCTCACAACGGCGATAAAGAATCCGTCGGTTCCATCCCGATGCGGATACAACTTCGTGTATTTTCCTGCGGTGAAAGGTGCGAGATCGAATCTGGATTCGGCCAGCGGTGGTCGTTCCAAGGTAAAGTCCGGATGAGTTCCTAGGAATTTCTCCACAATATCTTCATTTTCTTCCCGAAACAGCGTGCACGTAGCGTATGCTATGATTCCACCCGGCTTCACCAGGTCGGCGCTCGCTTCGAGGATATGCAATTGCTTCTGCGCTACTTCGCTCACGGTCTCCTCAGTAACCACCCACTTCATCCCGGGGTTTCTTCGAAGCGTTCCTATTCCGCTGCAGGGCGCATCGAGGAGCACGACATCAAAATAGTCGCGGTGGCGATCTGCCAGCTCTGAGACATCATCTACTCGACGAATTCTGACATTCGAAGCTCCGGCCCGGCGCATACGCCGACGGAGTTCTTCTAATCGTGTGCTGTGAACGTCTGCGGCCACGATTTCGCCACGGTTCTTCATCAGGGCAGACAACTCGAGCGTCTTGCCACCGGCTCCGGCACAGGCATCCAGCACCTTTGCCGTCGGCTTTGGATCGACAAGAAACGGCAAAAGCTGACTCCCTTCATCTTGAACTTCGAAGAATCCGTTGCGAAACGCCTGGAGTTGGAACACATTCATACGCTTCGACACGACGAGGCCAAAAGGCGAAAGACGGGTTGGCTGCGTCTGGATATCCTCTTCCGCCAGCGACTTCTGGCATTCCTCAACAGTTGTCTTCAACGTATTGACCCGCAACGACAGGGGTGCCTGCCCATTGAGGCTCTCACATATCAGTTCCGTCTCCGCTTCCCCATACTGATCCAGGAATCGGCGCACAATCCAATCCGGAAACGAATACTGCAATCCAATCCGTTCGACCGGATCGCCCGATTCCGGCATCTGGGCTTGAGGAATTGCCTGTAAGATTGAATGAAGGTGCGGCCTCAGTCTCGCTGACTTGAGGGCCTCACTGACATCAGCGACATTGAGAGGTGTGCGCTGATCGATTGTCGTGAGATATGTGACAGCGAGGAGCAAGAACCCATCTTCCGGGAGTATTCCTTCGGCGTGAGCACCGAGAGCCTGGAGAAGGACTGTTTCGCATCTCCGGAGGTGGCGCAGCGTGCCGTACGTCGTCTCAGCGACAAACCGGCGATCGTGTGAACCCAGGTACTTGTGCGTCCGGAAAAAGGCGTCGATGAGATTGTCCGCGGGCCTCCCAGAATCCCGCACGAGTTGGAGAACTTCGCGTGTATGACCAAGCAGTGAAGAGAGCTTCATGCCAGTAAGATACAGAGAAATTGGTCGGCACACAAAAAAGAAATCCCCCTATCCTTGATGAGGAAAGGGGGATCGCGTTTGAACGAAGCAGGATTACCCAGCGACTTTTGCTCTGGCTTTTGTGATGAACTCTGTTCCACCGCGGTCATCCACATCAACTTCGACGTGATCTCCCGCAACGATCTCACCGGCAAGTATTTTTTCCGAGAGCCGGTTGATGACGTGCCGCTGAATCGTTCGCTTCAGCGGACGGGCTCCAAAGCTCGGATCAAATCCTGCCCTCGCGAGCCATTCCCTGAGATCCCTGGTGAATTCAAGCGTAATCTCCTTTGTCGTAACCAGTTTCTGCACGACGGCGAGCTGCAGATCCACGATCTGCTTGATTTCAGTCAGAGTCAGCGGCTTAAAGAGAATGATCTCATCTATTCTATTGAGAAACTCCGGACGGATACTCTGCCTCAACATCTCAAGCAACCGGACCCTGAGTTCATCCATCAAATCATCACGGTTCTCCTCGGTCAGAGTCTGTAGTTTATCCTGGATCAGGTGAGACCCGAGGTTCGAAGTCATGATGACGATGGTATTCTTGAAGTTTACCGTTCGCCCTTTGCTGTCCGTCAGCCGTCCCTCATCCAGGAGCTGTAGCAGAACATTGAATACCTCCGGATGCGCTTTCTCGATCTCATCAAGCAAAACGACCGAATAGGGCTTACGCCGTACCGCCTCCGTGAGCTGTCCCCCTTCTTCGTACCCGACATATCCCGGGGGTGCACCGATCAGACGGGAAACGGAGAACTTTTCCATGTACTCGCTCATGTCGATGCGAACAAGCGCGGACTCATCATCAAAGAGTAATTCAGCCAGTGCCCTTGCCAACTCGGTTTTCCCAACGCCAGTGCTCCCAAGGAAAATAAATGAGCCAATCGGGCGCTTTTCATCCTGCAAACCAGCCCGGCTGCGGCGGATCGCATCCGCTACCGCCTTCACTGCATCCTGCTGATCGACCAGCCGCTCGTGGATCTTGTCTTCGAGATGCAGCAGCTTTGCTCGCTCGCTTTCCAGCATCCGTTGCACGGGGATTCCCGTCCATTTCGCAACGATTTCGGCGATGTCCTCAGCGTCGACTTCTTCTTTGAGCATCTTCTTGTGCTTCTGTACCTCATTCAACTTCCCGGAAGCTTCCTTGAGCTTCTTTTCGATTCCGGCGATGACGCCATAGCGCAACTCCGCAACCCGGCCCAGGTCCCCCTGCCGCTCCTTCTGCTCGGCTTCAAGCTTCGTGCGCTCCATCTCCTCCTTCATTTTCCTAATGGACTGGATGAGCTCCTTTTCGAGCTGCCAGTGAGCGCGCAGCTCCGAGCGTTCTTCATTGAGCTGTGCCAATTCCTTCGATATTGCAGCCGAGCGTTCCCGGGAATCTTCATCCCGCTCACGTTTGATCGCTTCACGCTCGATTTCGAGTTGCTTGATCCTCCGCTCAACTGAATCGAGTTCTTCCGGCATCGAATCGATCTCAATCCGAAGCTTCGAAGCAGCTTCATCGACCAAGTCAATCGCCTTGTCAGGCAAGAACCTGTCAGTGATGTATCGGTGGCTCAACTGTGCCGCGGCCACGATGGCGCCGTCAGTGATGCGCACTCCATGATGTACTTCGTAGCGCTCCTTAAGTCCCCTTAGAATGGAGATCGTATCCTCGACAGACGGCTCATCCACCAGCACTGGCTGGAACCTGCGCTCCAGGGCTGCATCTTTCTCAATGTGTTTTCGGTATTCATCAATCGTGGTTGCGCCAATGGCCCTCAAGTCGCCGCGAGCGAGCGCTGGCTTGAGCATGTTCGCTGCATCAACCGAACCTTGAGCAGCCCCGGCGCCTATGAGCGTGTGGAGTTCATCAATAAACAGGATGATCTCCCCGTTCGATTCCGAGACCTCCTTAAGGACAGACTTTAAACGCTCCTCGAACTGTCCGCGAAAGCTGGTTCCGGCAACGAGCGAGCCCATGTCGAGGGCAACGATTCGTTTAGATTTCAATGTATCGGGAACATCTCCCTGCACGATTCGCTGTGCAATACCTTCGGCGATAGCAGTCTTGCCGACGCCGGGATCTCCGATCAGAACCGGGTTGTTTTTCGTCCGCCGGGAAAGTACCTGGAGGACGCGACGGATTTCATCCTCGCGTCCAATCACGGGATCGAGTTTTCCCTTCCGGGCGAGCTCATTCAGATCCCTGCCGAATTTTTCCAGCGACTGATACTTATCCTCGGGGTTCTGATCGGTCACTCGCTGTGACCCTCTCACCTCACGAAGAGCTCTGTAGACCGCGTCTTTCGTCACTCCCTGATCTTGAAGGAGCCTTGATGCTCCGGACGCCTTCCGGTTTCCGTCATCCAGCAATCCGAGCAAGAGGTGTTCGGTGCTTATGTATTCATCCTTCAGTTGGGCAGCTTCCTTCTGCGCAGCCTCGAACACCTGCCCAAGGGCCGTCGAAAGATTCTGGCTTCCCAGTCCCGCCCCTTGCACCTTCGGAAGCTTCTCGATGGATTCGTTGATCTTGATTTTCAGGTAGTTGAGGTTCCCTCCGATCTTCTGGAGGAGCGGTACGACGATTCCTTCGCTATCTTGAACGAGAGCGGCCAACAGATGCTCCGGCTCAATTGCCTGGTTGCTGTAGCTCGAGGCAATTTCCTGGGCATTTTGCACGGCCTCCTGCGATTTCAATGTAAATTTGTTGAAATTCATGTTCGTCACTCCACAGTAAAAAAAGGCGAGGGATCACCTCGCCTTTTTTCTTCTCACGGCGTCTGCAACCTGCAGACCGCCAGCCAAAGGGTGAGGTTACTTATCGTCCACAACCTCGAAATCGGCGTCTTCGACCTTCTTCCCCTTGTCGCCACTTGGCTGCTGTTGCTGCTGTTGACCTTCCGACGGTTGTCCCGCCGTTGGACCACCAGCCTGTTGACCGCGGGCAGATTCGTACATCTTCGTCGATGCTTCATTCCACGCGTCGTTGAGTATCTCCATCTTTGCCTTGATGTCGTTGTGATTGCCCCCCTTGACCGCCTCGTCAAGTGCGGTTGCGGCACTCTCGACTTTCGCTTTCACATCGTCGGACATTTTCTCGGCGAGATCTTTGAGCTGTTTCCTCGTCTGGAAGACAAGGTTATCAGCCTGGTTCTTGATCTCGATCTCTTCCTTGCGCTTCTTGTCTTCCGCCGAATGTGACTGGGCGTCGGACTTCATCTTGTCGATTTCTTCCTTATTGAGCCCGCTCGATGCAGTGATATGTATGCTTTGCTCTTTGTTCGTTGCCTTGTCCTTCGCCGAGACGTGAAGGATGCCGTTCGCATCGATATCGAACGTCACTTCGATCTGGGGGACTCCCCGGGGTGCGGGCGGAATCCCGTCGAGATGGAACCGTCCAAGCGAGCGATTGTCAATCGCCATCGGACGTTCGCCCTGAAGAACGTGGATTTCGACAGAAGGCTGGCTGTCAGATGCCGTCGAGAAGATTTCGCTCTTCTTCGTCGGAATCGTTGTATTGGCCTGTATCATCTGAGTCATGACACCGCCGAGGGTCTCAATTCCCATTGTCAGCGGCGTAACATCAAGCAGCAAGACATCTGTCACATCACCGGAGAGAACGCCCCCCTGGATGGCCGCGCCGACTGCAACGACTTCGTCCGGGTTAACTCCTTTATGTCCTTCTTTTCCAAAGATATCTTTCACAAGCATCTGCACCCTTGGCATACGCGTCATTCCACCCACCATAATGACTTCATCAATCTGATTTGGGTTCAAACCGGCGTCTTTGAGCGCCTTTTCAACGGGAGGCAGGCAACGTTTAATCAAATCCTCAACTAGTTGCTCAAATTTCGCGCGTGTGAGCGTCAGGTTCAGATGCTTGGGCCCTTCCGAGGTCGCTGTAATGAACGGCAGGTTGATCTCGGTCTGCATCAGCTGCGAGAGTTCCATCTTGGCCTTCTCCGCTGCCTCACGCAGCCGCTGAAGCGCCATCGGATCCTTTCGCAGGTCAATTCCTTCCTGCTTCTTGAACTCATCAGCGATATACTCCAGAACCCGCATGTCGAAGTTATCGCCACCGAGGTGAGTATCGCCATTGGTCGATTTCACTTCAAACACGCCATCGCCGAGCTCGAGGATCGAGATATCAAAGGTTCCACCGCCCAAGTCGAAGACGGCAACCTTTGCATCCTTCCCCTTCTTGTCCATGCCGTACGCCAGAGCGGCGGCCGTTGGCTCATTGATGATGCGGCGGACAGTCAACCCTGCAATTTCGCCCGCTTCTTTCGTTGCCTGGCGTTGAGCATCATTGAAATATGCGGGCACTGTGATGACAGCTTCCGTGATCTTCGTCCCCAGGTAGTCCTCCGCCGTCTGCTTCATTTTTTGCAGAATCATTGCTGAGATCTCGGGGGGTGAATAGACACGATCACCGATCTCTACGCGTGCCGTGTTATTATCCCCCTTGATGACCTTATAGGGGACCAGTTTCATCTCTTCATTGACTTCGTTGTAGAAGCGCCCCATGAACCGCTTGATGGAATAGACGGTATTCTGTGAGTTTGTCACCGCCTGGCGTTTCGCAGCAGCACCGACAAGCCGTTCTCCGGATTTCGGAAAGCCCACGACCGATGGCGTAGTGCGCGCACCCTCTGCGTTCGCAATGACGACAGGATCATTCCCTTCCATCACAGCGACAACTGAATTCGTCGTGCCGAGATCGATTCCGATGATTTTGCTCGATTTGGTTGACATGTCTTGATTACTCCTCTTTAATTGAAACAGCTTTCGTTGATGCTGATTTGTTAAGTAAACTCTTGTTCTCGTCTTCCAATGAAAATGGTCGGGCCCACCCCACCAGCGGACCCGACCGACGTTCTGTTCCTCTATGGACTTTGATTGTCCGCGTTACTTCACCTTGACTTCAATCTGCTTCGGTTTCGCCTCTTCCGCTTTCGGGAGAGAGACTGACAAAACCCCATCCATAAAGACCGCGTCGATCTTGTCGCTCTTCACCGTCGTCGGCAGAGTGAACGACCGCTGGAACGAACCATACGACCGCTCAACCCTGTGAAGATTCTTGTTCTTCTCTTCCTTCTCCTGCTTCTTCTCGCCTTTGATCGTCAGGATATTGGATTCGAGACTGATCTTCACATCCTCCTTGTTGACTCCGGGGAGTTCCATCTTGACGATGTACTCGTTCTCCTGTTCGGCAATATCCACGGCAGGTGCCCAGTACGAAGTCATGAAGCTCTCATCGGCCTGTACACCGCCACGGAAGAAGTTGTCGAATACTCGGTCGATCTCCCGCTGGATTCCAAAGAAGTCAGAGGGCCACCGGTTCACTTCATGTGTTGGATTCCATCGAATCAGTGACATAGTGTTTCCTCCTATCATCTATTTAATTGCAATGGTACGAGCGCGTGCTTCTTGCGACTTCGGCAACACAACCTTCAGTATGCTATTCTCAAGCTTAGCGCTGATGGCGGTCGCATCGATCTCAACCGGAACCCGAATTGAACGGCTGAAATCTCGGACGTGCATCTCATTGAGCAGAAGCCGTGCATCCTGTGGAATCTCATATGGCTTCCGCACGCCTTCCACTGTCAGGACGTTCTTCTCATACGTAATCTTGACATCTTCCTTCTTCACACCGGGAAGTTCGACAATTGCAGCGTACTCGTTTTCATACTCCGCGATGTCCATCGCGGGAACGCTTACCCTCGATGAAGCGTAATCTGTCTGAATGGTGTCCT
>JBEKOB010000028.1:0-52712 GCA_049522195.1 Bacteroidota bacterium
ACGGGCCAATGTGTCTCTTTCACCGAGACTCAAATGACGATATGATGTCTGTTTCATGCACCTAGGATACTAAATCATCGGACACCATCCCAGGTGTTGCACTTCCTTGTAGAACTCGTGAATTCGATTGTCGATTGGCGTTACACAATCGGCAATCGACAACTCACAATACTCCTACATACTCAACCAATAGCTCACTTTCAACAGAACCACATTGTCCGCCGGGAGAGTAAAAGTGTTATTGAAGCTATCGCCGAACGTGCTTTCGTATGTCCCCCGTCCACCTGCACGCGCCTGCGACCAGACAAGGTAGATGGTGCTGCCAGGTAAGTACTCCCAACGCAGGACAACATTTGAATTGAACGAAAGCTCATTGAAATCCGGTCGCGAATACAGGGGATATGAAACAAACCGATCGGGGGCAAGCAAGATTTGGTAATCCTCATACTTGCCTTTCGCGAAGAAGAGCTGGAAATACACCTGCAATGTGAGGTCTGTCGTGAACACGTATGATCCCCGCGTCGTGAAGCTCCAGTTATCCGTTGTGCGATTCGCGAAGACAGAAGAAGTGGATGCCATAGACGATGACCAGGCGGGGACAATGTTGTCCGCCCAGGCAAACTCATTCTCGCGAAGCGCTCGCTGCAAATCAAACTGCACCGTGACGTTCGAGGCCGGTTTGAGTTCCAGATCACCCTGCAGCGACAGGAACCGCCCCATTCGTTGGTCGGTCCCCCAGGTCATGATCACTTCTCCGACGGCGAGCTCGCGTTTGTCGGATTTCACATCGAGAGCAACATTTTGCGTGCCGGGCCTTCTGTACAAACCGTTCCCACGTGTCTCGCGGTCATCGTACTTCCCGCGGTCGAGCGTTGCGGTGCAATCGATAAACCACCAGTTCGGCAGCGTGATCTGGGCGTCGAGATTGATGGAATTGATAATCTCCGCTCCATCAAAATTACGCCGAAGATGATACATCGAGCTGAGACTCCAGAGGCGTTCGAGCGAAGTGACCTCATCGTCCCGGTAGAGGATCTGTCCAATCCAGCCATAATCATTGGGGCGCCGGAAGAATCCTATGTCATCGTCGTTAAATTTCTTCCCTGTGAAATCAAAGGAAAGTGAGCCGCGCCAATGGGGACCGCCGTCCTTGCTGAAGTTAAACTTGCCCGCGGTGCCATCGATACGTGCATTGGTTGAATCTGTCGTCCGTGATCCCGCCAGAAAACCATCCACACGGTACACACTCTCCAGAAACTTGAGGCTCCAATCCGTGCCAGCTGTCATCGCCGGCCAGCGGCCATCACGGTTCACCGACGTCACAATCATGCCTACATTCGAATTCGCCATGAAGTCCTGGCGAAGCCGGATGAGGCTGTAATTTGTCAGGGGTTCAACGAGCTCCGTTGTCCGTTTGCCGAGCGAATCCACCACCGTTGCGGTCTCTTTTCTTGTGACGGCTTCGATCGCTCCAATCGAGAGTCCGCTGGCAGTTTTCTCGGAGATCTTTGCCGCACCAAGGATGGTGGCAAATCTGGGCTGGCTCTCGATATATCCACCTGGGGGAGGATCAACATTCAGTGCCCGGCCAATGCGGCGGGAATAGAACAAGCCCGGACCCGCGGTTCCGCCAAATGTGGTATACTTAATGATCTGGGTCCCCTCAATGAAGAACGGCCGATTCTCAGGGTAGAATGTTTCATAGGTCGTGAGGTTCAAAACCGCAGGGTCCGCTTCCACCTGCCCGAAGTCCGGGTTGATCGTCGCATCGACGGTGAGCCCACTTCCGGGTCGGTATTTGAGGTCGAAGCCGGCGTTCGATGAGAACTCATGGCCATTCGGGTATCCAGGAGATATCGGCTCAAAACGCCCGCTGGCGACGACGTACGGTATGACCTGAAGATTCGCCGTGGGGGGAAGATTTTCGATGCCGACGAGATGACCGAACTTGGAGATGAACCCGCTCTCACTCTTCTTGATCATCGCCCAGAGTTGCCGCTCGTTGTTCCGTGCGATGAGCCGGATGACCTGGAGACCGAACTCAAGAGCTTCTTTTTGGGGAAAGCGGAGCGCGTGGAAAGAAATCTTGATCTCCACAACCCACCCGCGATCGGTGATCGATGTCCGGGCATCCCAGACTGCGTCCCACGAGTGGTCAAGATCGACACCATCATTGTATTGCAGAATATCGGCTTTGAGCCCGGCGGCATTCACGATAAACTCTAAACATGTCTGGTGATCGTGGTACGTATCCAGACAAATCGAGAGGACATCCGATACAGGTTGATCGTCCCGTCGTGCAAGTCGGCCGACAATTTTCGTTGCTTCGGTATCATACATCGTGCATCCGAAGTAGATGGCATCGTTATCATAAAGGATTCGAATCTCGGTCCGTTGACTCGCAGGGGCTCCCTCATCCGGATCCTGCTGGGTGAAATCCGTGATTGGCTTTGCCAATTTCCACTCGGGCTCATTGAGCGTGCCATCAATTTTTGGAGCTACCGGTGTTCGGACGGCAGTTGCGAATTTCGGATTGTTCCCTGCCAAGGCGCAATCGAAAAACAAGGCGATGAAAAGGAACCCCAAGAGAGATCTTCTGTGCATGGTCTTTCGGTGATTCATGACTTGAAACTGGCAATAAAAAACCTCCGCTGTATGATCAGGGAGGTTTTGAACTCACGACGTACATCCCACTTGAACGATACCCGGTCTCCCGATGCTTTTCAACGCGATCAGGTATCAGACTTCCATTGCAGCCTTGAGGAGCGAATCGACTCTGTAAACCGAGTCAGCTTCTGCATAGAACCTGATCAACGGTTCAGTGCCCGACGCCCGCACCAACACCCAGCCGCCGTCGAAGAACAGTTTGTAGCCATCCCCCGTCTCCACTTTTCGCACCACCATCCCCGCGAGGCTCTTGACCCCTTTCTTGTAAGCGGCCAGCGTCTTCTGTTTTTGCTTTTCGGTCAAGTGCGCATCGATGCGGTTATAGTAATGCCAGCCGAATTCGAGCATAAGCTCCTCAACGAGCTCGCTCAGTTTGAGCTTTCGGGTCGCCATGACTTCTGCAAGCAGAAGACCAACATAGATTCCATCGCGCTCCGGCAGGTGTGCCTTCAATCCCAATCCACCGCTTTCCTCCGCGGCGATAAGGATGTTCCTCTCGGTCATGAGCCTGCAAAGATATTTAAATCCGACAGGAGTTTCATGTAGTTTCAGGCCGTATTTCAAACACATTTTGTTGATCATCTGGCTTACAGAGATCGACTTTGCGACCTCGCCAGTCTGATGTTTTTCTGTGACCAGGTATTTCAAGAGGATGGCGAAGATGCGGTGTGAATCGACAAACGTCCCGCGCTCATCAAGCGCCCCGATACGATCGGCGTCTCCGTCGGTCGCAATCCCAATATCACAACCTTTCATTACGACAGCCGAGGCAAGGTCTTTGAGGTTCTGGGCAATTGGCTCGGGATGGCCGCCGCCAAATGACGGGTTGTATGAGCTTCGCAGCTCCGCACGCAGAGGCACAAGCTGCGACATCACGCCCATTCCAGCTCCGTACATCGCGTCGTGGGCGATCTTGATGCCCGATGACTCGATCAACGGCAAGTCGAGTTTCGTTCTCAAATCCTCGACGTAGAAGGCGGTGAAATCCATCTTCTTGATCGTCCCCTTCACGACCAACTCATCAAACGACTTTTTACTTACTATTTTTGACTTGAGTACTTTCTTAAGCTCCTTCTCAACCTTTTCGATCATCTCGGGGTGAGCCGGGCCTCCGAAGTCTCCTTTGATTTTGAATCCGTTGTAGCGCGCCGGGTTGTGGCTCGCGGTGATGACAATACCTCCCGCGGCCCTCAACTTCACCGTCAGCAGAGAAACCATCGGGGTCGAAGAAATCTTGTCGGAGATGATGACCTTGATACCCCGGTTCGCGAGGACTTCCGCGGTGGTCTCCGCGAATTCCTTGCTCAGGAACCTCGAATCGTACCCAATCACAATCCCGTTCTTGATCTTCTTGTGCCGCTTAAAGTAGTTTGCCGTCGCCAGGGCAACCTTTGCGACGTTGTCAAACGTGAAGTCGCCGGCAATGAGACCACGCCACCCATCTGTCCCGAATTTGATTTGAGTCATACGCTATCCATCCCGAGTCTTTGAGTATGAATATATTACGCCAGCTTTTGATTCAGCGCACCGAAGCTTGCGTAGTAGCCGTTCGTATCGAGTTCTTCCTCGATCCGCATTAACTGATTGTATTTCGCGATACGATCGGTGCGGCTCGCAGATCCGGTTTTGATCATACCGGCGTTCGTGGCAACCACGATGTCCGCAATCGTCGTATCTTCTGTTTCACCGGAACGATGACTCACGACCGCGGTGTAGCGTGCGCGCTTCGCCATCTCGATGCAATCGAGCGTTTCAGTGAGCGTACCGATTTGATTGACCTTGACCAGAATCGAGTTCGCAACTCCAAGATCGATTCCCTTCGAGAGGTACTCGACATTCGTCACAAAAATGTCATCACCAACAAGTTGTATCTTCTTGCCAACCGCATCTGTCAAGATTTTCCAACCTTCCCAATCATTCTCAGCCATGCCGTCTTCGAGCGACGCAATAGGATACTGCTTTGTCCATCCTTCCCAGTACTTCGCCATCTGTTCGGGTGATTTTTCGGACTTGTCAGACTTTGAGAATATGTATTTCTTCTTGTCCTTATCGAAAAATTCGCTCGCCGCAGGATCGAGAGCGATGTAGATTTGTTCCCCTGGCTTGTAGTTCGCTTTTTGGATCGCGTCGAGGATGACTTCCAGGGCTTCCTCGTTTGATTTCAGGTTTGGGGCGAATCCGCCCTCATCTCCCACTGCCGTGTTGTATCCCTTTTTCTTCAGAACCGACTTCAGGGAGTGGAACACTTCTGCTCCCATCCGCAATGCTTCGGCGAACGAAGGAGCGTCGATGGGCATAATCATGAATTCCTGAAAATCGACATTGTTGTCGGCGTGGCTGCCGCCGTTCAGAATGTTCATCATCGGGACGGGCAGAATCTTCGCGTTCGTGCCTCCGATATAACGATACAGGGGAACGTGGAGAGACTGTGCTGCCGCCTTCGCGACCGCAAGCGAAACACCCAGGATAGCATTCGCACCAAGCTTTCCCTTGTTGGGTGTCCCGTCGAGGGCGATCATCATCTTGTCGATCCCGACCTGGTCGGTCGTTTCAAAGCCCACAACCTCTTCAGCGAGCACACCGTTCACGTTTTCCACAGCCTTCAATACGCCCTTGCCGCCGTAACGGGCCTTGTCGCCGTCGCGCAGTTCAACCGCCTCGTTTTCACCGGTGGAGGCGCCGCTGGGCACAGCCGCCCTGCTGATGGTGCCATCTTCCAGTGATACTTCTACTTCAAGCGTTGGGTTACCGCGCGAATCAAGGATTTCACGCGCCCAGACATCCGTAATTGTCGTTTTCATTTTATTCTCCAGGAGTTTTCGTCAGAATAGCGAGTTCGGTATGAAGGGTACAACATTGGACGGCAATTAAGCCAAAAATTGTGGGAAAATCAATTGAATCTGGTCCTAAAAGATTCCACCCAGTCACAGAGGCGGATCTTCTCTTCGATCTCAACGCTATGAACATCGCGATAGAGGTGATTGAGTGACTGCCAGTAGTAAATCTTCGCTTTCTCATATTTGCCGATTGCGAACGATAGCTGTCCAAGCCGGCGCTGTCTGGCAAGTTCAAGAACGGGTGTCCTCCAAGGCGGGATACCATCAAGCAACTGCACTGCGTCCTCGTACTGTTCCTTGAGGATCTTCTCTCGTGCGAGAAGGTACTTGACGATAGGCTCTTTGGGATGTTGAACTGCCAGTTTCTCGAGTGCTTGAACTCTGACTGAATCCTCTGAAGAATCCAGGAAGTACGATTTCAATTCCCTCGCGAGATCGGGATTGAGAAGGATCTCAAGGCGAAGAGCCAGTGTCTCATCCCAACCCGATGAGAGATGAGAACGAAGAAGTTCGGAATACACCTTCATCGCGCTCTCGAGGGAATCCACACCCCACAGCGCGTCTCCCAGCGAGAGCTTCAATGTGAGGAACGAAGGACCGGCGATGCTGTCTCGCAGCTGTCCCTCAGTAAAAGCGATTGCTTCCGGAAACATTCCGAGTCGAAGCAGTGCCGCAGATTTCTGGTAGACGGCGTCGGCGCTTACCGTGTGTCCGAGTGATTTGTCCGCCGACGCCAGGGCTTCGACAAATTTCCGTTGCGCCAGCAAGCCGCGCGTTTCCTTGTTCAGGTTTGCGATCACACGCGCACATTCCTTGCCGAAGATTGACCGGCGCTTGAACAGGTACTCCGCCTTCGCGAGATCGGCGTCCCCGAACCGGAAAGCGGTCATGGTTCTTCGCCACTCTTGCAGGAGCACCTGGAGGGACCTGCCATACAGCGTCTCGAATTCCCCCGTGCTATAGAGCACTTTGAACCGCCGCATGCCGTAGCGGTCGATCAGGAACCGACAGAACGAACCGGCGAGTGTATAGCTGACGCCTGCCGGCGCCTTCATAAAGCCCGAGAGTGAGAACAGGCTGCTGACATCAGGCGCATTGCCAGCGGCGAAGGCCATACCCGCGAGCCGGTTGATGGGCTCTTCGTATTCCATTCGTTCCACTGCTACCGCAAGCCCTTCGATGAGTCCCGAATTCACGCCAACCCTTAACAGCGGGAATCCAAACTCTGCTGCCAGGACATGGACGAGCTCGTGCTTCAGTGATCCATCGAGATCGCCGAGATTCATATGCAGCTGCGAAAGCCACGGCTTCGCGAAGTTTGTCCCCGCGGCGCCAATGAGTCTTCCCTTTTGATCGGAAGATGCATAGAGAAACGTATGGATTTTTTTGGCCGGTCGAACACGGAGTGTCCGGACAAGCTGGTCGTAATAGAATTCGTGGAGCAGGGCAACCTGCTGAAGACGCAGACCTTTCAACGAGGAATCAGGATAGGAGATCACAAAATGCTCGGTCTCGGTTTTTCCCCCGAGCGAACTCTCAATAGAGGACTCCGAGGAAGAAAGGCCGAGGCGGTCGCTGAACACATACAGCAACCCCGTAGCAACAAGAAGTGCGAGTGAGATATATTGCGTCGAGTTCGATTTGCCAGTCGGCGCATCCACCACATCACCCATCCTCCGCTTCCGGATGGCGATTGCCTCCAGGATGAGGAACGCGCTGAACGCAAGAGTGCCGATCCTGTACAAAATCAAGTGATCGACGACTTCGAGGGTCTCATCATACGTCAGGCCGGCAAAAAAGCCGAGGACCGGGTTGAATGCAAATATCTGAGGACGAGTGAGGGTGACGTACGCAATCTGCGAGAGGATCAGTAACCAGCTCAGCACAAAGATCGTTTTTTTCCATCGCTTGAGAGACATGACGATGAGGAAGGAGAAAGCGTTGGCAAAGAGAACAGCGGGAATGACAATGAGAAGGAACAGAATTGCTCCCTGGATGAACGAGCAGTTCTTGACGACGAACGCATTCAACGTCATCACAATAAACGGTACAAACAGGGGCACGAGTGCAAGAGCAATCGATTGAACAAGGAATGGCCTTGCCTCTGGTTGTGCCGGACCAGAGCTTTTGTTCCAGAGCGAAATGGTAAGCAGTCCTGCTGCCAGGCTCCAAACAAGCGCGATCAATACCGAGAACTCGTATCCGAGATAATTGAAGAGGGGAACCTGTGTAAGGCCCAGAGAAATTAAGAGCAGCAGAATGACCGCTGCCTTGTGCGACCAGTAGGAAAACACCGCTCTGACCATCGCCACGTTAGGAAAGGAGAATTCGAAAGAAGAAATTAGAATGCAGTGGAAAGATTCTCACGCAAAGTTGATAATAGAAGTGACACTTCTTCATTTCCTTTAGTACGACTTAGCGTCTTTGCGTGAGATAAGAGTTTTCGGCCGCGCCTCTAGAACTCTTCTCCGCTGGCACGTTCGATATCAGCGCCAAGCTGAGAGAGTTTTTTTTCTATCTGCTCGTAGCCGCGATCGAGGTGGTACACTCGCAACACTTCAGTGGTCCCCTCGGCAGCAAGTCCTGCGAGGATTAATGACGCACTCGCTCTCAAGTCCGTCGACATGACCTTTGCGCCGGTCAGGCGCTCGACGCCGACAACCGTAGCAATATTTTCTTTGACAGTGACATCGGCACCGAGTCGAATCAGCTCCGGCACATGCATAAAGCGATCGGAATAGATGGTCTCAGTAACAATGCTGGTTCCCTTCGCGAGGCTCATCAATGCAATCCATTGGGCTTGCATATCGGTAGGGAATCCGGAATAGATCGAGGTCGTGACGTTGACCGGCCGGATGGTCTCGGGAGGAACGATTTCCACAAAGTCTTTTCCAAGTGTGAGCTGAGCGCCGACATCTTCCAGCTTCGTCGTCACTGCACTCAGATGCGAAGGATTACATTTCTCCACGCGGACCGAGCTTCCCTTATCCCCAGCCAGAGCTGCAGCAATCAGAAGCGTGCCTGTCTCGATTCTATCCGGGATTGTGACACAATCAGCCGGATGAAGCGTGTCCACCCCTTCGATCTCAAGGTGGTTCGTGCCAACACCATCGATCTTTGCCCCCATGCAAACCAGGAAATCGCCAAGCGCCGCAATTTCCGGTTCCATTGCGGCATTATCGATGACGGTCGTTCCCTGCGCGAGAACGGCGGCCATCATCACATTCCCCGTCGCCCCTACGCTTGAGACATCGAAAACGATTCTCGCCCCGCGTAATCTCTTCGCTTTCGCTTTGATATAGCCCCCTTCAAGCTCGATGTGGGCACCGAGCTTCCGCAATCCTTCAATATGAAGGTTGACCGGTCGTGGTCCCCATGCACAGCCGCCAGGGAGCGAGACATCCGCCTGTCCAAACCGCCCTACCAACGGTCCCAGCACATAGATGGAGGCACGCATTTTTTTCACGTGTTCGTACGGCGCCTCGAAACTCGTCACTTCTGAAGCATCGATACGCAGGGTGTGGTCGGTGCGGCTGATCTTCAACCCCATAGTCTCCAGCAATCGGGACATGGTTGTCACATCCCGTAGCATGGGAGTGCGGTGAAGGTTGTAGACTCCTGAAGCGAGGAGAGTTGCCGGCATCAACACGAGCGAAGCATTTTTTGCGCCGCTTACTTCGACAGTGCCTCGTAGTTTTTTTCCGCCACGAATAATGAATTTATCCACGCTGGGCCTTAAGGGTTTGGGAACCTGGGCGGTCGTTTCGGTTTGCAGTGAAAATATAACCGATAAACGAGTGAAAGGCAAAGAGAGGTCTTGCCTGATGTCGCCTTGTATTTCGTTCATTTTCTTCCTACACTTTTGGGGAGAGTAGCGGTCAGCAGTCAGCGTTCAGCAATCAGCTGTTTGCTGACCGCTCGTGACCTTTCGTCCATCGCTGAACCCTTCCCGAAGCAAGAGATCCTTCACGCATTTGATAATTGCCGCAAGGACTGCGTATGCCTGTTCAAATCATCGTTGGTGCTCAGTGGGGTGACGAGGGAAAAGGAAAAATTGTCGACCACCTGAGTGAGCATGTCGATATTGTCGCCCGTTATCAGGGGGGCGCCAACGCCGGGCATACCGTGGTCATTCCCATCAAAGGGCCCGGTGGAATCACCACAAAGGAATACGTTCTTCATCTCATTCCATCCGGCATTTTCCACAAACACGTCACCTGTGTTATTGGTAACGGTGTCGTGCTCGATCCGGCCGCGTTGATGACGGAGATTGGACAACTCCGCGAGCTTGGCATCCCGATGAAAGGCCGGCTGTTGATCAGCCACAACGCTCACCTCATCATGCCGTATCACAAGCTGCTCGATTCAATCCGGGAACAGGGAGATCAAAAGATTGGGACGACGGGACGCGGCATCGGTCCAGCCTACATTGACAAATACATGCGGACAGGGATTCGCGTTGTCGATTTGCTCGACCGGGATACCCTTTGCGCGAAATTGAAGCGCAACATCGAAGAAAATAACCAGCTCTTCAGCAAGGTTTACAACTCCAACGTGCTCGACGTTGACGAAATCATTCACGAGTACCAGGAATTTGACAAGAAGATTGATGAGTATGTCACCGACACGTCCGTCTACCTGAATGCTGCTCTCAAGAAGAAGAAAAGAATCCTCGCGGAGGGCGCACAGGGGGCATTGCTCGACGTCGATCACGGCACCTACCCGTTCGTAACTTCATCCAGCCCGACCAGCGGCGGGGCGTGCACCGGACTCGGGATCCCTCCGACGGCCATCACCTCGGTCATTGGGGTGGTCAAAGCCTATTCCACGCGTGTGGGAAACGGCCCGTTCCCAACGGAACTGAACGATGAAACCGGCGAGCGCCTGCGAAAAACCGGAGGGGAATACGGTGCAACGACCGGCCGGCCGAGACGTTGTGGATGGCTCGACCTCGTCAGCCTCAGGTACTCCCTGAGAATCAATGGCATTCAAAAGATCGCTATCACAAAGCTCGATGTACTCGATGAATTCGAGGAAATCAAAATCTGCACGGGGTACCGCGTCAATGGCAAGAAGATAGAGAACTTTCCCACGGACCTCCGGACACTCGAGAGCGTTGAGCCTGTGTACCGCATCTTCAAGGGATGGAAAACGTCCACATCGGGGGTGCGCTCGTACGGCAAACTCCCTGAGAAGGCGCGTGCCTACATCGAGGCATTTGCGTCACTTCTGGGGACGAAAGTCTGGATGGTCTCGGTCGGTGCACGACGAGACCAAACCCTCATCGCCCGTTAACCTATCATATCACACCGGCCTTCGATCCGGCAATGAAAACGAACAACCGAAATCTCCTTCCCCAGTCCAGCGAACTCAAAGTCATTCTTTTGGTGCTTGCATTCATGATCATTGCAGGCACCCTTTGGTTTACCCACGCGATCGTAAGGGATCTTGAAGCGAACCAGCAGCACATCGCAAACCTGTATGCGAAGTCCTTTGAATACATGGGAAGCAGTCATACTCAAAGCGGGGACTACAGCTTCGTACTCGAAGAGATCATCCAGAACATCGATTTTCCGATGATTCTCTCCGATTCCCTGAATGAACCCTTGGCGCCGTACGCGATGTACGTGAAAAACGTCATACTGGACTCAACGAACTCAGAAAAGATACAGCGAGCGTACCTCAAGAGCCTGATTCTCGACATGGATGAACACAACCCGCGAATCAAGGTTGAAGCCAGAGAAAATGTTGTAGTGAATTACGTCCACTATGGCGACTCGAGATTTATCACACGCCTTCGTCTTCTTCCTTATGTCGAGTTCGCTGCTGTGGCGGTCTTTATTCTTATCGGCTATATCAGCTTCAGCTACATTAAACGGAGCGAACAGAGCAACATCTGGGTCGGGATGGCGCGTGAGACAGCTCATCAGCTGGGCACACCCATCTCCAGCATGATGGGATGGGTGGAACTCCTCCGGCATCAAACAGGAAGCTCAGATCCAAAAATCGTCGAGACGCTGCATGATATGGACAACGACTTGCAGCGCCTTCAAAAGATCGCGAGCCGTTTTTCCCGTATCGGATCTAAACCCGATCTGAAGGAAGAGAACCTGGTCGAGGTCATCGAAAAGGTGATTCAGTACTTCCAACGCCGGATACCTCAAACCGGAAAGAAGGTGCAGCTCTCCCTCGAATATAAAGCCCCGGTCATGGCAAGCATCAACGGAGAGTTGTTTGAGTGGGTGATAGAGAATCTGATCAAGAATGCGCTTGATGCGATCGAGACCGGTACAGGCAAGATCACGATTATTCTGTCGGAGCGCCCCGGACACGTCAACATCGATGTGACCGATACCGGCAAAGGGATCGATATGACGTATCGGAAGGAAGTGTTCAGGCCGGGATTTTCCACAAAGAAACGCGGTTGGGGACTTGGGTTGAGCCTCTCACAACGCATTATCGAATCATACCATCGCGGCAAACTCATTCTTCGGGATAGCAAACCCGGAACCGGAACTACATTCCGGATAAGGCTCCGCAGACACTAAATCCTTCCGATTCATTTCATTCACAAAAGGCGGGAGTTTTATGAAGATCGCAAGCGTTCCACGCGTGCTGTTTCTTCTTTCCATTCTTGCGGGTTCGCTTCAGGCAAGACAATCGATGGATGCCATCATCGAACGCGAACTGCCGAAGCTGCTGGAGACATACAAGTATCTTCATCTCAACCCCGAGATCTCCTACCAGGAACAGAAGACTTCGGAGTTCGTCGCCAAAGAACTCCGCATGCTTGGATTTGAAGTCACCGAAAAGGTCGGGAAGTACGACGATCCCCATCGCGTCAGCTACGGTCTTGTCGGCGTGATGAAGCACGGCAACGGTCCGACTGTGCTGTTCCGTACCGATCTCGACGGGCTCCCCATCGACGAGAATACTGGCTTACCCTATGCAAGCACCGTCAAGATGAAGGACGACGCCGGCCAGGAGGTATCCGTCATGCACGCGTGCGGCCACGATATTCATATGACTTCATTCCTTGGTACCGCCACCGTCCTTAGCCGTCTGAAGGATCGCTGGAAGGGAACAGTCGTGATGCTTGGTCAACCATGCGAGGAACGCGGCGCCGGTGCGCATGCGATGCTGAATAGCGGACTCTATACGAAGTTTCCGCGACCCGACTATATTCTGGCACTGCACGACAACGCGACAATGGAAGCGGGAAAAGTGGGACTTTGCGAGGGATATGCGTTGGCGAGTGTTACTTCCGTTGATGTCATCGTCCGCGGTGTAGGCGGACATGGCGCCTATCCACAGTTGACAAAAGACCCTGTCGTCATGGCCTCTGAGATCGTCCTCGCTCTTCAGACGATCGTGAGCAGGGAAAACTCACCGCTTGATCCGGCTGTTGTGACGGTTGGTTCGATCCACGGCGGAACGAAGCATAACATCATTCCGGATGAGGTTCGTCTTCAGATTACCGTCCGTGCGTACAAAGAAGATGTTCGAAAAAAGATTCTCGCTTCGATCGAGAGAATTGCACGCGGCATTGCTTCAGCGGCAGGCGTTCCAGCAAACAGGATGCCCGTCGTCAAAGTCGATGAGAGTGAATACACGGCCTCGACCTACAACAATCCGGAGTTCACGAGACGGCTAGCGCGTTCGCTTGAATCTGCTTTGGGAAAAGAAAACGTGCTTAAGGTGGAACCAGTGATGGGCGGGGAGGATTTCGGCGCGTATAGCCTTGATGACAAGATACCGCTCTGTATGTTCTGGCTGGGAGCAATCGACCCGGCAAAGGTGGAAAAGAGCAGGAAGGATGGAACGCCTCTCCCCTCGCTGCATTCAAGTCAGTTTGCCCCGCTTCCCGAACCAACGATCCGCACGGGCGTTAAGGCAACAACTACTGCGATGTTGGATTTGCTTGGTAGATGAAACGTTACGGGGCGATTGTGGAATAAAAGAATGCAGCATGAAACGACAGGGGGCGATTCAAGAATCGCCCCCTTCGAGTTTATTTTGCCGACGATGTATGATCGTAGACGATCCGCCAGCCCTCCGGTTTCTTCTCGATGATCAGCGTAAACCTTCCACCGAGCTTGTCGTAGGCACGCGTGAGCTGCCAGGCGCCGGTCGCGATCGCGAGGCCAGAGGAGACCTTCCGTATCGCCAGTTCTGAGAACTCCAGCTTTCCCATTTTCTCTCGTGTGTCGTACGCCTTTTTGTATCGCGAAAGAACGTTCCCATACCCACGCGTCACGTTCCCCCCGCTTACAAACATCGTGCTGTCTGAGTTCCAGTACCCCTTCATGTAGCCTTCGACACTCCCGTTGTTCCATTCCTTCACCTGATCAGCGAGGACAGTACGAATATCTGCTGTACCATCCTGAGAGAATGCGGCGGTAAGCCCCGACAACCAGAGAAGGATCAACAAATACTGCACACGACGTATTGTCATATTAAGCCTGAGTGGTTTGCGGCGGTGTCTTGGGCCGGAATATGGCATAGCCAAGCAACGCACCGAGAATTGCGAAAATGGGATACACAATCAACGTGATGAACAAGCCGCCAAAGATATTCGACGCCCGTCCCGCATCTTTGATCGATTGTTCGATTTGTTCCTTCAGTGTCTCTACCATATCTGACGGCATGCTTCCCTGCTCGGACAGACGATCGAGCACCTTTCCGATCATCGATTTGACGAGTTCGGCTTCGACCGGACCGAACGCCACAAGAATCAGAACGTTGATGCACGTTGCGACGAACGCACCGATGACACCCGCCATTAAGCCGAGCATTAAAGCATCTGACGACTCCAACGGCGGCATCCCCTCCGTAAACTGTTGCTTATACAGGTACATCGCCAACACTCCACCCAACCACACTCCAGCACAACAGCAGCAATTGATGAGGCTGAGGCCCGGGATTGCGGCAACAACACCGATCACTGCGCCGCTGATGAGAGCGATCCGGAACTTATTGGGTTTTTCGAGCATAGAAGAAGCCTCCTCGTGCTATGTGTTGATCTCGAAGTTGTGCAATGCCCTCCAGCAGCGGAGGAATAAGATAGAAAGGCAGAATGATTCCGAACAACAAACCTGTGATCGCCCTGGTAAGAAGTGTGCTCTCGTGGATTCCCGTGAAGTTCATGAAAACATCGATGAGCATCGGAAGAACGGCAAGAGCAATCCAGTGTCTCTGCGGGAATGCAGGTGCCTGCAACTTCTGAAAGAACGGATAGAGCGCCAGCGAAAGCAGGAATCCAAAATAGATTGAGGAACAGCGGGAACACACACCGATTTTCTCACCAAACAGGTGGAACGATCGTACGTCGATCTGATGACATATCGGAGAATAGAACGAATACAAGAATGATGAAACGCCCGGCAGAGTTGTGCTGAGAGAAGGAGCAAGCACGATTCCTCCGCACCAAAGGGCGACAAGGAGCAGCAAGATCAGGTATGTGCGCTTGTTGAATTCCATAGGCAACGAACTGGAACCATTATCGCAAGTATTGCCATCTTTGTCAAGGAGTATGGCAGACCCGACAGGTCAACCGGCTGTCTTGATTCTCACTGCATATAGCGGTACTTTTGTCCTCACATTTTTCACCAACCAGTGATGAAACCATGCCCACGCCAAAGAAATTCAGCATTGGGTTGATCCAGATGTCCCTCGGTTCTGATCCCGACAAGAACCTGCATAAGGCCATCATGAGGATCGAAGAGGCAGCGGACCGGGGGGCTCACGTCGTTTGCCTGCCCGAGCTGTTCCTCTCACCGTATTTCTGCCAAACCGAAGATGCGGCATTATTCGATCTCGCGGAGCCCATCCCGGGTCCGACGACTCAGTCATTAGGAAAGCTCGCAAAGAAGCAGAAGGTGGTGATCATCGCGCCCCTCTTTGAACGAAGGACCGCTGGAATCTATCATAACAGCGCCGCGATCATCGATTCCACCGGAGCAATGGTCGGCCTCTACCGCAAGATGCACATCCCGGACGACCCGTCGTACTACGAGAAGTTTTATTTCACACCGGGGGATTTGGGTTTTCAGTCATTTGATACCAGGGTTGGAAAAATCAGCACGCTGATCTGCTGGGATCAATGGTATCCAGAGGGAGCTCGACTTTCGGCAATGCAGGGCGCCTCTGTCCTATTTTACCCCACTGCGATCGGATGGCATCCCCACGAGAAGAAGCAGCATGGCAAAGCTCAACGCGACGCGTGGCAAACAGTGCAACGCGGGCACGCCATCGCGAACGGCATCTATGTCGCTGCAGTGAACCGGATTGGGCTCGAAAAACCGACTAAGACAAGCGCCGGGATTGAATTCTGGGGCTCTTCCTTCGTCGCCGATCCTCAAGGGGTCATGCTCGCGGAGGCCGCTATCGACAAGGAGGAGATTCTGATTAGCGAGGTGAACCTCGCTCACCTTGAGGATATAAGGCGTAACTGGCCATTCCTTCGGGACCGCAGGATCGATATGTATGGCGGATTGACGCAACGCTTTCTCGACAAGTCTCCAAAGACGAAGGGTTGATGATTTTCATGACCAAGACTCCAGCTGCAATGGGTTATCGCATGCCTGCCGAGTGGGAAAAGCACGAGGCGACCTGGCTTGGCTGGCCGCACAACAAAACAGACTGGCCGGGCAAATTCTCCCCCATTCCGTGGGTCTTTGGAGAAATGGTCAGGAAGATTTCCGCTGATGAAATCGTCCGAATCATTGCCACGACGCCGGTGCAGCAACAGGCCAAGCGAGTCCTCAAGCGAGCGGGCGTGGATCTCGGGCAAGTACAGTTTTTCAATTATCCGACCAATCGCGGATGGACGCGTGATTTCGGACCAATCTTCGTCAAACAAGACAAGAATCCGGGCGAAGTCGCCATTGCACGATTCCGATTCACAGCGTGGGCCCGCTATCCTGATTGGAAGAAGGATGACGCAGTACCTCCCAAGGCAGCGAAAAAACTCGGCGTTCCATTACTCGCGGCGAAAATCGGGGAAAAAGATTTTGTCCTCGAAGGCGGCAGTATCGATGTCAACGGCAAGGGAACAGTGTTGACGACGGAGGAGTGTCTTCTTCACAAGACGGTTCAGGTTCGCAATCCAGGGTTTGATAAGACAGAAGTGGAACAGGCACTCCGAGACAACCTGGGCGTTTGGAATGTGCTCTGGCTCGGCGATGGAATTGTTGGCGACGACACGCACGGGCACGTCGACGATCTGTGCCGTTTCGTCAACCCGAAGACGGTTGTCCTCATTCAGGAATCCAATCCAAAGGACGTGAACTATCGGCCTCTTCACGACAATCGTGAGATGCTTGAAGGAATGAGACTAGAGGACGGATCAAAGATCGAGGTAGTGCCACTCCCAACTCCTGCACCGCTCTACTATGACGGCATGCGTCTCCCTGCAAGCTACGCAAACTTCTACATCTCGAATGCTGCTGTCATCGTTCCGACCTTCAACGACCCGAACGATCGCGTTGCACTCGGCACACTCTCGGAGCTCTTTACCGATCGTCCCGTCGTTGGTATTCACGCGGTCGATCTGGTGCTCGGGTTCGGCACTCTTCATTGCCTGACGCAACAGCAGCCGGCTCCCTGAACAGAGTTGCTTGCTTCTCCATTCTATATGATGTATTTTCGATTCACCCGCATACGCTGCCTCTAGCGTTTATATCCGTATCCTTTTGGAGCTCACCATGTTCTGTCTGCGCAGAAGTGTATTGCTTATTGCTATTCCACTGCTCATTGCAGGATGCAAGAAGAACGAAATGGACACAAAAAAAACAAACAATTTGGAAGCAAAGATCAAACGGTTCGCCCCTGCGGAAATTACGGCCGATGCTTCAAAGCTGTCTGATGGCGACAAGAAGGCACTTGCGAAGCTCTTCGAAGCATCGAAAGTCCTTGATAAGATCTACACACGTCAGATCTGGAGTGGCAATGAAGCCTTGCGAGCGAAGCTTGAAGCCGACAAGAGCCCCGAGGGCGCATTGCGCCTGAAGTACTTCAATATCAATATGAACCCATGGTCTGTCCTGGATCACGATGCTCCGTTTATTGACGGCATCTCGCAACGCCCGGCTGGAGCAAACTACTACCCGGAAGATATGACAAAAGAGGAGTTCAACGCCTGGGTGGAGAAACTTCCTGAAGCAGAAAAGCAGAAAGCAACGGGATTCTTCTGCACAGTCCGGCGCGGTGCGAATCGGTCACTCACGCTTGTTCCGTATAATGAAGAATATAAAGATCTGCTGGAACCGGCTGCAAAGCTCCTCCACGAAGCTGCCACTCTGACAACGAACGCCACGCTTAAGAGTTTTCTTTCGAAACGCGGCAATGCGTTCCTCAGCAACGACTACTATGCAAGCGATGTGGCGTGGATGGACCTCGACAGCCCGATTGAACCCACAATCGGGCCGTACGAAGTGTATATGGACGATCTGTTCAACTACAAGGCGGCCTTCGAGGCATTCATCGCGCTTCGCAATGACGAGGAAACGAACAAACTCGCTGCCTTCTCCAAGAATCTTCAGGACGTTGAGAATAATCTTCCGATCAATCCTAAGTATCGCAATCCCAAGCTTGGAGCTTCGGCTCCGATCCGCGTTGTCGATGAGGTGCTGGTTGGTGGAGAATCTCGCGCCGGAGTCCAGACGGCCGCGTATAATTTGCCCAATGACGAGCGGGTGACCAACGAAAAAGGGAGCAAGCGGATTATGCTGCGGAATGTCCAGGAGGCGAAGTTCCAAAAGGTACTTGTGCCAATCGCGCGTGTTGCCGTAGACACATCGCAACAGTCACAGATCGCGTTCGAGCCGTTCTTCACGCACATCCTCGCCCATGAGCTGATGCACGGCCTCGGTCCCCACACGATCATGGTCAGCGGGAAGCAGACAACCGTCCGGCAGCAGATGAAAGAGCTCGGGTCCGCGCTCGAGGAGGCGAAGGCCGACATTTCAGGGCTTTTCGCGCTCCAATATCTGATCGATAAAGGAGTTGTTCAGAAGTCAATCGAGGAGCCGATGTACATCACCTATCTGGCTGGCACCTTCCGTTCCTTCAGATTTGGCATCAACGATGCCCACGGGAAGGGGATGGCTCTCCAATTCAACTACCTGATGGATTTGGGCGCGATTGAGTACAACGCCACGACAGGAAGATTCAAGGTCAACATGGCGAAGATGAAGGACGCTACGCAGAGGCTGACGCGCGATATTATGACCATCCAGGCTGAGGGAAGTTACGAGAAAGCGAAAGCGCTGTTTGAGAAATACGTCATCGTTCGGCCGGAGATGAAAGCGGTACTCGACAAACTATCGGACATTCCGACAGATATTGCGCCGTCGTTCCCACTTGCTGAACAGATGAAATAATTCCACATTTAGAAAGCTGAAGAGAAACTCGAAGAGGACTATGGAGCAGAAAGCAGAGAAGCTGCAACGGCCGGTGATTGAAACCCTGGATGAGATACTGGGAGTACCATTCAAGGTGCTCGACGATGGTTTTGTGCGCGTCGTTGATTACATGGGATCCGACGAATCGGTCGTGCAGGCGGCACGCGTGTCGTACGGAAAAGGGACCAAGAAGGTCAATGAGGACCGCGGCCTCATCCGCTACCTCCTGCGTCATTCCCACACGACGCCGTTTGAGATGTGCGAGATCAAACTTCACTTGCGGGTTCCCATGGATTGCTGGCGGCAGTGGATCAGGCACCGAACAGCAAACATCAACGAGTATTCAACGCGGTATTCCATCGCGGTCGATGCCTCACAGAAAACTCCTCCCGACGAGTGGCGTCAGCAATCAAAAGACAACAAGCAAGGAAGTGAAGGGTTTGTCGATTCCGCTCTTGGTGCCCAACTCAGCCAGCAGGAACAAGAGCTTCAGGATTACGCGCGGCGGGTGTACAATGAACGCGTCGAGAAAGGAATCGCGCGCGAGCAAGCGCGCAAGGATCTCCCGCTCTCAACGTATACGGAAGCATACTGGAAGATCGACCTCCACAACCTGCTGCACTTTCTCGTCCTCAGGATGGACAGTCACGCACAGTTCGAGATCCGCTCCTACGCGAATGTCATCGGCCACGAAATTGTCCGACGATGGTGCCCAATTGTGTGGGAAGCGTTCGTCGATTACAAGATGCGCGGCTCGACGCTGACACGACTCGAGATCGATGTCATTCGGGCAATCCAGTCAGGCAAACCGGACCATGCCCGGGAACTGATGGTGAAGTTCGGCCTTCTCCCTCCTCCCGGTCAGGAGATCAAGCGCAACCGCGAGCGTGAAGACCTGGAAGCGAAGCTCATGCTGCTCAATATTCCGGCTCCCTGGAAGTAGGCTCCACGCACACCAACCCGTGAACCTTGCGAAGGTAACAGGGTGATCATTTGAACCTTCGCAAGGTTACCTGGAAGGTAACCCGGCCCCCATGAAACTCATCCTCATCGCCGCCCTCACCAGGAATCGCGTCATAGGTAAGAACCACGCCGTTCCCTGGGACATCCCTGAAGATATGCGACGGTTCAAACGGATGACTATTGGACATGTCGTTCTGATGGGACGAAAGACATATGAGACGTTGAGCAGCCCGCTTACAAACCGGCGAAACGTAGTTCTTACTTCACGGAAGATCGATGGTGTTGAAACATACACCACAATAGCTCAGGCACTCGAAGTTCTGAAAACCGAGGGGGATGTCTTCGTGATCGGAGGCGGTCAGATCTTTGCTCAGCTTCTCATGTCCGCCGCTGAGCTCCGATTGACTCTTGTGGAGCAGGAAGTTGATGGAGATATCTTTTTCCCACCCTACGAACATCTTATCGGCTCACACTTTCGACTGGCTTCGAAAGAGGAGTATCCGGGTTTTTCATTCCTCGACTACGTTCACATCGGCTAGTCCAACTGTCTTTTGATCCAATCCCCGAACCCACCAATCGACAATCGGCATTCGAAAATCGACAATCTTAGTGAATTCCCCGCGCGGCTCCTCCATCCACCAACAGGTTCACACCGTTGATGTAGCTCGCCTGTTCTGACGCAAGGAACGCCACAACATTCCCGATCTCTTCGGGTCGGCCGAGGCGCCCGGCCGGAATGGTGTTCGCACTTTCCGAGAGATACTGCTCCAGCGTCAAGTTTTTCACTGCAGCGCGCGAGACGCTGAGTTCTTCCTGTCTCTTCGTAAGTATGAGACCAGGACAAATCGTGTTGACAGTGATGTTGTCTTTGGCATATTGGTTCGACAGAACCTTCGTCAGTCCGAGGATCCCGGGGCGGAGAGTCGACGAGATGAGGAGGTCGTCAATAGGCTGCTTTGCTGCAATCGATACAATACTGATGATCCTTCCCCAGTGTTGATGTTCCATCTGCGGTAGAACGGCCCGGGTGAATCTGATAACGCTCATCAATGTCAGTTGCACACCTTTTGCCCACTCCTCATCCGAAACTTTCAGCACATGCCCGGTGGGTGGACCTCCCGCATTGTTCACAAGCACGTGCACGGTGCCGAATTCCTTCATCGCCGTCTGAACAAATGCCTCAATGTCCCCTTCTTTGCTCACATCGGCGACCACGGGAATAACCGCGGCCCCGGTCTTCGATTTTATTTCTTCAGCTGTCTTCTTAATGCTCTGCTCATTGCGTGAACAGATCACGAGACGAGCTCCCTCCTGGGCCAACGCAAGAGCAGAGGCCTTTCCTAATCCCTGACTTGCGGCAGCGACGAGCGCCACCTTATTTCGTAAACCAAGATCCATTCCTTCACTCCTTCTATGAGAGTTGCTTAAACCGCCCTACACCCCTTTGATCATTCCCGTCGGTAAGGGAAACAAACATGGGCACGACGCCGAGCACATCAATCGCGACAAAGAGAGGAATAAACGAGAACAGGAGCGAATTGAGGTCGAAATTCATTGAGGGCCGAGGCGCTAGAGAGCGGGGACAGCAAACCGGCTACGAAACTTCTATCCCTTTATCCTTCAGTTGCTGCATCACGATCTTCAGGACTTCTTCCGGTGGAAGATGCATGCGGGACCCGGATGCCCGGATGGCCTGGTCGAGCGTTCCTTTTCTATCAACAAGCCACATCCAAATGTTGTAGCCGAGCCGATGCCGATCATTGGGTTCTTGCGTTGGGATCGTCGAAACGGCACTGTATGCTATTTTTTCCATTGCCTCAGGTGGGTATTCTGCTATTTGAGCGGGGGCTTTCGTTGTCATAATCTTTCACTTCAAGTCGATGAAATCGATTCAATTTCCTCTCTCAGAATATAGGGAGTTTTCCCGAAAAAGCAATTCAGGAGATAGTACCTCCCCGCACGGAACGGTGGACGAAAACGAGGAAGACAAGCGGATAGCACCTATCAGGTGGTTGATTTGACTACGACGACAGTGAGGTCATCATTCTGTTCCTCGGCTCCCCGGAACTCCTCCACAGAAGTCAGGATGGTATGCTGAAGCTGCTCGGCAGTGAGTGATCGCTTCGCCTTGACGATATCGAATACCGTCTCTTCTCCAAATTGCGCCTTCCGCTCGTTCATCGCCTCCGTCAGGCCATCGGAATAGAACACGAAGATGCTGTTCGGAAGAAGCGGACGCGTGACCTGCTCCAATTCCTGCTCGAAAACCGGCCCTCGCTCCAGACCAAGACCGATCCCGCCCCCTTTGAGATATTCAAGTGTGCCGTTCACACCGATGAGAGCCCGGTTATGTCCTGCCCGACAGATGGAGACTTCTTTCCGCTGCATATCAAACAAAGCGAGGATCATGGTGATGAACGACTTCCGCTCAAGGCTTTCATAAATGCGCCGGTTGACCTGGATTAACATCTCCTTCGGGTTCTCGTACATCGGCGCAATTACCTGAATCATCCCCTGAATCTTTGACATGTACAGTGCCGCGGAAACTCCTTTCCCGGAAACATCCCCTACCACAACAAGAAGTTTCCCCGGACCGAGCTCGATATAATCAAAGTAATCTCCGCCGACAGTCATCGCGGGAATTGATACACCTGAAACATCGAGTCCTTCAAGGTCCGGATTGGTCTTCGGCAAAAGCCCCTGCTGAATCGTGCGCGCCAACGCCAGCTCTTCCTCGATACGCTGCATCTCGATTTCAGATTTGTGGAGTCGCGCGTTTTCCACGGCTATCGCGGCCTGTCCTGCAACCGTCGAAAGCAGATCGATGTCCTCCTGGGAATAGACCTTGCCGGACATTTTCTTGCCCACATTGATGGCTCCGATCAGGCGCCCCTGGAGAAACATCGGGACTGAGAGGACGACACCGGACCTCGCGAGCTTCTCCTTGTCCCCTTCATTGATCGTATAGTACTCAGGTTCAGTTGCAAGCAACGCAAATGAGCGAGGAGCCTTGCTCTCCCGTAGCGCGGCAAGCAGTCCATCCGGCTCCCTGCCGAAACTGCAATCCGATTCAGACATGTTTTTCGAAGCGCTAGAGCATCTCTCCTGGTCATCACAGAGAACAACCGCAATTTTTTCAACATGCATCGTGGTCGAGATTCTGGAGATGATCGAGTCGAGGATCTCGTTAAGGTGCATCTTGCTCGGAAGCTCCTGGCTAAACTCGAGGAGAGCACGCTGGTAGTTGTAACGTTCCTGGTAGAAGAATCTGTCGATCCAGTCCTGGGCTTTCCGTTTCATTGGATCAAACGCAAAAGCCAGGATGACAAATGCGAACAGGTTTCCGATCTGATTTTCTTCTGTCCCGAGGGCGTACGCCATTGCAGAGCTGATGAGATATACAAGCAACAGGTACAGTCCTGCCAGCATCCCTGTGACGATCGCGTACAGGAGGCTTCTCTTGACAACGAGATCGACATCCATCAACCTGTATCTGAAGATCGAATAGCCGAGCGTAAACGGCAGGAGCACGACGAGCAACATGGGGAGAAGAAGGATCGGTGTCGTGAAAAGCGCAAACTCGTTGGAGGCTCGAAGAATATTCGTGTACACGACACTGAGGATCACCGTCACCACGCCGATCAGAATGGGGCGGATTTGCTTCTTTCGGGCCCGATCCACACGAGTGAAGTACGTTACGGCGAAGATGATCAATCCCCCGATGAAGAACGCTGCAGCCGTATAATTGACCACGTACTGGAGGAACGGAGGCAGCATTCCCTGCCAGCCGAAGAAGAGACGGAGCACGTTTGGTATGACCGTGAGAATCGAGTAGGCATACATCAATCCTCTTAGCCATTTCGAGTCGAATGCCTTCCTGTGTACCGGAAAGCGAAGAAAGAAGAGTACAAACGTGGGAAGGGCAAAGATCCAACCGACGACAAATGCAACAGCGTATGTGTAGTAGATGAATGGCGATACACCCCTGAGATCGAACTGTGACAATCCCAGAAACAACATGGCGAAGATGCCGAAGCGTCCGAACACTCGTTGAATGACGCCCTGCGGGCGGGTCATGACAACGATGTAGCCCACAGCGAGGAAACCAAAGCCGAGGAGGAAGTTTGCCAGGTAACTGATGTCGAAGACCTTGAGAACCTGCACCTTCGTCGTGAAGGTTGCGCCATCCCGCTCAATGAGGTACTCTGCGTAATCGTTCCGCTTGATCGCGTTGATGATCAGCATCGCATCCTGACCATCCTTGAACTTCTTGCCGTTGATGGCAAGGAGCACATCACCATTGCGAACGCCCGCCTGATCTGCGACTCCCCCAGGGACAACCTGCGTGATGAGAACCCCGGGCATTCCTTTATCACGCGGCAGCCAGCCACACTGGTCATTGCTCGTTGCCTTGAACACCATGATGTTGAGGGCGTGAAACAATGTAAGGAGTAGAACTCCGATGGCCGCGATCGTATAGAGCATGCGTGTTGTGCGCGGCGAAATCGAGGAGAAAAGGCTATTCATTTCCAACCTTTTGCGGGAAGGGTTTCTCAGATTCTACGGCAAATCGTTTGATTCGTTGCAGATTTTAGAATGCGAATCCTATGCTGAAATAGCCCAACAACGGGCCCCTGCTGATGGGAGTATCCAGAAATTCCTTTCGAAAAAAGAGGCTCTGGCCAACCGAGAATTCAACAGGTCCGACTGGCGTTTCAAGCGCCAGACCGGCACCAACCCCATGGCGTAGATCAACGATACGTACAGCCGCGGGCGCCGGCCAGATTGAACCAAAATCGTAGCGGGCGAAGAGATGTGTTTCGAAGAAGATCTTTACAGGACTGTGATATCGGTACTCAAGACTGGCCACGAGAAGTTGCCGGCCTCTGCTGTCGTCCTCCCGAAGCCCGAAGAAGCTCTCCTGCCCCCCGAGCGAAAACTGCTCGGTGATCGGGAGCGTCTCATCCGCAAAACCAAACCGAAAACGTGGGTGAAACGTACTGCGACCCACCGTCTGGAACCAATCATACGCGAAGGACATCTTCGTGTATCCTGTTCCCCCGCTCGCCGGAATGACGGCAGACTCGTATGAAAAATCCATCAGCACACCCTTGCGCGGATACGGGTAACGATCCTGGTCGTCGACTTTGAGGCCGAAGCGGAGAGCTCCGATTTTGTAACTCTGTGTCTCGCGTGGATCACCGAAAAAACTCCAGACGCGGAGGTTCTCCAGCCTTCCCTCAACCGTGACCGTTCCCAGTCGTTCCAGCTGGGTTCCAAATGTTGCCGAACCCCCCTGTCGCAGCTCGCGATACTCTCCGATACGTATGCGGTTCCACTGGCTGGCAGTGTTGTCCGGATCATCTCCGTAGACATTCACGTCATGGAGCGTGTAGTACCCCTTGACGCCAAGCGTCAGGTAGGAATTGAAGATTCGCGTTGATTTGAACTCCGCCACGAAGCTCCGATTCCGCGCACCTCCAAATGCCCGAAACCCTAGATCTGCACCCAGACCAAACAGGTTCTCGTCACGTACATCAGCGGAGGGCTGGATACCCCGTTCATCATCGATCCTCATTCCCAACCGGATGAGTCGCGTGCTTCGTTCACGCACGTTGATCAGGACCACCTGGTGCTCATTGTTGGTGCCCTCCTGCCGAACATCGATCGAAACCTGTTCAAACAGATTTGTCCCGTACAAGTTGGAGATCCCCTGTGCAATCTTTCGCACCTGGAATACCTGACGCTCATCCCATGGAAGCTCACGCCAGATGACATAGTCCCTGGTCTTTGTCGTTCCTCTGATATCACGGCGGTAAACGATTCCTTCATCGATGCGCACTGTCGCTACACCCGATGATCGGTCGAGAGTCGCCTCGCGAATTCTTGCAAGTGAATACCCGCGATCACGATAGACCGACAGCACGTTCTCAATCGCCTTCCTGCTTTGATGGAAATTGAGGCGATGGCCCAACAGCGGTTGAAACACCGCCTTCAGTGTGTCAAGTCCGACGAGATTGTTCCCTTCTATTTCGACCGATCGAACGACAGGAGTCGGGACCGCGATCAATTGCAGCGTCGTCGCCCCGGAATCAATATCCGCGTCGACGTGGACGTCCTCAAAATCACCAGACTGATACATCGCGTTGACAAGAGATTGCAGCGCCTGCGCAGGCACTTCCGTTCCACGTGCCAGGCTCATCACGGGCATCAGCCATTCCTGATCCAGACTCAGTGCATCAAACTTGAAATGGGTATCACGAAAAACGAGCTGATTTGGACGGCGGTTCGCATCTTGAGCAGCTTTCTGAGCGATCTGCGCCCTCAAATCGGCCAGCACCAGCCTGGCCGACGCCTCGCCTGCCGCAATGAGCGAATCCAGGTTTGTGAAATCGTCCGAAAGATGCGCGCCGAGGTTTGGCCGGATCACGACATTGGCGTCAGCGAGTTGCTGCCGGTTGGCGGCTTGCATCGTAATGCCGAGAATCTGATCTGCAATCTCCCAGGCGGCGTTGAGCCGGGACGCCGGTCTCAGCGGACTTGTAACATCGACCGCGATAATGAGATCAGCCCCCCATTGACGGGCGGCGTCCACCGGAATGTTTGAAACAAGTCCACCATCCAGCAACCTTGCAGAATCCCGGGGAACGGGACTGAACAGAAGCGGAACCGACACGCTCGCGCGCATTGCTTCCGTGAGATCCCCGCGATCGAGGACAACAGCCTTGCCGGAAACCAAGTCCGTCGTTACCGCTCTGAATGGAATGCGCAAATCGTCAAAGCTTGGGTAGGGATGATAGATTCCCTGGAGAACAAGCAGATTCAGGTAATTCGTGAGCCTCTGGCCGGTCGAGAGAGATTGTGGCAGGATCGGTTCAAGCCCTTCGAATCGCACCGTCAGCATGCTCCGGTCTTCAGCGATCTTCTGATCGAGAAACAAATCTGATCTTCGTGCATCGTCATTGAAACTCAGGACATCCGCCCAGTTCGTCGTGTCGACCATCTGCTTGAGCTGGTCGATGGAGTAACCGGATGCGTACAAGCCTCCAAGGATGCTCCCGATGCTGGTCCCAACGATGAGATCGACCGGGATATCGGCTTGCTCGAGGACTTTCAGCACGCCGATGCTCGATACCCCTCGTGCCCCGCCTCCGCTAAGCACGACAGCGATCGTCGGACGTCGCACAGATCTATAGGGAAGAAAATTCGGCAGATGCGACGGTGTCTGGCTGAACTCTGGCTCAATTCTCTTTGTTATCCTCGTAGATTGCGCCGCCGACGGCTCCGCGAGCATCATCACGAGGACGGCAAGCAAGCCGAACGAAAACATTTGCGCAAGGAAGGGGATTCGTTTCTGTGTCATAGCAACGTGAAAGTACCGAAATCCGGAAGGAATTGCAATGAACCAGATGAGCATGTCACAACTCATTGAGGAGCCGCGCCATTGCTTGATTTTCGCTCATCTTCAAGTTATGTTACAAGTATAGCCAGTCGGTCCTTTCACGAATTTTTCTCAAGTCACATTGTTACGATTCGCCGATCCATTCAGAGCCCGGTAATGCTACTCGATGACATTTCTTAATCCCCTTGCTCTCTTTGGACTTCTCGCCGCGGCGATCCCGATACTGTTGCACCTCCTGAATCTCCGAAAGCTGCGGACGATCGAGTTCAGCACGCTGTCATTCCTCAAAGAACTGCAGAAGACCAGCATTCGCCGTTTGAAACTCCGGCAGCTCCTTCTGCTCATACTTCGGACGCTTTTGGTGCTCCTCATTGTCCTCGCGTTTTCCCGACCGACTCTGCGGGGCTCACTGATTGGGAATATCGGAAACCACGCAAAAACGACAGCAATCTACATCATCGATGATTCCTATAGCATGACCGTCGGTGACGAGCGTGGAGAACTGCTGAAACAAGCACAACAGGCAGCGCGGAATGTTGTACATCTGTTCAAAGATGGGGACGAAGTATTCCTCCTTCCTCTTTCATCCCTGCCAGGGGCCGGGAGTTCGGGCGAAAACTCCATTCGCGACTTCGGCCTCCTGACCAGAGATATCGACGAGATCAAGCAATCTGCAAAGTTCCGTTCGATCGAAGAGGGACTGCGCGTCGCAGCCCGGCTGCTCGCCGGAGCTCGCAATTTCAACAAAGAGGTGTACGTTTTTTCCGACTTTCAACAAGGGGTTTTGAACAGCGATGCAGCCGCATCGCCAGCGAAGGAGAAGTTGTTTTCTCCCGAGGTCCGGTTCTTTTTCGTACCCGTCGGAAAGCGGGGACTACAAAATTTCGGCATTGAGTCCGTCACCATCCCCTCTTCGATTTTCGAGCGCGACAAGCCATTCACTGTCCAGGCACGGGTGGGTAATTACTCGGACAATGATGTCAAGGATCATGTGGTGAGTGTGTTTCTCAATGGCGCGCGAGTGGCGGAGCGGAGCATTGACATTCCAAAACACTCTGATCTCCCGGTCGAGTTTTCGGTCACCGCAAACTCAACTGGATACATCGAGGGATTCGTGGAGACTGAAGACGACGATTTCCAGTACGATAATCGGCGCTACTTCGTTCTCCAGATTCCCGAACGGGTTCACGCCTTGCTGGTGGGTACAGCCAGCGACTTGCGATATCCCCGACTCGCGCTTTCCACTCGAACCTCAGCGTCAGAGTCAGCACTCGTCGTCGATGAAGTTGCCCCCGACAAACTGAGCTCAGTGGAAATTAAGCATGCCGATGTGATTGTTCTCTGTTCATCCCAGGGACTTTCGAAGGCGCAGGTCTCTGAACTCTCCGCGTTCGTGAAGAGCGGAAGAGGACTTGCCCTCTTCCCGGGGACGCAGGTCGATCCTGCTGTGTTCAATTCGCTTGTTGGAGCCGGGTTGACCATCCCTTCCTTGACAGCGATTGATCGACCCTCCAAACCTGCTGCTGAGAGCGAGTCGTTTCTTGAGTTCGACAAAGTAGAGCTGCAGCATCCGCTCTTTGAAGGAATGTTCGAGCCAAAAACAGATCAATCCGCGAAAGGATCCTCACGATCAAGCCAACCTGCGGCGCAGCGGGTGGAGTCACCACGGATCCGAATATCGGCTCGATTTGCCCTAACACCTCAGTCGAACCCGGTCATTTCGTTGACGAACGGAGCTCCGTTTCTCGCCGAGCAGCGACTCGGGTTGGGACACATATTGCTCTACGCTGTCCCTCCGACGACAGACTGGTCCGATTTTCCACTGAAAGGCATTTTTGTTCCCCTTCTCCATCGAACCGTCCTCTATCTCGCCAATCAGCAGGCCAGAGGGGAAGAAACGTTTCCTGGAGCAGAGGTGGTCATCCAGAGCAGCGTTGCTGCCGGCGGTACGTGGACAGTCCACAACCCGGGAAAAGTCGATCTCATGGTGACTCCGACTCCGCAGGCATTTCAGCAAATAGTCCGATTTGATGCTACCGATGAGCCCGGCATTTATACTGTGCTTGCGAAAGAAGAGACGATCCAGAAATTTGTTGTGAACCTGGACCCCCGTGAGTCACAAACCCAAAAAGCGACAGGCGCCGAGATCGATGCCCTTCTTCAGCGGCTGGGAATTGAACAGAGCGCCGTGCGCGCATCAAACCAGGCAGATACCATCGAACGCACAGTTCTCGAGTCGCGTTTCGGCGTGGAGCTTTGGAAATATCTCCTGATTCTGGCATTGATCGTGGCAGTCATTGAACTCCTTGTTGCACGATCCTCAAAACAAGCAACCGTACTGGTGCCATAGCATGATTGAACTAGAGCAAGAAGGCGGCAAAGAACGATGTGTGATCGTTGGCGTGTCTACGCGGTCTGTTGGCCGCGAGGAAACCGAAGAATATCTCGATGAGCTGGCACTCCTTGCAGATACTGCCGGCGCCGAAGTTGTCGCGCGGATGAGCCAGGACAGGGACCGGATCGATGCTGCGACCTTCATAGGAAAAGGGAAGGTCGAGGAAATCCACCAGATGGTGCTCGAGCAAGCGATACAGCTCGTCATCTTCGACGATGACCTGAACGCCGTCCAAGTCCGTAACCTCGAGCGAATTCTTGAGTGCAAAGTGCTCGATCGAAGCGGACTTATTCTTGATATCTTCGCTTCACGCGCGAAATCGAACGAAGCCAAGACGCAGGTCGAACTCGCTCAGCTCCAGTACTTCCTTCCCCGCCTTACGCGGCAATGGACCCACCTCTCAAAACAATTCGGCGGAATCGGAACCAAGGGTCCCGGTGAAACGCAGATCGAAACCGACCGGCGTATGATCCGTTCGCGCATCAGCCATCTCAAGGAAAAACTGGATCGCATCTCCCAGCAACGCGTGACGCAGCGAAAGGGCCGGCTCCATCATACACGCGCGGCGCTCGTAGGGTATACCAATGCGGGGAAATCAACACTCCTGAATCTCCTGTCAGGATCGGAGGTTTTCGTAGAAGACCGCCTGTTTGCCACGCTGGATCCGACAACGCGGGTCGTGCCTCTCAGCGCAGCGAACGAAATACTGATGACGGACACCGTCGGGTTCATCCGCAAACTCCCCCACCATCTTGTTGCATCATTCAAGAGCACGCTCGAAGAGATCACGGAAGCCGACCTGCTGCTCCACGTCGTCGACGTTTCAAGCAAGACCTTCGAAGAACAAATCAAGGTCGTGAACGATACGCTCGGCGAGCTGGGGGCCGATGAGAGACCTACCCTGATGGTGTTCAATAAAATCGACCTCCTTTTCGACCGGACGATTCTCCAGACTCTTGCCACCGAGTACCCCGACAGGGTGTTCATTTCCGCCGCCCGCGGGATCAACATCCTGGGATTGAAGGATGAAGTGCTCAGATTGCTCGAAACCGAGTTTGTTGAAGAGCTCTTCCGAATTCCACAGAATCAGCAGAAGTTGATCTCTCAACTCCATTCTGCCGGGGAAGTTCTTGACCGGACGTACGAAGAAAATGATGTGATTTTACGGATGAGGATTCGACGAAGAGACAAGATTCGTATAGAGAATCTCATCCATCAAAAGTGAAGCGTTGTCGTGTTGCCCACCACCTGCGATCACTGTGCAAGCTTGGGATTGTAGGGCTTCAAGGTGAGGACAACAGGTGCAAGCGGTTTGAACCCGAGCAGCATTCCCTTTATCTCAAGCACGATTTTCTCTCCCGCGATTTTAAGCCATGGATTCTCCGTGGCCTGGCTATCACTCCCCTGCAGTGTCATCATATAAGTAACGCCCGGCGGAACTGCCACAAACGGCATTGGTTGGAATCGGTCGTTGAATTGGTAGTGGACGTTTAGGGACGTCCCCTTGAGGTAGGCTTGCCGCAGGCTCAGAGTGTCACGGCCTAGGTTTCGGAAAACAAACTCGATCGTGGTATTGATGCGGTCCGAGATGACGTAGCGGGCTGAGACATCAATCTCAAACCTCCCCCGCTCATCCTTGAACCTGAACGATTCGCAATTACACTCATCCGTCGTCACGAGGTACGGGTACGTCGACGTGCACGAGGAGAAGAGAATCGCGGCGATGACAGCCAACAGCGACGGCTTCATCCTCTATCTCTCCGGGGATTTGACCACAGTCTGCCCCGTGAACACGCGCTTGAACTCCTCAGCATCCTGCAGCGCACCAACAAAATCCCCCCAGTGCATCGGAATGACAGTGTGTGGCTTGAAGGCATTCGCGGCCTCGGCCGCTTCTCGGGCCGACATGGTGTATGTTCCTCCGACCGGCAGGAGTGCAAAATCAGTAACGACTCCCCTCATCTCCGGCGTGAAATCCGAATCACCACTATGGTAGATCCGTTGCCCCGTCGATAACGCGATGATATATCCCACCCAGTTGTTTTGCTTCGGATGAAACTGTTTGCCGACATTGTACGCAGGGACCGTCTTTACCTTGAGCTCACCCACATTGTAGATCTCACCCGGAGTTACCGCGATCACTGTCCCTTGAATCTGATAGGCGACATCCTTGGGAGCGAAGTATGCCGTCCCCTCTTTGCTGATCTTCGAAATATCTTCTTTAGAAAAATGATCGTAGTGGGCGTGGGTGATAAAGATGACGTCCGCTTTCGGTGAGTTCGATGTGAGCTTCCACGGATCGATGTAAATCTCCGTGGCGCCGTCTTCAATCCGGAACGAGGCATGCCCCAGCCAATGGATATGTTGATGGTTCATAGCGGCTCCTTTCCATGAGAGCAGCGGATATGTACTGAACGATCCGAATGACCCTCTCTTCACGCTGCGGGGGGGTCTTAGAACCCATCAATCGGCTGCAAAGTCTAGACAACTCCCTTGGCCAGCTGGCCTCGTGCAACAGCGAATCCCGGTTTGATCTTGTCATAAATGAATGGGATCCGGCGTTTGTACGGCATGAATGCGCTCTTCATTGCGTTAATGGTCAGCTTCTCGAGATCATCTAGCTTCAAATCGAAGACATCAGCTGCCGTCTGGTATTCATCCGTGAGGGTGATATTGCTCATGAGCCTGTCGTCGGTATTGAGCGTCACCCTGAACTTATACCGATAGTAAATGCCGAACGGGTGCTCTTTCATGCTCTTCACTGCTCCCGTATGCACGTTGCTGGTGAGGCACATTTCGAGCGGGATCCGTTTGTCCAGCACGTATTGCGCCAACCTGCCCATATTCAGCACTTCACCATCTTTCACCTTCATGTCTTCAATCAATCTCGTGGCATGCCCGATGCGGTGCGCCCCGCACCATTGAATCGCCTGCCAGATCGATTCTTTTCCGAAGGCTTCCCCGGCGTGAACTGTGATATTGAAATTCTCCCGTTGGATGTAGTGAAATGCATCGACGTGCTTCTTCGGAGGGTAGCCCCCTTCCTCACCCGCGAGATCGAAGCCAACGACGCCACGATCGCGGAAGTCGACAGCGAGCTCGGCAATCTCTTGCGAGAAATGCGGCTCCATATTCCTCATCGCGCAGAGAATGAGCCCGTAGTCAACGCCAAAATCCCGCTTCCCTCTCTCGAGCCCATTCAACACCGAACGAACCACCGTCTCGTGGTGCAATCCTCGTTGCGCATGGAACACCGGGGCAAATCTCGTCTCCACGTAGACCACGCCATCTTTCTTCATGTCTTCAAGCATTTCGTACGCAACCCGCTCCAGCGATTCCTCTGTCTGCATCACGCCGCTGGTGTGCTCGAAACCTTCCAGAAAAAGCGGCAGGCTACCGCGCGTCGCACCGCGATAAAACCACTCAGCCAGTTTAACGGGATCCGTCGTAGGGAGTTTGTCGTACTTTGTTTCTTTTGCCAAATCAATGACTGTTTGAGGGCGAAGACCACCGTCAAGATGATCGTGCAGCAATACTTTCGGAACCTGGCGTAAGAAGTCTCTGGTGTATTTCATGCATTCCTCTCTTGTTTCAAATCATGAGTCTAAAGAACCGATTATCCTTTCAACACGATGGAGCACAGCATTGTTCCTTACAAGTTCGAGAGCTGTCTGTATATCGTTGTACAAAATCCTGTCTCTCTCCAGATGATCGATGTGGTTGCGTACAAATCGGTACGCCGCATCAACCCCCTGACCGGCTTTGATAGTACGTCCCGTTTCGACTTTACGCGTGAAATCGAGCCCTTGACATGCGCACAACATCTCGATTGCGGGAATCGTGAGCGAGTTACCATTGAGGAAAATCGTCTTCATAGGGAAGTGGGAACGGTGAGCTTTCTCTGCGATTCTGTGTCAATTTACGGTTGCCTTCGCTGAAATTCAACCGTTCTCGTCGTGTGACGACGATGATTGACTTTTCTGACGAATCTCGTTATTATCTCGCGAGATTTCCTTGAGGTCTGTACGACTTTCTCGGCTCCCCACTCTCCAGCCGCTATGACTTCCCTGCGAAGTCCTGGGCAGCGATAGTCAACAGGGGCTTCAGATTTCACCCAACAAACGGCGACCCCTTTATCATGGATGAACAAAAGATCCGCGTTTTGCTCGCAGACGACGAAGATGGGCTGAGAAGCACCATCGCAGCCTGGCTAAGCGACGAAGGCTTTGAGGTTGAGCAGGCGGCGGATGGTCTGGAAGCAATCAAGCTGGTACAATCCAAGGACTTCGACATTGCCCTCCTCGACATCAAAATGCCCGGAGTCAACGGACTCGAGGTGCTTCGGTTCATCAAAAAGAACTCCCCGACAACCGACGCCGTCATGATGACGGCCATGAGCGATGTGAACATGGCGGTTGAGGCCATGAAGCTGGGCTCGAAGGAGTACCTGACTAAGCCCATCGATCTTGATCAACTTGTTCCCCAGTTGCACTCGCTGATCCGCAAGCGTGATGCCGAAGAGCGTATCCGGCAACTGCAGGCGGAACACACCGCCCGGTTGCTGTACGATCTCCATAATCCAATTTCGGGGCTCCGGCAGAGCATTGGGTATCTGCTGAAAGAAATGGCAGGACCGGTCAGCGAACACCAGAAAGAGCTGTTGGGATACATGACCAGCTCGATCGACAGAGTCATTGGTCTCCTGACAGACATGATGGACCTCACCAAGCTTGAGGCAGGGCGGGTGCGGCTCAACAAGGGAATCAGCGCTATGGGCGACCTCGTTCAAGAGGTGGCGCAGGAGTTCCACGTTCCTCTTGAGGCAAACAAGATCACGATCGATATTCATCCGGAACCCGACCTGCCGACGATCGAATTCGATCGTCAGAAAATTCTCCAGGTGATGCAAAACCTCCTGAGCAATGCTGTCCGTACCACCCCCGCCCAGGGCGTCGTCATCATTCATGTCCGGAAGATCGCAATGGTGATGGAAGAGGGACAACAGCCGGCTGACTATATCATGGTTTCCGTCTTCAACAGCGGTCCCGGTATCCCGCAGGAGGAACTCCCTCTCATCTTTGATCGATACCGGAACGTCGCGAACTCAAAGGACGACCAAAAAACGAATCTCGGCCTCATCATTTGCCAGCGCATCATTGAAGCGCACAGCGGCAAAATCTGGGTCGAGTCTGAAACCAACAAAGGGGCAACTTTCTACTTTGCACTTCCAATTCGCTAACGCTGGTCTTGGTGCATGAGCACGACAAAAGTACCGACATCAGTTCTCGCAGTCGACGATGAAGCCCCCCTCCTTATGGCCATCAAAGGGGTGCTGGAAGAAGAGGGGTATTACGTTCAGACCGCCCAGGACGGCGTGACGGCCATTAATTGTATTCAGTCAGCTCCATTCGATGTTGTTTTACTCGACGTCAAGATGCCACGCGTCGATGGCATCGAAGTGCTGCGCTTCATCAAGGAACATTACCTGGACACGCAGGTCATCATGTTGACAGGCGTCAGCGATGTTCGAACCGCCGTCGAGTGCATGCAGGTTGGTGCCTTCCACTACATCACCAAGCCATATTCCATAGAAGAGTTACTGACCATCATCGAACGGGCGCTGGAACGTAAAAAGCTTGTGCTGCAAAACAAGGCAATGAAGTCGGAGCTGGAGCGGCACACGCTCTCCTCGCAGATCGTCAGCCAGAGCAAAGCCTTCCTGGACATCCTGAACCTCGCCGCACGTATTGCTCCTACAGATTCCACCGTCCTCATACAGGGAGCGAGTGGGACGGGCAAGGAACTGATCGCGAACTTCCTCCATATGAACAGCGCCCGCAAGGGCTTCCCAATGATGGCCCTCAACTGTTCGTCAATACCCGAGTCGCTCATCGAAAGCGAAATCTTCGGGCACGAGAAAGGGGCATTCACCGACGCAACCTCTGCCAAAGAGGGATTGGTGGAGATTGCCAATGATGGAACGCTGTTTCTCGACGAGATCGGCGAGATCTCTATGATGATCCAGCCGAAGCTGCTGCGATTTCTTCAGACTGGTGAGTATCGTCGCGTCGGCGGAAACAAGAACCTGAGGTCTGACGTTCGGATCATCTCAGCAACGAACAAAGATTTGTTGCAGGAAGTCGGCGCGGGCCGGTTCCGGGAAGACCTCCTCTACCGGCTCAATGTCATTACGCTGAATCTCCCCTCCCTGCGCGAACGCAAAGAAGACATTCCAATCCTTGTCGAGCACTTTTTGAAGAAGCATGTGCGGACAAAGGGTTCAAAACGGTTGGATGAAAAAGCCCTTGAATTACTGATGAAGTACGACTGGCCTGGAAATGTGCGAGAGTTGGAAAATGTGATTGAACGCGCCGCGATCCTGTCACGGGATGAGGTCATCCGGGTGGTTGATCTTGCTCTTCCCATCGGAACGCGCTCGCTCATCGAGCCGCTCCTGCCGATTGACCCTGGAAGTCCCCGGCTTGGAAGCGCTGTCCCCATGACCGAGATCGAGAAGGCCCACATAGACGGTGTGCTGAAATCGGTAAGCTGGAATAAGAATATTGCAGCGAAAATCCTCGGCATCAGTCTGAAAACGCTCTATACAAAGATCCAGCAGTACGATCTCACCAAACCCTGAGCAGTTGAACACTCGAACCCGAGGTGATTGACGCTCGAACGACGCAGCACGATTTTCTTACTCCTGCCCGATCGGTATGATCATCTATTTGCTCCGCCATGGCGATGCCGTTGACACGGGGCGGTTCGAAGACAGCCAGCGCCCCCTGAGCGATTTGGGCCGACGGCAGTCATCGGCAGTCGGTAAGTATCTTGCCGTGTCGCAGGCGGAAATTCAGCGGATCTGGTGCAGTCCCATGCTGCGCGCACAGCAGACCGGGGAAGCGGTGAGGCAGGAATTGGGCCTGGTTGTGATTGAACCCACTGAGCTGCTTCTCTCGTCCGGAGACCCCTGGGAAATCGTCCGGGAACTGCAGAAGAGCCCGTTACGGAACGTTCTGCTCGTTGGACACGAACCTCATCTCAGCCGGACAATCTCTCTCCTTCTCTGGGGGGATATCAGGAGCCGAGTGGAAATGAAAAAATGCAGCCTCGCATGCGTCTCAACTCCCGATCCTCTGGAGGAAGGCCGCGGAGTTCTCCAGTGGCTTGTTTCATCTGAGCAGACACCCAAGCAGTAGTTCTGGCGGAGACCAGAGAAGACGCTCATCATGTTTTGGAAGGATCGTGCCATGGAACTGAAAACTGTCAAAATCGAGAAACCCGAAGACACAAACTTCATTCTCGGGCAATCACACTTCATCAAAACGGTTGAAGACATCCACGAAGCTATTGTTCAGACCAACTCACAGATGAAGTTCGGCGTTGGTTTCTGCGAGTCGTCCGGCCCAGCGCTCGTGCGCTACACCGGCAATGACCCCTCGCTCATCGAGCTCGCAAAGCGCAATGCAATCGCCTTGTCGTGCGGCCATTGCTTCATCCTGTTCATGGAACACGGATTCCCTGTCAATATCCTCAATACGATCAAAAACATTCCCGAGGTCTGCACGATCTACTGCGCGACCGCGAATGCAGTAGAGGTCATTGTGGCCGAGACAGATCAGGGAAGAGGTATCCTGGGAGTCATCGACGGCGTCAAGACGAAAGGTATTGAGACAGAAGCAGATATTAAGGTGCGAAAGGAATTCCTGAGAAAGATCGGCTACAAGCTGTAAATGACGCAGGATCACTTTCGGTCACGCTGTGCCGCATAAACCATCACGACTATAACCAGAGGTCCCGATGAAGTCATTTCTCCCACTGCTCGTGCTCGTAGGCTTGCTCGCCGGCTGCTCGACAAGCCGATCATTCATGACTGATGCCAAGACCATCGGTCCGTATAGTCCGGCTGTCCAAGTCGGCAACTTCCTCTATCTCTCAGGTCAGATTGCCATGAAGCCCGGAACAACCGAGCTTGCGGGTGACGACATCGAAACACAGGCTCGCCAGGCGCTCGAAAACATCAAATCGATCTTGACGAAGGCTGGATATGAGATGACCGACGTTGTGCAATGCACTGTTTATTTGAAAGACATGAATGACTTCGCAAAAATGAACCAGATCTATGGCGGCTTTTTCGTCCAGGGCCGTTACCCAACCCGCACGACGGTGGAAGTTTCGAATCTTCCTGCGAAAGCGAAAATCGAGATTACCGCCGTAGCATGCAAGTGACATCAGATAACGACGACAAACGGAATCAAGTCATGAAAACGAAAAGCGCGCCGCCCCGACACCGTCCCGTGCACGCACCGCGCGGAACAACGCTCAGCTGTAAAGGTTGGATTCAAGAAGCCGCTCTAAGAATGTTGATGAACAATCTGGATCCAGAGGTCGCCGAAAAGCCTGCCGAGCTTATCGTCTATGGCGGAACGGGAAAAGCTGCACGAAACTGGACGTGCTACGAGTCGATCGTCTCAAGTCTCAAGAGCCTTGAAAACGATGAGACTCTTCTTGTTCAATCAGGAAAGCCTGTCGGGATTTTCAAGACTCATACAAACGCGCCGCGCGTTCTTATCAGCAATTCTATGCTTGTCCCGAAATGGGCAACATGGGATGAATTCCGCAGGCTCGAAGCCCTCGGGCTTACGATGTACGGACAGATGACTGCCGGAAGTTGGATTTACATCGGGAGTCAGGGAATTCTCCAGGGAACGTACGAGACGTTTGCTGCGTGCGGAGTTCAGCATTTTCACGGATCGCTCGCTGGCAAGTTCTTGTTGACCTCCGGCCTTGGCGGGATGGGCGGAGCTCAGCCCCTGGCTGCAACAATGAACGGTGCAGCGTGCCTCGTTGTTGAGGTCGATCCGGACCGCATCCAGCGAAGGCTCAAGACAAGCTATCTTGATACGATGTCCGACAATCTTGAGGATGCCCTCACTCAAATCCGCGCAGCGAAGGCAAAGAAGCTTCCGCTCTCTGTTGGGCTGCTTGGCAACGCGTCGGAGATTATCCCAAAAATTGCTGACGGAAAATTTCTGCCCGACATTGCGACTGACCAGACATCGGCACACGACACGCTGAACGGTTATGTCCCCGCCGGCATGTCATATGCGAAAGCACTTGCGCTTCGGAAAAAGGACCCGGAAAGATACATTGCGCTCGCGAAGGCTTCGATCGTCGCTCATGTGAAAGGCCTGCTGAAGCTTCAGAAGAGAGGATCGATCGTGTTTGACTACGGCAACAACATCCGCGGCGAGGCGCAGTCGAACGGCTTGAAAAACGCGTTTGCGATTCCGGGATTTGTTCCTGAATACATCAGGCCGCTATTCTGCGACGGCAAAGGACCGTTTCGATGGGCAGCTCTCTCCGGCGATCCGGAAGATATCTACCGGACCGACAGGGCAATTCTGGAGACCTTCCCGGAGAACAAGCAGCTGTGCAACTGGATTGAGAAAGCTCAAAACCAGATCGCTTTTCAGGGATTACCGGCACGAATTTGCTGGCTCGGCTACGGCGAGAGAGCCAAGATGGGGAAAATCTTCAACGACCTCGTTGCGAGAGGCGAAGTGAAAGCCCCGATCGTGATCGGGCGCGATCATCTCGACTGTGGAAGCGTCGCTTCCCCGAACCGGGAGACCGAACGCATGAAAGACGGCAGCGATGCCATTGCGGATTGGCCCATCCTGAATGCGCTTCTGAACGCCGTCGGAGGTGCAAGCTGGGTCAGCGTCCACCATGGAGGCGGCGTTGGGATAGGACTCTCCATTCACGCGGGCATGGTGGTCGTGTGCGATGGCTCGAAAGACGCCGAAGATCGCCTCCAGCGTGTATTGACGTACGATCCCGGAATGGGCATTGTGCGGCACGCGGACGCGGGTTATGAAAGGGCCATCAAGAACGCCCAGGCGTGGGGCATCAGAATCCCGATGTTGAAATCGTAGAAGGGGAACAATTCTTCCAGGTTCTGGTGTTTGACTTGGAATAAGAGAGGACCAAACGATGACACCGCCCTCTGCGGGCGCAAATCTCGGCACGCTGGAAGCAGCAATCATGGATCGGCTCGGGCAACTGGGGCTGGAGGCCGATCCGGACTTCATGCTCGAGTTGATCGATTCGTATGCCCCCCTGTTCGAGAAACTCCACAATTCCCTTCTTGATTCGCATTCGAAGAAAGACCGCACCAAAATCCACTACGCAGCTCACTCGCTGAAAGGCGCAAGCCTGAATATTGGAGCAGCTGACCTTGCCGCAGTCTCCCGAGCGATTGAGGACCTGTCTGAAAAGGCAGACTTCGGGACAATCGATCCTCTTCTTCCGGCGCTCGATGTCGAACTAAAAAAAACGAACGAGGCTCTTCTCTCGATCAAGACCAAGCTCTCGCACGACAAATCTTCGAAATCATGACATGAGTGGACACCCGGCTATGCGCTTCGTGATCATGGGCAGCGGAGGTATCGGTGGATTCTTTGGCGCGAGGCTTGCCCACGCCGGAGAAGACGTATGGTTTATCGCACGCGGGAATCACCTCGCAGCAATGAAGAAAGACGGGCTCCGTATCAACTCGACGGGCGGCAATTTCACCATCCCTCCGGGCACGATGACAGACGACGTGGCCTCGATCGGCCAAGCCGATGTCGTCCTGTTCTGCGTCAAGTCGTACGACACAGAATCAGCAGCCCGACAACTTATCCCGATCCTGCACGACAGCTCGCTTATTATCCCTCTCCAAAACGGCGTCGATAACGAAGACAAGATAAGGAAGGTGATCCCACGCGGTGACGTGTACGGCGGAGTCGCTTACATTTCCTCCCGCATAACAGCCCCCGGCGAGATCACGGAGGTGGGTGGATTTCAGCGAATCGTTTTCGGACCTCAGGGACCGGCGATCAACTTGAATGCATCAAGAGTTCATGAAGCCTTCCTGCACGCCGGGATCAAATCACAACTCCAGGATGACATCACCAAGGAGCTCTGGAGAAAACTCATCTTCATTGCTTCGATGGGCTCGCTGACCGCGCTGTCTCGCCTGACACACGGGGATATTCTGGCCAATCAGCGGATGGTGAGCCTGATGTTCGACGCCATGCGAGAAGTGCAAGCGGTTGCCTGGAAGCTTGGCGTTGACGTCGAGCCGGTGGACGAGCCGCGGGTGCTCGAAGGATTGAAGCGCTTCAGCGACGATACACGTTCGTCAATGTACTTCGATCTGGCGGCAGGCAAACCGATGGAAGTTGAAGCTCTTAACGGGACAGTCGTTCGCCTGGGCGAACAGTTGGGTGTCCCGACACCAATTCATCGAGTGATTTACTCCGTCCTGCTCCCCTACCATCTCAAACATTCGCAGCAACACTCCGCACGGTAGTTCAAAACAGATCAATCATGACATCCGATCTGCATGTTCCTGAAGTTGGGTTATGTGCTGAATGCCGGCATGCCACCCGCATCACGAGCGCCCGTGGAGGATCGTTCACATTATGTGAACGATCGAAGACAGACACGCGATATGCGCGATACCCGCGACTGCCAGTCTTAGCCTGTCCGGGATTCGAACCGAAACAGTCCACTCCCTCCTCCACAACACCGCGTCCGCTTGCTTGATTCTTTAGGCACTTCTTTGTTTCTTGCCTCCGACAAACGCATCCCGATCACTCACCACCGCACCCTTGGCTGACTTCGTGATTGAGTCTCAAGAATACGACAAACTGATTGCCCGTGAGGCCAAGCACTGGGGTGACGTCCAGAAGGATCCTCAGAATCCTCAAATCTGGCACGATGCGCAGCTTTTTGAGATTTTTTTCGGGAAAGAATACCGGCGCATGGTCGACACCGCCGTCGCCTCCGGGCCGCGGATTCTAGAATTGGGGTGCGGCGAGGGGAATTTGACACTTGAGCTTGCATCGCGGGGCATGCAGGTCACCGCCATTGATCTGAGTTCTGATCGGATCAGGCGTGCAGCAGCGAAAGCTTCTGATCTCCAACTTCAAACGCCACCGACATTCCTTGCCGGTGATTTGAATACGATGAATCTTCCGCGCGGCGCATTCGATTGCGTCGTTGCACACGATTCCCTGCACCACATTCTGATGCTCAGCAGACTCTGCGATGAGGTCAAACACGTGCTTCGCCCGGGTGGCCGGTTCCTCGTTATTGATTACGTCGGTATGGGAATGGTTCGCAGGCTCCTTGCAGGATTCTTATACGCCCTGCTCCCAACGTATCAGCCTTACAAAGTAAAATGGGGATTGCGGAAACGGCTGGGAGCATTCCTTGCTTCGGAACAGAAGAAGCGCAAAGCTCTCGAGAACACGCCGTCAGGCGCGCTTCACCACGATTCTCCGTTTGAGGAAATCTCACAGTCTTCCATAGCAAGCGAGATCGAGCGTCAATTCGACATTCGTGAGAAACGGACTTTCTGTCCATTCTGGTTCTATCTAGTCGCAAAAGTCAGGATGTTCTCTTCCCTTCGGTACCCGATGGCGCGATTCCTGAAATCGTTCGATGATTTGATTCTGCGTCTGCGTCTTGCCCGGGGCGCGTACATCTGGATCGAGGCACAAAAACCACCAACAGCCGGATAACAATACCAATGCAGCTTTTGATAAGCGACATCAGGCAACTTGTCACAGTTCGCAGCGGAGGAAAGCCGTTCAAGGCAGGACGTGAGATGCAGGACATCGGAGTCCTGGAGAACGCGTCCATCCTCATTGAAAACGGACTCATCACTTGGATTGGCAACGCTTCCGATTTTACCAATACACTGGAGCCCGATGCCGATACCATTGATGGATCTTCGTATGTCGCGCTGCCGGGCTTTGTGGACTCGCACACTCATGCAGTGTTTGGCGGCAGCCGGGAGAATGAGTTCGCTCTGCGAGCAGCGGGAAAATCTTATCAGGAAATCGCAGCTCAAGGGGGCGGCATCTTGAGCAGCGTCAATGCAACGCGTACGGCGACGAAAAAGGAATTGAAGAAAGCGGGGAACAAACGCCTCGACGCAATGATGAGGCAGGGGACGACAGCTGTCGAAATCAAATCCGGATACGCATTGAGTGAGGACGGGGAAATCAAGATGCTCGAGGCAATTACTGAGCTCGCCGATGAACATTTTATGACCATCCGCTCGACATTCCTCGGTGCACATGCCATTCCGCCCGAGTTCAGGGAACGCCGGAACGAGTACATCGACCTCCTGTGCAATCGGATGATGCCGCACATCGCCAAACGGAAGCTGGCTCAGTTTTGTGATGTATTCTGTGAGGTGGGATACTTTTCCGTTGATGAGTCACGGCGAATTTTGGAACAAGCGAAAGTCCACGGTTTGGGATTGAAACTCCATTCGGACGAATTCAACTCGATCGGCGGGACGCAGCTTGCCACTGAGCTCGGGGCGCTGTCCGTTGATCATCTTGAGCATATTTCCGATGAGGCCATCGCAGGACTCCGGCAGGGCAACACAGTCGCCGTCCTTCTCCCGGGCGTCTCATTCTTCCTCCGAAATCCCTATGCTCCGGCGAGAAAGCTCATCGATGCGGGTGTCCCGGTGGCGATTGCCTCCGATTTCAATCCGGGGTCTTGTATGTCTTTTTCCATGCCGCTGATGATGACCATCGCGTGCACACAGATGTCGATGACCCCCGAGGAAGCAATCACTGCTACCACGCTCAACGGCGCAGCTGCTATGGGCATCTCCGACCAGGCTGGCAGTATTGAAATCGGAAAACGCGCCGACATTATCCTTTACGATATCCCCAACTATCGTTATCTTGCCTATCATTTTGGAACAAACCTCGCTGCTAAAATCATCAAGAACGGAACAATTCTCGAATTCTCATGAAGCACATCGTTGAGTGCGTTCCAAACTTCAGTGTAGGACGCGACACAAAAACCATTGAGGCGATTGCCGCGAGTATCCGGGCGATTGACCGCGTGAAGCTTCTCAACGTCGAGCCCGACAAAGACTACAACCGGACGGTCGTCACGTTCGTGGGTGAACCGGATGCTGTCGTGGAAGCAGCGTACCAGGCTACAAAAACGGCTGCGAACATGATTGACATGCGAGGCCACAAGGGAGAACATCCGAGGATCGGGGCTGCCGATGTGGTTCCGTTCGTCCCCGTGGCAAATGTCACAATGGATGAATGCGTGAGCCTGGCGAATGAATACGGCAAGAGAGTCTCTGCTGACCTCAAGATTCCGATTTATCTGTATGAGTTCGCCGCCAGGACACCCGAACGGAGGAATCTCGCGACAATCCGGAAAGGTGAGTACGAGGGGCTGGAAAAGAAGCTGCAGGACCCGGCCTGGAAACCCGACTATGGGAGCACAGAGTTCAACGCCAAATCCGGCGCAACGGTGACCGGCGCGAGAAAATTCTTGATTGCGTATAACGTTAACCTGAACATTCCCGACGCGAGCGTTGCACAGGAGATTGCTCTTCGAATTCGTGAAAGCGGAAGGCCGCTCAAGAACGCCGCCGGAAAAGTCGTGAAGAATGAGAAGGGAGAAAGCGTCAAAGTCCCGGGTACACTCAAGGCAGTCAAAGCCATGGGAGTGTTCCTTGAACGCTTCCACATTGCCCAGGTTTCGATCAACCTTGTCGACTACGAAACAACGCCTCCGCACGTGGCGTTTGAGGAAGTGAAGAAACAGGCACTGTCGCTAGGGTCCGACGTGACGGGAAGTGAGATTGTGGGACTGACGCCGATGAACGCGCTCTTGATGGCGGGCCGGCATTTCCTCAAGAACCACGGGGATAAGAAGGGGTTGTCAGACAAAGAGCTGGTCGATCTTGCAACGAAGGAACTTGGCCTCAGTCAGCTCGAGCCGTTCGACCCCACGAAAAAGATTATCGAATATATGATCTAAAACTTCCTCTGCAGAAGTCTAGATTTGTCGACAGGAGAATACATGCTGACTGAAAGAACCGTGACACAATTCCTCGATGAACTTGCATCCAATTCACCGGCCCCCGGCGGAGGAAGTGTTGCAGCGCTTGCGGGAGCAACCGGTGCAGCACTCGCTTCGATGGTCTGCAACCTGACTATCGGCAAGAAGAAATATGCTGATGTCCAGGATGAAATGACGCATGTGCTTCAGCAGACGGAACAGCTCAGGAAGGAACTCGCTCTTCTGATCGACAAGGACACCGAGGCATTCAATACTGTGATGGCGGCGTTCGGTCTCCCCAAAGGAACAGACCAGGAGCAGACGGCACGGTCAGCAGCAATTCAGGAAGCGACGAAGTCAGCGACGCTGATTCCGTTACAGGTTATGAAGATGTGCGACAAGGCCATGATGCCTGCTCTCACCGTAGCAAAGAAGGGAAACAAGAACTCCGCCTCAGATGCCGGCGTGGCAGCTTTGATGCTTCGAGCCGGCTGCGCGGGAGCCGCACTGAATGTGCGAATCAACCTGGGCAGCTTGAACGATGCGGACTTTGTCCAACAGATTTCTCAGCAATACAGAGGTATCCTGCAAAACGTGGAGAACGTGACGCGTGAGGTGCTTGCAGCTGTAGACCAATCGATTGGCGGGAACTGAAGAATTCGCGCGACAGGTTGTTGATCTCTCCCAAGGAACACGCTACCAACTACCCACCACCCAGCTCACCGCTGATATAGCTGCCGTTTCTGCGCGAAGTCTTCGCGGTCCCAGCGAAATGGGAACAAACCCCTTCTCGCTTGCTAATCCCATCTCCTCCTCGCTGAACCCGCCTTCCGGACCTACGACAATCAGGGCTGAACTAACCTGTGAATGATGCTGCAGAACCGAGCCTATAAAATGTGACTGCTCGGTTTTTTCGTGCGGGATGAGCCGCAATCCGTATTTATCCGCATGATCGAGGAGTGATGCGAGAGACGTTGAAGGATATATTTTCGGCAGGTACGATCGTCCACACTGTTTCATCGCGGACAAGGCAATTTTCTCAAAGCGCGCATGCTTCTCGCTCCGGGGAATTGTCCGTTCGCACAACAGAGGCACGATCGTTCGAACGCCAAGCTCGGTGACCTTCTCGATGAGAAAATCGAACCGGGCCGGGTTGCGGAGAAGAGAGACTGCCAGCGTCACATCGATCTTCGGCTCATTGACCCGGTGCTTGACATCGAGGATTTCACACTCCGCGTGCGACGCATCAACAGAGTGAATGACCGCCTCAAACGCGTGGTCCTCGCCATCGACTAAAACGACATGTTCCCCTTCCTTCTTTCGCAACACGCGGGAAAGGTGCTTGAACTCATCTCCGCGGACGAGTGCAACACGGCCATGAACATCTTTGGGATCTACAAAAAAGTAATCCATAGGTCAGAATGAGGCGCCAATACCAAGCACGAACTGGCTCCTTCCATGTTGATTGAGTGCGTATTCCGTACGTACGACCAGACTATATGGGAGCAAGAAATGAAGCCCGGCTCCGTATCCTGCGTACCAGGGATTATTAAACACTTGATCTGTGCGAAACCATGTTGTTCCACCATCTGCAAACACGCCGGCGTACAATCCATACCTCCAAACACTGAATTCGGGGGGGAGATATGGGAGCGAAATTGTTATGTACCGCGGCTTCAGAAGAGGCACACGCAGTTCGAGGCTGCCTCCCACAATGTCCTCTCCCTCGAGCACCGTAGCATAGTACCCCCGGATGCGATCAAAATATCCATAGTATGCATGAAGATATGTTGGAGACACACCACCGCTCAGAAAACTTCCAAACAAACGCCCACACAGAGAAATAGTACCCCCCAATGGCTCATAATCGCGAAGGTCAATCCCGTACCGGAAGAGGTTCACATCAGACTCTCCAAGTCCGTACTTCGCGAGCGTAATTGCAGCATATTCGCCTGCAGTGGCATACTCGCGAATATCCCGCCTGTCGAACTGCATCGTGTACCCGACCGTGATGAATCGGTCTCGTCCCGTGGAAGAGACTGTCCGCCCCTGCTGGGGATCTGAAATATCCCACAGGTCGTACCGAACGGAACCAAGCTGTGTCAGATAGAGACCATACCGTTTGCCGAGCATCAGGCTCCCAGTTGATACTTTCTGATCATACTCACCTTGCGAAGTATTCTGGTTCCTCACGTGATGGTATCCAGCATCGCCGCGAAGGAAGATGTCGTCATCACCAGTCAGTTTCGGGTTCTGATACGCGAGATCGAACCAGCCATCATACCCAAAGACCGCAGAACCCATAATCTTTTCATTGCGACCGCGGAAGTTTTGATGAATGAGGGAAACACCGTAGAACATCTTCGTGATATCCCGGTACTTGAATCCGACAATCGGAATCGGGAAAATAAACCAGCGCTCGGAGACCCGAACGAACACCGTGGCTTCATTTCCTTGGATGGTATAATCGATATCAACCTTGTTGAAAAGCTGGAGGCTGTAGATTTGCTTCCTGTCGCGTTCCAGAGCCAGTGTATCAAGCGGTGCACCCACCTTAAGAATCATCTCCCGGAGGATCACATGCTCCTTGGTGCTCTCATTTCCCACAATAACGATCTTCGACACGATGACGGAGTCCGCCGATCTCTGTGCTGACAGACCGGGACAAACAAGGATGCCCGGCAACAACGCCATCAGGAGTCGTCCAGTGCTGTTCGATATGCTCTTCATCCAGACGATACGGGTATCTCCGTTCTTCAAGCACGAACGCGAAAAACCCCTCCAGTCGTTTTGGAAGGGTTTTTCATCGAGACGTTCAGTTCACCTGATTAACCGTCGATGTTCCACGGCAATGCATCTGTCCATGATAACATTCAAGCCCGCCTCCTCCGCCCGTTTCGCCGCCTCTGTGTTCACCACTTCCAGCTGCATCCAAACTGTCGACGCGCCAATCTCGATCGCCTCGTCGATAATGGGAAGGACTTCCTCCGGCCTGCGAAAGATATCAACGATATCAATCTTTGCATCAATCGAAGCAAGGTTGGGGTAGCATTTCATTCCGAGGACGTCGCCGTATGCAGGATTCACCGGCAGCACGGTATATCCCCTCCCCGCGAGAAACTGTGCGATGCTCCCGCTGTCACGCCACGGTTTCGGCGATGCACCGACCACTGCAATGGTTTTCGCTTTGCGGAGGATCTGCTCAATCATCCCGTCATCTTCAAGCGGCATTCCGACCCTTCTCACACGCTATGCAACTGTTTCAGCATACTCTTCAATTGGTGGACATGAACAGACGATATTGCGGTCCCCATAGGTGTTGTTAATGCGCCCGACTGCCGGCCAGAATTTCCGTCCGACCAGATACGGAAGCGGGAACGCAGCCTTCGTCCTCGGGTACGGATGCGCCCATTGATCGGCAACGACGGAGGCCGCAGTATGCGGTGCATTCTTCAAAACGTTGTCAGATCGATCAGCGTTCCCATCGACAACTTCCTGGATCTCTTTTTTAATCGAGATCAACGCGTCAGCGAAACGATCGAGCTCTGCCTTCGACTCGCTCTCTGTCGGCTCGATCATCATGGTATCGTGCACAGGAAACGCAACAGTCGGAGCATGGAACCCATAGTCCATCAGTCTCTTGGCGATATCCTCAACCTCGATCCCTGCCTCTTCTTTGAAATGCTTCATGTTCAGAATGAACTCATGCCCCACCCGGCCGTTCTTCCCCTGATACAGAACGGGAAAGTGCTTTTCGAGCCGCGCCTTTAGGTAGTTCGCGTTGAGAATCGCGAACTTCGTGGCCGCTGTGACTCCTTTCGGCCCGAGCATTTTGATGTAAGCATACGAAATCAGCAGAATGCTGGGGCTTCCCCAGGGGGCCGCGGCAACCGCGTGGATCGCCTTGGAGCCACCCACCTTCACCACCGGATGGCCTGGCAGGAATGGTGCAAGATGCTTCGCCACGCAGATGGGTCCCATTCCCGGTCCACCGCCGCCGTGAGGTATCCCGAAAGTCTTGTGTAGATTGATATGGCAGACATCCGCCCCGATGATGCCCGGGCTCGTGAGTCCAACCTGCGCGTTGAGGTTGGCGCCGTCCATATAGACTTGGCCGCCATACTCATGAATAATGGCGCAAATCTGTTTGATCTCCTCTTCGAAAACACCGTGCGTCGATGGGTACGTCACAAGCAGCGCTGCAAGGGAATCTTTGTTCGCGCTCGCCTTCGCGCGCAGGTCGCCGAGGTCAATATTCCCCTGGGCGTCACAGTTGACAATAACTACCTTATATCCTGCCATCACCGCGCTCGCCGGATTTGTACCGTGCGCCGATGATGGGATAAGAGCGACATTCCGATGTCCGTGGCCGCGATCCTGATGATACGCCCTGATCACCATCAAGCCCGTGAATTCCCCCTGCGCTCCTGAATTGGGCTGGAGCGAGGCAGCTGCAAAACCCGTCATCGTACACAGATCCTTCTCCAGCTCTGAGAAGATCTGTTGATACCCCGCCGCCTGGTCGATGGGAGCAAACGGATGCAGATGGGCGAACTCGGGCCAGCTGACCGGCATAAGCTCCGTCGCAGCATTTAATTTCATCGTGCACGATCCCAGCGGGATCATTGAATACGCGAGCGAGAGATCCCGATTTTCGAGCCCTTTGATGTACCGCATCATCTCGGTTTCGGAATGATAGCTGTTGAAGACCGGATGCTGCAGGTAGGAACTGGTTCGTTCAAATACCGGCGCAAGATCCAGTACCATGGAGGCGTACTTTTCCTTCACATTCAGCTTCTGGAGGCTGACTCCTTTGGCTCGCGCAAAAATCTCAAGGACTGCTTCAACATCTTTCTCACTCGTTGTTTCATCGACTGAGATCCCAATGTGCATCTCGTCCAACGCGCGGAAATTGTAACCGGCCTTCACCGCTTCCTGATGAACCTTTCTTGCAGTCGCGCCATCCGGTGCGACGAGTTTCAGTGTGTCAAAATACTCTTCATTGAGCTGAGCGATTCCGAGAGATCGAAGTTCTTGCTCGAGGACCTCGGCGTACGCCCTGATCCTCGTCGCAATTCTCCGGATTCCTTTGGGTCCGTGATAGATCGCATACATCCCTGCCATGATCGCGAGCAGCGCCTGAGCAGTACAAATGTTCGACGTTGCCTTTTCCCTTCGGATGTGCTGCTCACGTGTCTGCAGGGTCATACGATACGCCCTGTTGTTCTGCGCATCGATTGAGACCCCAATGATTCTTCCGGGCAGATTCCGGATATACTTGCTTTTTGTCGCGAAGAATCCGGCATGTGGACCCCCGTAGCCCATCGGAACACCAAACCGCTGGGAGTTCCCAATCACCACATCAGCGCCAAATTCTCCCGGCGGCGTCAGCAAAGCCAGGCTCATCAGATCGGAGGCAACGATCACAAGCGAGCCCGAGGCGTGCGCTGCCTGGATGAATTCCCGGTAGTCATTCACGGCTCCATCGTGGGCAGGGTACTGAACGATGGCTGCGAAGAACGATGCATCAAGCTTCGCGTTCCGGTGGTCCCCGACAACCACTTCAATACCAACGGCAGAGGCTCGTGTCCTGATGACGGCAAGCGTTTGTGCAAGACAGGTGTCCGACACGAAAAATTTGTCTGCGGGAGATCCATTTGTTTTCTTGTTAACGATACCGTGCAGCATGGACATTGCTTCCGCAGCGGCCGTTCCCTCATCGAGCAACGAAGCATTCGCCACCTCCATACCCGTCATGTCCATGACCATCGTCTGGAAGTTTAACAGCGCTTCCAGCCGTCCCTGCGAGATTTCGGGCTGGTAAGGAGTGTACTGCGTATACCATCCGGGATTCTCGAAGACGTTGCGCTGAATGACTGTCGGCGTGATGCAACCGTAGTAGCCCTGTCCCAGATAAGACTTCAGGACTTTGTTGTTGCGGGCAACGGAGCGAAGGTTCTCAAGAAAAGCGTATTCACTGACCGGAGCTGAAAGATTGAGTTCGGACCGAAGCCGTATTGCGCCGGGGATCGTCTCATCGATCAGCTGATCGAGGGAACCGGTTCCGATGGCCTGGAGCATGGATTCGACGTCATGCTCGCGTGGTCCGATATGACGTGAGGCGAAGCCATTATCTTCAAAGAGTTTTGTTTTCATTGTTGGGTTTCAGTCGTTGCAGTTTGGTTGTTGTTGATACGTTCCAATGCTTGGGCAGCGGCGGCCTGTTCGGCGTCCTTCTTGCTCCGACCGATCCCGATGCCGAGGCTTTCCGCTCCCAGAAAAACTTCTACGGTAAACCGACGGTCGTGGTCGGGTCCATCTTCTTTCACAACTATATAGCGCGGAACGCCCAGCGAACGCGCCTGGGAATACTCCAGAAGTGCACTCTTGTAATTGTCGTCTGTGAGAGCTGAGTGTAAGATCCCCGTATGGGAGAGGAGCGCGCGTGTCACAAAAGATTGTGCGGCGGTCAATCCACCATCAATATAGATCGCGCCGATGACGGCCTCAAATGCGTCAGCGAGGATCGAATCGGAGCCGCTGTCAACTGATTGAAGCGCACTGGAGCTGAGCAGCAGATAGTCGGAGAGGCGAAGTTCCTTCGCGCGAAGGGCAAGAGCCTTCCGGTTGACGAGACGAGATCGAATTTTGGTGAGGTCTCCCTCTTCCATGGAAGGATACTGGCGGTAGAGGTATTCTGCCACGAGGGAATTCAGTATGGCGTCTCCGAGGAATTCCAGCCGTTCGTTCGACTGTACCTGTGGCCCGAGGTATTGCAGAAAGGAGCGATGGAGGAGGGATTCATAGAACAATGCCCAGTTCTTCGGGCGATACCCGATGAGCCGTTCAAAACGTGCGGAGTCGAACTTTCTCTCTCTGAATGCCGAGGCTAGCGTCTCTGCGTTCGGTCCGGGGCGAGAGGTACGGCTTCCACGAGGAAGGAACCAGCGAAACAGATTTCCGAGTGCCTTGAACACACACGACTCCAACCCATCCGCCACCTCACGACGCTATGCCTGGTATTTCTTGAAGAGAATCGAAGCGTTGTGACCGCCAAACCCGAACGTGTTGCTGATCGCGACGTTGACAGACCAGTCCCGTGATGTATTCGGGATGTAGTTCAGGTCACATTCGGGGTCGGGGGTCTCGTAGTTGATTGTCGGATGGACTTTACTTTCGCAAATAGACATGATTGTCGCAATGGCTTCCACAGCTCCGGCAGCACCGAGGAGGTGCCCGATCATCGACTTGGTCGAGTTCACAGCCATCGAGCGCGCACGATCACCGAAGACCGTCTTGATTGCTGCTGTTTCATTCTTATCGCCGACCGGTGTCGACGTGCCATGCGTGTTGATGTAGTCAACTTCGTCCGGGCTCACGCCGGCATCGCGAATCGCCTGTCGCATCGATCGAACCGCCCCTTCGCCGCCGGGAGCAGGTTCCGTGATATGATGCGCGTCTGCAGTGAACCCGATGCCTCCCACTTCTGCATAAATTCTTGCCCCGCGGCGCACCGCTCGACCGAGTTCCTCCAGAACCACAATGCCCGACCCCTCACCCATCACGAAACCGTCGCGATTCGCGTCGAATGGACGGCTGGCCTTCTCGGGTGCGTCGTTGCGTACCGAAAGAGCTCTCATGGCATTGAAACCGCCAATCCCCATGGGACATATGGCACCTTCTGCTCCACCTGTCACCATGACATCCGCGTCTCCCCGCTGGATGAGGATAAACGCGTCGCCAATCGCGTGGGAGGAAGTTGCGCATGCCGAGGTCGTCGCGTAGTTTGGACCTTTCAGTCCATAGCGCATCGAAATCCGGCCCGGGGCGATGTCGGAAATCATCATCGGAATAAAGAACGGGCTGATGCGGTGCGGTCCCTTGGATTCCCACAACGTTTCCATCTGCTTGTGGTAGGTCCACATGCCTCCGATGCCCGAGCCGACAACCACTCCGATCCGTTCCTTATCTTCAGTATCGAGCTTCAATCCCGAATCGTTGATTGCCGCTTCCGCAGCAGTCAAAGCAAATTGCGTAAACAGGTCTGTCCGTTGCGCGAGCTTGCGATCCATATGCTTCATCGGATCGAAACCTTTCACTTCACATGCGAACTTCGTGTCATAGTCAGACGCGTCAAAGTATGTGATCGGAGCCGCACCACT
>JBEKOB010000029.1:0-48959 GCA_049522195.1 Bacteroidota bacterium
TCGCTCTCCGTCGATAATGAGAATGCCGGTTCACAGAAATTCCTTTCTATCGGGGTGATTCGACCTGATTGCCCTGTTTGTCCATCCTGCTGTAATCGTGTTCGGAACCCAAAACGCTGTGAGGAATGAGATAGACAGCGATCATGATGATGGACGCGGCAAGAGCCCATCGTTTTGGATTCTTTGCTCTCGAGAAGGCCACGGCAGCAATAACCCAGCAGAGAAAAGCAACCGCGGTCTTGTTGTCGGTGAGGTCTGTTCCGTACGGCCACCCGGTCCACCAGAGGTTGAACGAGTAGTGTTGCATAAGCGGTCCCAGGATGAATCCGCCCACAGCGAGAAAACCGAGTGTCAGATACATGTACGCTTTGAACTTCGGTTCTCTGCTGAAGTATTCCAGCCCCGCGCGAGCGGAGAAGAGAAATGCACAGAACATCGCAAACACATGCGGCACAATGATCCAGATGGGTGTCTCACCCCGAAACCGGATAATGATCGGATGGGTTTCCGGAAGTGTTGCTCGCTCTTCCCCCTGCTGGAGCTCCACGATGTATAACAACTTCCCGGCGACGGGTTGGTGTGGCAGCTCTCCCCTCAAGACACCGTTTGCAAAGGACATCGGCACCCGTGTCCATGGATCATCGGTCTTGTACCGCTTCCAGCTCACAACTCCTGTAACGGACTGATCATCCGTTTTCACCTCTACGGGAGCATTGGTTTCACCCGGATGACTTCGGTCGAGCTTGAATGCAATCGTCCTGCCGTTGAGCTGCACTTTTCCCGAAACAGGATACGATGGGCCCGTCACCCGCTGATAGACGAGCGATATCAGGGTGATGACAACTGCGATGATCCAGAAAAGAACTGATCGCTTCATGATGCTGTATATCCTTTCTTCCGTCAGGTAGAGAAATAAATCTTGAGTGGATCAAACACAAATTCCTTCCATCCACTCCGGGTATTCTTCTTCTCCGTCTCGTTAGGGAAATTCAAGTGTTCCAGTGCAATCTTCGTCCCCTTCCCCGCAAGCGTAAAAGTGTACTTCACGACAGATTCTTCCTCGAACTCGGGCCAATCGACAGGACGCCAGGTGTAGATGAGAGATTTGCCCGGCTTGAACTCCAGCACCTTTCCTCGTACCCATCCGTCGAACATCTCAAACTTGCCGCCGACCTTCGAAGAGACGGTCCCTTTCTGGCCGCACCATTGAGCAATCAGCTTTGAATCCGTAAGCGCCGCGAACACATCCTTGGGCTTCGCTGCAATGGTAACGGCAAGCTTGACTGATGAAGTTTTCATTCCACCCTCCTCACAATGATTGAATGTGAACGATTTCGATGATAGCTCCCCACATATGAAAACTGGCCTGATTTTTCAATTCCTTCGCTTCGAACCTCACGCGAAGACCTTCTTTCCGAAACTCCGCAGGCAGATTAACCGGATCGTAGGACTTTCCATCATCCGCCTTGATACCATAAAACCCTCCCTCGAATGTGAGAAAGACAATCGTGCCGGTACCGATAAAGTCGTCTCCGCTGTCTTTCATGCATGACTGGGAAAGGAGTGCACACAAGAAGATCGGGGCGCTGAAGGAAAGCCGCATGCATAGAGTAGAAAACGTCCTCATGGCGAGATCTTTTCGATGTAAACGAGCTCAATAACCGGACCGTTCCCCCAACCTGCAATGGGCCTGGCGTTTGGTACTTCCCGCGCCTCGAAGCGGATGCGCATCCTCTGGTGGTGAAACTCTTCAGGCAAATTGGTCGGATAGTATTTGCTCCCGTCGTCTGTAACGATAAAATAGAAGCCCTGGAAATCCAAAACATCGGATCGATAGGTGATGGTGCCGGTGGTTCTGAATGCATCTTCGTTTTCGACCGCACACGATTGCAGCGCGATCGATCCGGAAATGATTGCGATCAACCAGAAAAGACGTACCATGACGTCGTCCTGAGAACAAACCGGAATCAGCTGTTCTTCCGGGAGATGAAACGAAAATGGCGATGGGGGCGGTCAGCTGAAGGAACCTCTTCGTTTTTCAGTACGCTGATGGAGCCATCGATTTCCAGTACCGCGACACTGACGTCGTCGACGGAGGCAATACCGTGTTCACGCAGCGCCTGCGTCAACTCGTCCGCCGTCACTCTTTCTTTATCCAGATGATCCTGGATTATCTTGCCGTGCCGGATAAGCAGCGTGGGGGTTCCCTCGACGAACTTTCGCACCTTTCTGTTCTTCCAGACAATCCTGGTAACAGCGGCATTCAGGAGCAGGAGTGTGGTGGCGGCGATGATTCCACCTGAAACAGAAGTATCGGGTCCCGTCATCGCGTTTTGAACGGCATTCGATATCAGCAACAACAGCGCGAGATCGAATGGCGTCATTTGTCCGATTTCGCGTTTCCCCGTCAGCCGTATGCCGATGAGGATAACGAAATAGACGATGGCTGTCCGGAGAATGATTTCGATCATCGTTTCAGAGAAATTCCACATAAAGAGCCTCATGCAAGAACGTTCAACAAAAAATCAAGAACAAAGATCAACCGCAAAGCCCGCAAAGAATGCAAAGATATTGAAGGTTTGAAGATAGAAATTCCCCCGATCTTTTCTTGGCGTCTCTTTGCGCACTTAGCGGTTTGCTTTTCTAACAGATCGCTATTGGGTGCGACTCTGTTGATACAAACCAAATTCCGCGACGGTCAATGTGCCGAGTTCCGTTTTCACCGTCCGCGCATTGACAACCTTAAACAGATCCCCCTGCATGTACCAGAGGCGGGATGTCTGGAGCTTTGCCGATCCGTCGGGAAGTGAGGATTGAAGATCGGTAAATATTTCGAAGTCCCGTGACTTCTTATATGCCGGGAGGTTGCCTGTAACCACAAACGGTGCATCCGGACTTTTCTGGAACTCGGCAATTGTGCGCATGCACTTTGCCAGCTCATCGCTTGACGCTTTCACCGGCAGCCGCGTACTGACGATAGCGACATCCATCACACCCGCGTCGATGGAAACGTGAAGCGCGGTTTCTGCGAATGCAGAAGGAACATCGTATTCTTTCTTCTGGTTCGAACGAATCGGATAGACGCTGAATACCGCATTCCCCTCCTGCCGCCCTGAGATATCGATCGATTCACCAAACGCGTGCCTCATATCCATTTGTACAGCCAGCTCGTTCACAAAGTCCACGCGCGTTTTCACGTTCGGATATCTGGTAATCCCCTGCACCGCCAGGATTTCAATTTGTTCCTTTTTCAGGGTCGCCGAGAAGCGCTCGATGTCCTTCTTCTCAATCCGTTTCCCGTAGCCGGAAAGATCAACGCAGGCCACCTTGATGCTCAGTGTCAATTTTGGCTGAAGTAGGGCTGGAACATCGGATTTTGTTACTGTCGGGGGAGCTGAGCATCCCGCCAGAAACAGGAAACCAACCAAAAGAGTACTCCTGACACAGCGCATGCGAGGGTTTCAGTTGAATGCTGGGATATTCCTTTTGTTGAGAAAAATACTCTTTTCTCATCAAAGAATCACGGAGGAACGTTACGCGAAATCCGTATGCGACATTGATTTTAACCGGATACTGCTTTACCATCGCCTCAGCAGCGAGGCAACCTCTCTACTCACGAAAAAGCGTATAATCATAGGTTAACGCAATGCTTAGTCGACTTCGAGTCAAAGCCGATAAGGCATGCAAGGCACTGTCACAACAGTCGCCACAACAAGGAGGGATTCAAACTCATGAAACACATTTTCTTGATCGCAGTTTTATCGGTTGCCCTCGCTTCTGTCCTTATTGGTCAGCAACTGAGCTACCAGGAATTAGTCAATCTTGCTGACAAATACTACAACAACAAGGAGTATGTCAGCTCCGGAGAGTATTACGACCGAGCATTCAAGACGCAAAAAGGAACATTAAATGACTATTACAATGCGGCTTGCTCGTGGGCTCTGGCCGGCAACCAAACCAAGGCGTTTGAATATCTCAATCAGTCGGTTGATCTTGGTTGGCGAAACATCGATCACATGAAAAGGGACAGTGACCTCAACTCTCTGCATGAGACAAAGGAATGGAAAGAGTTCATCAAGAAGGTTGAAAAGCTGGTCGAGGAATATGAATCTCATCTGAATAAACCGATCAAGCGGGAACTTGAAACCATCCTGGAGACCGATCAAAAATACAGGATGATAATTGACTCGGTTCAGAAGCAATTCGGTTGGGATTCGAAAGAAATAAAAGAGCTCTGGACCAAACAAAACAAAATCGATTCCCTGAACCTCATACGAACCAAAGAGATAATCAAAGAATACGGTTATCCCGGCAAATCGTTGGTGGGAGATCAGAGTTCGACCGCCTGGCTCGTGATCCAGCATGCTGACTTGAAAACACAGGAAGAGTACTTACCGCTCCTGGAGGATGCTGCAAACAAAGGGGAGCTTAGCAAGTCCTCATTGGCTTTATTGCTCGACCGGGTAAAAATGAGAAAAGGGGAAAAGCAGATATACGGATCGCAGATTCAAATGAAGAACGGGAAATACGAACTCTATCCGATAGAAGACGAGCCGAACGTTAATAAACGAAGAGCCGAAATGGGACTTGGCTCATTGGAAGAGTACGTGAAGCATTGGGGCATCGAGTACAAGGTACCGACGGAGAAAAAACAATAACGATGGTGTGTGTAACTTTGCACAAGTCCTTTTCGTCACCGATGGTAATCGAAAAAGGTAGGACCATTCACAATGACATCAGCTTGTTCCCATATTGATCGTTCAATCCTTCTATGGCTTGTTTCACTTTCTCTTTCTTGTTTTGCCGCTATGGCTCAGGAAGTGAAAAGGACGCTGATCCAAAGAGACATGAGAACGGGCAGGGATTCCGTAGTCCAGTGGTTCGGGACCCCAAATGTACCATTTGACACGGCGAAGGCTGAGCGCAATTGGACAAGACTGAAAAAGGGGCTCTCGGAAGGCGAGGTCAGAAAACTCCTCGGGAGGTCTGCCAGACTGGAGATGGATTCTGAAAACGCTTTGGATTACTGGTGGTATGGCCGTCGGGCAGTTGCCTTCAGCACGCTGAAGAGATCGGTCTCTTTCTGGGACAGGTAACGCCGCGTTTTTGTTAAATCACATAGCAGTGTTTCGCTTCCGGTGATCGGATGCAGACCACTCCTACTTTCCAATTATCAATTGCCAATTCACCATTCACAATTGACAATTATTCTGCTCTCAGCACTTTCGCCCCGCGTATCTTCGCCGCTTTCAACTCCATCAGCGCCCGGTTTGCGTCGCTGAGCGGAAACTCTTCCACTTCAGGTTTGATCTTCATTTCCGCCGCGAGTTGAAGGAACTCGGTCACATCTCTGCGCGTAACGTTTGCCACGCTTTTGATTTCCTTCTCAAGCCAGAGGTGAACTGGATAGTTCAGAGAAAGCAGAGCGTCTTTGTCTCCTTCCTCTTTTCGGATCGCATTGATCACAAGCCGCCCGCCGGGTTCAAGGTTTTTCAGTGCCTCAACATCCGGCTTCCACACCGGCGTCGTGTCGATGATCGCATCAAGGTGATGCGGCGGAGTATCCGTCGTATCGCCGGCCCAGGCGGCGCCCAATTCAAGCGCGAATGCGCGCTCCTTCCCGCTACGGGCGAACACAAAGACTGCGACATCTGGAAAACGATGCCGGACCATCTTCAGGACAAGATGCGCCGACGCTCCAAAGCCTGTCAACCCCAGAATTTGTCCAGCCTTGATGTTGCTGAGCCGAAGTGACCGGTACCCTATGGCACCTGCGCACAATAGCGGTGCGGCCTCAGCATCTGAGAACTGTTCGGGGATCGGGTAACAGAAGTCTTCGTGAACAGTCATATATTCCGCGTATCCGCCATTTGCATCCCTGCCCGTCCCGTGGAAATCAGGACAGAGGTTCTCATTCCCCGCTCGACAGAACTTACAGGTCCCGCATGCCGAAAAAATCCAGGCGACTCCCACACGCTCGCCAATGCGAAAACGAGTTGTACCCGCGCCCGTTCCGGCAATTTTCCCCACGACCTGGTGGCCCAGTACCATCGGGAAGCGCGACGGCGGAGTGCGCCCTTCGATCTCATCGAGCTCCGTGTGGCAAACGCCGCAAGCCGAAACACGAATCAGTACTTCACTCTCACCGGGTGAAGGATCCTCAATTTCCGCGAAACGCAATGCTTGCGAAGTCGCTTCAAGACTGCAGATTCTCTCAAGAATCATTGCTTTCATAGGACAAACTCGAAATGCGATATGAATCTGAAATCCTTATGTCGAAATACAAAAGAAATCCGAAATCCTAAAACCGAAATACAAAGGAAATCCAAAATCCTAATATCGAAATACAAAAGAAATCCGAAATCCTAAAACCGAAATACGAAACAGATTGTCAAGGGATTAGAATTTAGGGTTTTTGATTTCCTTCGGGTTTCGATTTTCGTGCTTCGGATTTATGTTGTGCTTTGAATTCAGCGCAACGGTTTCCGATTCTGCTCCAGCGAAAGGAGCAGTTTCTTCCGCCACAAACCACCGCCATATCCACCAAGTTCGCCACTCTTGTTGATGACCCGATGACACGGAATCACGATGGAAATCCGGTTGAATCCATTGGCCCTGCCGACCGCCCGACTCGACTTTGGTGAGCCAATCTTTTTTGCAATCTCTTCGTACGATGTGGTGGTGCCATACGGGATCTTCAGCAGCTCATTCCACACCTTCATTTCAAACGGGCTGCCGGGATAGATCAGCTTCAATGAAAACGAATCGCGCTTCCCCTCGAAGTACTCTCCCAACTCTTTCCGGAGCTGGACGATGTGTTTGTTCTCTCCCGGAACAATCGCGCACTTGAAATATTTCCTCAACCGCATGAACTGATGCTCGAGCCGCCGCCTGTCGGTGAACTCCAGCAAACATACCCCCTCGGATTGTGCGGCAGCGAGCAGAGGACCAAACGGGCTCTCAATCCACGCTGTCACGACACAGTCGGCTGTTCTACTTTTTCCCGGTGACGCACCAAACGTTTTCGTGAAGGCCTCGCGGAATCCGCTGTGCGAGCCGTACCCGTAGCCAAGCGCCACATCGTCGAGATCCACACCCAGCCTGATCTGTTCGAACGATTTCCCGAGTCTCCGACCGCGGCAATAGGCCTGGAACGTCATACCATAGTTCTTCAGAAAGAACCGCCGTGCTCGCGACGGCTCGATGCCGATTGAGCGAAGATAGGTGTCGGAGTATCGCCCCTTCGGGTTTTGATCGACAGTCGAAAGCAGTTTTGCGACCCACTCGGGGGGAGCGCCGTTGGTTTCCAGCGGCCGGCAGCGTTTGCAGGGTCGGTAGCCCGCGAACACCGCTTCACGCGCCGAGGGAAAGTATTCAATGTTGGATGGGAGAGGCTTGCGCGCGGGGCATGACGGGCGACAAAAAACACCGGTGGTCCGAACGGCAAGAAAGAAGATGCCATCGTATGAGGCGTCACGCTTGATGTGCGCACGCTTCATCTCAGGAAGTGAAGGAAGATTTTGCATCGTGTTCTCCATACGTTTTTATGCGAAGGAATAGCCTGACAGGAGAATGATACAAGATAGAGCGAGATTCCTCCACCGAAAATTGAACATGGATTTTTGAAATGGGATTTTGTGAGGAATGGCGAAATCAACTCCAATTGAACTCGACCCGCCTGCCCAGGAGACGCCAGCTGGAGGGAGTCTGACTTTCCATCCAATCCAGGGGCTCAGCGTCAGGAACCGGCCGGGATGCGGTGGCAAAACTCTGTTTGATGAACGCTCGTTGCGCTTCACCCACGGCTTCCTTCTGAGCGGAGATGAAGAGTGGAGTTCCTGTCTCCGCCACAAGCTGCATCCATTGCTTGTTCTTTTCCCACGGCACCTGTGTTGTTAGTCCGACGCAATCGCCGTCGGCACTGTAGAAGGTTTTGTGCTGAGGGAGTCTGAAGCCAAGCGTATTGACGCCCATGCGTCTTGTCCTTTCCCACTCCTTCCCACTGGTATCATCCCCAACTCTCTGAAGCTCAAACAACCCGGCAGACAAGTGGCTGATGGAATTGCAGCCAATCACGCAGGTGTCGCCCGATGCCTCACGGATGGCTTTATAGAGATCCAGAATGATCTCGGCGTTGGTCCTCGTGTTGTCATGAAAGCGCCAATTTCCAAATGTCACATCCCTCGACTCGATCATTTCAAATCCCCATTTTCCGAGGAGATCAGCCGTCGAATAATCATGCTTGATCAATTCGTATCCCCAGGAACGGTAGAGTTGAAAGTATTGTGTGATTCGGTCCATGTTTTCGGGAATTGTGGGATCCAGAAAGGGAGCATTGGGGGAATCCGTGCGCGGGATTCTCGGCATCAGTCTGGCCGGATCGTCTTTCACACTTCCGCAGAGCGGTCGGACCCAGATACCGGGGCGCATACCAAGAGCCTTGAGGTTCTCAGCCAGCTTCCCCATATCAGCGAAGTAATGATTGGGAGTGGAGAAATTGTCTGCCCAACAGCCCCGGGAAATGCCCGGAGCCTCGATTGCCCAGCCAGCGTCGATGACACAGAACGGTTTGTTCGTATTCTGCGCGGCGAGCCCGGCCGTGAGTGAGGCGTGCTCAAGAATCAGCTCAGCGGAGTTATTCCCGTAGGTAAAGTACCAGTCGTTGATTCCATAGACTGGTTCCTTCGGGAGTCGGGGCGATTCACACATCAGCGCACAGAATTTCCGCGTGGACACAAAAGGAGAATCGGCTTCGTTTCCTTTTTGCGCCACGATTTCTGCCGCGTGAAGCGTTCGATCTCCGAGGCTGACACCATTTCCGCCGGAACGTACATCAAGTGTCAGTGTAACGCCTCCGGTTCCGGCCTGCCAGAAGCAAAACGACCGGCCTCCGGTCCTGACACCAAATCCGTTCGTCACCTTGCCATCGTACTCCATGAAATACCACGGCATGATTCTTTGCTCATCCACTGCACTCCAGCGCAGATCTCCATACGATCGTTCCCACTGGTCTCCGAGGCATTGAACTGAAGCGATTCTCCGAATCTTCCACTTCAGCGTGACAAACTTCAGATTCTCTATCGGCGATTGGATGTCAACAGCAAGTGCGTTGTCGGACGGAGAAAACGTAACCTGGACATCATGTTGTCTCCAGGTGCTGCCATCGACGCTTTTCAGAGTGAATGAACCTGATTCAGATGTCACGCTGATCTCATCGGGGCGGTTCATGCCCTCTGCTTGCGATCTGCCTGCTGGCAAAGTCCCAAGACGACGCGCAATGAGAACGGCACCGAGTGAGAATCCTGTCGTCCGGACAAAACTCCGTCTATCCATATCGATCCTTCTTTTGTCACACGCAGTTGGTGAACAGTAAATCGTGAATAGTGGATCGTCCCCAACTTGGAACTTGAAACTCAAAACTCGAAACCCAAAACTCCAAACTCTTTTGTTACACGCAGTCAGTGAACCGCTCACAACTCAAAACTTTGAACTCCAAACTCGAAACTTATTTTATCCCCATCTCCCGGCGATCTTCGTCCAGCATTTGTAGCAGTTTCCATTTTTGAGCTTGTTGCCCAGCACTCGGAATCCATGGCGCTCGATCAACACGGTGTTGCAGGAGGGACAGAAGGTGTTTTCCGTGTCTCCAACTTCACCCGGACGATTGCCCGCGTAGACATATCGAAGTCCCGTTTTCAAACCGATCTCACGAGCACGAAGAAGCGTATTGGCCGATGTGTTCGGAGGGTCGGTCATTTTATAGTCCTGATGAAATGCTGTAACGTGCCACGGAATGTCGGGTGAAACAGAGAGGAGGAATTGCGCGATGTCGGTTAATTCGGCTTCGGAATCGTTGAATCCCGGCACGAGGAGCGTGACGATCTCGACCCAGATTCCCATCTTGTGTAGTGTTTTGATTGTGTCGAGAATGTTCTTCAGCACACCGCCAAGCTGCGAATATGATTTCTGATTGAATCCTTTGAGATCGACTTTGTAGAGATCGACCCACTCGCGGAGGTATTCGAGCACCTCTGGCGTGCCGTTGCCGTTTGAAACGTAGGAGGTTATGAGGCCAACCCGCTTTGCGAGCTTGAAGATCTCCACCGCCCATTCGCTCGTGATCAGCGGTTCGTTGTACGTACTTGTGACAACCTGCGCCTTCGCTCGGAGCGCAGCGTCGACGAATGATTCGGGGCTTATCAGATCGATTCCCGCGATGGCGTCGGGATCGCGGAGCGCTTGTGAGGTAATCCAGTTCTGACAGTAACCGCAATGATAATCACACCCCAGCATGCCAAAACTGAGCGCCTTCGCCCCAGGATAGGCATGGAAGAATGGTTTCTTCTCGATGGGATCGAGAGCAACGCCGCCTGCGTAGCCCCACGGGACATACAGTTTTCCCTCTTTGTTGAAACGAACCTTGCAGATTCCCTCTCTCCCCGGAGGAATTTTGCAGCGATGTCCACACGCATGACACAGGACCCAGTCGTGGGTCATCCTGTCGAACAACTCTCCCACCCTGGTATTCTGTGCGAGCAGCTCACGGAGTGCTTTTGCTTCCTCCATCGTATCACCTCCATGCGAAATGTACGTTACCCCCCTGCTGATGTCAAGCGGGCATTTAGAGTTTGGTTCTTAGAAAAAGAGGGATGAAATCGAAACAGAAAGAGGAGGTAAACAGGGGAGTTACGCTAACAGCACTGTTGGACCAGCATGAAACTCGTAGGGCGAGATTAATCTCGCCCTACGATTCCTGCTCAAGAAAATCTACCACAGATCGGCTGCGCGATTACTCGTATCGCAACGCATCGATCGGATTCAGCATCGCTGCTTTTCTGGCAGGATAGAATCCGAAGAATATCCCGATGGCAATCGAGAACCCGAATGACAGAATGATGGAGAATGGTGTTACAATCGTTGGCCACTTCGCAATTTTTGAAATGATTGAAGAACCGGTCGTTCCCAGTATAATTCCTATGACACCCCCCAGGAGACTGAGGACAAGCGCTTCGATCAGGAATTGCGTCAGGATATCGCGTGAGCGTGCACCAATCGACATTCTAATTCCAATCTCGCGTGTTCGTTCGGTCACCGACACAAGCATGATATTCATGATCCCGATACCGCCGACGAGCAGCGAAACCGAGGCGATACTTGCCAGAAGAATTGTAAGGATTTCCGTGGTGGCTGTTGCAGTCGCTGCGAGGTCGGTCTGATTGCGTATGGTGAAATCGTCCGCGTCGTACGGTTGAATCTTATGTCTCATTCGTAAGAGCTCGGAAATCTGTGTCTGGGCTGTGGGAATATCTTTCAGGCTCGTCGCGGAAACAAGGATGGATCGCAGATTTGGCCAGTGCGAGAGTCTCCTGATGACGGTTGTGTACGGTGCGAGGATGATGTCATCCTGATCCTGCCCCGCGGTATTCTGCCCTTTTTTCGTCAACACTCCGACGACTTTGAATGGAACATTCCGAATGCGGATGGTTTGTTCGACCGGGCTTGATTCGGGAAAAAGGTTATCCGCCACGGTCTTTCCGAGCACACAGACTTTCGTTGCAGCTTTCACATCCTGGTCTGTGAAAAATGCTCCGTACTCGACCGACCATTGACGAATTTCCAGGTAGTCATTTCCTACGCCGGAAATTCCCGTGGACCAGTTTAGATTTCCCGCGATGACTTGTCCCCCTGCGCCCGACCCAGGCGAGAGATACTGCACTGCCGGGCATTCCCTTTGAATTGCCAGCGCGTCATCCTCGGTCAGTGTCACCGCCGAACCTGCCGCGGTGCGCACACCACCTTGCTGTTGAGCACCGGGGAACACCATCAGAACGTTGGTGCCCAGGGCGGCAATCTGTTCCTTCACAGAGTATTCAGCCCCCTGGCCGATCGCGAGCATAGCGATCACGGCCCCGACGCCGATGATGATGCCCAGCATCGTCAGAAAGGATCTCATTTTATTCCGCTGCAGGGCTCTGAATGCGGAAAGAAGAATATTCAAAATCTTCATGCTGCTTCCTCCTCCTCGTCTATCGCGGGCAGTTCTTTTAACACTTCTGATGCAACTTTGGGATTCGGGTTGATCCGATCCGACTTTATCTTGCCATCGCGGAACACGATGTGCCGTTTCGCGAACTGGGCAATGTCTGGCTCATGGGTGACCAGAATCACCGTGATGCCATTGTTATTCAGCTCCTGGAAGATCCCCATCACCTCCACGCTCGTTCTGCTATCCAGGTTGCCGGTCGGCTCATCGGCGAGGATAATGCTGGGATCATTCACAAGCGCCCGCGCAATCGCGACGCGTTGCTGTTGACCGCCAGAAAGCTGGTTGGGATAGTGGTGAATCCTGTCCCCAAGACCAACTCGCTCAATCGCCTGAATGGCTTTGGACTTCCGGAGCTTGTTTGAGACCGAGCAATAAAACAAAGGCAGCTCAACGTTCTCGAGCGCTGACGTCCGGGAAAGCAGGTTAAATCCCTGGAAGACAAACCCGATCTTCAGGTTTCTGATGGCAGCAAGTTCGTCTCTCGAAAGCTTACCGACATCGATTCCCTCCAGGAGATATGTTCCCTTCGTCGGTTTATCGAGGCATCCAAGAATATTCATGAACGTCGATTTCCCGGAACCGGAAGCTCCCATGATCGCCACGAACTCGCCTTTAGAGACATGCACAGAGACTCCCCGCAGGGCGTGTACGTCGACCTCACCCAGCTGATACACCTTTGTAAGGTGATCGATCTGAATGAGCAAGCCGTCCTTTTGTGCCGGCGATGTATCGAGATCGTGGATCATCGTCCGAACCCGCCTCCTCCCATCGGCCGGTTCTGACCCTGACCAGTGAGTGGACTTCGCGCCTGGTCGACACTAGCGTCACCGGACGACGCACCAATAACAACCTGGTCCCCGGGATTCAGTCTCATAGAGGTTATCTCCGTGTATCGCCCATCGTTGAGCCCAGTCCGTACGAAAACTTGTTCGAGCAATCCATTCGCTTTCAGAATCCAGACCCTGCCTCTTCCCGATTGATGGGAGGGATTGTAGACGCTCTTTTGATATTCAGGGAAGTTTGATACGATACCGAACTTCGCCGCATCACTTGAGGCGGCTTGTTTTGGTCTCACGATCGGAGCCGGAGCTTCGTTACGCTGCTGCATCCTTCCAGCAAAGAGCTTCTGCATTTCTGTGCGGAGTTCATCCTGACTCAGTTTCCCTCCGTGAGCAGCCTGAATCGAATCTCTGATTCCCTGGAAGCGAGCCATCATCTCTCCTCCCATACCCTGTCCGCCCCCTTGACCTCCTCCGAAATTACGGCCTCCACCTGTGGTATCCCTGCCTCCTTCACCTCCTCCGCCAGAACCACCCCGCATACCATTGGCACCTCCAGTACCTGTTGTGTCAATGAGATCTGCCGGTGGCTGGAAACGCAAGGCCATGTTCGGAACTCTGAGTACATCGGTAGCACTCGCGACGAGAATCTTCACGCTCGCCGTCATGCCCGGCATCAGTTTCAGCTGGTCATTCTGCACATCAACGATGACGATGTAGTTGACAACGTTCTGAATGGATTGGGGAGCCAGCCGGATCTGCGAAACCGTACCGCTGAATTTGTCTTCAGCATAGGCGTCGACTGTAAACGTGGCTTCCTGGCCGATGCTGATCTTGCCAACATCCGTTTCATCAACGGTCGTCTGAACCTGCATCCGCTTGAGATCATTCGCTATCGTGAACAACGTGGGAGAAGAGAAACTTGCTGCAACCGTCTGACCGACGTTCACTTTTCTGTCGGTCACGACTCCATTGATCGGAGCGTAGATTGTGGCGTACGCCAGATTGATCTTTGCCCGATCGAGAGCGGCCATCGCCTGTTTCAGGGATGCCTGGTTCGATTCGTAGGTAGTCAGTGCAGCCGAGTAGTTCAATTCGGACTCCAGCCCTTTCTTATACAGATCGGTCGTCCGATCGCAATTTCGCTTGCTGTCAGCATACTGGGCTTTTGCACGATCGAGACTTGCTTCGGCGTCCTTCACGGATTGATACAGGAAAGTCGTGTCAATGCGAGCAATTACCTGACCTGCCTTGACAACAGAGTTGAAGTCGGCGTACAGTTTCGTGACGATTCCGGAAACCTGGGTGCCGACATCGACGCTGATGACTGCATTGATTGTTCCGGTCGCCGTGACGTACACCATGAGATCGCCCTTCGACACCTTATCGAGCCTAAAGTCGTATTTGCGCGAATCACGCTTGGCAAAAAGGAAATACGCCGAAACCACAAGCGCGACCACGATAATTCCAACGATGTAAATTGTTTTCTTCATTGTACACTCCTCTACAGACGATTCTTGGGATATGCGAGCTGTCAATGGTGGCAGGAAATGCTCCGACAACCATGAGTTAGACAGGTATTTTGAAAGAAAGTTTCGCGGATTTCTTGACGAAATGAGCCGGGAAGGATGACAAATCACATCATTTAAGGCCAAATTTCTGCTGAAAATCCCAAGCGGGATGAACACATGACGAAGGAATGTTCATCACGAGGATTCTTGCCTGTATATATAGAGGGGATCAGGAGGCAAAAGAGATGTGGCCTGGGGTCGGGACTCGCTCGGGGTGAACGTCTCATTTTTCACTTCTTACGACCATTTTTCCGCCTCCCCGAAATGAATTTCGGGCTACAGCTTAGGTCTCACCACCATGTTTCTCAACAGCCTCATATTTCTCACATCTTCCTTCATCTCCGGACCTTTCGGTGTTTCAAGAATCTTCGGGACCGCGCGGAAACGCTCATCGTTCATCAACAGACGAAATCCCGTTTTCCCGATCTTTCCCTTTCCGATATGATCGTGCCTGTCGACACGAGAACCCAGCTCCCGTTTTGAATCATTGACGTGGAATGCCACGAGACGATCAAGCCCGATGATCGCATTGAAATCTTTAAACGTTTTCTCGTACCCGCGCTCGGTGGATATGTCATACCCTGCCGCGAACACATGACACGTGTCGATGCAGACAGCCATACGGTTCGGCTTTGCGACCATGTCGATAATCTCGCGCAACTGCTCGAAGCGGTAGCCGATCGCCGTCCCCTGACCGGCTGTGGTTTCAAGAACGCTTTTCACCCGATATTTTTTCGTCTCCTCGTGAATGATATTCAGCGATTCGGCTATCCGCTTGATTCCTTCCTCTTCTCCTGCCCCGACATGGGAGCCCGGATGAAAATTGAGATACTCGACCCCCAGAACTTCACATCGATCGAGCTCATCCTTCAGCGCGGCACGGGACTTCCTCAGGATTTGTTTGTCCGCCGCACAAAGGTTAATCAAATAGGTATCATGGACGACGACCGGGCCGATGCTTGACTCCCTTAGCAGCTTTTTGTAGGTTGCAATGTCCTCATCAGAAAGCTCTTTCCCTCGCCACTGGTTGTTGTTCTTCACAAACATCTGCATCGTCGTGCAGCCGATGGAGATCCCACGTTCCACGGCTGTGTGTACTCCACCGGCGATGGACATGTGAGCTCCGAGGAGGATTGAGCGGTCAGGGGGATGTGCCATTGAGTGAGTTATGTAATTAAGCGAGATGTCGATTGGTTAATTAATTAATTAGAGTTGCAAAAATCAACGCCGGGTGGAATTATTCCTGCTAGTTTCTGTGTTACAAGGATATGCAAAAAGAAAAACTTGTTGTCCTCTTTACGGTTTTTGTCGATGTGATCGGGTTCGGGATCGTCATCCCTATTCTTCCCTTCTACGTCGGCTCGTTCGGAGCGTCGCCATTCGTCATCACACTTCTGTTCGCGTCGTTTGCATTCTTCGCTTTCCTGAGCAGCCCGCTTCTTGGGGCATTATCGGACAAAATTGGACGCCGCCCGATCCTTATTACGAGCATTACCAGCACTGCAATTGGCTGGTTCGTATTTGCCGGCGCCACGAGTATTCCTTTTCTCTTTCTTGGAAGGATCATTGACGGTTCCGCCGCGGGCAATTTCACGGTGGCGCAGGGATGTCTCGTCGATCTTGCGCGAGACGAGAAGGAGCGATCCTCCAACCTGGGACTTATCGGAGCGGCATTTGGCGTCGGTTTCATGATCGGGCCGGTCCTGGGTGGAGTGCTGAGTACTGTTTCCCATTCTTTTCCGTTCTGGTGTGCCGGCATCCTTGCATCGATCAATGCCATACTCGCTTATTTCTTTCTTCCTGAGACTCACAAGCGGCGCGATCCCAATGCGGCGATCTCGTTCAATCCGCTCCTGCCATTGGCTCGAGCGGCGATCAACAAAAGACTTCGTCCGCTGTTTCTGAGCTGGCTGTTCTTCGCGGTCGCTTTGTCTGCCTCACAATCGGTGTTTTCTCTCTACGGACAGCACGCTCATAATTTTGATTCATTCGAGATGGGCATGATATTTGCTGCGACCGGAGTGTTTGCGGTAGTAAATCAAACCCTTCTCCTGCGGCAGGTGTGGCTCAAATACTTCAATGAGTCCCAGCTGGAAGTGATGATGACGATTATTTTGGGAGTGAGTTTTGTCTTGCTTGGCTCAGATCTGCGTGCGCTTTTCTATATCGCGCTGCCTTTATTCGCCACGGGTCAATCTGTGCAGCGGGTAGTCATCACGAGCGAAGTAACCGGGAAGACCGATCCGTTGATGAAAGGTGAAGCACTCGGCATCCTGACATCGATCATGGCTGCGTCGATGGTCGTGGGGCCGATCGTGGGCGGGGCGCTGTTCGAGATCCATGACGGTTACCCCTTTTTCCTTGCAGGGGTATTGATGCTCTTCTCGCTTATCGTCGCTCTGCAATACAGGAAATCACCTGATTTCCACGGGCATGCTCCCGCCGTTGTCGCCAATCAGGAAGCCAAGCCAATGTCATAGAAAGCAGTGCAGCCAGTCACGGCTCGGTTACCGTATATGCAACACAAAGCCCGGGTTTTCTCTCGAAAGCCCGGGCTTTTGTATGGTGGGAGCATAGCGTGAGCTACTTACCTTTGATCTTCTCCTGCAATTCCTGCGCCTCTTTTCGGAATTGCCCGTCGTCTTCATCCATCGTCGGAAGTGTCCCGATGGCGGTGAGATGCACCCGGGCTTTGCTGTATTCATCCTGCTCGACATACGCACGGGCACAATCCAGACGGTACATAATAAACTCGGGCCGCAACGCGATCGCCTTCTCGTAGTTTTTGATCGCGTCATCGAGATTTGCCCAGCCAAGGCCCAGCGGCCAGCGAACAATCCTCGGTTTTTCGCTTACCTTCATGTGTGTTCGACCCAGGACATAGTATGCAGCCGGTTCCTTCGGGTCAAGAGCGATTGCCTTTTCGCAATCAGCTTTTGTCTGCTTCACGAGATCGAGCGATTCCCACACTCCTTTGAAAAGTGCGATCCGGCCGTTGGCAATCGCACGTCGTGTATATCCCATGGCTCCGTTTGAATTCGCCGCGACTGCTTTGTTTGCGGACTCGAGTGCTTGCTCATAGGTTTGAAGTTGCAGAGTCTTTTCCTGCTCTGTGGTGGCCGGGAGATGTTCACCGATATCCACGTACGCCCGACTAATGCGCCAGAGGGCTTCAGAATTATTCGGTTCGAGCGCAATGGCTGCCTGGTAACTCTGCAGAGCTTTTTGGTTCTCAAACGTTTTCTCCGCGAAAACATCCCCCTGAGCGATGAGCTGTTCCACTTTGGACGAATCGGGCGCGGCTGCCAATGCGGTCATGACCCAGAGGAGTGAGAGGAGCAGCATGCACAACATGGTCCGTTCTCGTAGCACGGTGGTTTTCACAGTCAAGTGCCTCCCTTATGTGGGACGATGGTGGGTGATTGTGTGTCAGAAGTGTTGATGCGTCCGGCTGTGCGCGGAACGCCGGAGTAGTTCGATGCTATGAGTTCCGTGCCTGAAGCTTCTGGATTTCGTCACGGAGCCTTGCCGCTTTTTCGTATTCTTCTTTGGCGATGGCCTCGAGGAGCTGCTGTTGCAGCTGTTCGAGTTTCGACAGCTTGACTTTCGGTTTCTCCGTTTCCTGTTCTGGCTCCGGGGCGGTCGGTGGCGCGGTTTTCTCGGCTTCGTCGCTGTCCGGGACAAATCCGGCTTCGTCCATCACCTTGTCGGCCACATAAATCGGAACACCATACCGGACCGCCAGGGCGATCGCGTCGCTCGGGCGTGAATCGACTTCCTGCGAGTCGAGGGTCAGCCGGGCGTAGAAGGTCCCATCCTTCAACTCGTTGATGAAGACATCGTTCAGGCTGGCACCGAGTGAATCCATTACGTTCTTCAGCAAGTCGTGCGTCAGCGGCCGCGGCGGCTTGATTCCTTCCATTTCCAGAGCGATTGACTGTGCTTCGAATGCTCCGATGATAATCGGGAGACGACGCAGGCCGTTCACTTCCTTCAGGATGAGCGCGTATGCTCCTCCGCTTGAAGGGCTCGTTGAAAGCCCCAGTATGTCAACCTGAATCCTCTCCACTACTACTTCTCCTTTTATTGCTCCCCGGGAACGGTTCGAATCCAAAATCTCACGCAACGGCGCTGAGAAAGTTGAATGGAGAACCTTTGCGTGGGAATATTCACTGACCGCTAGTTCTTCCCGAGTAATTTCTTCACTTCCGCCGTCAAGGCTGGAACGATTTCGAACGCATCTCCAACGACGCCGTAGCTGGCAACCTGAAAGATCGGCGCATCCTTGTCCTTGTTGATAGCTACAATATACTTTGAAGATGACATTCCTGCAAGGTGCTGGATGGCACCGGAGACCGCTACAGCAATATACAGAGACGGGGACACTGTCTTGCCTGTTTGTCCAACCTGTTCATCATGCGGACGCCAGCCGGCATCTACGACCGCCCTCGATGCCCCGACTGCGGCGCCGAGCGCCTCAGCCAGCTTTTCAATCATTCCAAAATTCTCAGGCCCCTTCAATCCGCGGCCTCCGGTTACAATAATATCTGCTTCCGCAACATCGAGCTTGCCGGATATTTGTTTTATTTCTTTGACGGCACAGGCAAGATCCTGTTCTTTCAAGTCTGCGGCAAAAGTTTCAACCGGAGCTGCAGCACCGCTTGGCTCGCCCGCAGCGAAGACATTTGGCCGCAAAGTGAATAGCTTGGATGCCGAAGTGACTTTCAGCTTTGTGAGAGCCTTTCCGGCATAGATTGGGCGCGTGGCGATGATCTCTCCCCCTTCGACGGTCAGGGCCGTGCAGTCAGAAGCCAGACCCGCATTGAGCTTGACTGCCACACGTGGTGCGAGATCTTTTCCCATCGCAGTTGCGGGAACAAACACAACATCTGCCTGCTGCGCTTTAGCTGCATCTGCAATCAGCTTTGCATAGGCACTCGATGCATAGGCAGCAAGCCGGGGGTCTTCGGCCATGAGCACCTTGTGAGCGCCGTACCCTCCCAGTGCGGGTGCAATAGACTGAACAGATCCGCCGATCACAAGCGCAACGACTTCGCCGTTCATCTGATCGGCAAGTGTTCGCGCTGTCCTGACCGCTTCGAACGACGGTTTCTTGAATTTGTTCTCTCGCTGCTCTGCGAAAACGAGAATCTTCATGTTGTAACCAATCAAAAGTTAAAAAGTTAATTGGTGAGTGGTGATTGGTAATTATGAATCGACAATCGCAAGCTTAAGGCAAATGTGCTTGAGCTTTCCCCAATCGGCAATCGACAATGTTATATCACTTTTGCTTCTTCATGCAGCAACCTAACTAACTCAGGAACCGCACTGGCATCCGTTCCAACGATCTTACCTGCTGGTTTCGCCGGAGGCTTCTGCATCGCGATCAATTCCGTTTTACTTTGAACAGGTGGAGCCGGACGTTCTTCGATCGGCTTGCTTTTCGCTGCCATGATTCCTTTCAGCGATGGATAGCGCGGCTCGTTCAACCCCTTCTGTGCGGTGAAGACGGCCGGCAACGTCGTCTCGACCACCTCCCTTCCTCCTTCAATCTCCCGTTCGGCAACCGCCTTTCCACCAGCCACGTCAAGCTTCACGCAGACCGTAACAGACGGCAGGCCGAGCATCTCGGCAACCATTACGCCTACGGCGCTGTCGTCATAATCCACCGACTGTTTTCCAAAGAACACCACGTCAGGATTCAGCTCTTTGAGATAGGCAGCCAGTGCGTGCGCCACCGCGAAGGAGTCGCGCGGAGCGTCATCCTTGAGGAGCACAGCTTTGTCGACTCCCATGGCAAGTGCTTTGCGCAGCGTCTCCTTGTGTGTGTCGCCGCCGAGAGAGATCGCCGTGACGTCACCGCCGTTCTTTTCTTTCAATCGAAGGCACTCTTCGACCGCAAACTCGTCATATGGGCTGATGACGAACGTGACACCGGCTTTTTCAATGTTCTTTCCGTTGGCCGCAAGATTGATCTTCGTTGCGGTGTCGGGAACATGGTTAATGCAGACCGCGAGCTTCATAATGATGTAGGAATATGGATGAATGATTGCGGAATGTATTCAGTAATCGATTCCACGGCCGGGTGAGGTCAATGATATAAAGGAATTGTCTGAGCGGCAAGTACCACAGATCACCGATTATTGCCCCTGTCACAGAATTTTCTTCAGGAGCGCGGGATCGACATTCCCGCCGCTGATAATCGCACAGATCTTCTTGCCGGAAAGCCCGAGCACATTATGATAGATGGCTGCAGGGGCAACAGCGCCTGTCGGTTCAACAACAATCTTCATTCTCTCGAGGAAGAACCGCATCATCTCGATGACTTGGGCATCCGTCACCGTGATAACATCGTCGACATATTTCAGGATGATCTCGAAATTTCGCTTGCCGACTGCCTGCGTGCGCATACCATCGGCGATGGTGTTGGGAGGGCTTATCCGGACAATTTCTTTTTTCCTGAACGACTGGTAGCAGTCGTTTGCAGGTTCGGTCTCGACACCGATGACCTTGATATGAGGAAACAGGGCTTTGGCCGCGATTGCATTGCCTCCGATCAGGCCTCCGCCACCGATAGGAACAAAAAGATAGTCAAGCTCACGAAGCTCCTGCGCAATTTCGATTGTTGCGGTCCCCTGGCCGGCGATGATCTTGTCATCGTCAAATGGCGGAACCGGCACGTATGCATAACGTTCCTGGAGTTCCCTCGCTACCCGCTCCCTGTCGTCTGATGAATCCTCGCAGAATACCACTTCAGCGCCGTACGCCTGCGTCCCAGCCACTTTGTTCGGGGGCGAGCTTTTCGGCATGACCACAACGGCTTTTGTGCCGAGCATCTTCGCAGCCAGCGCAACGCCTTGTGCATGATTGCCCGACGAATGTGCGACGACGCCGCGGGCACGCTCTTCGGCTGACAGTGAGGCAATCTTGTTGTATGCACCGCGGATCTTGAAGGCACCGATTCTCTGGAGGTTTTCCGCCTTGAAACAGACTTCATTTCCGACGCGGAGGTTCAGGGTTTGCGAGCTCAGCAAGGGGGTCTTGTGCACAACCGGCCGGACAACAATATAGGCGTTCTCAATGTCGGAAAATGATATCATGGCTTAAAAAAGGTAGAGAAAATGGGCCTGATTGACAAGCAAAATTTCTTCCTCTTTCCCCTTGCATATTTCTTCATCTTCGCGTATACTTTACCTGGGTAAAGCATGAGACACCTCAAGCAAAAAGATATCGACGATTTGTATGTAGCGATCACCCGGCTGGAGAGCCTGGAGGAATGCCGGAAGTTTCTGCGCGACCTCCTCACCGAAACCGAGATTCGCGAATTCGCAGAACGCTGGAAGGTCGCCCGCATGCTCTCACAAGGAGTCCCCTACACTGTTATCGAAGAAGAAACGGGCCTCAGCTCGCGGACCATCGCACGCGTCCACAAATGGCTCAAACAGGGAAAAGGGGGCTATACAATGATGCTGAAGCGACTTGAGATACCCAAGCATTCCCAATGATTTTTTTTGTCCAAAACACTTTATCAAGGTAAAGTATGATTGCCAACAACGGGCGACTGAAGATCGCCATACAAAAAAGCGGACGACTGACTGAAGATTCTCTTTCTCTCCTCCGCGCATGCGGACTCGAATTTGAATTTCAGAAGCAAAGCCTCTATTCGCCTTGCCGGAACTTTGACCTCGACGTCCTAGCTCTCCGGGATGATGATATCCCCGAATATGTGCAGGACGCCGTGGCGGACCTCGGCATCGTCGGAGAGAACATCGTGCGTGAGAAACGCGCACAAGTTGAAACCATCACCAAACTGGGATACGGCCACTGCCGGCTGACGATCAGCGTACCGCAGCGATCATCGATCAGGACCGTCGCTCAATTGAACCGGAAGCGCATCGCAACGACGTATCCATCGACGCTCAAGCAATTTCTTCGCGTGCAGAAACTGAAAGCAGAGGTGATTGAACTGAGCGGCTCTGTTGAGCTCGCGCCGACACTGGATGTGGCCGATGCGATCTGCGACATTGTCTCGACCGGAACGACGGCGCGCATGAACGGACTGCGCCCACTACACGTTGTGCTCCCTTCGGAAGCAATTCTCATTGCCAACCGGGAGACAATGAAAAATCCGGAGAAGAAGCTTTTGATCGAGCGGCTTATCATCCGCATTTCCGGCAGCCTGCAGGCACGTGGCAAACGCTACATGATGATGAATGCTCCCGCGTCTGCCGTACCTCGATTGAAAGGCATCATTCCAAGTCTCAAGAGTCCCACAGTTGTTCCCTTGGCCGAAGAAGGAATGGTCGCGCTCCACTCGGTTATTCCTGAGGACGTCTTCTGGGACGTGATGGAAAAGCTCAAGAAAGCGGGCGCAAGTGACATTATTGTTGTACCAATTGAAACGATCATCAAATGAAGCTCTATCAATCCAATCAACTGACGAATGAACAACGCAAGGCACTCTGCGTCCGCCCCTGGACTGAAGATCAGTCCATGAAAAGCGCCGTCGAGGCAATCTGCCTTGACGTAAAACGACGCGGTGACGTGGCTCTGAGAGAGTACAGCCAGCGATTTGATGCCGCTGAAATCACTGAGTTGAGAGTGAAGCCGGCAGATGTTGAAGCCGCCCGGAAAGCAGCTCCCCCGGCCGTTCTTGAAGCGATCAAACAGGCAGCTCGGAATATCCGTGCGTTTCATGCCTCTCAGGCCAGAAGAGAAGAGGAACTCGAAACTGAAATCGGCGTCGTGTGCTGGCGCGAACAGCGGGCGCTTGAGACGGTCGGCCTCTACGTTCCGGCCGGATCGGCTCCACTCCCATCGACAGTGCTGATGCTCGGCATCCCCGCACTGCTCGCGGGATGCAAGAGGATCATCCTCTGCTCACCGCCAAAAGCAAACGGTCTTCCTGACCCTATCGTCCTTGCGGCAGCGGCAAGCATCGGTTTGACCGAGGTGTTCGCAATCGGCGGAGCCCAGGCAATCGCCGCCATGGCATACGGAACGCAATCTGTTCCAAAGGTGGATAAGATTTTCGGTCCCGGCAATCAGTATGTCACCGAAGCAAAGCGAATTGTCTCGTCCGACCTCGACGGCGCAGCTATCGATCTCCTCGCCGGTCCTTCGGAATTGCTCATCATTGCAGACAATACGGCTGACTCCAAGATCGTTGCTGCCGATCTCCTCTCGCAGGCCGAGCATGATCCAAAATCACAGGTCGTTCTCGTCTCGACCAGCGTATCTCAGGCCAATGCTGCGCTTGACCAGATTGAACAACAGTTGAAACTTCTTCCGCGCAATACGATTGCAGCACAGTCGTTGCAAAACAGCTTCGCACTCGTCGTACAATCGCTTGAAGACGCAACTGCATTCTCGAACCTGTACGCGCCTGAGCATCTCATGATCAACGTCCGGCGGCCAAACGACATTGTGCCGCTCATTCAGAACGCTGGCTCGGTGTTCCTTGGAGCGTTTGCGCCAGTCACGGCCGGCGATTACGCATCCGGCACGAACCACACGCTTCCGACCGGAGGAACAGCACGATGGTTCAACGGCGTGTCACTGGAAAGTTTTCAGAAAACTATCACATTCCAGAGTATTACCCGCGATGGATTGAAAACACTCGCCCCGACGTTGACGACACTGGCCGGGGTCGAAGGACTCAATGCACACGCCCGGGCAGTAACAATTCGATTTGATAACTGAACACGAATACCATGGACATCGAAGCGCTCATACGCCCCAATATTCGGAGACTGAAGCCGTACCGAAGTGCGCGGCAGGATTATACTTCCGGCATTCTCCTCGATGCAAATGAGAACGCCTTCGGCAGCGCCGTCACATTCGACGGACTTGAACTGAACCGGTATCCTGACCCGTCGCAAAGAGAACTCCGAACCAAAATCGCTCTGCTGCAGAAAGTGGAAGCAGACAACGTCTTTGTTGGAGTCGGATCGGATGAAGTTATCGACCTGTTGATCCGCATCTTTTGCGAGCCGCGGACAGACTCAGTGCTCATCCTCGAGCCAACATACGGCGTGTATCGCGTTGCCGCAGATGTCAATGATGTGAAAGTGAATTCTTGTGTCCTGACTGATGGTTTTCAGATTGATCTCAATGAGGTGCGACAAAAGACGGACGCGAACACAAAGCTGATCTTCTGCTGCTCCCCCAACAATCCAACCGGCAATCTGTTGCGACGCGAGGACATTCTTGCTCTGTGTGCAACGACATCGGCTATTGTTGTCGTTGATGAAGCGTACTTCGATTTCGCGCAAGCCGAATCAGTGATCAACGCTGTTAGTCTATATCCGAACCTTGTCGTTCTCAGGACATTATCGAAAGCATGGGGGCTTGCCGCGATCCGGCTTGGGTATGCGGTAGCGCACCCGGTGATTGTCTCGTACCTGATGAAAGCCAAGGCCCCGTATAACATCAACATCCTGACTAGCGTTGAGGCCCTCAAGGCATTGGAACAGACAACGCATGTGGAGAAGAGCGTCGCAGCCACGATCGCCCAGCGCAAGCGGCTCATCGGAGAACTTGAACGAATGGGTTGCGTGAAGGAAGTGTTCCCCTCTGATTCGAATTTTCTTCTTGTTCGCGTTACAAATGCCCGCGCAATTCATCAACAGCTTGCCCAACGCGGTGTGATCGTGCGCGACAGGAGCTCCGAGCCAAAACTCGAGAACTGCATCCGGATTTCTGTTGGAACACCGGAACAAAACGACATTCTGTTGACTGCCCTGAAGGAACTCATCGTATGAAAGTGGTTTTTATCGACCGCGACGGTACCATCATTGTCGAACCCCCTGACGAGCAGATCGACTCGCTCGAAAAACTTGAATTGATACCGCATGCCATCGAAGGTTTACGGCTCCTGCGTGACCGTGGATTTGAGCTCGTGATGGTCACAAACCAGGATGGGCTGGGAACCGATCGGTACCCGCGGGCGTCATTTGAAGTTCCCCAGAACAAGCTCCTCCGTATTCTGGAGGGGGAAGGAATTACGTTCTCGCAAGTCTTCATCTGCCCGCACGTTCCGGCCGAAGGGTGCAACTGCCGCAAACCAAAAACAGGTCTTCTCGATCAATACCTGAAAGAGTATCGACCGGATCTTTCACGCTCATTCGCCTTCGGCGATCGTGAGACCGATGTTCAGCTGGGAAAGAACCTGGGCTGCAAAACTATCCGGCTTTCAGAAGATTCTCAGAGTACAGCTGATTTCGTAACAGCCGACTTTCTTGAAGCATGCCGGTTCATTGTGCGGAGCGATCGCTCTGCGCACGTCGAACGGAAGACTGCCGAAACCTCCATCTCAGTAGATGTGGTCCTTGAAGGATCGGGCAAGTACTCCATCAATACTGGTGTCGGCTTTTTCGATCATATGCTCGCACAGCTGTCCAAGCATTCACTTATGGATCTGACAGTCAGGACGACAGGAGATCTGCACATCGACGAACATCACACAGTCGAAGACACAGGTCTGGCAATCGGCTCGGCAATCCGCCAAGCTCTGGGCGATAAGCGAGGAATTGAACGGTACGGTTTTCTTCTTCCCATGGACGAGTCATCAGCGCAGGTTGCTCTCGATCTCAGCGACCGGCCGTATTTTGTTTTCAACGGATCATTCGAGCGGGAGAAGGTTGGAGAATTTCCAACGGAGCTTGTGGAGGACTTCTTCCGGGCGCTTGCAGACGGACTTCGCGCAAACCTGCACATTAGTGTTCAGGGCCGGAATGATCATCACAAGATTGAGGCAATTTTCAAATCTGTTGCTCGAACCTTAAAGCAGGCGGTCGCCATTGACCCGCGATCTCCCTCAACACTTCCATCAACGAAGGGAACACTGTGATCGGCATCGTTGATTACGGCGCTGGAAATATCCGATCGCTGGGCAATGCCCTGGAGCGGCTCGGAAAGCCGTTCTTCGTTTCACAGGACATCGCCCAACTTCAACGGGCGGACAAATTGATTCTGCCCGGCGTTGGCGAGGCACGCAGTGCCATCGAATCGCTTGACCGCGTGGGATTGCTTCAATGGCTCACGACGGTCCGCGTCCCGTTTCTCGGCATCTGCATCGGCATGCAAATCCTCTTTGAGCATTCGGATGAACGCGACACACCCTGCCTGGGGATTGTTCCGGGGCGCGTAGCGCGATTCGACGACACGAATCTGAAAGTACCACACATGGGTTGGAATCGCGTCGACCACAAAGCTCAGAGCCCTCTGTTCGAGGGGATTCGGGACGGCGAGTATTTTTACTTCGTTCACTCGTTCAGTGCTCCGCTCGTTACTGACACAATCGGAGCGACGGAATACGGTCGGCAATTCTCATCCGCCATCCAGCACAAGAACTTCTACGGCGTACAATTTCATGCGGAAAAATCGGGAACTGCCGGACTTCAACTGTTAAGGAATTTCTCAGAATTATGCTAATCTATCCGGCTATAGATATCTTTCAAGGAAAGTGTGTCCGGCTCCGACAGGGGGATTACGCGTCAAAGAAGATTTATTCTGATTCGCCCGCTGACGTCGCACGCTCGTTCGTGGAAAATGGACTCAGTCACCTTCATATCGTCGATCTCGAGGGAGCAAAGGAAGGCCGAATCGTGAATCGAAAAGCGATCGAGGCAATCCTCCGCGTTCCGGGAGTCCGGGCTCACGTTGGAGGTGGCATCAGGTCGCGAAGCGATATATCGTATTTGTTCATTGCGGGCGCGACGCGGGTTGTTGTGGGAAGTGTTGCGGTCACGTCGCCTCACATCGTTCAGGAATGGCTCAGAGAGTTTCGGAGCGAGCGATTTGTCATAGCCGTCGACGTCCGGAAAGGATCTGTGGCCCACTCGGGATGGCTCGCGCAGGCAAACCTGACTCCCTCGACCTTCATAGAATCGATGGGCCAATATGGCGCCACGTATTTCCTCTGCACCGACATCGACAAGGATGGAATGCTGCAGGGTCCAAATACAGAGCTGTACGCCACATTGAGCAAGGAATTCCCGACGTTCCATTTCGTCGCCTCGGGCGGCATCTCGCGGATGAGCGACATTGAGAGCCTGGAGAAGGCTGGATGCTGGGGCGCCGTGGTGGGAAAAGCTATTTACGAAGGGCACCTGAACCTGTCCGCGCTGTCCCGATTATCGAAAGCCTGAAAACGTATGCTGACGAAACGCATCATCCCATGCCTTGATGTCAAGGACGGCAGAACAGTGAAAGGGACGAAATTCGTCGACTTGCGCGATGCAGGCGATCCGGTTGAGCTCGCCGCGCGATATTCCGACGAAGGTGCCGACGAGCTGGTGTTCCTCGATATCAGCGCTTCGCAGGAGGGGCGTAAGACATTCTTATCTGTTGTTGAGCGCGTCGCAAAGGCAATCCTCATTCCTTTCACGGTCGGGGGAGGAATCAGCACCGTGGACGATGTTCTCCGTGCGCTCGATGCGGGAGCTGACAAGGTTTCACTGAACACGGCGATCATCCTGCGCCCCGATTTTCTCCGGGAAGCTTCCACCGCTGTCGGCGCACAGTCAATCGTGGCCGCCATCGACGCGAAGCGCAGACTGGGTGGCTGGGGAGTCTGGATCAAGGGGGGATCGGAAGAAACGGCGCTCGACGCGATTGCCTGGGCACAGGAAGCGGTCAGACGCGGAGCCGGAGAGCTCCTTGTGACTTCGATGGATAGTGACGGTACAAAAGAAGGATACGATCTCGAACTGCTTCGGACAATATCAGAATGCGCGAGTGTTCCCCTGATTGCTTCCGGCGGCGCGGGGTCAAAAGAACATATCAGAGATGCTATCACCCTTGGCAAAGCGGACGCGGTGCTTGCCGCGAGCATTTTTCACTATCAGCAGATCTCGTTGATGGAGATCAAAAAGTATTTAGCAGAAAACACTATTCCGGTCCGGTTATGATTGACAAACTCAATTTCGCGAAACTGAACGGCCTGATCCCCGCCATCATTCAGGATACAACGACGAACCAGGTATTGATGGTTGGATTTATGAATCGGGAAGCGCTGGAGAAAACAATTCAGGAAAAGAAAGTCACCTTCTGGAGCAGAACGAAAGGACGGCTCTGGCAAAAAGGGGAGACTTCCGGCAACACGCTTGCCGTCTCCTCGATGCAGATCGACTGTGATGGGGATGCGTTGCTGGTGCGGGCGATCCCCGCCGGACCCGTCTGCCATACGGGATCGTTCACCTGCTTCGGTGAAGACAAAAGCTCGGGGGCCGATGCAGTATTAGAAGGATTGGAAGAAATTATTCGGGAGCGGCGGCGACATATGTCTTCCGAATCGTACACTGCAAGACTCTTTGAAAAAGGAACTCCCAGGATCGCACAGAAAGTCGGCGAGGAAGCTGTCGAGACTGTCGTTGCTGCAATGCAAAGCGATTCCGGCGCGCTCAAAGAAGAAACGGCGGATCTCCTGTATCATCTTCTTGTTCTACTTCAAGACCAGGGATTGAAACTGTCGGATGTGACGGAAGTACTGAAGAGGAGAATGATACAACCGGCTGCAGTGGAACCGAAAAAGAATTCGCCGGCGGGATAGGGAACTCACTGCGTCTTGTGGCGGAAATCGTGCCCTGCCTGTTGCAGTGCCTGCACTGCGTTGACGAGATTCTCTTCCATGACAAAGATGTAGTCCGTGTTGAACGTGCTGACGACGAACATCGGGATGCCTGCGTCGGCGAGCGGTTGTGCGAGCGACGCCAAGACACCGACTTCCTGCAGCTTCATCTCTCCTTCCACCCTGATGCACCTCCATCCAAGCTCCTGCTGGACGTTGTTCGGGGCCATATAATCCGGGCAGACAATCGAGAGTTCCTCATCCGTTCTGGAAATGAAACACATGTCACCCTGGCTGAGGATCGAGGGGATCTCGGCAAACTGCGGGAGCTTGTTGATCGTAAACGTCTCCCCAAGCATATGAAGAGTCAGTTTCCTCATCGTGAAGAATTCCTCATAAGTCAGACAGCTTCCCGGGAGCAAGCGCGTGGTTCAATGAAAATGTACCACATCCCATGCTTTCACGCAAGTTTGTTCATCACACTGATTGACCGACAGCACAAAATTCAGTAGTATTCGTGAAGAATGGAAGCTTGCTTTCCCCTCCATTATTGACTGTGCAGACACGATCAGCTCTTCTTCTCGGTGCCAGCGGCCTCATCGGCGGACATCTTCTGCGGCTCCTGGTTGGTGACGAAGCATACGACCGGGTGACCGTTCCGGTGCGGAAACCCCTTTCTTTTCGACATTCGAAACTTGTGGAGCTTGTGGTAGATTTCGATCACCTCGACAAGCAGAAAAATGCGATTCGGGGACACGATGTTTTTCTCCTGCCTGGGAACAACCATCAAGGTTGCGAAATCGCAGGCGGCGTTTCGAACCGTCGATTTTACGTATGTCGTTCAGGCTGCATCCATCGCTGCCATGAACGGAGCCAGGCAATTCCTGCTGGTGTCTTCCCTCGGGGCAGACAAGAATTCAAGGGCGTTCTACATGCAGGTGAAAGGGGAAATTGAAGAGAAGGTTTCGAAACTCCCCTTCGACGCGATTCAGATTTTCCGACCTTCCCTTCTCATCGGTGATCGAAAAGAATCCCGCGTGAACGAAACCTTCGCAATTGCATTGATGAAGCTTGTTTCATTTGCGCTGGTTGGTGGTCTTCGAAGGTACCGGGCCATTGAAGCGAAGACGGTTGCGCAAGCAATGCTCTCGGCTGCGAAACAACAGAAGAGCGGAGTCACGATTTACGAATCCGAACAAATTCAGATCCTGGGTCAGGCGTAAATAATTCCTGTTCAGCATACACATCGCTGGAGAACAAATAGACATGATCAAATCAAGATATTTGGCAATCCCCTTCTGCATCATTCTCTTGACTTCCCTTCTCGCTGCGCAATCAATAGTTGTTCAGCGCTATGACGCTGACGCACAAAAAATTATCAAGGAAGCATTAGGATCGAACAAGTCCATGGAGAATCTCACCGACCTGTGCACAAAGGTCGGAAACCGGATCAGCGGATCGCCGCAGGCGGCAAAAGCCGTCGAGTGGGCAAAACAGAAAATGGAAGAGTACGGCTTCGACAATGTTCACCTGGAGCCCGTGATGGTCCCCCACTGGGTGCGGGGGTCTGTCGAGGAAGGTTATCTTCTGCTCCCCTCAGGAAAGAAGGAGAAGCTGAAGATCACCACACTGGGAGGAAGCATCGGAACACCGCCGGAGGGAATTACCGCCGAGGTGATTGAAGTGAAATCGTTTGAGGAGTTGCGGCTGCTGGGAGACAAGGCGAAAGGAAAGATTGTCTTCTTCAATCGACCGATGGACCGGACGCTTCTCTCGACATTTGCCGCGTACGGTGGTGCGGTGGATCAACGGGGCGGCGGTTCGATCATGGCTGCGCACGCCGGCGGAGTCGCCGCATTAGTCCGCTCGATGACGACACGCATAGACGATTCTCCGCACACCGGAGGAATGGGATACGTTGATACCGTAAAAAAAGTGCCTGGTGTTGCCATCAGTACGCGCGGTGCAGAACACCTGAGCAAACTCCTGGCCCAGGGAACCAAGGTGCGTATTCAGCTAAAGCTGTCGGCTCAGACGCTTCCAGATGTTGAGTCAGCGAACGTCGTCGGTGAATTGCGTGGGACCGAAAAGCCCGACGAAGTGATTGTCATGGGCGGACATTTAGACAGCTGGGACATCGGCCAGGGAGCTCAGGACGATGGGGCGGGAATTGTACAATCGATTGAGGCATTGCGCATTCTCAAAAAGCTTGGATTGAAACCGAAGCGGACGATCCGCGCGGTGATGTTCATGAATGAAGAAAACGGACTCCGGGGCGGGATTGCGTACGCTGCAAAGGATCGTCCCGGCGAGAAGCACATCGCGGCACTTGAATCGGATGAGGGAGGATTCATGCCTCATGGATTCGGGATTAGCGATACAGCTGCCTACAAGCGAATGTCTCCATGGGCACCGCTTCTTGCTTCGTTCGGTGCCGACCATATTGAGCTTGGCGGTGGAGCCGCCGACATCAGCCCCCTGGCACAGAAAGGCGTTCCGCTCATCGCACTTTCTGTCGACACACATCGATACTTCGATGCGCATCACTCCGAGAATGACAATCTTGGAGCTGTCAACGAGCGCGAGGTTGCACTCGGAGCCGCGGCGATGGCAATTCTGACGTACGTTTTGGCGCAAGAAGGCATGTAGCCTTTGCATTCCCCGCGAAGGCGACCTGCCTTCGCGGGGTCAACTCTGCTTATGACGCATTGTGAAAACTCCTCTCTCTGTTGCCCTTACGTTCTGTTTCCTTTCCTGCGCTCCGTACGCACGGCAGAGTTCCCCGTCCGGCTCAATCGACGCACTTTTTGCCGACTTCAACAAACCGAGCACTCCCGGCGCTTCTCTTGCGGTAATACAAAACGGCCGGATTATCTGTAGCAAGGCCTACGGTCTTGCAGATGTGGAAAACAACGTTCCGGCGTCGGCCTCCACCAATTACCGCCTTGCATCTGTTACCAAGCAATTTACCGCCACTGCAATCTTGAAACTGGTTGACTTGGGGAAACTCTCGCTCGACAGTCGCCTCACCGATGTTCTTCCGGGGGCTCCCTCCTACGCGCACCATGTCAGAATCAGGCACCTGCTGAGTCATACTTCAGGACTGGTGGATTACGAAGATTTCGTCCCCGATACGCAGACTGTCCAGGTACTCGATGCAGATGTCTTGAAACTCCTGAGCAAGATCGATACGATGTATTTTCCGGCCGGAGCGAAGTTCCGGTATAGCAATTCCGGATTTGCATTGCTTGCACTCGTCGTTGAGGCGGTTTCGGGCCAACCGTTTGCATTGTTCCTGAAGCAGAACATTTTTGAGCCTCTCGGAATGAAGCACACCGTTGCATTCCAGAATGGTATTTCGACGGTGGAGAACCGGGCATTCGGTCATTCGCGAACGGACAAAGGTTTTATCCGGACGGACCAGAGCAATACAAGCGCGGTCCTGGGTGACGGCGGAATTTACTCATCGGTCGAAGACCTCTTCAAATGGGATCAAGAACTCTATGCAAATCGTCTGATCAGTGCTTCGCTCCGCCAACAATCGTTCACTCCCGCAATGTTGAACGATGGAACACTTACGAAATATGGTTATGGTTGGTACATCGAGCCATATAAAAACCTCTCATCCGTATATCACACCGGTTCAACTCGAGGGTTTCGAAATGCGATCTTCCGTCTACCTGATCAGCGTTTGACGGTCATCATTCTGACGAACCGCAACGAAGGGGAACCGATCGAGCTCGCGAGGAAAGTCGCAGATCTCGTGCTTGCTCAATAGCTGGCTATTCACTATTTACTTTTCACCATTCACTACCTAGTTTGAAGGATTCGTTCCAATTTTTGGACAGACTCTCTCCACACACTCTTCATACAGGGAGACAATCACCATGATCAGGCGCCTGCTACTTATCACATTCGTCTTCGTCCTTGCCCTTCAGCTCGCTCTCGCCGACGAGGGGATGTATCCGATCAGCGAGCTCTATAAGCTCAATCTGAAGTCCAAAGGGCTCAAAATTGACCCGAAGGCAATCTACAATCCCAACGGCATCGGCCTTATTGACGCTGTTGTCCAGCTGAGCGGATGCACCGGGTCGTTCATCTCCAAGGATGGGTTGATCATCACGAACCACCACTGTGCGTTCGGCGCAGTGCAGGCTGCAAGCTCAACAGATCATGACTACGTCACCGATGGATTCCTTGCCAAGACCCGGGAGGAGGAAATTCAGGCCCGCGGGATCTCTGCCAGGATCCTGGAGTCGTACCGCGACGTCTCAAAGGAAGTGCTCAGTGTTCTGAATGACAAGATGGATTTTGCCGATCGGACAAAGGCGATCGACAAGAAGATCAGAGAGCTCGTTGCGGAAACGGAAAAGAAATACCCGGGCAAGCGGGCGGAAGTTTCCGAAATGTTCGCAGGCAAGACGTATGTTTTGTTCCTTTCCACGGTCCTTCGCGATGTTCGGCTCGCCTACGTACCGCCACGTTCAATCGGAGAGTTCGGCGGTGAGAACGACAACTGGGTGTGGCCAAGACACACGGGCGACTTTTCCTACATGCGCGCCTATGTCGCTCCTGATGGTTCTCCTGCAGAGTACTCGACGAACAACGTTCCGTATCACCCCAAGAAATTCCTCAAGGTGAATCCCGCCGGCGTTGACGAAGGGGATTTCGCGTTCATCCTCGGCTACCCCGGCCGGACGTTCCGGCACAGAACATCGCATTACATGGCATACGAGGAGACTGTCCGGATGCCGTATGTCGCGGATCTCTACGAGTGGCAGATTTCGACAATGGAGGCACTGGGGAAGAACGATCGCGCAATCGCCCTGAAACACGACGCACGCATCAAGGGGCTTGCCAACACCATGAAGAACTACCGCGGCAAGCTGCTCGGCATGAAGCGTCTGCATCTAACGGAAAACAAACAGGGGGAAGAAAAGCTCCTTCAGCAATTCATCGATGCTGATGCGCAGAGAAAAGCACAGTACGGCACTGTGCTCGAAGAGATTGGCAAGGTCTATCAGGAGATGACAGACCGTGGTATATCAGAGTTTGTCCTCGACAATCTCCGCTCCAGCTCCCTGCTTCTGAGCTATGGATTTACTCTGTATGAATCAGCGATCGAAATGCAGAAACCGGACATGGAACGCCTTCCGGCATACATGGAACGGAACCTCGCCAACACCAAGCAAAACCTTAAAGCAGGGCTGAAGAACTATTATGAACCGACAGACAAAGCATTTTTGAAGCACATCGTCATGCAGGCGCTCGAACTGCCGGAAAATCAACGAATCGATGTCATTGAGAGCCAGTTCAGAGGCCGCACCGAGGGGCAGATCGACCAAATAATTGATCGGGCGTACGCACAATCCGAATTGACCGATGAAAACTTTCTGCTTTCGTCCTTCGGGAAGCCGGTTGCCGAGCTGCAGCAGATGCGGGACCCGTTTATCAATGCAGCACAGATGATGTATGAAACGTATCAGAAGCTTCGCGAGACGCGTCAGCGACGCGAAGGAGCGTTGTCAAAGCTCTCGGCATTGCTCGTCGATGTGAAACAGCAGTATCAAAAGACGAGTTTTATTCCGGATGCGAACAGCACGCTCCGGTTCACCTTCGGTCACATCAAGGGATATTCTCCCGTCGATGCCACGTACTACAAACCAATTACCACGCTCACAGGCGTCGTTGAGAAATCGACGGGCAAAGATCCGTACGCAACGCCGCAGAAGGTGCTCGATCTCTACAAGGCAAAGGACTTCGGAAAGTACAAGAACGCGAAACTGAAAGACGTCCCTGTCGCGATTCTCTACGATATGGACACGACAGGCGGCAACTCCGGCAGCCCGGTGTTGAATGCCAATGGAGAATTGGTCGGCGTGAACTTCGACCGCGCCTATGAAGCGACCATCAACGACTACGCATGGAGCGAATCGTACAGCCGCTCGATCGCGGTTGATATCCGCTATGTGCTGTGGGTAACCGAGAAGGTCGGCGGCGCTGCGAACATTTTGAAGGAACTTGGACTCTAAAGGGAACCGGCCAACCAGTCCGCGGACAATAGCATAATCCGCGTCAGCCGTGGTCAAATCCTCAAGGCGATACACCGGGTGGAAGGTGACTTCCAAAAAGAACTTTTGGCCCTTCATCTAACAGACCTTGAGAAAGCGGCTTATAAGTGATATCCTGTTGTATTCAGACCTGTTCATAGCCGTTGTCTTCACTGATCGTTCACTTGGGAGTATCGCATGGGTTTTCTTCAGGACCTACTTGAGATCTTACTTCATCTCGACAAGCATCTGTTTGATCTGTGCACGCAGTATGGTGTGTGGGTCTATGCCATCCTTTTTATCATCATCTTCTGCGAAACCGGCCTTGTTGTAACGCCATTTCTGCCCGGCGATTCGCTTCTCTTCGCCGTAGGATCACTCGCAGCTATTCAGGCGCTCAGTTTGCCTTTGTCTATCGTCCTCCTGATCCTGGCTGCAGTTCTCGGTGACACGGCTAATTACTGGATTGGCGACTACGTCGGACCGAAAATTTTCCACCAAGAGAGCAGCCGGTTCCTCAACAAAGAATACCTTGTGCGCACACACCAATTCTACGAAAAGCACGGCGGCAAAACGATCATCATTGCACGCTTCCTCCCCATTATCCGGACATTTGCGCCGTTTGTCGCCGGCATCGGAAGCATGACGTACAGACGGTTCCTTGCGTTTAACGTCGTCGGTGGCGGACTGTGGGTTTTCGTTTTTGTCCCGGCTGGATATTTCTTTGGAAGCGTTCCCTTCGTCAAGAATAATTTCAGTCTCGTTATTATCGCGCTTGTGCTGATTCCGGGCATACCGAGTGTCATTGAAGTAATCAGGATGCAGCTGAAGAAGAGGAAAGACGCCCGCCCCTAACCCAATCTGTATGCTCTTCGACAGCTGAACACTCTTGTTGTCCGAAAGTCCAACCACAAAGATTGGCGGGCATGTCAACTGTCGGACATGAGTCATTTCCGACAGACCCGCCAAGAAGAGCGGCGGGCAAGTTATCCGTCGGAGAACAGCCGGAGAGAAGAACAAGAGAGAAACCCGTTCTTGAAGGAAGTACGCCATGCCACGACAGACAATCTCAAGCGGAGCACCGTGGGAGCCTATCATTGGGTACTCGCGAGCTGTCCGCGTTGGACCATACATTCATGTCGCTGGGACCACTGGTGTTGGTCCCGACGGAAAAGTCGTTGCGAAAGGGGATGCATATGCCCAGGCGGTGCAGGCGTTCAAGATTATTGAGTCCGCACTCCAGAAAGCTGGAGCAGGCATGAAGGATGTCGTTCGCACAAGAACCTTTCTCACCAACATCAACGATTGGAAGGTGGTCGGGAAGGCACACGGGGAATTCTTCCGCGATATCCGTCCCGCATCGACAATGCTCGCTGTGACGGCTCTTGTCGATCCGGACATGCTCGTCGAGATTGAAGTCGATGCAATCATTTCAGAATAACATTGCCCTGAGCCCATTCCATGAAGCGTTTTGCCCGTACTTCAGTTCTTCTCATCCTCTGCTTTCTGACATCCGTTTCATTCAGTCAGACCGGATCGTTTCGTTTTGCATGGTTGAGCGACACACATGTTGGAAGCACGACCGGCGCCGCCGATCTCGGCAATTCTATCCGTGAGATCAACGCGATGTCCGGTGTCGCTTTCGTGGTTCTTTCAGGTGACATCACCGAAATGGGCTTCGATGCACAGCTGGATCTTGCGAAGGCGATTCTCGACAGCCTGAAGAAGCCGTACTATATCATCCCAGGCAACCACGACACGAAATGGTCGGCATCCGGCTGCACGAAATTTGCTTCCCTCTGGGGAAATGACAGGTTTGTGTTCGAATATAGCGGATATCGCTTCATCGGCATGCATGAAGGACCGATCATGAAAATGGGGGACGGTCACTTCCCGCCGGAGGATCTCCGATGGCTTGACTCGGCTCTTACCACTCTTTCAAACAAACGCCAGCCGTTGTTCTTCGTTACCCACTACCCCCTCGATCCGGGAATCGATAATTGGTTTGCGCTCACTGAACGGCTCAAACATTTCAACACGCAGGCTGTACTTGCGGGACACGAGCATCAAAACCGCATTGCAGACTTCGAGGGAATTTCGGGCGTTCTGATGCGTTCGAACCTCCGTGGCGACAAGTCGGCCGGAGGTTTCACTATCGTCGACATAAGAACTGATTCGATCATATTCACCGAACGCGTTCCCGGCCTGCCGACGCAGAAGCCTTGGCATGCGCTGGCCCTCGGCACCAGAGATTTCTCCCGTGACACGACAACGTACCAGCGCCCCGATTTTTCCATCAACAATAAATATGCAAGCGTCAAGACACTCTGGACCGTGAATACCGGTTACACAGTTGCCTCGACCCCTTCAGTGTGGTCTGACCGTGCAATCGTTGGGAACAGCAGTGGTAGCGTTGTCTGTTATTCATTGAAGGACGGTTCAGTGCTTTGGAACTTCATAACCGGAGCAACCGTTTATTCAACCTCGGCTGCTGCTGAAGGCAGGATAGTCATCGGATCATCGGACAAAAACATCTATTGCCTCGATGCAAGGACCGGGAAGATGGCCTGGAAAGTATCGACAGGCGCGCCTGTTGTCGCTGCTGCGACAATTCACGACGGGGTCGTTTTTGTTGGGGCGAGCGACGGTGTGTTCCGAGCAATCGAGTTGTCGTCAGGAAAAGTGAAATGGGAATTCCCCAACGTGGGCGGCTTCGTAGAGGCCAAGCCCTTGGTATATAATGGGAAAGTGATTTTTGGCGCGTGGGACACATTCCTCTACGCGCTGAACGCAAGCGATGGCTCCCTTGCATGGAAATGGACGAATGGAAACGCTGGAGTGCTTTATTCGCCAGCTGCCTGCTGGCCGGTAGCTGCTAATGGGAAGATTTTCATCGTCGGTCCTGACCGGTTCATGACCGCAATCGACGCGAAGACCGGAAAGACCGTTTGGCGGTCAAAACGATATCAGGTGCGTGAGTGCGTTGGGATTTCAGAGAATGGTAAGCGTGTCTATGCTCGGTGTATGACCGACACGGTTGTCGCATTCTCATCCGCCGCTCCGACACAGACAGCGGTGTGGGCATCGGCATGCGGATACGGATATGACATCGATCCATCAATGCCGATCGAGCAGGATGGCGAGGTCATGTTCGGGACGAAAAACGGCCTGGTGTACGGACTCGAGGCGACCTCCGGCAAAGTCATGTGGGTTCACCGGGTTGGTGTAACGGTCGTCAACACACCGATGATCGTTGACAACCATCGCTTGCTCGTAACAGATCTTGATGGCTCTCTTACTCTGCTTGAATACAATCAACAGTGAATCCGATTTTGATATCACGAGTCGAAGGAGAAAAGAACATGTCAGATATCCGCTATCCCGTAGGGAAATTTGATCCGAAACCGACCATAACTGACTACGATCGCAAAGCGCTTATCAACCAGATTGCCTGGGTACCGCAGAAGCTTCGTGAGGCGGTACGCGGTCTCACGGATCAACAACTCGATGTGCCCTATCGCGAAGGCGGATGGACGAGCCGTCAGCAGGTGCATCACCTGCCCGACAGTCACATGAACGCCTATGCCCGTTTCAAGCTGGCCGTGACGGAAGAGAACCCAACCATCAAGCCGTATGCGGAGCAGCTCTGGGCTGAGCTGGCCGATGGCAAGTTTTCGCCCATCGAGCCTTCGCTGGTTCTGCTGGAATCTCTGCACTCGCGGTGGGTGCTTTTTCTGCGATCGATGAAACCCGAGCAGTTCGCAAGAACATTGATCCATCCGCAGAACGGACCGATGAACCTTGATCGCGTGCTCCAGCTCTATGCGTGGCATGGGAGACACCATGTCGCACACATCAACGCACTCAGAGGGCGCATGGGATGGTAGAGATCATTCCACTTCGAAGGAAATGGGCTCACTAAGATGTTTTTTGTTTCCCAGCATTGCCTCAATCTGCATCACATGCTTTCCAGGCCGTAGTGTCCACCACGTCCCCGAAGGATTGAACGGTACGCGCTCGCGATCTATGCGCAGCAGAACACTGTCCACCTTTTCCGGAGCAGTCCCTAACACCTTGATACTCTGATACTCCGACCTCAGAACCGGGTCGATCTTGAAATGATCCCCTTCGAGTGGATAGAGTATTGCACTCAAACCTTTGTCGCCCCTGAGGTTTGAATGCTCCGATGATCGCGGATTCTGTTCAGGGCTCGCGTTCGGCGGCAACGCGGGTATTCGCTCTTGTTCGGCCCACGTCCGGAACTCAGGCGGGACGATGTCATACACTTTCATCATTTCCTTGCCGCGGTCAACGATGCGGTACAATCGATGTATGCTACATTGGTCTCGTGGTTCCTCGCCTGTCTTGAACCATTCGAGAATTGTTTTCCGACACGCCTCACCGGGCAATTTACCCGAGAGTGGACAAATCAATACCTGGTGAAGCCCTTTTGGCTGAGTAAACCCGTCAGGTGACTCGCGCCGGTGAAGAAGTGACATGACATCGAAAAATATCTGTCCGGCACCCGTCACGCCCGATACGCCCCGCATCGGGCTCCCGTCGAAGTTGCCCACCCAGACTCCAACGGTGTAGAGCGTCGTGAAACCCACCGTCCAATTGTCCCTGTAGTCTTTTGTTGTCCCAGTCTTGACGGCGCAGGGAAATGGAAAGCGAAATGCATTGCCGAATGCGGGTCTCCGCGCAGCCCGATCACTCAGAATGTCGCTCAAAAGAAATATGGTCCGATCCTCGAAAATCCGTTTGACGGAAGACACCACTCTCTCTTGAAATGGCGACCCCCCCCTCAATCTTACTGACTGATCGAGTGATCTAATCAGTTTCGCTGGTTTCCATACCCCTCCATTCGCCAGCGCGGCATACGCATTGGTCAATTCGAGCAGCGTCACCTCTCCGTCGCCAAGCACCAAGCCGCAGCCGTAATACGAAGCAGGTTTGTTGAGTGATACAAAACCGGCCTCATGCAGTCGCTGCAACAGTGGCTCGATTCCGAGCGAGTTCAGAACTCGCACTGCAGGAATGTTGTAGGAACAGGCAAGTGCTGTGCGAAGTCGGACTGGGCCGTGATATCGTTTGTCATAGTTTTCCGGTACGTATGCTCCGTGTTCATCGCTTATTTGCGTGGGAACATCCGGCAAGATTGAAGCTGGAGAATATCCCGATTCGAGCGCGACTCCGTACAGAAACGGCTTGAGCGCCGATCCGGGCTGCCGAAGTGCAAGCGCACCATTGACCTGTCCTTGGTTGCCTTCGTCAAAGTAGTCTGCCGACCCAAGCAGCACCCTGATCTCACGCGACTGGTTATCAATGACGATGACAGCAGCGTTTGTGACATTTTTCTTCTTCAATGCCGACAGGCGAGCTTTCACTGCAAAATGGACATCCTCCTGTAATGCATAGTCGATCGTCGTTTCAATCAGTGGGCTTCGATGCGACTCATCAACCGTTCGAAGAACCAATTCGACCGCGTGAGGGGCGCGAAAATTCGCTTCCCGGGACAGGATTCGCAATGGCTGAACGATAGCCCGTTCGTATTCTTCTGACCCAACTCTCTCCTGCTCGAGCATTCTTCGGAGCACCAATCGTTGCCTCTGTATCAATACCGGAAGATTCTGGTAAGGATTCAGAAGAGTGGGAGCGTTCGGAAGAGCTGCAAGAAAGGCGGATTCCGCCAGCGAGAGATCGTTTGCTGTCTTTCCAAAATACGCGCGTGCAGCGCTTTCAACACCGTACAGCTGGTTGCCATACGGAGCTCGGTTGACATACTGTTCGAGGATTTCCCTTTTGGACATCATTCGTTCCAGCCGGAGTGCGTACCAAGCTTCCACAATTTTGTACCAAGGCGTACGCGAGGAGTGATACACGTTGCGAATCACCTGCTGGGTGAGCGTAGATCCTCCCGACCGGATTGACCAGGATTTGATGTCATCGCTCAGAGCTCGTACGACGGCCAGCGGGTCCACTCCCGGATGATAGTTGAAGCGCTTGTCCTCGATGGCTATGGTAGCCTGCAGGAAGCTCGATGCGATCGTATCCAACGATCGCCAGTGGCCTCGTCCCTGCTGGTCATTGAGCAATTCCCTCAAGAGAAGGCCCGTGCGATCGACAACCCGCACTGATTCAACAACCTCTTTCTTGAATGGTTCGCGGGGAAGTGGGATAAATATCGTCCCTCCGGCAATCAGACCGAGAAAGACAATGATCAGAAGTGTTGTATTTTTTATTGGGCGAACCATCAGCGTATTGTTATTTCCCGAGCGACCGTTTGACCGAATACTTCTGGCTCGTACATTTGTTCTATTCGAGTGGACGGCATTTGAAACTTACCGATGGATGTCGGGCGGACCAGGTAACTGAATACATGAGCTCCAGCCGGTACCCCATAAGCAAAAAGCACGACACGGTCATCGCGCATCTCGGTGTAATCAAAGGAAAATGATGATCTACGCGCTGATTGTTCCGCCCGTTCCTCTTCGCCGGTCAGATTGCTTGCTGTGGTCTGGAATGATCCGTTGATCGCCTCAAAACCTGCCGGGAGTGGATCATCAATGACGACATAGTTCCGATCTTGATTGGTTGTGAACGTGAGCGTGACTCTTACGACTGTCCCCGTTTTGAACTGTTCTGTTGCGGCGGCTCCTTGTTCCCGCAACTCAAGCGATTTGCGGACAGACATTCCTTCTTCCTTTTCCTGGCCTGGTCCCATCGGGTAGTACGTAAGTCTGAGCCCATAGTAGAGCCTGCCTTTGCCGTCCTTTGTGATCTCCAGAGGATATTGTTTTCCGGGAAGAATCGTTGACATTGGAAGCTGCGTCGTTGTTGTACCCAGCGACCTCCCTTTAAACAGCTGATTGAGCAAGGTCTTACTTTCGAGCTTCATCTGCATCGTGAAGTCAGGCTCTTCCCGTTCATAGACACGAAAATATGTACTCAATGCATCAACGACGTACAGATTTTCCTGCGTCGATCTCCACTGGCCTGACCGTCGGTTTTCCAGGAGCCACCGCACGACCTTTGCCATCATTGGATTCTCAGGTTGTGTCTCGACAAGCGCTTGCATCACGAGAGCTGTGGTCCGCACCGTTGAGTGAAATATCCATTCCATACCGCCCGTGCTTGTTTCTTCGAAATGAGCGGTCGTCGGGGCAACTTTGACATGGTTCAGGAGATCTCTGGACAAATCCTGCATGATCGCCGAGTTCCCCTTGGCAACACCCAGAGCTTTGAGGAGATACGCCTTTGCGAACAGAGGAATTTGTTTGTTTGCGCCGGCTTGGTTCTTGCTATCCTGATACAATCGTTCCATGTATCCGTAATCAGGTTCACCGGCCAGGGCAAGTGTATAGAGGATAAGCGCGTTCGTGCACGCAATCGTTTCTGGTGTGTCATACCATGTTATTTGTTCATGGCGCAGAACGCGTTTCAGGTACGCAAGTCCTTCGTCGACCATCTCTTTTCGTATTTCATAACCATTCCGTTTTGCGATAATGATCGCGTACATGGCGTAGGCGGAGACGTAGGGATGTGGTTCCTTGAGACTCTCCCAATAGACGAATCCACCATTCGACCGCTGGAATGATGCAATGTCCTCCAGCGTCTCCATCACAATCGACCGGGTGTCCTTCCCTTTGAAGATCTCAAACTTAAATGCCTGGACAAGATCGTTGGCAAGAAGAATCGGGAGAATCGATGATACCTTTTGCTCGAGACATCCGTAGGGATACGTGAAAAGATACGACATGCCTCCTGCAAGGTTTGTCATGGCGGTCGAAGCTGCCGTCAACTCAAGTCCGCCGAGGTTTCTGTAGATATCCTTAGGAATCAAGAGCTGTTCTTGGACTAGTGCATCTGTCAACGATTCGAACAATGCGACGGTTTCATGAGATCGTGGAATCTGGATGGGGATTTTCCATTCGACGCCGTCGGTATCATCGTCGGTCGCCGCTTGAAACACAAATTTTGCCTCCCCTTCCCGGTCGGCGATGAGGGGGCGCCGAACCTCCAAAGCCTGCCCCGGTTTCAAGAGATGCCATGTTGAATCGCTCCCGGTCAATTTGATTCCCGTGGCGATCGACACCAGTCGTACTGTTTTCTCTTTGGTGGAGTAGTTAATCACTGTAACTCCACCTTCAAAAGTGTCTCCCATACGCGCGAACCGTGGAAGCGACGCCAGGAGCATCAATGGTTTGCTCACTGTGAAGTACTGTTCTCCACACCCGAACTCTGCATTACAGGTAACGGCGCTTCCCATGATCATAAACTTGGTGAGGTTGTCTGGAAGTTTGAACTGGATTCTTGCAACCCCATTGGCATCCGTTACCAGCGAAGGATTCCAGTACGCACTCGGGCGGAAATCCTTCCGTACACCCTCAGTGTTCATGAGCGCTGTCATCGGTTCGTCATCCCCACCGCCACCTCCTGGATCACCTCCCTTTTCGCCGTATTCCCGCTGTTCCACCAGGTGCGACCGCGTTTCTGTTGTTATAACATCCAGCCCCCGCTCGTTATAAAATTCGATGAACAGGTTCGGGAGGCGATAGCCTATGAGATTCAGTATTCCAAGATCGGCCACGCTGACCGCGACTTCTGCCTGCACACCACGTCCGAGAGCATTCTTGACAACGATGTCAACATGGACAGAATCCCCGGGACGATATTCCTCTTTGTCACTCCTCAATGTGATGGAGAGCTGTTTTTCCTTTGGGCTCACAGAAATTTTTTGGTAACCGATTTTGAAGGAGGGCCGGCCGACGTCGCTTTCTTTTGAGGTTCCCGGGGGAAGGGTGCGCCCCTCGACCAGAACAACCGAGACAAAAACATTGGGAAGATAGAGGCTTTTAATGAGGATCTCCACCTCTGGCGCACTTCCCTTCAGTTCGGTGACAAAATGATCGAGGATACCATCACGCTCGATGGAAATAAGCGCGGTAGCTTTTTCATACGGCGATTTCACAACCACACGCGCATATTCTCCCGGCGCGTAGTTGTCCTTCGCCGGGACAAGCTCTATTCTATCATCGTCGGACCGTTCCCAGGCGACATAGCCGGAACCGCTCACATAGAAATAGGCATGGGTCATCAGTTGATTGCCCCGTGCATCTTTGCTTGTTGCCTCGAAGAAATAGAAACCCGCATCTGACGGCATGAACGATCGCAGCACAGGACTCTCGGCAGAGGAAACTTCAACTGAATCGACAACTTTGTCTTCTTTTTCCGAAACCCATCCAAATAATCCATTGGTTTGAGCCTTACGCGTTGAACGCCACGATCTCCGGAAGATTTTCACGCTCACCGTATTTCCCGCCAAGAGCTGTCCGGCCGGACTCACGGTAATAAGTTTGTAGGACAACGCGGTGCCCTCGGCAAGAAATGTGCTCGCCGGAGCAATCCCTATGTAATATTCTCCGCCGTGAACAACGGTTGATGCCCGCCCGGAGATGACCTGTCGAGACTGCGAGACAACGTCTCCTTCAAAGAGCAAGGAGACCGTTTGACGTATTTCTCCCACTTGAAGGCGGCACGTCTCCGTTTTCATGCCCCGCTCATCCAACGTGCTCGAGCCTGAAGCCAGAAGCCGGTACCCATTCCCCCGCGAGTAGCGCGAAAGCCACATCATCGGACCGAAGAGATAACTTTCATAGCCTTGGGGATTCCACGCCATATCGGAAACGGACACCCGCCATTTCACGCTCTCGCCTTTCATTGGTGCACCAAAAAGGTAATGCGCTTTCAGAAACCCCGTGACAGTGTCGCCGACGACATAAACCTTTTTGTCGATCTGCGCAGCCACCTGGAATTCAGCGGGACGAAATGCTTCAACCCGGAAGCTTCCCTGTTCCACCTCCTCCCACTCATCATTGCCTTTCCCTTCCTTCCTTGCGAGCAGAATCATGTCGTAGGATCCGAGCGATGAGGAATGTTCGATTTTGAGAGAGGTAGCAAATGTTCCAAAAGGAGAGAGCCGCTGATCGGAGCTGTATACAACTTCCTGGCGCTGATTGCGAATATCCAGGCGGAACCGCCCCTCCTCCGGGATCTTCCAGGTACCCTCGTTCTGAACGCGTACGACACCTTTGATGTCAACGCGCTCCCCCTCCTTGTACAAACCCCGATCCGTAAATAGACTGGCTTTCAATACTCCCGAGCTCCCGTTCATTTCGTAGGGCAGGTCAAACTGCCATGGCTCGATGCCATCACTCCAGTCGGAGCTCGAAAAAGCCACATCATTTCCATTCCTCACAATAACGTGGAGCAGCCTTCTTCTCTCTTCCACACGCACGTTTGTTGAAAGTGCTGGACTCGATGCCAGACCAGCCGCGTTGGTTTTCCCCTGCCAGAGCACCTGGTTTCTGTCGTCGCAGATCTGCACCTCTGCCCCCTCCACCGGTGATGCGTCTTTGAGGTTTGTTACCCAGATGAGATTGTTCTCGGGGGAGAACTTCGATGTAATTCCGAGGTTGGTCACCTGAAGCAGCGCTCGCAGGTATCTTCTCTCCTTGGTTGGAAACAGATCATCCACCTGTACCAGCACCAGGCCGCATGACCGTCCTCCAAGAACACTATCCAATTCAATCGGTTTTACAGTCTCCTTGTCCCTTTTTAGATTCAGCCGCCAAAGTGCGGAGGAGACCACCGCATCAGATCCGCTTCCACGCGCATCCCCCCACCGGGCCACGGTTTGTTCCCAATCCAGCTTGTTGTTCGTGTTGTAATCCAATTGCTGGAGAATCTGCAGAATGAGGTCAGGATTTACCCTGGTCATTTGGACTGAAATTGAGTCGACATTCATCAGTCGAACCGGATATCGGTGAGACTCATATGATTCCACCACGCTGGCTCCCGCAACCATCCGCACGAACGGGGTATGAGGTCCTGTGCGAAACCTGAATGACGTGGCACCCCCCAGCTCCTGGCCAAATCTGTCCTTGAATCCTTTTGTAAATGTTGCCTGATACTCCGTTACCGGTCGCAGGGGTAAATCGAGATACATTTCATCTGTTTCATAGCTGTATCCGCGTTCCTTCTTCTTCACCGGAGGATTGAACTGAAGGTGATCGATAGCTTCCTGCACTGAGACAGGGTTTGAGAACGACAAAACTAAACGATTGGTGGGGGGAAATCCGTCTTGATTCTTGATCCCGCGAAACGAAAACTCTCCAAACGTTGTGAAACTGAACTCATAGGTATCACTGGTTCCAAGCGGACCTTCAGCACATTGGAGTCCCGCCCTGCACCGGACAGTGTAGGAGGTCTTGTGCTTCCATGGCTGTGCGGGAACCAACACAATGCTCCGATCGATTGTAGCTCCGGGCACCTGGCCAGTGAGTTCCTCTTCACGGGCGCGGCGCACAGTGAACGATGGATACCGGGTGGTATCTCCTCTTGTTTCGACGATCGAGATGAACTTAGAGGCGACCTGGGGATCTATCCGCTGATTGAACGTGAGAAGCACATTGTGTCTCAACTCGACGAACTGCTGATTGCGTGCCGGCGAGTGGCCGACGAGCACTGGCCTTGGAGTCTCAAACTGCCAGACGTATTCTTCGCGGAGCCTTTTTCCTGACAATGATTGTGTCCCGGCTGGGACGCGAACCGAATACTCTGTTGCGTTTGCGAGGGGGCCCTGGGGGATGAATACAATCGCCGTGGTACTCATCCACCGATATTTGCCTTGCACGTTCGGTTCCATGATGAGGGGGCCCGAATCCCCGTCGTGCATTGCTTTGCCCAGGGGGACCATGGGCTGATTGAAACAAACGACAATCGTTTGCGACTGATCAGCCATCGCAGTCGATCCTTTTGGAGAGGTTGAGACAATTTCCAGCTCACGCTGTTGAGCTTCGATCCTCGTGAAATACAGAGTGAAAAGAGCGAGCAGAAGGATTCTGATGCTTTTCATGGGAGACCTCATCAGAACATGGTGGGAATGTGCGGCGACGGCTACGGTAAGGTGTCTGCGGACAACACGTTTACCCGCAGATTGCTTCTCTCTAAGCGATGCTCTATATTCTTCCCTAGCAAGAAAATCATTTTTCGAATTACTGTCAATTGCTATCCTTATGGCTGCCTCCATCCGTCAAGCGACGATCACAGATACATCCGTCATCGTTCAATTTAACAGCAGATTAGCCGAGGAGACCGAGCACAGAACACTCAATCAAGATCTGCTGAAAGCAGGTGTGGAATCTCTCCTTCGCGATCCTTCGAAGGGAGTCTATTATCTGGCGGAATTGAACAACGTCGTCGTCGGCCAGATGATGATCACATACGAATGGAGCGACTGGCGCAACGGAACGTTTTGGTGGATCCAGAGTGTTTATGTCGAGAGTAGTGCCCGCGGCTCCGGCGTGTTCCGGGCATTGTTCAATCACGTCCACTCACTGGCAAAGTCACAGAGCGACGTGTGCGGTCTCAGGCTCTACGTTGAACGGACCAACGATCGTGCAAAACGTACCTATGACCGCCACGGCATGCATCTCTCGCACTACGAGATGTTTGAGATGGATTTCGTCCTCTGAGTTCCGCAACGCCTCTTTTGCATTACCCTTGGCTTAAGGAAGATTACGCATGGATTCTTGTTGCAGAGCAGGTGCGGATTGCTCCGGAACATCGGCCTTCTTCAGCCGCTGGTCCGGGTCATACGCCAAACGGTTCCGTAAAGGGAAACTTGACCGCATTCAGAAGTACCTCGTTGAGGGAATCAAGCGGGAGCCCCTGCGTGGCAGTTCGGTGCTCGATATCGGTTGTGGCGTTGGACAGGTTCACCTCACGCTCCTCAAAGAAGGAGCGGGCCACTCTCTCGGCGTCGATCTGTCAGACGCAATGCTGAAGCAAGCGAAACAGTTTGCCCACACATCGGGATTGGCTGGACGTGCCGAGTATGTGACGGGGGACTTCGTTCAACTCTCCTCCTCCATCCCTGAAAGCGACATCACGGTCCTCGACAAAGTGGTGTGCTGTTACGAAAATCTTGACGAGCTGATACTGAAATCCACCGGAAAGACAAAAGCGACGTTTACCCTGACTCACCCGAAGGAAAACCCGCTCACAAAAGGGCTTTTCAAGGGGCATGAGGCACTTGCGAAGCTTCTCCGCTGGGATTTCCATCCTTTCTGGCATGACTGGGCCGGGATGAAAGCCCGGATTCTTTCTCAGGGATTCACGCTTCGCTATGAGCATTCCACTCTCACATGGCATGCTCTGGTGTTCGAACGAACACGATGAAATCACTCCGGGCCGCGCGCATCAGCAATTCTCAGGTCTCGAAGTTTTGCCAACGCGTTCATTGCATAACTCATCCCGTTGATCTCACCTCAAGTTGAGAAACCCTATTACTGTCATCGCCCGATTTCAACCTTCACAACATCTACCATACCGAATTACTAACCAGGAGGCTCTATGATCCGACGTTTGTACTGCTTGGCGTTAGTTCTCTTGCTAAGCGTTTGCTGGGTGCTTGCCCAAACGGCGCCCACGCTCGGTTTGCGAGAGAACACCCCGACGGTACACGCGTTCACAAACGCGCGTATCGTTGTCAGTCCGGGCAAGGTGATCGCATCCGGCACGATCGTTATTGGCAACGGTGTCATTGAAGCGGTTGGCGAAAAAGTCGCCGCACCTGCAGATGCCCGAATCTGGGATATGAAAGGAAAGACTCTCTATCCCGGTCTCATCGATCTCTCGTCCGACATCGGCATGCCGAAACCGGCCCAAGGGCAAACAGGGAATCCTTTCGACGTCGCCGCCGCCCAGCAACAACAGGCGGAGAAACCGAAAGGCGCGGCCCACTGGAACATGAAGATGCATGCTGAATTCAGTGCGGACGAAGAATTCGTTCCGGATGCAAAAGCAGCCGAGAAGCTCCGTTCACAAGGATTTGCACTCGCCGTTGCAACGCCACAACGCGGCATATTCCGCGGCAGC
>JBEKOB010000030.1:0-48166 GCA_049522195.1 Bacteroidota bacterium
CAGAATTGAATTGATTTTCCCCCCTCTCTTCTCTACCTTTTTTATTCTTACTCTCCTCCCAATCAGAACGAGGCGCCTGCATGAAGCGATTGATGATACTTCTGATAGCTGTTGCGGTGATGTCACCGCTCTCACAAGCCCAGCCAAAGCCCGAGCCGAAGCCGACCACGATAGCCGAGAAAGTCGCCGGCATGGAAAAGTTTCCCGGCTACTTCACATTCTACTGGGATTCCAAGTCAGGAACACTCTGGCTCGAGATCGATAAGTGGAACAGTGAATTCCTCTATGTAAGCTCCCTCCCTGCCGGGATCGGGTCCAACGATATCGGTCTCGACCGCGGACAGATCAGCGGCGAGCGGATTGTGAAGTTCGAACGATCCGGACCGAAAGTGCTTCTCGTTCAACCAAACTATGATTATCGCGCGAACAGCACGAATGCCGATGAAGTGCGCGCTGTGGAAGAGGCATTCGCGCAATCCGTTCTATGGGGATTTGATGTTTCTGTCGAGGAGGGTTCGCGCGTCCTCGTCGATGCAACCTCATTCTATCTCCGGGATTCTCACGATGTCATCGGCGCCTTGAAACAATCGAACCAGGGAAGCTACCGTCTCGATCTTTCACGCTGTGCGTTCTATCTTCCCCGCACAAAGAACTTTCCTCAAAACACGGAAGTTGAGGTTACTCTCACGTTCACCGGCGACGAACCCGGCTCCTGGGTGCGGCAAGTTGTACCAACTCCCCAGGCAATCACGGTGCGGGAACACCAGTCATTCGTCCAGCTGCCGGATGCGAAGTACACGCCAAGAGCCTTTGATCCCCGCGCGGGATACTTCGGGATGAGTTACATGGATTTTGCCACTCCGATAAGCGAGCCAATCGTCAAACGGTTCATTACCCGCCATCGCCTCCAGAAGACGCATCCCAACGCGGCGATGAGCGAAGTGCTCAATCCCATCGTTTACTATGTTGATCGCGGCGCCCCGGAACCGGTCCGCGGTGCCCTCCTTGAAGGAGCCAGCTGGTGGAGCAAAGCGTTCGAAGCGGCCGGATTCAAGAATGCATTTCGTGTTGAGTTGATGCCCGAGGGGGCGGATCCGATGGACATCCGCTATAACATCATTCAGTGGGTGCATCGCGCAACACGGGGATGGTCTTATGGCGGCTCCGTTTCAGACCCGCGTACCGGAGAGATCCTCAAAGAGGCTGTATCGCTTGGTTCACTGCGCGACAGACAGGATTATCTCATTGCCGAAGGGTTGCTTGCTCCCTACGAGAAAGGGAAGTCAGTCTCTCCTGAGTTGGAGAAGATGGTGCTCGCGCGGCTACGCCAGCTTGCCGCACACGAAGTCGGACACACTCTTGGTCTTGGACATAACTACATCGCGAGCACGGTGAACCGCGGCTCGGTGATGGACTATCCATATCCGCTGGTCACCATCAAGAACAATAACTCACTTGATCTTTCCGATGCTTATGCGACGGGAGTAGGTGATTGGGATAAAGTTGCTATCGCGTACGGCTATCAGGAATTCCCGTCGGGAACAAATGAAAAGCAGGCTCTCGATTCGATCCTGAACACTGCAAGAACCCGCGGTCTGATCTTTCTGACGGATCAGGACGCCCGTCCGCCGGGGAGCGCTCAACCTTTCACACACCTCTGGGACAATGGCACAAATGCAGTCGATGAGCTTCTCAGGTTAATGCGAGTGCGCTCGATTGCTCTCTCGCACTTTGGTGAGAACAATATTCGTCCAGGCGCGCCGCTTGCGACACTGGAGGAAGTGCTCGTTCCTCTCTACCTTGGCCATCGCTACCAGATTGAGGCGGCAGCGAAAGTTCTCGGTGGGGTGAACTATACGTATGCACTGCGTGACGATGGGCAGGTACCGACAGCGCTCGTTCCCGCCAATGAACAGCGACAGGCCCTTGATGCGTTATTGAGCACGATTGCTCCTGTCGCGCTCACGCTGCCGGAGTCCATACTCAAATTGATTCCTCCTCACCCCGCCGGGTATGAACGACACCGGGAGCTTTTTTCTTCCCGCACGGGACTGACATTCGATGCTCTCGCACCCGCGGAGGTTTTGGCAAATCATACTGTCAGTTTCATTCTCAATCCGGAGCGTGCCACACGGTTAGTACAGCACCACGCCAGGGAAGCTTCACAGCCGGGTCTCGACGAAGTAATAGACAAACTCATCTCCAAGACGTGGAAATCTTCAAAGCCCTCAGGCCTCCAAGCAGAGGTTCAGAGAAGCGTGAATTACATTGTGATGTACAATCTCATGTCGCTGGCATCCATGGAGCGGGCAACTCCTCAGGTTCACGCCATCGCAACGATCAAGCTCTCAGAACTCAAGACCTGGCTTTGGACGGAATCGAAATCTGTCAGAGACCTAGATCAACGCGCACAATATCAGTTTGCGCTCTCTGAGATTGAAAGATTTCTCCAAGATCCCAAAAAGGTGAGTATTCCCCACCCCGTAGAAGCACCGCCGGGTCAACCTATCGGGGATTTTGGATTTGAGCCCGACTGGGACTAGAAAAGAGTAACTATGCCGGAACGATGCGGTTGGTCAACGTCCGATCCGTTGTATCAGGAATACCATGATAAAGAGTGGGGTGTCCCTCTTCACGATGATCGGAGACTGTTTGAGATGCTGATCCTCGAGGGAGCGCAAGCCGGACTCAGCTGGATCATGATCCTGAAGAAGCGTCAGAATTACAGAAAAGCATTCGATCGGTTCGACGCAGTGAAGATTTCCCGATACGATGCGCGCAAGAAGCGTCAGCTTCTGGGAAACGCCGGAATCGTTCGTAACCGTCTCAAGATTGATGCAACAATTGGGAATGCGAAAGCTTTTCTGGCGCTGCAGAAAGAATTCGGCAGCTTTGACGCGTATATCTGGCAATTTGTTGGCGGGAAGCCAAAACAGAACCGACGGAGATCATTGAAGGAGATACCGCCAAAGACAGCGGAGTCGGATGCGATGAGTAAAGATCTCAAGAAACGCGGATTTCGTTTTGTCGGATCAACAATCTGTTACGCTTTCATGCAGGCGACGGGCATGGTGAACGATCACATCACGCCATGTTACCGGCACAGAAAACTTTCCCAATAATCTTAACCATCATGATGTCTAAAAGACTCCTTATGCAGAGAACAATTAATCGACTCCTTCTCCTCGCCGCACTCATTCTGGTTCATTTCAACGTGTACTCGCAAGACGGCAGAATGTTGATGTCGCCCTACTTGCAGGCAGTAACTACCACCAGCATCTATGTGCTCGTTGAGAGTTCCTCAACAGATGCGATCACTGTTGAATATGGTGTCACGAAATCGTACGGATTCCAGGCCCAGACAGTGTCGTGCGATACAACAACTGACTCAACATTCGTCCACAACATCAAGATCAGCGGCCTCTCACCCAATACGCGCTATCACTATTGCGTCGTGTACCACGGGAAGAAATCGAGTGATGCGTCGTTCAAAACGGCGCCGAATCCGGGCACGAGTTTCCGCTTCGCCTGGATGGCCGATTGTCGATCGGGCGTGACGGTCCACGACAGCATCTCCAAGCTCATCATGGAAGCACATCCCGCCATGTCATTGTATGGAGGCGATCTTGCTCTCAATTCAAAGTATTCCTCCTTCAAAGAACAATTCTTCCGCCCTCAGGAACTTGCACTGATCGCCAACGTCCCGTTCTTTAATACGCCTGGCAATCACGAAAAATGGTCGCAAAACACACGAGCGTTTGCGCAAGCACCTGAGTCTCCCTCCGGCGTGCAGGAGTACTATTCCTTCGACTACGGCGACATGCATGTTCTCGTGCTCAACAATGAAGTTCCGTACTACGTGGGAAGCCTGCAATACCGGTTCGCTGAACATGATCTCCCGACTACGACAAAGACTTGGAAGGTCGTGATCAATCACAGACCTGCCTATTGCGCGGGCGGTCATGGCGAAGATAGCCTCATGAAGATAATGTCCGAGAAAATTTTCGTACCAAACCACGTCGACGTGGTTTTCTCCGGACACTCACATTTCTTCCAGCATAATCTCGTCGACGGCATCCATCATATGATCCTTGGGACCGCCGGGGCTCCGCTCTACGAACTCGGTACGGCCCCTTACGTGGTCAAGAGCGCAAGAGAGTACAACTACGGAATCATCGACGTCACCCCATCGTCATTCTACCTGATGGTCTACAATGAAAAAGGGTTGCCGCTCGATACTCTGTTCCTAAAGAAATAGAAAGAGAAGCCCTATGAATACCGCGTCAAAGCAGCTTGCTGTCAAAGCACTCCAGGAGATACCCGGAGTCGGGACAAGCATCGCTGAAGACTTGTGGGAACTGGGAATCCGCAGGGTCGCTGATCTCAAAGGAAAAGACCCGGAGAAACTCTACATCAAGCGATGCGCGCAGGTTGGCATGCCAATTGACCGATGCCTGTTATACGTCTTTCGTTGCGCAGTCTATTACGCATCAACACAACGCCGGCAACCCGAGCTCCTGAAGTGGTGGAATTGGAAGAATAGAACACTCAACTGATACACTCATGCACTCGTCTCCCCCGCGATTAAAACTCATCTCCGCATTCGCTTCAGTCTATATCGTCTGGGGATCGACGTACCTTGCCATTCGCATCGCTATTGAAACAATCCCGCCGCTGTTGATGGCTGGCTTCCGTTTCATCATCGCCGGCTCGATCATGTACCTCTGGGGACGGTTGCGCACCAACGAACGACCAACGCGTGTTCACTGGAAATCTGCAGCAATTGTCGGGCTGATGCTTCTTCTTGTCGGCAATGGCGCATTGAGCTGGTCAGAGCAGCTGATACCATCCGGTATCGCGGCTCTTCTTGTCGCTGTCAGCCCCCTCTGGTTTATCCTTATCGAATGGATGCAAGGCGGTGCGCGGCCTACTGCAGGCGTATTCATAGGGTTGGCTCTGGGAACGATTGGAATCGCGATCCTTATTGACCCTGCCGATCTTGTCGGTGGCGGCGAAGTGAGCGCCCTCGGCGCGTCGGTTCTGCTTATCTCGTCCGTCTGCTGGGCGTTCGGCTCGTTCTACTCTCGGCGTGCAAAGCTTCCCTCTTCACCTGCACTCGCGAACGGGATGGAGATGCTCATAGGAGGCGTTGGACTAATCCTGATCGGCGCACTCACGGGAGAGGTGAAGGATCTTCACCTGGCAAACGTCACGACCAAGTCGCTTCTTGCCGTTGCTTATCTCGTTGTCTTCGGCTCGATCATCGGCTTCTCCTCGTATATCTGGCTCTTTCATAACACGACCCCAACACGTGCATCGACATATGCGTACGTCAATCCTATTGTCGCTGTGTTCATCGGTTGGCTTGTCGGAGGCGAGCAGTTACCGACGCGGGTTATTCTCGCCGCGTTATTGATCATTGCCGCCGTTGCCGCGATTACGGTATTCGGCACAAGAAAGAGCTCGAAGGCGCTCGAGACGCTCTCGGCGACGGAAAAAGAATGATGGGAAGAGATGGTTTTCAGTTTTCAGTGGTTCGACTGCGCTCACCACAAGTTTGGAGTTTCGAGTTCAAGGTTCCAAGTTGCTATTCCTTCTTTTCACTATTTACTATTCACTTTTTACCGTTTACCATCTGCTTCGGAGAGCTTTCGTGACACCGCGCGTGAAAATCTGTTGCATCAAGAGTTTCGAAGAAGCTGAATTGGCTCTGCGGTATGGAGCATCAGCGCTCGGGTTTGTGTCCGCCATGCCGAGTGGACCGGGGCCAATTTCAGAAGACCTCATCGCAGAGATCATCTCGCAAGTTCCTTCCGGCATTCTCACATTCCTTCTCACGAGCAAACAAGATCCGCAAGCCATCATCGAGCAACAGCGCCGGACAAAAGCGAACACTTTGCAGCTTGTCGATGATGTCGAGTCTGAAACATACCGCGAGTTGAGAAAGGCGCTGCCTGGCGTTTCTATCGTTCAGGTTATTCATGTCACGGGAAACGAGGCGGTTGAAGTCGCGGTTTCCATCTCTCCCTTCGTTAATGCTCTTCTCCTCGATTCAGGGAACCCCAATCTTCCAGTCAAGCAACTGGGAGGCACCGGGCGAGTGCACGATTGGTCCATCAGCAAAATGATCTGCTCTCGGGTCGCCATTCCGGTTTATCTTGCCGGTGGTCTGAACCCAGAGAACGTCGCCGAAGCAATACGATTTGTTCGTCCCTTCGGTGTTGACCTCTGCAGCGGCGTCCGGACAAACGGCGCGCTCGACGAGTCAAAGCTCTCACGCTTTTTCGCGCAGGTTGCAGCCGTCTAGCTCCGCGACGGGTGTGTGAGAGAGCAGGAACAATTGCCGGTGAGCCGGTCGTCATCGCAGAGCGCTCGAGCAATTATCAAAGACTCAAATGAAGCGTGTCATTCCCGCATGTCTCAAGCGGGAATCCAGAATGAGCGCTCAGGATTCCCCACCTGCCACGTCGGGTTCACGAAGGCGGGTAGGCCGATAGGGTGCGTTCGGGAACGACATTTTACATCAGCCTTTTTCGCCAGATCATCTGTCGAAGAACTGCCCCTTTTTCCCGCAGCACTGATTTGAGCGAGCCATCCGGAGTTTTGACGCTCCGATATGGCAAGTTTTAGGCGTTTCATACGTCTAATGATTAACGGCCGTCACGGGCAGTGGTGGCCGTTGTTTTTTGTCACGATCTGCTGACTGATTTGATTTTCTTCAAAGAGTTGCCGTATTTGAATTCATTGTCGATGAAACAATTCTAAGGATGCAATTGAAGAACGCTCTTTTGCTTGCCCTCGTCATCTCATTCAGTTCGTTTGGCATCCACGCCCAGGAACAATCCGATAGTCCTGTTTACAAGAATTACCGCAATCCCTCCCCTTCTGCTCAACTCAAGCGCTCGGATATCGATTACAATCTGATGCACATTTTCATGCTCGAGCGCAAGGCGTACGGGGGTGACGTGGCGGCACAACACGAACTTGGACTCCGGTATCTGCTCGGGGAGGGTGTCGTTGCCGACACTCTCAAGGGCGCGTTCTGGATCAAGCGTGCGGCAGAACAGAACTCCGCCGATGCAGAATACAATCTTGGGATTCTCGAATTCAATGGCATGGGGCTCCCGTGGAATCCGTTCGATGCGTACAAGCTCTTCAAGGGGGCAGCAACACAGGGAATGGCTGAGGCTCAGTACATTCTCAGCATGTTCCTGACAGAAAACCTTGTCGTGCCCCGCAACTGGGATGATGCATACCAGTGGCTGAAGAAAGCTGCCGATGGCGGCTATGCTCCCGCCAAGGAAGCGGTTGCCGACTTTGAGGCACGAGGACTCGGGATAAAGCACGACGAACCCAACGCGAAAACAGATACTTCATCTTCGAAGAAGAAACCGCCTGTGAAACAGACGCTCGGGTTTGTATTCCTTGACTCAGAACCCGATACGACGACGCAGAGCGATGCAACCCTCTTGAAAGACGCTCTACGCGAAGCGACGCCGCAACTGAAACGGGCACTTGGGTTTTCCAAAGAGTCGACGAAGTCCCTCGATCTCGACACTGCCGGCTTGAGAGCCATTCGTGATGCAGCTGAAGAAGGAAGTCCGGAAGCGTTAACGATCCTTGGACGCTCGTACGAACGCGGCATCAGTGTCAAAAGAGATCCTGTGACAGCCGCGATGTATTATATTCGGGCGATCAGAATGTCCTCTCCGCGCGCTCCCGGATTGCTCGCCCGCCTGATTGAGCAAAAAGGGTTTTTCGAATTAATCAAATCACGAGTAGGACAGCACGATGGCGATGCGGAATTTGCCTGGGCTGCAATGAACGCGTTGAAGATTGATTATCTGATGTCACAAAAAGAGGGCTTTATTACTGACAAGCAGGCGCTCGAATTTCTGTCGAGAGCGGCTTCTTCGAATCACATACAGGCAATGATTGAACTCGGCCTTTGCTACTATTCCGGGCGCTGGGTCCAGGAAGACCGCCGGCAGGCGATGGTGCTTTGGGCAAAGGCATCGGCGATGGGAAGCCGCGAGGCGAGACTCCGCATCGCTGCACTCTCCGTCCGAACGGAGACGAACGCGAAGACTCTGTCAGCTACAATTACCGAACTCGAGCAGGCAGCTCAGAGGGGATCCGTCCTGGCGCAGGTCGCTCTTGGCTATTGCTACGAGACCGGAACAGGCGTTGAGAAGAGAATTCCCGAAGCTGTGAAATGGTACCGCAGTTCCGCTCAGCGTGGAAGTCAGGATGCGTATTATGCGCTGAAGCGTTTGCATGACGAGATACGTCCCCGTGATAAGGAATTTCAGATCAGCGAGTTTGAGTAGCTGTCAGCTTTCAGCAATCAGAGGTCAGCTGATTTGACCTCGAATCGGCTCATTCCCTCCGGTGACAAGGAATTTCGGATCAGCGATTTGGATCAAGATCGGAAGTTTTTTGTGTTCACTCTATGTCGGGCGCGGACCAATTCTGCGCGATGGATTAGTTGTTCCACATAAGAAACCGCATCCTGCCGCTGGTTTTCACCAAAAACCCCTCCTCCGTCCTCCCCTTCCCATCTTGAATCTCACCCAAAAATCACCTAATAAGCACCCGATGAGCTAACGAGGAGCAGGGCGGAACAAGGCTGGAATACCAACGCGATCCGCACTAGTAACAACTGCTGTATCGTTTGCAATCGACTCCCCCCGCACCGTGTCGCAATGAACACTGCTGACATTGTTTTCAACATTCAACGCTTTTCCCTACACGATGGTCCGGGCATCCGCACAACTATATTCCTCAAAGGATGCTCCATGAGCTGCTTCTGGTGCCACAATCCCGAAGGGCAGCACCCAGAACCCGAGCTTCGCTACTTTCCAGAACGTTGCATCGCCTGCGGCCAGTGCGTCATTGCCTGTCCGAACCATGCTCACGAAATGCACGATGGCGCGCATGTTTTTCTGCGTGAAAAGTGCGAGCTGAGCGGAATGTGCGTTGAAACTTGTTATTCTCGTGCCCTCCAGATGGAAGGGCGCGTGATGACGGTCGAACAGGTGATGGAAGAGGTGCTTTCCGACAAATCATTCTACGAATCCTCTGGTGGAGGCGTCACGCTTTCTGGCGGAGAGCCTGCATTGAGCAAGGATTTTGCGCTGGAAATCCTTGAACAGTGTAAGAACCATCAACTGCATACGGCAATCGAAACGTGCGGCGAAGTTCCGTGGACATCGCTCGAGACGCTCCTCCCCTTCACCGACCTGATCATGATGGACATCAAGCAGATCGATCCCGACAAGCACCAGCTCGCTACCGGCCAGCCGAACGATCGCATCCTCTCGAATGCCCGGCAACTGGCGTTGAGTGGAAAAACGATCGTCTTTCGCACACCGGTCGTACCGTCGGTGAATGACTCGGAAGAAGAAATCAGACAGATCGCCGCGTTTGTTCGTGAACTGATTGAGCTTCGCAAGAGCGCCGGTCAGAACGGGAACGGAGAGATCACATACGAATTGCTTGCCTTTCACAAACTCGCTGCAGGCAAATATCCAAGCCTGGGCCTGGACTACAAAGCACGTGATGTCGAGCTACCGACGAAGGAACAAATGACGGCACTTCTCAACGCTGCGCGTCGCTGCGGCGTTGACGCTTCAATGCGGTAGACATTGGTACATCAATTCATCTCTTTGAGTGGGGAAATCATGATTCGCTCTGATACGAAAGAACTGACGTTCGCAGAACGCATCGACATGCTGCGGGCGACGAAGATGCGGCACACGGAGGAGAAATGGCGCGAACTCGGCTCTTTCGACATGGACGATCTCCCGATCATGCTTCCCCCGCCCCAGTCGCGCAAAGTCGTTCGCGTCGTCAGCGGATCCGGATTACTGATGGTCGATGCCCTGTTCAAGGAATTCACGCCGAAGAGCAATCATCCAAGCGGCGGAATATTCGGAGCACGGGCCTGCGGCGAGAACTTCCGACAACTGATTGGCCTGCACCCGCCGTACGTGGACCCGGTGAGCTCTCTCGCCGGTGGATATATGGCCCACTTCATGGCCTATCGTCAACCCGCCTGGAATCCCGACTTCGATTTCTCTCATCTCCATGAAGATCAGCAGAAGTACAAGCTCCATCATGGTATCGGTGCAGTACAGCATTTTTGCCAGGACGAAGCAATTGGCCTTACGCTCGGATGGGGAGGCATTCTCGCCAAAATCCGGCATTACCGTACGGTCAATACTGACGCGGAAGCACAGGAATTGTACGACGGCCTGGAACACATGGTACTTGGGATACAAGACTGGATCGCGCGCCACGCAGCAACTGCACGCGAAATGGCGAAGCATGAGGAACATCCACAATTGCATCAGAACCTGACGGACATAGCCACCATCAATGAACACCTTGTCCATCGTCCGCCTCAGACGTTTCGCGAGGCATGCCAGTGGATGCTCTACTATCAGCTCGCCGGGAAGATGTATAATATGGGAGGATCCCTTGGTCGTATCGATCAATTTCTTTTCCCCTTCTATGAAGAGGACAAGAAACGGGGAATCCTTACCGACGAAGAAGCAATTTTCCACGTCGCCTGCCATTTCATTATGGACACGAGCTATACGCAACTCGGCGGTCCTGATGCATCGGGCAAGGATACGACGAATGCACTTTCCTATCTCGTGCTCGAGGCTGCACATCGGCTGAAAGTGCCGGTGAATGTTGGAGTCAGTGTCGGGAAAAATATCGACCCGAAGCTGCTCCGGCGCGGAGTCGAGATCATGTTCGAGGATAAGACGGGCATTCCAAAATTCCTTGGTGTCGATCGCACCAGCGAGGGATTTGCCAGAAACGGACTACCAATCGAGCTCGGCCGTCAACGGGCCTACTCCGGCTGTCACTGGTGCGCCATTCCCGGAAGAGAATACACCGTGAACGACTGTGTGAAAGTGAACCTTGCCGCCGTCTTCGAGGTAGCACTGAAGGACATGATGTCCGACCGATCCATCGAACCTTCACTGGATGAACTCTGGCGCTGTTTCGCGCAACATCTCCGGCGCAGCGTCGAAACGGTTGCGCAAAGCCTCGATTTTCACATGGACCACATGTACCGGGTATTCCCCGAGCTGCATCTCGATCTTCTCTGCTACGGTCCGATTGAAAAGGGACGTGACGCTTCACACGGGGGCGTTGAGTTCTACAACCTCTGCGTGGATGGTGCGGGATTGGCAACAGTCACAGATTCGTTTGCCGCGATCGAGCAACGCGTCGAGCGAGAGAAGAAGATGAGCTGGAACGAACTGATGCGTCTCCTCCAAACGAATTGGTCAGGAGAAACCGGCGAGCGCATGCGGCTCATGATGAAGAGCGTTCCGCGCTACGGCAGCGGCGGCTCGAAGGCCGATGAGTTCGGAGTGAAGATCGCGCGCACGTTCACGGAGATCGTCAAGGAGAAACCGACGCCGCACGGTTTCAACCTGATCCCCGGCATCTTTTCATGGGCGGCAACGATCGCTATGGGGAAAGACGTGAATGCGACTCCGAACGGGCGGTATTCTCAAAGCCCAATCTCACACGGTCCCAACCCGGACCCGGGATTTCGGAAAGATGCTGCACCGACCGCTCTCGCAATTGCCGTCGCTTCCGTTCAGCCCGGGTATGGCAACACGGCGCCGATGCAGATCGAGCTCGATCCTGGTCTTTCAAAATCGAATGAGGACATCGAGAAAGTCGTCGCGCTCATCCGGACGCACTTTGAGCTCGGCGGCACACAGATCAACATGAATATTTTGAACAAGAAGGCACTATTGGAGGCACATAAGGATCCGAGCTTGCATCCCGATCTTGTCGTTCGCGTCACCGGGTTCAGCGCGTATTTCGCGAGCCTTTCACCCGAGATGAGGCAAATTGTGGTGGATAGGATCATTGCTGAAGAATGAATGACCGAGCCTTTTCAAATAGAAGACAGATCGCACAAGAGAGGCTGGACAGCAACACCTACAAATCCGAAATTCGAAATGCGAAATACGAAACAAGCATGAAATCCGAATTATGAAACACAAGAAGGCACATCCTTTCTGACATTCGGATTTGGAGTTTCCCTCGAATTTAGGATTTAGGATTTAGGATTTAGGATTTCAATCATCACCGAATTGATGTTGAGAGATAGGATATGATTTCATGAGCAAGTCGCCGCGTCAACGGTTTTTGTCGTACGTCAGGAATCCATCAACATCCCGACCCGTCATATCCCCCTTTCTTCCGCATCCGGAGGTCATACGCGAAACGCTCACACTTCTTCATCTTCCTGTCGCAGACGATCCCGTCAGGAACGAAATCCGATTGTCGCAGGAGCTCGGGTACGAGCCGATGTTCATGACCGATTGCTCAGGGTTGATTTTCAACTGGTCGACAGACGAGTCGCGTTCCACGCCTGACAAGGTTTTCCGCATCATCGCGACGCCGAAAGGGGAATGGACTTGGCAAGCTCCGCGCAAAGACATCCCCTGGAGTGATGAGGCCGCCTGCCCGGTGGAAACCATACACGACCACGAGTTGCTGGTTTCCGTGTGTGAGCAGGTTGGGGATCGTGAAAAGGAAATCCGCGACTACTGTCGCACATGGCGTCAGAAAGTTGCTGAGGACGGAGTCATCGTTCTCGGGCATCCGCATCCATCCTGGCTGGGGTACCAGATCAATCCGACAAATATTTTCTATCAGTGGAATGACTGGCAGGATCTTTACATTCGGAGCATGGATGCGCTGTATGAAGCATCGCTGTTTGTTATGTCCGTCGCCATCGAAGAAGGCGTTGATTTTATGAGTGATTCCAGCTATGGGCTGGAAATGACGTCACCTGAACTGTTTGCAGCGATGGACCTGCCATACATCCGAAAATTCGCAGAGTGGACGCACCACCACGATGGCCTCTTCTGGTATCACAACTGCGGGTTCACAAGCCAATTCATCAGGGAAGGGGTGTTCAATACACTCGGCGCTGATGTGATCGAGACCATCGCGCCTCCGCCCGAGGGGGATAATGACCTTGGCGAATCGAGGCGACACATCGATCGAAGGATTTGTACAAAGGGGAATCTCAATCTCCGGCTGTTGCGGGACGGATCCCCCGCAGAAATTGAGAAACAAGTCAGGAAGATTGTCTGGGATGTCAGCGGCTATGCGCATATTTTTTCGACTGCTGATGGAGTTTTGCAAGGAACCAGACCGGAAAACTTTATCACCTTTGTAAGGGCAATGAGAGAGACACTGGATTTATAGTCGCATCCTGAACAGGAGCCATCAAGAGCCGTTCTTCCACCAAAGGCTGATCATGAAACAAACCACGTTTATTGCTTTCCTCCTTTCCATCTCCCTCATCTCCTGCGGCAAAAAAAGTGATGTCGTTGAGCTTCAGGATTGGAATTTCGGCGGCAGGCCGAGGCTGATCGAATTCCTCAGAGAGAGAGTGTACTCCTTTGAGAAATCGCATCCGGGTATCAAAGTCGTTCAAAGCGACAAGAGCTGGAACATGATTCGCGAAATCCTGTACGCCGATTTCAGCGCGGGGGCAGGACCGGATGTGATGAATACGCACTCGAATTTCGCGGCCGAGTTCGGTGAATCCGGTTTCTATTATCCGATAAACAAATTCCCCGATTTCGAACAGGTCAAGCAGTGGTACGTCCCGCAACTTCTTGAATCGACGCGATACAAAGACAACTACTATGGTCTCCCCTCGAGCGCGATCGCCTTCGTCCTTTGCTGCAACAAGGAGCTGTTTGATAAAGAGGGAATTGCGCCGCCAAAAACGTGGTCACAGTTCAGAGAGGCAGCAAAACGTCTCACGAAAGACACCGACGGGGATGGAGTGACCGATCAGTTCGGACTTGTTCTTATGGGCGGAGACAAAGGTGGATTTGCCTATCGCATGATTCCGCTCTTCTTCAAGGCCGGGGTCAACGTGATGTCGGAGGATCTCAAGAAGATCGAATTTAATTCCCCGATGGGTGTCGCGGCGTTGAAATTGATTGTCGATATGTACCAAGTGGATCATTCCATCACTCCCGGATTTCTTGCTTATACCCATTCCGAGGTCAATGATTTGTTCTGCAGCAACAAAGCGGCTATGAGCATCGAAGGGCCATGGTTCCGCGGGATGGTCGGTGATAAGAGTCCGGGCAAGGATATGTACGTCGTTCCCGTTCCGGTCCCCGACGACATGATCGACAAGTACGACACCGCTCCGACATTGCAGGATATGGTGATGTATTCCATCAATGCGCATTCAAAACATCCGAATGAAGCATGGGAGCTCCTGAAACATCTGAGGAATGAAGAAGCAGACATGTTTTGGATAACACAAGACCTTGGGGCTACAGCAACGACAAAGCACGCGTTGAGCAGCGGCGAGGCTCAGAGTGTGAAAGACATCCAATTGTACATCAACGAACTGAACCACGCCCGCCCGTGGCCGCCACACCCGAGTATGATTGCGATCGCGAGCAATATCTTCACGCCGTACTGTCAAAAGGCTATCGTGGGAGAATTGTCACCGAAAGCGGCGCTCGATCAAGCCGCAAAGGAAGCACAGGAACTCATCGACCCGAAGAAATGAAAAAGGCCACTCCATACCTCCTGTTGGTACCGGCGCTGCTGTTCACAGTGTTTATACTTCTTTATCCGCTCGTCCAGAACCTGATCAACAGCTTCAGCGACGTCAGCATGATCACGGGCAGAAGCGGGTGGGCAGGCTTGCGCAACTACGGTCATATTTTTGAAGACTCACTCTTCTGGAGTTCCTTCAGGAATACGTCGGTGTATGCAGTCGTTGGAACGGTTTTGGCGCTTGTCATTGGTCTCGGGTTCGCACTCTTGCTGAACCTCAAGCTGGGAAAAATCAATACGATCATGGGCTGTCTCTACACGATCCCATGGGTTATCTCCCCGGTTGTGGCCGGATTCGCCTGGAAATGGCTCCTGAACGACAACTTTGGGGTGGTGAACTACTGGCTTGCATATCTCGGCGTGGCCAAAGTCGGAACCACCTGGCTCGGCAATCCCGGCACCGCGCTCTTCTGTGTCATGCTGGCCCGGATCTGGCAGTTTTATCCGTTCGCGATGGTGATGTTCCTTGCAGGATTGCAGTCGATTCCGCAGGAACAATATGAAGCGGCGGCTGTCGACGGTGCGACAATGATCAGAAGGTTTTTCTACATCACTCTGCCGAACCTCAAGACTGTGTCTTCTGTTCTCCTCGTCCTGGGAGTCATCTGGAGCTTCAACGACTTCAATATGGTGTTCGTGATGACGCGAGGAGGTCCGATGAATTCATCCATGGTCCTTCCTGTCCTTGTCAGAGAGTTTTCCTTTGTGCATTTCGACCTTGGAAAAGGTTCGGCTCTTTCCATCGTGATCTTCGCTCTCCTGACCACCCTCTCCTTCTTGTACTTGAAAACGGTTTCGCGAGAAGAGACATTATGAAGAAAGTGCTCATCTCAACCCTGATGATCGTGCTGGCGCTGCTCGTCCTGCTCCCGGTTCTTTGGACAGTATCCACTTCGTTGAAGCCTCTATCCGAAGTGAACAGGTGTCCTCCTCAGTGGGTCAGCCCGACGATGAGCCTGAAGCCCTACAGCGACATGTTCTTCTATCTCCCGTTTTCAACGTACACGTTGAACAGCCTCATCGTCGCTTCTTCTTCAACGATCTTGACTCTTTTGTTTGGGAGCCTGGCAGCTTTTTCGTTTTCTCGATTCACGTTTGCGGGAAAGCGGATATTTCTTTTGATCTTTCTTCTTTCGCAGATGCTTCCCGGCGCATCCGTTATTATCCCGCTATTCCAGTTGCTGCAAAAAGTCGGTCTGTATGACACCTATTGCGGATTGATCCTGGTCCATACGGCGGTGCTTCTCCCCTTTGTTATCTGGCTGCTCTACGGATTCTTCCAGACAATCCCGCGTGAAATTGAAGACGCGGCACTGATCGACGGCTGTTCGAGGATGACGGCACTACGCAAGGTGATTCTTCCGCTTGCTCTCCCGGGAATCGGAGCGACCGCGTTGTTTTCGTTCCTCGGTTCCTGGAACGAATTCTTTTTTGCGTTGATCCTCACGTCTTCGGATTCAACAAGGACGATCCCGGTTGGAATCGGTCTTTTTGTGGGTGAGTACCTCGATGTATGGAATCAGATGGCAGCAGCTGCGATTCTCTTCAGCATTCCGCCGCTGATTCTTTTTACGCTCACGCGCAAGACGTTCATCAAGGGTCTGGTAGCGGGGGCATCGAAGTAGCGACGGACAATTGAAGAACCTTAGCGTTGTTCAATTTGGAAGTACATAATGGAACAAGCTGAATTGAAAAACCTTCTTAACAAGATTCACAGTAGCCGGATCGGCATCGTCGGTGATTTTTGTCTCGATGTCTATCTCCTGCTCGAACCGGCCGCTTCGGAATCTTCGCTCGAGACAGGGCTATCTACGCGACCCGTTCGCACGCAGCGATATTCGCTCGGAGCTGCCGGGAACGTCGCCAGCAACCTGCAGGCAATGGGAACCGGAACGCTGCGCGCATTCGGCGTCATTGGTGAGGACCCATTCGGAAGAGAAATGAGTCAGCTCCTCATCGCCAAAGGCGTCGATATCACGGGCCTTTTGGTTCAGCGGGAGCAATGGGACACGCACGTCTACATGAAGCCATATGAGCGTGAGCAGGAGCAACACCGCTTTGACTTCGGTGATTTCAACGACCTACACGCATCAACGTCGGCGTTGCTGCTTGAAGCCATCACAGCCGCGCTCCCTTCTCTGGACCTCGTCATTGTCAACCAGCAAGTGCGGCACGGGATTCACACCAAGGAATTCAGAGACGCCCTGCGAGCTCTCGTGCTCAGCCAACCTGGGAAGCTTTTCATCGCCGATTCGAGGCACTTCGCCGATGATTATGCCGGATGCGTGAGAAAAATCAACACGCTGGAGGCTTCCAGGCTCGTCGGTAGGGACCCGACAGCGACGGATGCTGCAGAGATCGAAGATCTTGCGCAATCCCTCTTCCGTCGGTGGGCGAAGCCGGTATTCCTCACTCGAGGTGAAAACGGATGCACCGTGTGCGACGCGACAGGGTGCACAGAGGTGCCCGGCTTGCTGATTCTCTCGCCGGTAGATCCGGTTGGAGCCGGAGACAGCATGCTTGCGGGGATCGCCGCCGCGCTGGCAGCCGGAGCAGAGCCGCTCCAGGCAGCAGAGCTGGGAAGTCTTGTTGCCGGCGTGACCGTTCAGAAGCTGATGCAGACGGGGACCGCGACCGCGGAGGAAATCCTGAAGATCGGAGCCGACCCCGATCGCCGCTACAGACCCGACCTGGCTCACCAATTCCGAAAAGCCGTCTATCATCCAAAGACCGAAATCGAGATCGTCAGTTCTCTTCCCCAACGTCGCTCGTTCACCCACGTGATTTTTGATCACGACGGTACGATTTCCACGCTCCGCCAGGGATGGGAGTTGATTATGGAGCCGATGATGGTGCACGCCATCCTCGGCGCAAGCGAACGGGAAGCAGATGAAGCGCTCCATGCTCACGTCGTTGCTTCAGTGCGGGACTATATCGACAAGACAACAGGGATGCAGACGCTCGCTCAGATGAAGGGGCTCGTAAATCTCGTCAGACGCTTCAGGTGCGTGCCCGAATCCGAGGTGCTCGATGAATTCGGATATAAGAAGATGTATAACGGGGAATTGTCTGCACTGGTGAACCGCCGGATTCAGAAGCTTGAACGAGGTGAATTGAGTGTGAGTGATTGTACGATCAAGAATGCTGTCGAGTTCTTGAATCATCTTCATCACGAGGGGGCTGTCTTGTACCTGGCGAGTGGAACTGACCGTGAGGATCTCGAGCTCGAAGCGGATATTCTGGGATATCGATCTCTCTTCGGCGACAGAATCTATGGAGCGGTTGGAGATGTCTCGTTCGAGGCAAAGCGCATCGTTCTCGAGAAAATTCTGGCCGACATTGGAAACAAGATACAGGAAAAGGTTCTGACATTCGGCGACGGTCCTGTGGAGATTCGGGAAACGCATAAGAAGGGGGGATATACAATCGGCGTCGCCAGTGACGAGGTTCGCCGATACGGCCTGAATATCGCGAAGCGAACGCGGCTGATCGAAGCGGGAGCCGACCTGATTGTGCCGGACTATTCTCAGATGAATCAACTGCTGGAGATTTTGTTCGGGTGAGAGTCGCATCCTCGCAGCCAACAGCTTTTGGCTGTTAGCAATTAGCTATTAGTTTGTTAACGCATGACGCCAGAATGAATTCGGGGGCTGTGCCACACCTCGTCTTCCGTCTACCGTTTTTCGTCTCACCCTTCACCTCTTCCCTTTCTATCCCTTTCTCCCTATATTCACGGACGTTTCTCGAACGCACTTGCTTCGAATTGCTCCGACCCGGGATCACCTGAGAGCTGGGAGGATTTTCTGAGATGCATCGGCTCGTTTTTACAGCAGTGATAGCGGTACTGAGTTTCTCATCCGTATGCGGTCAGACCCAGCGGAACGAGAAGGACCCTGTAGATTCCACCGCTACAAGAATTTTTCCGCTCCCCATATTCTTTTACACGCCGGAGACCGGTGTAGCCGGCGGAGCGGCAGCGTTGTTGATTTATCGGGATCTCGGAATCCCGCGCGCATCAAGCATCACAGGGGACGTCATCTACACAGAGAAGAAACAAATTATCGTGGAACTGAGCGGAGATCAGTATTTCAGCCGTGGACGATACCGCCTGCTCTCCGACGTCCTCTACCAGAAATATCCGAACAAGTTCTTCGGCATAGGAAACTCGACGACGTCAGTCCACGAAGAAGATTTTACGCCGAAGACATTTGTGCTCAAGGCAACATTCTACGCGAATATGGTTTCTCAGTTTAATGTCGGTCCTATCATTCGGTACGAATCGACCACTATGAGCGAGGTCGATCCTGCCAAACTCATCGCTACCGGCACGATCACCGGCAGCAGTGGCGGTGTCTCGTCGGGCCTTGGATTCGTCGCAAACTGGGATTCCCGCGACAACACCTTCGCCGCATATTCTGGCAGTTTTTACCAGATGACCGCTCTTTTCTATCAAAAGACCTTCGGAAGCGACTATGTCTATTCAGATGTGCAGCTTGACCTCCGCAAATTTTTCGAGGTGTGTCCGGGTCATGTCGTCGCACTGCAGGCAGGCGGGGAATTTATGGGGGGAGAGGTTCCGTTCCAGAATCTGACTCGTTTCGGCGGACAAAACCTGATGCGCGGCTACTTCGATGGACGCTACAGAGACAAACAGGGTGTCACAGTTCAGGCTGAGTACCGACTTCCCGTCTGGTGGAGATTTGGTCTCGTTGGATTCGCGGGCGTTGCCCAAGTGGCCGACCGGATCAGCCATCTTGGTTTGGGAAGATTCTGGTTCGCTGGGGGCGCCGGAGTCCGGTTCGCGTGGAATCCCGAGGAACGTGTCAATATCAGGCTGGATTACGGAATCGGCAATAATTCTGATGGGATATATATTACGGTGACGGAAGCGTTTTAGACGTTCCTGTTCGCTCCCCCCTCATCTGCATTCCTCAATCCGTCATCACCATTCGTGACGATACAGATTCCTGAGAGAAGCTTCTCATTGAACCAGCTGCCACGCTGGCAACACCCCATGTGCAGGCCGGTCACTCTTTGTTACGCTTCGGCCCCCTTCAGAACGGACATGGCACCATCGAGGTCCCGGACATCGAGCATGACAGTCGCTGATTTCTGTCCCTGGCCGACCGTCCCGTAGCAATAATCGATGTTGATCCCTGCAGCTCCGAGCCGCGACACGACGAACGCAAAGGATCCCGGTTTATTGTCGAGATTGATGCGAATGACCTCCCGCCGTTCAACCTGATAGTTCCCGCGGAGCAGGGCCTTCATCCCGCGATCGACATCTGAAACTGAGATCTTGGCAATATCCTGAAACAGCCAATCGCTTCGATATTGATCTTCTCCTTGTTCAGATGACCGAGTAAATCACCTAACGCACCAGGTCTATTCTCGACAACCACGAACAATTCTGTCACCTTCTCCATGAAGCCCTCCTTTCGGTTTGACTCACAAGATCCGTCGACGGTTTCCGGCTCATAACAACCGATCGCTAGACCTTTACTTCTGAATTGAAAATCACGTTCTTGCGCCGTTGGCAAGCGTATGAAACGGCAAACAACGTCACAGCTATGTGAACCTCCCGGGCGAACAGGAGCCGCCTCTTACTTACTGATTGTCCAGCGAATGCACTGCTGCACAAACTGCAGCGACGACGTTGGCGAGAAAGATGTAATTCAGAGTCTCCGGTGTATCACTTTCTTTGTGATAATGGGGATTGCGCAGAAAGGCGGTGTCGGTGACCATCAAAGCCGGAAATCCTGCCTTCCAAAACGAGGAGTGATCGGAAAGAAACAGCGGCGGGATAAATCCGGGTGCGCTGAGGCTCTCCACACCGATTGTGTGCTGATCACGCATCGTCTTCCGCACGATTGACATCATAGCGAGGCTTCTCAGATTTCCGACAAGGGCAATGTAGTTGCCGTGCTTTGGATACCGACCGAGCAAACGCATGAAGGGGATCGGATAGAGCTGCCGAGAGCGTTCATCCGCATAGCCGAGCATCTCCAGCGAGAGCATCACGAGTACGTTCTCCCCTTGTTGCTTCAGCGCTTTTGCATACTGTCGACTCCCCATCAAATGTGTGTAGAAGTATGGCAGTTCTTCGTGGGGGAACGCAACAAATCTGATTGTCCGGCGCGTTCTCTGATTCTTCAGGAGGCGGGCGAGTTCGAGGAGCCCGGCCACTCCGGATGCGTTGTCGTCCGCACCGGGCGTATCTATAACCGTGTCGTAGTGTGCACCAACCACAATGCTCGAGAGCTCCGGCCTGCTCCCTTTCTTCTCGACTACCAGGTTACGAACCGTTGTCCCTTCGCTCACATAAGGGCGTGATTCCACGGCGTAGCCGAGATCCTGGAACTCCTGCTCAATGAAATCACCGGCGGCATTAAGAACAGAGGGAAAGTGCCCGTGTCGTGACGGGAAGTTGGTGGCAAGAACTTCGACGATCCTGCGGGCTCGTGAGGCAATGGTGGACAGTTCGGTTTCATTCATTTGCCATGAATGTAAGGCGCAATTCTCCGAATGTCCAATTCGTCGAAAGGTCCGGTTCGTCTGGAAGCTCATAACGTCGGGATGTTCAATTGAACATCCCGACAACTTAGCCGGTCAGGCAGGAACCTTTGCCCGACTGAACACCAGGAATCTCCAGAAAACCAGTCCAAAGATCACGTCGAGCACGATGCCCGGAGCGAGGAACCCAACCAGCGCCTTTGCCGGCGCGTCCACAAGAATTGAATACAGTAGAACGAACCCCATCGCAAGCTTCGCCCACATGAGCATTTTGACGAAGCTTCGATGACCGTGCAGATCACGCGCAATAATCAATTGCATGATCCCGAAGAAGAAAATCGACGTCAGATTAAACTGAATGAAGATCGGGTAACGCGGGGGCTCGATGCCGATGATCGAGGGGAGAGAGCCTGTGAGAACAAAGAGAGCAGCAGCAATGAGAAAATTCCATCCTGCCCCGACGTAAAACAGAGCTTTGTAGAGTTTGTCTGTTTCCATAAGTCCTCAATGTTATAGAGTAAATGGCCGCGAGTGGATGAATCAAGTTTTGGGTTTTGCGTTGTGAGTTTTGAGTTTCATGTTCGAAGTTCCAAGTTGGCGAGGGTTCACTGTTCACCAACTGTGCATATTACAGACTATTCGCCGACCGCTGCCCCACTTCTCCGAGGGTCACTGCAACCGATCAGTGTGTTCGTCCGGGCATCATACATGATCGATTGCACCGCTCCGAAATATGCCCGGAACGCTTCGGAGCGTTTCACCTGATGGCCGAGCGATTCAAGCTGCACAAGACTCTTTTCCGGAAATCGGTTTTCGATCTCCAACTCACCTTGTGAAAAAATACTGAACATACGAGGCGCATGGACCGCCTCACGGAGCGGCATGTTGAAATCCAGAAGATTGACAATCACCTGGGCAATCGTGGAAAGGATGAGGTCACCCCCTGGCGTCCCGACCGTATAGACAGGTCGACCATCGTTCAGAATGATTGTCGGCACCAGGCTGGTCACAACTCGTTTGTGCGGTTGCAGACTGTTCGGATGTGTCGGATCGATATTGAAATTCTGCATCTCGTTGTTCAGAATGAAGCCGCCCCCTTCGACGGTCTGCCCCGTTCCAAAAAGACTGCTGAGCGTAATGGTCAGCGAAACAGTGTTGCCTTCGATATCCATCACACACAATTGCGTTGTGTTCTTGTCAAGTATCCGTCCAGCTTCAGTCTGTTGCGGGTTGCGCGAATGAGCCAGGTCAATCTGAAGAAAACGCTGGAACGCGTACGCATCCGACGTAATGGTCCCGACCGGGATTGTGCTGAACTCCGGATCGCCGTTGTGCGTCGCTTCATCTTTGTACATCAACTTGGACATTTCCGCGAACAGGTGGAGATTGTAATCATTATTCTTCCGGCACTCTTGGAGATCAAAATGCTTGAGGATGTTCAATGCCTCAAGCAGGAACATACCGCCGCAAGGCGGGGGTGTTGTCACTATGGTGTACCCCCGGTATTTTCCAACCAACGGCTCACGGAGAATCGCTTTGTACGCGACGAGATCCGCCTTCGAGATGAATCCTCCCCTCTTCTTTGCATCCCTGACAAGAAGATCGGCGATACTCCCTTTGTAGAACGCATCCACTCCGCCCAACTGGATCGCCTGGAGCGATTTACCATAGTCTGCGTTTTTCAGGAGTGTACCGGCCTTTGGAACCTGACCGTTTGCATAGTAAACCGATTTCGTATACGGATCTTTTTCGAGAATCTTGCGATACGACTCCAGGTTCAGTGCCAGGGTACTGTCGACTTCAAATCCTTTCAGAGCGTAATCGACGGCCGGTTGAAGTACTGTCTTCCGATCAAGCTTGCCAAATTTTTCCCGCGCGAGCTCGAGTCCCGCGACGGCACCTGGAACTGAGGCTCCTTTTGCTGAGCGCGCCCACTCGGATTTCTTTTCGAGATCAAGCGTACGGTATGAAGCCCCCTGCGGAGAGATGCCTTTGAAGTCCACAATCACGGACTTCTTTTCCCTGGCGTTGTAGATGAGCATCATTCCCTCGCCTCCGATGCCGGATGCATGGGGCTCGACTACACCAAGTGCATAAGCAACTGCGACCGCGACATCGACAACATTACCCCCCTTGTTGTACACTTCGAGTCCGGCTTTCGCCGCAAGCGGGTGAGCCGAGATCATGATCTTGGCACCGCTGGCGACTTTCGCATACTGCGCGGTCGAGGGAAGAATGAACAGAAAGACAACAAGGACGAGATATTTGATCCGGACAAGGGTATTCATTGTTTTATCCTTGAGGATTGCTCAGACTACGGTTTTATGGAATCGTTCCGCACCTTTCCCCGCGCAAGCGAGGCAAAAATCCCGATGAGACACAGTGCCGAAAAAACGCTAAATGCGAGCTGTGTGCTCTGAAGGAATTTCGGATAGTACTCGGGAGTGATTTGGGTCTTCCCCATCGTCACAGCAAAAATCAACATCACGATCCCCATGCTGAGCATCTGACCTGTCAATCGCATTGTACCAAGAGTGGCCGACGCGACACCGTAGAGCCGTTTTTCAACAGAGCTCATGACAGCATTGGTGTTCGGCGAAGAGAACAGTGCAAAACCGAACCCGAGAAGAAGAAGGTATATCGTTATCAGAATGATGGAGGTTTCCGACCCGACGAATGCAAAGAGAGCCAATCCAACGCAGATGATTCCCATGCCGATCGAGGCAACGACACGGGGCTCGATGGTGTCGGAAAGGCGTCCGGCAAACGGAGAGAACAGGGCCATCATCACTGGCTGAGCGACGAGGATTGCTCCCGCGACGAATGGATCGAGCCCTTTGATGTATTGAAGATAAAGACTCATCAGAAACGTGAGGGCATATGTTGCGCTGTAGTTGATGAATGCAGCAGCATTGGAATAAGCAAACACAACATTGCGGGCGAACAGAGTGACATCGAGCAGGGGTTTTGAGGACTTGCGTTCCCAGGCGACGAAAGCCGTAAGCCCTGCCAGCCCCGCAATCAGCGTCCACGCTCCCAGTGTTCCCGGAAGCTTCGAGAATCCAATCATCAACATGGTGAGCGACACGATGTAGAGCAGCGAGCCCGGGATGTCGAATTTTTCTCCGCGGGCCTCAGCCCATTCAGTTTTCAGACGCCAGAGAGTCAGGACGAGGATACAGAGCCCTATGAATGCGGTGAGATGGAACAGGCTTCTCCATCCGAAATGCTGTGTAAGAAAACCACCGATGAAGGGGCCGAGTGAGAGTCCGAAGTACGTTGCGGCCACGTTGATCCCGAGCACTCTCCCGCGCTCGGCAAGCGGATATGCTGAGGTGAGCATCGCCACACCGGTTCCGAAGATCATCGCTGCCCCGAGCCCCTGGAATGAGCGAGAAATGATCAGGATTGTTCCTGATGGTGCAATGCCGCTCGTGAACGAAAAAACGGTGAACGTGGCGATGCCGTAAATGAAAATTCTGCGCCGGCCGTAGATATCGGCCAGTCGTCCAAACGGTACAAGGAAGGTTGCAGCCGCGAGGACTGCCGATGTTGCAATCCAACTCAGGGATAGCGCGTCCATCGAGAATTCACGTCCGATGGAAGGGAGTGCGATAGTGACGGAGGACGCCATCAGGGGAGTCAGGAACGCAGCAGCGGTGGATGCCGCGAGTGCAGCCCTTTTATCGTCCATTGTCGTCATTGTGAGGGAATCGATCCTTGCAGTCGAAACGTGAGGGTGCAGCGCAAGCACTAAGGCGAGTGCCATCGGAATCCGCGGATCCTTACCACCCGGTCAGCACTTCTTCAAAGCAGAGCAAGCGGAAGCAGCATAGCAATATTTTCCGACGAGTTCCACGATTAGGCAGGAATTGTGGGCGAGTGCGAGACAAGGAAGTTTGAGTTGGTTTGAAAATGAAGGAAAGCAGGGAACTTACGCTTCGTGGCTGGGTTTCTCCGGCGATGACCCTCCCCGGCTGCATTTTCCTCGACCGCGATCGCAGACGAGGTGGGAAAGAGAGATGGAGGATCCATGTTCGCCTTCGATAGCCAGGACGGAAGCCTCGAGAGAAGCTGGCGGAGCTGCCGACAGTTTTCCAATTTCTGAGAAAATGAGGAGGAGGTGGCTACAGGCCGGTTCGTGGAGTGGTCCTCGCGACGGTGGCGGTTGCCGACGAGGTAGCAATCAGCTTGTTTCGTGAATTGAACGCCTCTCCCGTCATCTGGAGTACCTGTGCGTTCCGGGAGACCACCGTCACCCGAACGGTAAGCTGGTCGCCGCATTCGATCGGACGGATGAACTGGGTGTTCAGGTTGAGGGTGACACAGGGAATTCGTGCGGCAAGGTAGCTGAGGGGGCCAAAGACGTTATCGAAAGCGGCAACGATGAAGCCCCCCTGCATGGTTCGCAGAGGGTTCAGACTTTCTTCCAATACGGGAAATGTGACGGAGAGAGATCGTCGGGATTCATACTCCACGAATTTCGCCTGCATCGCGGTAAAACAGTTAGGGGGAAATGTTGTACCGAGAGCATGCTCGCGCGACAACGACCGGAGTTCTTCTTCCAGAAGTTCTAACGATGTGCTCATCATTCGATGGAATAGACAGTGTGCTCGGGTAAGCGGGTGAGGGGAGTGCGAGCGGAATGGATCAACTGCCTATCTCAAAACGGTTTCGGCTGACACTGCCCACCACGACTCTGTTGTTCTCGTCAACCGATCGGCGAGATCGACCAGAAGTCTTTTCGCAAACTCCGGGTGCTTCTCGACCAGTTCATCGATCGTCATTTTCACGAACAGCACCGAGGTCGGTTCGATGGCTTGCAGTGTTGCAGTTCGCGGAATATTCAGAATGCATCCCAGTTCGCCAAAAATCGTACCGCGGGAATTGACTTCAGCGACGGTGAAGTCTTTCTTGTAAACCCCGATCTTTCCCGTCAGAAGAATATAGAATCCGTCCGCGGGATCTCCCATGCTCGTAATCGTATCGCCGATCGAGTAATATTTTTTTATCCCGGCCACGCCATACGCTGTGTTTGCCGCCTCACTCATTGCAGCCTCCTCTCCCTACAAAATGATTGCTTGGGACTTCATTTCAATTATACTCGTAACTGACCGGAAGTGCAAGTAGCACCATCCACACTTCATCAGCCGTCACAGTAACCGCTAATCCTTATGGAGAGATTGTTCAATCTTTTCAGCCTTCTCCACCTCCTTATCAATGCGAGAATCTTCTGCTGCCATCGGAATTTTCTGTCGGCACCCGGTTGTGATGATGCTCACGCGACTCTCACCCAAATGAGACCGGCTGACCAGGTTGAAGCTCCACAACGATCTTTCTCATCGACGCCGGGAGATGCTTTTTCAACTCGGCCGGTGTTCCGGCAAGAACCGGAAATGTGCCGTAGTGCATGCCGACGACATGCTTTGGCTTCAACAATTTGCAGGCATACGCAGCTTCGCGCGGATCCATGGTGTACAATCCGCCGATGGGCAGAATTGCAAGCGACGGTTTGTACAGTTCAGCGATGATTTTCATGTCGCCAAAGACCGATGTGTCCCCCGCGTGATACGCTCGAAAACCGTTTTCAAACTCTATGATGAACCCCGCGGGCTCTCCGCCGGGAACAACGGTCCCTCTGACTTCGAGACCGGAACTGTGCTTTGCGTCTACCATCGTCACCCTGAGACCGTCGATAGAGAGTGTCCCTCCTTTGTTCATCCCCTGCGCTCCGACAACCCCTTGCTTCTGAAAGTACAGGCTGATTTCATGGATTGAAACTACCTGAGCCTGAGTGCGCTGCGCAATCCGGATTGTTTCGCCGACATGATCGGAGTGACCGTGTGTGACCAGGATGAGATCAACCGTCGTAAGCTCTTTTGCTTCTGGTGGTGCCTTCGGATTTTCGAGCCAGGGATCAACCAGTACCGATTTTCCTCCTGGCGACTGCAGGAGGAACGCTGAGTGACCGAACCAGGTAACTTTCATTTTTTCTTTTTTTGATCCTGAAGATTTCATGCTGCGTCCCTTTCATGTCTAGCCATGCATCGTTGAATATGATACCCGTCAACGATTTCTTTTCCACTTCACTGCCAATTCTGCAACGCGCTTTCCGAGTGCCTCCCCCTTCTTCACGAATTCCGGTGCAACGCTCGTATTGGTGCCGGTTTTCTCAAAAGGGGCCTCGCCGGTGATGGCCGATGCCCCAAAAGCCGATGTCCAGTCGGGCCCACCAACGACGATCATTCCAAAGATCAACATCGAATGAAGGATGTTGAGCTGGGCAAGTTCCTCCCCCGCGGAGATTCCGCCCCCCGTAACGAACGCAGCGCCAATCTTGTCACGTAGCGGCGCTCCCTGGAACGGCCAGTGATTGATAAAATTGACAACCTCGGCCGAGGCATTCGCGTTGTGCACCGGGCTCCCGACAATGATTGCGTCAGCCGCGAGCAGGTCTTCCTTCGTGGTCTCATCGACATTGAGAAGCTTCACCGTCACCGCACCCGCCGACTGCGCTCCCCGTGCAACAGCCTCCGCCATCGCGCGCGTGTGCCCCTGCTGACTGTAGTATGAGATGAGAATGGTTGTTCGTTCCTGAGCTGCGGATGAACCCACCCAGAGACAACCGAAGAGGCAACATACGAGAGGGATTACAATACGGCGCATGCGCAGTTCCTTTCTCAGCGATACCAGTGAGCATCGCCCTCTGTGAACGAAGACAGAAGTGTGAAGATGTTACTTTTTCGAAATGGAAAAGGAGCCGATACCAGGTTTCACGAGGCGTTCAAAGTCGGAATACGGTAACCGGATCAGCTCGTGGTGCGAGCCCGCGTTGAAGGAGATTTCGCGATCATCCGAGAGCATCTTGTCTGCATACACGCGAGTGTTGAAGAGATTGCCGAAGGGGGGCATCGCACCGATTTCGCATTCCGGGAATCGATCTTTGAACTCCGATTCGCTGGCAAGCTCAACGCTTTTTGCCCCGCTGACCTCTTTCAGCTTGTTAAAGTCGATCATGGATGACGCCGGCAAGACGACCATCGCCATCGCGCCGTCCATCCACACGATCACCGTCTTTGCCATTTCCTTGCCGGGAATGTGGGCAGACTCGGCAACATCCTGCGCGGTGAACGCCGTTGAGTGGGTGACGTTCACATATCTGATCTGACTCTTATCGAGAAATTCGACCAACTTTTTCAGAATCATAGCAGCCTCCTTTCTGTGCTATGACGGGTCCAAAACGAAAAACCCGCAGACTTGCTTCCTCAGCCGATCTGCGGGTCTCCTCTCAGGTCATACTCACTTGACGATTGTGACTGATGCTCTTTCACCTTTGAACCAAGATTGCTTAACGCAAATGTTGGGAGAATTTCAGGGAAAGTCAATTCACGGCTTTCTCACGACGAGCGGACTTGATCGAAATGATCAACAAGCCATTCCGCACTCTTTTCGGCGATCGAGAGGATCGTTACCTGGGGATTAACACCAAGCGATGTCGGCATCACACTCCCATCAATCACGAAAAGCCCCTTGGTGTCGTGAGATTGGCAGTTCGAATCGACGACAGACGTCCGGGGATCTGCTCCCATTCGGCACGTTCCCAACGGGTGAGCGCTATACATTGCGATCTCATTCGTTCCCCATTCGGCCGAAGCCAGTTTCTTCGAGATCTCTGCTGGCGATTGGAATTCTGTCGGGATGCTATGCAGTGTCATCACCTTTCTTGCTCCGGCGGCAAACTGTACCCTCGCCGCGACGTCAAGGCCTTGTTTTAGATACTCGAGATCTCTCCCACGCAAGGAATAGGAAATCGACGCGCGTCCTTCATCATTGACCGTTACGCGTCCGCTGGAATCAATCTCCTTCACCAGGACAATCGTCGCCCCGATGTTCGGGTATGCGTGCATCCTGTCACGGTGAGCAGAACCAAAGCCCGGGAGAGCAAGACCAGCGAGCGTCGGGTAGATCGGCACCGCTTCGAGCCAGAATCCTCCCCCATCCCCGTTCTTGTTCAGGAACTCATCACACATCGCCGACTGCGGAATGCCTCCGGCTCCGTACATGATCTTTTCATACAAACCAAGCACTGCCGATGTCAGGTGAAATGTCAGGTTTCTGCCAACTTCCCCGCTGGAGTTCGCCAGGCCGGATTTCAGCAGGAGAACCGGTGAGTTGATCGCCGACGCGGCAACAATCACGATCGGGGCTTCGATGACGAAATCCGTCTTCGGCTTTTGGGTCTGTTCATCGAAGACAATGCCGGTAACCCTTTTGGTTTTTTCCCGTACGTCAATCTTGTTTGCCCGGAAATTGGCAAATACAGTGGCACCTGCGGTGACAGCATCAGGAATATATGTGATTGCAACAGTCTTCTTCGCGTCAAACGGGCATCCGAGACCACACGCGCCGGATTTCTGACAATCTTTGGTATTTCGGCCAACCGCGCTCGCCCGGTAGCCGAGCTGCTTCGCACCGTCCAGAATGATACGATTGTTCGGGTTGTGATTCTCAAACGGTTCTTCATGTATATCGAGATATTGCTCCACTCTTTCGAAATACGGCTCAAGTTCTTCTGACGACAGTCCCTGGACGCCATGCTTGTGTTTCCATGCCTCAAGGACGAAGTCGGGCGTCCGGAGGGATGTTGTCCAGTTCACCGTCGAGCTGCCGCCCACACAGCGTCCCTGCAAAACAGTTACCGAGAGATCATCCGTCGCTTGTCCTGCCCGTTGCTGGTAGAGATGTGTGTACGCGGTCTGCTCCGTGCCGTCAAATTGCCTAGAGGTGTAGTATCCTCCTTCTTCCAGGAGGATGACTTTCTTCCCGGCTTCTGCCAGCACCTTGGCACTCGCACCGCCGCCGCAACCTGAACCGATGATGCACACATCGGCCGATTCGCGGACAGGACCCTTGATTTCTTTCCCCTGAACAATCATTTGCGGTCCTCCGGCATGAACATGCCATCGTAGCCGATCTCTTTCCATGTACGGCTGTCTGTGTAAAACATGCTCATCGATACACGCTTCAGAGCCTGAAAACCGGTCCGCCGAAATCCGAGTGAGCTTGTCATCCAGTCTTGGAGATAGGAGTCTTTGACTGCCAGCGTCATGTTCAGAAAGCTTGACATGCGAAAGTCGAAGAGGAATGTAAACAAGGGAGCGTTAAAGACGGAGAGGAGCTGGTGAATCTGGTCCTGCACCTCGGGGTCAGCGCCTGCTAGAAACTGATCAGCCCTGGCGGCGACGCCAACGTCCTTCGTGCGCACCTGGCCTGGAGTTGCCGGTCCAATGATGCGTTCGGCGACGGCTTCAAAGATGAGGAATTCTTTCAGGGAGAAGAAAAGCAGATTACCAGAGACCTGATCTTGTTCAGAGGCAAAGAGGAAATTCGCCGGAACCAGTTTCGCGGCCGAGAGGAAGATAATTCCGGAGAGTGTCTCCCTCAAAAACTTCCGTCGAGTTGTAGTCCTGTTCTTCATGAATGTCAATGTGACAGCAGGCCGAGATAGATGAGAACACCGCTCATCAACCGTGAGCGCACGCTCGCACTGATGATTGTTTCGAATGGAAATCCCATCGCCACGACGCCGTACGATTTCTTGTACCCGATCGCCGCTCCAAACTGATTGCCGTCATATCGCAGGAGCTGGCGGCTCCCCTCGCTCGGCACGATTGCATCCGGCGACTCCACGATGTACACTCCCCGGTTCAAGTCTGTGTTGAAGGCAAATCGTTCATCATTGGGAAAGATCGATACAGCTGTAGAATAGACTGTCCCCGAGCGCGACGCATGGCCTACGGCCCAATCGAAATGGAGAACTTTCCAAGCGAACCTGATGCTGGCGCTGTCTTCTTTTGGATGCGAGAACAAATCTGTTCCTATGTACGCACCGGAAAGGAAAAGATTTCCACCTGCTTCGCAGTACTGCCGAAGAGCGACCTGCATACTCGGCGGAAAGGTTCTGTATTGGACGCGATGCGATGAGTCACCAACCATCTTCGGCCAGGGTGTCTCCTTTTCCTTTCCAAGAATAACATCTACAAAACTGTAATTCCCCAGGCTGATCATTGAATCCATCACAGCCTCGCTGCTCACCGAGCAGAAGGAAAGCCCGCACGCCTTGATTGCCTGACCATGAATGTACGGGTAGTCAAACGAATTTCCAGCGATTACCTTCCCCTCGTTGTCCGAAAAACTTGCTCCGTGGCCGGGACCGTCGTTCGATCGGTACGCAGATGACCGATCGAAATCGAATTGCTCTCCTGTAAATCCGGGTTCAAAATGATCCGGCACGCCACGGTCAAGCGAAGAGGCGAATCCTTCATAGTGCCCCGCCTCCACAATGCCGGGGCCTGATATGCGATGAAACGCGTTGACAATGAGTACCGGTTTCCCACCGTTGGGCTGCAAACACACGGCCAGAATCTCGGATGGAAAACTCTCCCCACCGTCGTTGACTGCTGTGACTTTGAAACTGTAGATGACGCCGGCCTTCAGATCTTTCATGACTGCGTAGGGAGTATCAACGAGAACGCCGTTGTCAAACCCCCCATCATCCTGTCTTGTATAGATGATGTAATGATTCGCTATCGCAGTCAGTTCGATCGGATCGAGATGCATTTTCCATTTCAGCACCGCATTTCCGTCTGCATCAAGCTCTGCCGAAAAGTGTGTCACCGGAAGTGGCTGGACAAGGTACGGCGTTTGATGTTCCGTGGCGAGGAATCGAAGCATCCCTTTGTAAATCGATCGGGCCACATCAAAGCGAAACCGCGGGTCCAGCACGAATTTCATGTCGAGATAGTTCTGATGCGACAGAAGCTCGAGTAAGAGTGATGGCATGTTCGGGCGCACCGCTTCTGCATAATTTGAGTTCATCAGCTGGCGTCGCTGCCATGCGGGATCGTACTTCGCTCGAACATCGTTCACCACCTGTGTTTGCACCAAATCGGCCAGGTCACGGTTGGCGAAGCGAGAAACGCTGTCGGGAAAAACAATCGCTCTTCTTGCATCCGGGATGCTATAAATAGAGAGCGTACCAATGGTTGTGTCATTATTTGTGATTCCCGCGTCTGTATGAAGCGCCATGGAGAGGTCGATCGGGATGCCCAGTCCCTTTTCATCTCTTTTCTTGTTTGGACCGTATGGCGTGCCGGTGAGGAAATTCAGATACTCCGGTCGGCTTTGATAATCGTCCCGATAATCATCCTTGTCGTTGGTGAAATTGTAGACGAGTGTGTCAGGCATGCCGGCGAATTGAAGGTAGTAGCGGCTCCCTTCGACATATTTGGGGCGGCCGCTCGCTTTGCCATTCCGCGCGATGATCCCCATGCCACCGCCAAACCGGACACCGTCGGCCGAAACGACTCCGGCGGTACCGTGACTCTCATTCGTAAGCACGACACATCCTGATGCACGGTTCCGCCCTTCGGAGAATTTGAATGTTCCAAGGTAGATCCAGGTGCCGCCGCCGATGCGCTGGTTCACAATGAATTCCGTTGTGCCGCCAAGATGGTGAACTGCATAGTGTGCATCAACAACGCTACTATCTGATGAGCTATAGGAGATGTACACGGCGTACTCTCCGGTCTCGGGTATTTGTGGCACCCATGCTGCCTCGGCCGTCGCGGAATATTCTGATCCGATAATGCGATACGTTCCCTGCGTAAATGGGTTGACGCCGGGACCATACGGCGGCGTGCCAACAGCGAATCCAGATCCCTGACCGTTTTCCCAACGCGCGGCCTGCTGTGATAATTCCGAGTAGCCCGATGAGGGCGAATCATTGTCCACCATCACTTCATTCGTCTGGAAGTCCCGCTCACGCGGCACGAACACGATCGCTCCGGCATTTTCCAGCATCGGAACGAGATACGGAAGGACAAACGACGTCGGTATGAGATCTTCCACCATCATGAACAGTCGGGGCCGTTGCCATTCCCATCGATCCAGTTCACGGTTGTAGTACCAGCCGTGACTGTTCCACACACCGATATTGTGGTCCCGGAGTCCTTTCGACGGCTGAAACGGTTTACTCACGTTCCGCACTACCGGCAACGGTCTTTCGGTTCTGGCGATCGGGAGCCGCGTTTTATCGTATTGCGAGGTATCGGCTCGGAAGTAGTTCGGCACGAGTTGCTCAAGCGGCCGGCGGAGCGCCATTACAGTGATTGTATAACCTTCAAAGTAGTCCGCGAAGAATGTCTGTACCTGACGGTAGACTTCCTTCACGTTGTCATTCCGGTAAGGAATTCCGGCAAATGCGTCGTTGAAGTAGACTTCGACAATCTTCCGGGCTGAATCGATTTTCACTGTGTCAACGCGCGTTCTCGGCGGAAGCTCGAATGTGAATTTCTTCGCAAGAACGTCGGATTTGAATTCAGCAATTTTTTCCACGGGTGTCGGCCGACTGAGACCCAGTGTGCGGAGGATGCCGCATCCGGAGAGAACGAAAGAGACGAGCAAAGAAAGGAGAAACGGGATTCTGAAAGTCTTCATGGCAGCCAGTGGTTTGCGTTCAACGGGGTTGTGCTTAGAAGATAATGAGAAGACCTGCTGTATGCACGAATGAAATGGGCATTCGGTACATGCGTGCTGGACACCTGATGCGTCGATCATCAGATGGCCCGATCACCCGATGACCCGATCACCCGATCACAAGATGGGCCAAGTCCCTTTACCCAGCAAGAGCTGTGAAAAACCGCCTGTAGAACCTAAGACTCCCGATCAGTAGGATGCCGCCCATGGCGATATAAGGAATGGAAAGGAAGTATTTCGGTATCGACGCATTGCGCAGGGAGATGCCGATCATCATCATCACCGCTATCATGATGTATCCATGCCACGCGGTGAATGCGAAGAAACATGCACGATCAGGCAGCCTGCCAATGCGGTCGATGTTCTTTTGCACCACCTTCACGAAGAAAAAGAAATAACCGGCAATTGCCAATGCGATACTGAGCGCTTCCAACGCGAACTCTGTTCCTATTGGAAACACCTCGAGCCAGATTTCCCCGCGGACGCACAGCAGCGCTCCGGCAATCGTCCAGAGAACTCCGGCGACGGCAAACAGATAGTGCCGCGGCACAGCAGGGTTGAGCTTCGATGCTAACGAACCAGTTTCCTCGTTCTTCATTGCCTCAGATGATTTCTGATCCCAGGTATTCGTCCCGCGACAGAGGGGGCCGTAAGACAAAATATAGGCGACAAAGCGGACAGAACCAACTCTTTGGAGTCTATGACACACTTAATTCCAGTGTAAGGCGTTCAGGGCAATGGACTTGACTCTACGGCAGCGGAGATTGTCAATGTTGTGATTCAACTAGGAACTGATCCGAATTTTCGCTATCTTATTGATGTCAAAAAACAGTACACCGTCTATTCTCTTTCGGGAGAGCCCATCCGCACCTTTTGTGCATGGTGGGCACGCCTCCAGAATCTCCCGCTTCAGGGACCTTGCCAACAAACAAGATACCGAAAAGCGGAACTGCTGACGAACCGCACGAAACCTTCCAAGGTCGAAACGCCGTTGACAGATGAGGCTCTCGAGTTAACCCTCGGGCAGCGATGAGTAGTTTAGAAGTCCGTATGTTCGGCGTACACCTTGCCCGACGGTAGAGTCGGGTTGTACACAATACAAGAAAGGACGTGTTCCATGGAAAAAGGAACAGTCAAATGGTTCAACGCAGCAAAAGGTTTCGGCTTTATCTCACGTCAGGGTGGAGAAGATGTATTTGTCCACTTCAAGGCGATTACAGGCGGTGGATTCAAAAGCCTGAACGAAGGAGATGCGGTTGAATTCGATGTCGAGAAGGGCCCCAAGGGCCTTCAGGCGTCGAATGTCTCTGTTGTCTAATTTAGACTTCGAAACCGAAAAGAAAAACCCCGCTCAAAAGGCGGGGTTTTCTATTTCATAGAAGATGTGCTGATGTGATGTTCTGACCTGCCGGGGCTTCATTCGACCGTCCAACTTCCGCGGACAATGGATGAGACCCAACCACAGGTTTCCAGTTAGAACAGAATCTAGTATCGACGACCGCCACCACCACCTTTGTACCCTCCGCGGGAACCGCCACCACCACCGGATCGACCATGTTCGGGACGCGGTCTGGCTTCGTTTACGTCCATCGATCGGCCCATGAATTCTTTGCCATGGAGACCGGCAATGGCTGCTTCAGCTTCCGCCTTCACAGACATTTCGACGAAACCAAATCCCTTGGAGACGTTATTAGAGCGATCTTTGATGATGCTCACCGAATCGAGAGTCCCAAAGGGTTGAAACGCCCCCCGCAAGTCATCTTCAGTGACATCGCGCGACAAGTTGCCAACATAGAGCTTCATACAGACCTCCGTGAAAATTGAGAGATGGAAAACATGAGTGCCGGCCGCGGTGGCGAGCCCTGTGACGAGTCATATCGTCGGAGGAAGGCAACTGTGGTTGGCAAGGTGAAGCAAATCCGGTGAAGCCTTTGACTGCGGCAGAGAGGCATCCGCCTTTCATCCGGAGTCCGTCAGCAGATGGGATCAGTCAGACCCCACAACTATCGACTCAGCATTCCCATTATTAAAATACTTGAAATAACGATGGTATCCAAATCAATTCGAAATCTGCCCGTTTGTATTGCGTTTTTTCGGCAATGCCCCTTTGCCATTCAAAAGTTCTACCCCCGGTGCCTCGGGCACCCGACCTCGGTAAGCTCCCTTGTTATTCGTGCGCATCTTTCATAGCTTGGAACTAGTCCCGCTCAAGAATACTCTGAGGTACCCATGGTCACCGAACAACGCAAGAAGGTTTTGATTGTCGACGATGAGGCAAGTATGGTTTCTGTTCTGCAGCGGCACGTGTCGAATGCGGGATACGAATTCGTGAGTGCAACAAACGGCCAGGAGGCGCTCGAGAAGATTCAGAAGGAAGAGCCGGATCTGGTCTTGCTCGATCTGGTGATGCCCGGGATAAGCGGGTTTGAAACATGCCGTCGAATTCGCGAGAACGAAAAGACGAAGAAGCTCCCCGTTCTCATCATCACTGCATTGCGCAGTGAGTCTGATTCCGCATCAGCAGCAGCCTGCGGGGCAAATGAGTTCATTGTGAAACCAATCGATGGACCTCACCTGGCAAAACGGCTCCGCTATCATCTCGGTTCCCCATTCAAAGTGTAATCCGCACGACGATCCACAGAGACAAGTTGGTTCGAAACAAAGGAGCCCCGACGTGCACGCCGGGGCTCTTGAGCAAAGACCGGCAGGCCGACACCTGCCTTCGATTTTTCCTTCTTTACCCTCTTCGATGCACCCTGTACACATCTTCGATTTCACTCCTTTCGCAGTGAGATCAATCAGAGCTCATCTGCGGCGACGTGATCCCCACTGACACACCGAACTCGCACTCGCGATGATCATCTATATCCATCAAAACATGGCAGCACGGCAAGTTGAACCAACAACTCTCTCATCAGGTCAACCGCTCGGTTGGGCGGTATGACGGCAGGTGTGCACGTATGACAGCAAAGAGACTTAAGGTCTGCCAGTAAGGAGACCGCCTATGAAAAAGCCGAATCCCAGGACGGATTCACAATGCGGACAGGAGTACATGATTTCTTTCTTTACCAACCCAGATACGTCTTTGTGTACTTCTTCGGTGGATTCGGCAGATTCTCTTGTGGTCTTTTCCAAAGTGATCGCTTGTTTGCAGTACGGACATTTTGGCATTTGTTTCTCCTTATGTGTGGAATGTTCAGCCTGTCGATTCAACCACCCAACCATCCTGTGAATTTTCTTTGCGTGGCCAACAATGATGTCGGCCAGTTCTTGTTCGTAACGGCTCTGTACCTTGACACCGCACGACACCTCAACCGTCCATCTAACCCCTGACTTACGAACTTGGTTCCATCCGCTCGAGGGCGAAACCAGTTGTTTGTCTTTTGTTGCTTCCCTTTCCGTTTGTCCCTACATTCTTTCAAGTTCAATTGAATCAATGACCTACCGATTGCCCTGGATTGCACGAGAACTCGGGGGAGACTGTTCTCGCTGAAACGTCCCTGCCCCTGAAAGTGTTGTACGGAACAAGGATAATGGATTGAAGGAGTATCATGCGACTTCTTGCGCTAAAACTGACTGTTTTGTCTCTTGCCGTGACCTGTCTTGTGTTCGGTGGTGCGAAGCAGGGAACCGTCGTCGTCAAACATTTGCCACTCGACGGTGTTCCGGGCGTCGTCTTGAAGAACCGGCAAAACAGTCTCTACCTCCCTAATCGTGTGATCGTCAAGCTAATGCCGCAAACAACGACATCGCTTTCGAAATCGGTGTTCGGTATCGAATCGATCGATCGCGTTCTCTCTCGGGCGATGGGTGTTGGTTATTCTCAAATGTTCGCGACTGCATCTACGCCGCAAAAGCCGGGCGAAGTTGACCTCTCCTTATTCTATACCGTCGCGTATTCTTCTCCAAACGATCCATTCACACTTGCTGAAGAACTCTCCAAACTCCCTGAAGTGCAGTACGCAGAGCCCTGGTTTATCCAGACTCTGTCCGGACAGTCGTCTACAGCGAACGATCCTCTGTACAGCTTTCAGTGGAATTTGAAACAAATCAATGCCCCCGCGGCGTGGGACATTACGCAGGGAGATTCCACCGTTGTTGTTGCGATTGTCGATAGCGGCGTTAAACTCGACCACCCGGATCTTCAGGCCAACATCTGGATCAATCATGGCGAAACAGGTCTGGATGCGCAGGGGAATGACAAACGATTCAATGGTATTGATGACGACGGCGATGGGTATGTTGATGATTGGCACGGTTGGGATCTTGTTGGCGCACAGTACGAGACGTTCGACCCATCCACCACAAAAGGGGATAACGATCCGTCACCAATAGGTGCCAATAACAATCATGGGACACATGTCGCCGGCATTGTTGCCGCAGTAACCAACAACCTGATTGGCGTGGCTTCTCTCGCATCAAAATGCAGGATCCTCGCGATCAAGACGACGGCGGATGACGATTACACGGGGCCTGGCGGAGAGGCCTACGTCATAGCGGGCTATCAAGGTATCGTGTATGCGGTCAATATGGGGGCAAAGATTATCAACTGCAGCTGGGGAGGAGCCGGAGGCGCTCAAACAGAGCAGGATATCATTGATTACGCGACTCAGCACGGATCACTAGTTGTCGCCGCGGCCGGCAACTACATTGCTGACGCATTTTCCTCTCCTGCTGATTATCGTGGTGCCCTCAGTGTTGCCTCGACAGATGCCAGTGATAAGCTGTCTTCGTTTTCGGCTTACGGGAGCAACATCGACGTCTGTGCGCCAGGCGAAAATATCTTGAGTACTTTGTTCACAGTTGATTCCAAGACGGGTCGAATTGTGGATGATTATGAATACGTGAGCGGGACTTCCATGGCTAGTCCTCTCACTGCTGCTCTCGCGGCTTTGGTGAAGGTAAAATTTCCATCGTACACAAATCTCCAAGTTGCAGAGCAGGTGAGGGTCACATGCGACAATATCGATGCTTTGAACACCGGATTTGCTGGCGCACTGGGACGCGGACGCATCAACGCCTATCGGGCTCTTACAGACTCAACCCTCCCTTCGGTGCGCCTGCAATCCTATGCTATCGGCGACTCTCGCCCCGGGGGAAATGGAAACGGAGTTGCGCAACCGGCCGAAACCCTCAGTGTGGTTTGTGCATACAGGAATTTCCTTGCTCAGACATCGCCTTCGGCGCTCATCTTAATGACCTCCGATTCCCCCTACCTCGTTGTCACACAGGGGAGATTTCCGGTAGGCTCACTCAGAACGCTCGACAGCACAAGCAACACGTCGGCTCCGTTCCGCGTGTATGTCCAGCCATCCGTGCCACCGAGCTTCGAGGGACACCTGATACTGACATTCAACGATGGAGAGTTCACGGATATGCAGATCATTACGTTCCTGGTGAACCCAACCTTTGCCACGCAGGACGTGAACGACATCCAGCTTACTCTCACGAACAACGGCCGTTTGGGATTTTACGATTTTCCTGACAACACTCAGGGGGTCGGATTCGTGTTCCACGGACTCAATCATCTGTTTGAGGGGGGATTGATGATTGGGACATCTTCCACGCAATTGGTTGATGTCGTCAGAAACGTCGCAGGGGGCCAAGATGAAGACCTCGCCTCAAGCGGCTTCTTCACCTTGAAATCACCTGGTGCCACTTCAGATCAGGATGGATTCACGACGTTCAGCGATAGTGCTGCGTTGGCCGCGAACAGAATTGGCCTGCAGGTCAAAATGCATTCGTACGCGTATTCCGATCCAGTCGATTCAAAGTACATCATCCTTCAGTACGAGATCCAGAACACGAGCTCCACGACGCTCAACAACTTGTACGCAGGGATCTTTCTGGATTGGGACATCGGAAAAAGCGATACAGAGGTCAATTTGAATTATTCGCGCTATGATCCTACGAGGAGTCTTGGTTATGCTTTCAGCAGCAAGGTCGGCGGTCTTCGAGAATACCTCGGGATACGTGCACTGGACAGCGCCGTATCATTCCGGTCCTTGGTCAATGACGGGAACCTTGATGTGTCACGTGCTGCGAAATGGGCTTGGATGACCGGTGGATTTGCATCAAGCTCAGCTGGACCAGCCGACATCCACCACGCGATTTCCTCCGGACCTTACACAATCGCACCGGGCTCATCGCGAACGGTTTCTTTCGCCCTTGTCGCTGGGGATAGCTCACTTGCAAACCTCCAGCAAAATGCAGATGCGGCTAAAGCAAAGTGGCGGCGTCTAACCGTTGGAATTGCGGAAAACGGTGCGTCCGTGCCGTTACAGTACGAGCTCAGGCAGAATTATCCGAATCCGTTTAATCCATCAACAGCTATCAGCTATCAGCTGTCAGCTTTCAGCTTGGTGACGCTCAAAATATTCGATATTCTTGGAAGGGAGGTCGCTACGCTTGCGAACGAGGTTCACCAGCCGGGAACATATACAGTCCGGTGGGATGCTTCGCAATATCCAAGCGGAGTGTACTTTTATCGTTTAGAGGCAGGTGATTTTCGCGCCACACGAAAGCTCATGGTGCTGAAGTAGCAACACACTTCGTAATTCGACATTGGGTGTTGGACATTCGGACTTGTCAGGCACACTCCTGACAACCACTTCGATCGGGTTTCAATGAAACAATTCACTGAATTCGACAGGTTACTCACCCGTTCCGAATCGCGTCTCCTCGCGGGCCTTACGACTCCATCACACATCCAGACTTTTCTCGACTCCATCGAATACAGCGAGGAAGAACGGTACCGGTGCCCGCTCACTGTCCTGCGAGACAGGAAAGGTCATTGCTTCGACGGCGCCTTGTTCGCAGCTGCGGTGCTGCGACGCATCGGCCACCCTCCACTAATCACGGACATCATTCCGAACGATAATGATGACGACCATCTTCTCGCGCTCTACAAGGTGCGGGGCCACTGGGGCGCCGTGGCAAAATCGAATTACAGCGGACTCCGGTTTCGCGAGCCTGTGTACCGTACGCTGCGCGAGCTGATCCTTTCCTACTTTGAAGATTTCTTCAATGCGATCGGCGAGAAAACGATGAGAGCATACACAAGACCTCTCAATCTTACGGCGTTTGACCGGCTTGGCTGGATGACGAACGACGAAGCACTTGATGCAATCGGTGAGAAGCTTGATGAGATTCAGAAATTCAAACCGTTGACCTCACGCATGATTCGCAACCTCTCATTCGCCGATCAGCGATCTGTGCAGGCCGGCTTGCTCGGCGCAAAGGCGGAAGGTCTTTTCAAGCCAACTCAGCGCCCGCATCGGTCATCGTGAGAGTCTCGGTCTGATACCCAATGGAAGTCAAACCCGTTACACTTGAAGGAGTCTACGCCCGCCTCGAACCGCTGACCCTGGAACATCTCCCGGGGCTGTGTGAAGTGGGACTCGATCCTGAACTCTAGCGCTGGACGACCAACATTCAGCGCAAGCGTGATGACATGCGTAACTACGTTCTGACAGCCCTGCGGACACAGGATCAGGGAAGCGCTCTCCCCTTTGCCACCGTGGAGCGCTCTTCAGGCACGATCGTTGGCAGCACTCGATTTGGAAATATCGACCATGAGAATATGAGCGTGGAGATTGGGTGGACATGGCTCGGCCAGCGATGGCAAAGAACACCCATGAACACCGAGGCAAAGTATCTGATGCTCGAATACGCTTTTGAGAAGCTTGGATGCATCCGGGTTTCATTCAAAACGGATTCTCTGAACGAACGGTCGAGGAACGCAATTTTGCGCCTGGGAGCCCGGGAAGAAGGTATATTCCGTAACCACATGCTTACCTATTCAGGGCGCATCCGGCATACGGTGTACTTCAGCATCATCAATTCCGAATGGCCGCTGGTCAAATCTCACCTCGAGGATAAACTGCATCGACCATTCAGCCGCCAAACCTGAAGTTTTTCCTCACACTGTGATCCTCTAAAGATGAGTATATCCTCACATGGATTGAGTGCGCTCCTGAAGTCAACTTTTGCAGTCGTCGTTTGGGGAGCCTCATTCATCGCGACCAAACTTGCCTTGAGAGAAGTTTCTCCGGTGGTTGTCATCTGGCTCCGATTTGGCATCGGGGTAATCATCCTTGGCGGATTTGTTATCCAGCGAAAGGAGCTTTCTCTCCCACCCCGTCGTGAACTCGGCTACTTCGCACTTCTCGGATTCCTCGGCATTACCTTTCATCAATGGCTCCAGGTTACCGGACTGGTGACTGCCAAAGCGACCACGACAGCCTGGATCATTACCACAATTCCCATTTTCATCGCGCTCCTCGGGCGCGTTATGCTCAAGGAGCGCCTGGGTTGGGATCGAATCGCGGGCATACTGATTGCGACAGTCGGTGTGATCCTTGTGGTGTCCCACGGCGAGCTCCAGTCGATTCTGCTCGGCAAACTCGGCACATTTGGCGACTTCCTCGTCCTGATCAGCGCAGTGAACTGGGCGGTCTTCTCGGTCCTCTCCCGCAAAGCTCTGAAGAATCACCCAGCCACCCAGATGATGTTTTTCGTCATGCTGTTTGGCTGGATATGTACGTCTGTGTGGTTCTTCACTCTTAACCATGTAAGAGAGATTGCGAATATTTCAATGATAGGTTGGATCAGTTTGCTGTTCCTCGGGATCGTTTGCTCTGGATTTGCATACGTTTTCTGGTACGACGCGTTGAAAGCGTTGAGCGCCTCTCAGGTTGGCTCCTTTCTGTATATCGAACCTCTCGTGGCAGTTGTTGTCGCAGCACTGCTCCTGCAAGAACCGCTCTTTATAGCAGCATTTGTCGGCGGGGCGCTCATTCTCGCCGGAGTGTGGCTCGTGAATCGGCGCTCGACGCTGGCAGTCGCTCCTGAATAGGTTTGAAAAACCTGGCTTCAACTTAGCAAGATTCGGGTGGTTGTTATCGGAACATTCTTCTATCGTGAAAGGAAACAATAGGAGAAGAAAACGGATATGACAATCAAGAACTCAACTCAGGCATCGGTTGATTATCTCCGCATTGAACGCGCAATCACGTTCCTTCAATCGAACCACACGCGTCAGCCCGACCTGAAAGATATCGCACAATCTATTCATCTCAGCGAGTATCATTTTCAACGCCTCTTCTCACGATGGGTGGCAATCAGTCCCAAGAAATTCCTTCAGTATCTGACCGTCGAGCATGCAAAACGAGTCCTCAAAGAATCGCGCTCCCTCCTTGACACAACATTCGAAACCGGGCTTTCCAGTCCGGGAAGACTTCACGACCTTTTTATTACCGTGGAGGCAATGACGCCGGGCGAATTCAAGAACGAAGGAGCGGGACTGACAATTCAGTACGGATTTCATCCGACGATGTTCGGAGAATGCCTGCTGGCAGTCACGCAGCGGGGGATATGCGGACTCTCGTTTGTTCCAACAGGCAAGAGAATGCAAGTCCTGGCGGAGCTTCGCGACCGATGGCCCGGAGCAAAATTCTCCGAGGAACCGCGCTCCACGCAGCCGTACGTTGATCGGCTCTTTTCCCGGACAAGGCGAAGCTCGCAGAAACCGCTCCCACTTCTCCTGAAAGGAACAAACTTCCAGATTAAGGTTTGGGAAGCGTTGATGAGAATACCGGAGGGGAGTGTTTTATCCTACGAAGATGTTGCGAGCACAATTGGAAATCCGAAAGCCAGCCGAGCCGTGGGAACAGCCGTCGGCGATAATCCTATCGCGTACATCATCCCATGCCACAGGGTCATTCAGCAGGCGGGCGTGATAGGAAATTATCATTGGGGATCAGCGCGCAAGAAGGCACTCTTAGGTTGGGAATGGGCGATTACCGATACGGTTAAAAGCAAAGTTGCTTAAGAATGGAGGGGCAGGCGGGTTTTCTACCCAGACGGTGTTTGCGTCGCGGCTGGGAGCTTCAGAACAAAATGCGCTGTTCGCCCACCTCCAGACCAATGATTTTGTCCGAGAGATTCTGTTGTGCAGCCACCTGGCGAAGCAAGTCAATCGATTCGTGCGGATTCGTGGTTGGCCCGTAGAAGAGTGTGCCGAAGTGGATCGGCATCATGAGCTTTGCGCGCACATCCTTGAAGATCTCCAACGCGCCGCGGGGATTTGCATGAACACTTGACCCCAATCCGGCAGCAGATCCGGGCGCGATCGGGATGAGTGCAAGATCGATGTCGAAGCGGCGGCCAATCTCTTTGAACATTTCTGGATTGTAGCCCGTGTCTCCTGCAAAGAAGACCGTGTATTCCTTGTATTGGATGATATATCCGGTATAGCCCAGCCTCCCCATCCACGCCCCGTCAAAGCCGTACCGCCCGGCGAAATGCTGCACAGGTACTGCTGTGATTTTCACTCCATCCCTCTCAATCATTTGCCACGGCTTCATCTCGTCCACTTCTTTGAATCCGAAGTCAGGAGTATACTCGGCTGCTCCCAGCGGAACTGCCAGTATGCCGTTCTTCGGTAACATCTCGAGACTGCCGTAACTGAAATGATCGAAATGAATATGGGAGATGAGCGTGACATCGACCTTTGAGAGAAGCGTCGGATCGAGTCCTGACTTGACGTACCGTTTAACAACGAGGCCGAGCGTGTTTGTCAAAAACGGATCGGTGATGATGATCTTGTCGTGAATCTGGATGAGCACCGTTGCATGACCAGCCCACGAGACCGCGAGGTTCACGTTCGGAAGGATCGGCGTCGTGATCATGTGCGGCGGATCCGGAATCGTCTCTCCGATCCTGCCGAAGGACTGCAGGACAATGCGCGAGATGTACGAATTACATCCGCCGATGAAAAACAACACCGTGATCAAGTAGAGAATAGATGTACGACTGTATCTCATCCGCTGTTTACCTGGTCACTTGACTGATTCTGGATTCGCAACAATACCGACATTGGCAATCGTTTCTCCCTTTCTCATAGACGGAACCGCGCAGATGTAGAGCACGATACCGGCTGAGGGAGATGTCGCTTCATAGATTGTCTTTCCGATGTAGTCGGTTACGTACCCTATCTTCATCCCCCGTTCAACATACGTCCCTCTGCGCACCAGCGGATAGAATATCCCTGTTTGCTCACTCATGACAGATGCGATCGTTTCTATCCACACAGGATGACTGACCGGCGTGACAGTACCCGGAAGCATCTTCAGGTAGCGCATGACATTGAGACACCCGTTCATAAGTGCCTGAAGATCGTCTGGCTCGACCGTACCGGCATGTCCGGCTTCAACGGTGATGGAGGGTTTACCGCGGGTCGTTGCTGTGTTTTCGAGATAACGTGAAGCATTGGAGTCCTTCGGTCTGTCGGCAGAAATAATGATATGATCGAGTCCGAAGGCAAGAACCATTTCCTTTGAGATTTTATCCTGCACCTCATTGCCGGTCTTTGTCCAGTAGCTGTAGGGGCGCAGGCTTTCATCGAGATCGCCACCGTGAAGATCAATGAGATGATCACACTGCTCGACGACTTGCTTTGTAATAAGGTAGGAAACCCTTTCGGTCTGCGTGCCATTGGGTTTGCCGGGATACATCCGGTTCATGCTGACGCCGTCGATTGGGTTTATGTGTGGTACCTTTCGCTCGAACGATTGAATATTCACGAGCGGAACAATGATCACCGTGCCGGCGATTTCTGACGGGTTCAGGATTCCGATCAACTTTTCGAGAGCAATGATTGACGTATACTCCGTTCCATGGGCTCCGGCAACAAGAGCAAGAACCGGACCGGGACGGGAACCATGGACAACCGCGACGGGGATACTCGTTGAGGTGTCAATCCCCCGCGGGACTTCGATTACTCCCGTAACGGTTCGACCACGCGCCGCTGTCGCCGTACCGACGGTGAACGTCGAGCGATCCTGTGCTTCTGAAACCGAGAAGAGCGCTACAAACAGCATCAACGTCAAGAACTCGATTCGTCGCATGGCGGACTCCCTTGGAATGTTGAAATTTAGACGGGATGGGTGCGTTTCTTCGGAGGATTCTTGAAGAGCGGGTGTTTCGGCATCGCCTCGCGTTGGTTCTTCACTGTCCGGAGGCCATGCTCCCATTCATAGTGGATCGTAACCGCCTGCGACCACCATGGGTTCAGTTTGTATTTGTTGAACACTGTCATCACGACAAACCTGTGCCCGTTTGTCTCGATGTCAAGTCCGTCGATGATCTTGGACCATTGCTTCCAGGTCTTGCCGGTCTTTTCCTTGACCTTCTCGTCACTGATTTTTGCAAAGGTGGTTTGGGCTTTGGGCATTTACCGTTTCCTTCTAACCGCCAAGTCGCCAAGGACGCCAAGATATTATGAGAGAATAATCCTCTTTATGCCGTCTTTCAGTACTGGAACATTGAAGTTGATGAGTAATGCCAGCTTATATCCTGTCGCTTTGAGATATGAAATTGCCTGAGCCTTGTGGATTGGTGCTAAACTGTCAACTGTCTTCAATTCCACGATCAAAGCATCTTTCACCAACAGATCCATTTTTCCCTCTCCCACGCGCTCACCTTTGTACTCAACACCCAGACTCACCTGACGTTTGAATGGTATTCCCCTCAGTTTGAGCTCTATACTCAGAGCTTCTTCGTACATCGATTCAAGAAAGCCTGGGCCAAGAACTCTGTGTACCTCGATAGCAGCCCCGATGACATCGCGTGCAAGCTGATCCAGTTCTTCGTCTGGTTCATTTCTATTATTTTTCTTGGCGTCTTGGCGGTTCATGTTTTGATTCTACTCTTCAAGTCTTGGATGCTTCAGATGATAATCCGTTGCATCCTGGAACTGCTTCGCCACCGCCAAGAGTTTTGCCTCTCCAAACAGCTGGCCAATGAAGCTGATGCTCGTCGGTGTCCCTTCTTTGGTGAAACCGTCTGGTAGTACAACACACGGGTTGCCCGTGAGGTTCGTCAGCAGAAGATTGCTTCCTCCAAATGATGGCACGACATAGACATCGATGTTCTTCATCAGCTTCTGCATTTCCTGGATCACGAGATACCGCACGCGGTTCGCCTGGATGTACTCCACCGCGGGGATGAAGCGCGAACTCCGGAAAGAATTCGGCCATGCTCCTTTGTTCTGGCGCACCAGCATGTCATCCTTGCCGCTGCGGGTCAAATCATCAAATGCCGCTGCAGCTTCTGCATCCAGAATGACCGAAAGTCCCTCGACGGACGTCTTCGGAAGTTCTATCGGTATGAGGTTCGCCCCGAGACCTCTGAGTACTGCCAGCGCTGAATCGCTTATCGCTTTGTTGAACTTCACACTGTCAAACTCCGTATTCAAATATCCAATCCGGATTTTTTTCCAATCCACCTTCGGATCGTAGTTGAATGGGGCGTCGTAGAGAGTTTGATCTACTCCATCGGGGCCATAGATGGCGTTGAAGACAAGAGCGCAATCTTCCACCGTACGGCAAATCGGACCGATCTTGTCCATAGACCAGCTCAATGCCATCGCGCCGGTCCGGCTGACGCGTCCGTAGGTCGGTCGTAAACCGGTTGTCCCACAGCGTGTCGCTGGCGAAACGATCGAGCCAAGCGTCTCGGTCCCGATAGAAAAGCCCACCAGTCCTGCGGCGGTCGCTGAAGCAGATCCTGCCGACGAGCCGCTGGAGCCCTGTTTGTAATTCCACGGATTGCGAGTCCTTCCGCCGAACCAGACATCACCCATGGCCAGTTCCCCCATCGTGAACTTTGCCACCAGCACCGCTCCCGCATCTTCCAGCCGTTTCACAACTGTTGCGTCTTCATCGATTACCTGTTCCTTGTACGGCACAGAGCCCCACGTCGTCCTGTAACCTTTCACGGATAGCAGGTCCTTGACACCGAACGGAATGCCGTGGAGCGGCCCCCGGTATTTCCCTTTCGCGATTTCCTGGTCTGCTTGTTTTGCCTGCCTGAGGGCGAGATCACCAGTGAGAGTGACATAGCATTCCAGCTTCGGTCCGTATTTCTTCAGCCGATTCAAGTACATGATTGTCAGCTGTTCTGACGTCACCTTGCGGGTTCGTATCAATTCTGCAAGCTGACCGACGGAATAGAAGGCGAGTTCCTCGATGTTTTTCGGCATGAGAACTTTACCCTGCCGGCTCATCTTGAACGGCTTTCTCGCCTTTTCGAACTGGAAGCCGGCGGGAATCGGATTGAACAGAACCGCCGGCGGAATACTGTTGGGGAGATTGATCGCCCGCAATTTGTCGTAGCTTTCAAGCTGGTCAGCAAGGTTCTCGAGCATCGAGTCGCGCTTCGCAGCATCGAAGTTGAGGCCCATGATTTTCTGGGCCTGCTCAACTATTTCTGGTGTGATCGGATTCGGCTTCTTCGATTGCTGACCCCAGAGACAAGCAGAACAACAAAGGAGCATTATAACAATCGCTCTCCGTCGATAATGAGAATGCCGGTTCACAGAAATTCCTTTCTATCGGGGTGATTCGACCTGATTGCCCTGTTTGTCCATCCTGCTGTAATCGTGTTCGGAACCCAAAACGCTGTGAGGAAT
>JBEKOB010000031.1:0-45767 GCA_049522195.1 Bacteroidota bacterium
GGCAAGCAAAGTTTCATTTTGTTAGGGCGTTTTGCGGCACATCAAATCAAATAAAACCATTATCTCGAAACCATACACAATGAACTTGTTTCGAGTAGTACAATTTGAAAGTTATCAATGCGGCAGCTTAGCCGCCATCCGTTAAGCACATGATACAAAGGAGGAATAGATGAAGAAACGCGCAGGAATTTTCTGTTTGCTTTTGGTGGTATTGTTGGTGGGCGTGGCAGCGGTGCAGGCGCAGCCCGCTCCGATTACAGCGATCAAGGCCGGTCGGCTCATTGACCCGGAAACCGGGACAGCGGCCACCAACCAGGTGATCCTCATCGAGGGCGAGAAAATCAAGGCGGTCGGCCCGAATCTCGCAATCCCAGCCGGTGCGGTGGTCATTGATCTGTCAAAGCTCACGGTGCTGCCCGGTCTCGTTGATGCGCACACGCACATGGCGATGACTTACAAAGAGCAGCCGGAGAACAATTATTACTATCTCACCTACGTTATGGAGTCGACTCCATTGCGCGCCATCCAGGCCGCGTCTAACGGCATTCAGCTTCTCAACTCGGGCTTCACCGTCGTTCGTGACGTAGGCAATAACGCGCTCTACGCCGATGCGGCACTGCGGCAGGCAATCGAGCAAGGCTGGCTGCCGGGCCCCACCGTGATCCCGTCAGGACCGATGATTGGCAGCACGGGCGGGCAGTTCTGGCCTACGCCGGAGATGTACAAGTATCACAACATCATGTTCCCTGAGTACATTGACGCGAACAGCCCGGACGAAATAGTCCGCGCAATCCGTGAGAACATGCTGTTCGGCGCGAAGACGATCAAGCTGTGCATTGACTGCAAGCCGTGGGGCTATTCGGTTGAAGACATCAAGCTGGCCATCAGCGAGGCCGCGAAAGGCGGTTGCAAGGTCGAGGGGCATGTGCAGACCACCGATGGAGCGCAGCGCGCCATCGACGCGGGGATCCACATGATCGCGCATGGAAACGCTCTGACGCCGGAACAACACCGGCAGATGGCGTTGAAAGGAATCTTTCTGAACGGAACCGATACGCCTTTTATGCCTTACCGGGGGAGCGAACAGGCGTTCAAACAAACGGTCGCGAATCTGCGCGACGCCTGGGAGAAGAAGGTGCCGCTGACCTTCTCGACCGACCTCGACTACTGGAATGAGCGGATGAAGAACGAGAAGACCGGCGAGTGGTTGACTCGTGGCGACCTGACAATCGCCTTCCTCGAAACTTGGAAGGCGGCTGGCATCCCCACGGCCGACATCCTGCGCGCGATGACGATCAACGGCTACAAGGCCGCTGACATCATCAAAGAGCGCGGTCCGATCAAGCCGGGCTTCTACGCCGATCTGATCGCGGTGGCGGGCGACCCGCTCAACGATATCGACGCGTTGCGCGACGTGCAGTTTGTGATGAAGAACGGGATGGTGTTCAAAAAGGACGGCGTGATGACGCCGGAGAAGTTTTTCCATCCCGGTCCAGTCAGGGCGCCAAGCGGGAGGTGGACTCGATAATCCGGCGCTCGCGGGCTAGAGTGGGCAGGATAGCTCCAAATAGGAGTTTTTACAAAGCTATGTTGGGCTCCTTCACTCGCTCAATGCCCCGCCTCACACAATTTAGTTTATGAGGAGTTCGGCGGGACACTTCAGCCTCTGAACAAAGAGCTTCTCATGTGGAGTGCTCTAGAAATTTGTAAATTCTAATGTCGAGAATTAGCAATAAGAACAAAAAACGAAGGAGAAAATCATGACCACTTCATTCCTTATTGTGTTGTTTGCTGCTGTAGGAATTGCTCTGCTGACTGTTAAAGTAAGGGACGGCTCTTATCCCTTTAACTTCAAGAAAATTGGATATGCAAGTCTGGGGTTGGCTGTATTAGCCTTAGTTTCTGAATCTTTTACGATTATTGAACCAGGATATGTAGGGGTTCCTGTTACGTTTGGCAATGTTGGTTCGCAGTCTCTCCCAGCCGGCATTCATCCGATCTTTTTTTTAACTGATGTTTATAAAATGTCCATTCAAACGAAAGACTACACTATGTCTTCAGTCCATAATGAAGGCAATAAAACTGGTGATGATGCTGTTGCCACTCTATCCCGCGATCAACTAATTCTAAAATTCGATGTTAGCGTTTGGTATCATTTAGATCCATTGCAAGCGAATAATGTTTACAGCAATATTGGGCTTAGCTATGAAGAAGTGATTGTGAGGCCGGCCATTAGAACTGCCCTGGTAAATGCTGCCACCAAGTTTGACGCCAGCGATGTTATGTCTCTCCGGAGAGATGCCTATACTAAGACGGTTACTGAACTATTGCTGCAAGAACTGAGCGGCAAAGGTGTCATTTTGGATAACGTACTTATTAGAAATGTGGAACCACCGATAATTGTCAGCAATGCCATTGCGGCAAAACTTAAAGCTTCTCAGGAAGCGCAACAAATGGAGTATACCATACAGTATGCTCAGAAGGAGGCGCAACGAAAAGCAATTGAGGCTCAGGGCATCTCGAATGCTCAAAAAATAATTGGCAATGGATTGACGCAGAATTATCTGCAATGGTATTACATCTCCCAGCTCAAAGACGTCGTGAGTAGTCCCAATAACTCGACAATCATTTTGCCGTACGACCAAAAATTGACACCACTTTTGAACATTCAAGGCAAGAAGTAATAGAAGTAACACGGTTTGACGCAGACAGAAAGAATGCTAGCGCAATTTACCATGCGTGGAATGTGATGAGAATAGATTTAAATATTCGTGTTCGCTGGATGAAAGTGGTACCTGATACTTGTCAGTCCCACAGCTTAGCTCCGATCCGTTAGACCGCATAACGACAAATATAGACTGTGCCGAGTGCCTAACACGGCGCTCGCACGCTGGGTAGGCAATGTTGAAACAGAGTTTGGCCAGATGTAAAGTGCTCGCTCCATTGCTCGCCGCCGAAGCAACGGAAGATCAGTTCGATATCGGCGGCTCGCAACGGCGGTTTGCCTAAACGTTATGCGCAAGCAAAGATTGATTTCATATGGCGTTTTGCGGCACACCTATCTCACAAAGCCGGAGATCGGTCTTGTCTGCAAACCATAGGGTCAGGAGTCATCCGTTCTTCCTTTACTATCGGAGGAAACACTATGAAACCAACTAACTATTTCCACGTGCTATGCCTCATAGCAGTCATTCTCATCTCGGGCTGTAGCCGATCGGATGAGCAAGTGAAGAGGATAATCAAGTTGGGTACTGAAATAGCTGAGTTGCAGCGCCAGTACTATCCCGCAGCCACTGAGCTTGGGAAAGTTGCCGTTCAGATTGAGGCAATCGCCCAACGTCAGGATCCAAAAGCCAAGGCTGTAGCAAGCGATGTTGCCAAGGCGCACGCACAGATCGCAGAAGCATTCGCGGCTGGCCAAAAGGCCTTAGATAGCTTTGTCGCTAAGCCAGATATGGAAGTCTCGAGATACATCGCAGCCGAGGAGGTTAGCAGAGATCTTCTCAAGGAAGCACTTGACAAGACGAACGCCGCGGTGAGCAAGTCACATGAGGTACTTGATACTGTTGCTAACCCACAGACTGTCCATGGGATTGGAAAGAAATAGCGCCTGCAACGCTCAATCACTGAATTGCTCGATCCTGTTATGTGCCGCAAAACGCGATTGATTAAGAACTTTGCCTGCGCCTAACCAACGGCAAACTGGCGCTCGCGGACTAAGACTGGTAGGCAATTCTGAAGGCAGAGATTTGTTGAAGCTGTTTTTGGCGTCATTTCTTAGGCACGGACAGCAGTGCATTGTGTCATCAGCTTTTGGGAGACTAAGAGACCGGATAATCGAGTCATGGGGTGATATGGCCATCGAGCCAACTAACATATGATCGACCAAACAATATCCTACTGCTGGTATTCTTGTCGATTCGCCTTGTTCAACAGTCTGTCAGAACTAGTCAAATGAAAGGAGAAACATCATGGCAAAAGCAAAACGAGTCGCCTACTTCAAGGCAAAAATCGAGGACAAGCCCGGTGCCTTGCTTGGTCTCGCAAAAGACCTGAAGGCGAAGAAGCTCGACCTCATCGGCCTCAGGGGCGTTGGCCAGGCCGGTCAAGGCGAGATCCTGGTCATTGCAAAGAGTCCGGACAAGCTGAGAGACGCGTGGAAAGCTTCAGGGGCTCTTGCTGAGGAAGGTGTGGCTTTTTTCCTCAGCGGTGCTGACAAAACCGGGGCGCTTGTTGCAGCCCTGGATGCCATTGCCAACGCCGGCGTGAACATCGTGGCCACTGAAGCTCTCGCGTTCGGCAGGAAATTTGGCGCCATTCTCTGGGTCGCTCCGGAGGATGTCGACAAGGCCACGAAGGCGCTCTGCGCAAAATAGAACTCGGGGCGGCAAACACAACCGTCAGTGAGTCGGCAGACTAAATTGACGAGGCAGTGCCACTCCTACGGAGTTCGGCTGTTTCTGAGGTGGCAGTGCTATAGATATTGCACCCCTAACGGGGTTGGCAGGATCAATGACGGAAACAAGAAAACTTGTCGTGCTTCGCTGAGTTCTCTTTCGGGGTTGTGATAAAAAGCCGAATCTCCAGCTACAATGCGAATTCGAACAATTCTTCAAAGGTTGCAACTGCCGTGAGTACCCGGCCCCGGCTATCCCGCCTAAGAACGGCGGGACGCAGAGAGCGCGCAAGCTCTAAAGAAGAATCCTCATCGGTGAAGACCCCGATCAAGAACATCGGGGCAAGCCCCGATCAAAAAGCGATCGGGGCAAGTCGGTGGGCCTGCTCGCCGAAGTCCTGACGTAGGGGAGGATTCTTTGTTTTGTTCAGGAATTCTTCAATCACACCCCATCTTTTCCCTCAAACCGAGTCACCACTTCTAACAAGTTGACGTAACGGCATCTGAGTCTTTGTCCGTACTTCTACGTACACGCTTGTCCGTACTTTCCGGACATTGAATTTGTCCTTATACTCCATTACCATCCTGCTGAGCACCGTGCACGCCTCTAAAAAATCTTACTTGACCCGTGGAATGCGGGATTGAAAACCTCTGAAATCGCTTTACGCGATGAAGGAGGTTTTTTTCCTTCCAGGATGAACACGCGGAGTATTGCAGCGTGCCCACCACGCAGACCAAGCCAAGAGGAATAACCCCATGAAAGGCAAAACAATTTCAACAGTCGTCCTGCTTCTGTTTGTGTGGGCCTTTCAATCATACTCCCAGGCAAAGAAGTACTATGTCGATGCCACCGGCGGGTCGGATGCAAACAGCGGCTTATCACCTTCGGCAGCATGGAGGACAATTGACAAGGTCAACGCATCGACGTTTGCACCTGGGGACTCCATCTTGTTCAAGAGAGGGGAGGCATCCAGAGGAAGTTTGGTGCCATCCAGCGGTTCTCTGTCGGGTTACATAACCTACAGCGCCTACGGAACTGGGAACAAGCCGAAGTTGCTCGGCGCTTACGAGAGAAGCTCCCCTTTAGATTGGACGAATCAGGGCGGAAACATTTGGAGGACGAAATACAAGTCTGTGAATCTTGTCGGATCTGAGCTTCTCCCGAATCCCGATTTTTCAAGCGATCTTTCTGGCTGGGAGCTAGGCAATGATCCTGCCACCGGTGCTTCAACCACTCTTTCGAGGACGACAACGGCGGGTGAATACTTCACCGCGCCGGGCGGTGCCAGACTGGTTTGTATAAATCACGGAAATGGCACCAACCCGTGGAACACAGACATACAGCTCTCTACGGGAGCCGGGCCAACAAAAGCGCTCGCCTGGTACCGTCTCTCATTCATGGCAAAAGCAACGCGATCTTTTGCAGTGCCTGAAAACAAGATAACGCTCCATCAGTATGGTCCTCCCTGGGCGAACTACTCGTCGTCTGTTTCACCCCCCGTAGCAATCACCACTCAATGGACTTCCAACGAGACCTATTTCCATGTGGACACCACAGCGAGCAACAGCAGGATCATTTTTTATCTCGGCAGTGTGATGCCCAATGGCGACACACTGTTCATTGATGCAGTGAGTTTCAAAGAGTGTGACGCGAATCCCGAGCCTCTCAACGTTGATGTTGGCAACCTCATTTTCAATAACGAAGCATCCTGGGGAGTATTGGTGTGGAATAGGTCCGATCTGAATGCCCAGGGGAAGTTCTGGTACGATGAGGATAATGATCTGCTCGAAATGTATTCTGTTGGCAATCCCGGGACTTACTATTCACACATAGAGTTAGGCCTTGACAAGCGCGTCATTGATATGACGAGCAGAAGCTACGTGATCTGCGACAATTTGGATTTGCGCTATGGGTCTTTTGGAGTTGAAGGAGGCAATACACATCATATATGGATAAGGAACTGTGATGTGTCATACATCGGAGGTGGAAATATTACCGGCGTGCACCCGCCGGGACGCGGCGGAAACGGGCTGCAGTTTTGGAACGGCGCTCACGACAATGTCGTGGAGAGATGTACCTTCAATCAGATCTACGATGCGGCGGTAACTGCACAGGGATCCGATGTCGCGGGATTTGAGGTCTACAATATCTATTTCAGAAACAATATCATCCGCAACAGCGAGTACTCTTTAGAGTTTTGGGAGGGGGGAAGCCTGGCCCGTGCGCACGACATTTACTTTGAGAATAATACATGCCTCAGTGCGGGACGAGGATGGGCGCATGCTCAGAGACCTGATCCCAATGGCACTCATTTGATGTTCTTTCCCTTCTTCGCACAGACCACGAACGTCTACATACGGAACAACATTTTCCTCGATGCAACAGAACAGTGCGTCCGATGGTGGAGAAAAGAGGATATCACTGCCACGGTGCTCGATAACAATTGCTGGTACCAGTCGAATGGTCTGCTTGCCAGGATCGATCTTGCGGCTGGCGTTGGTCAGGTCAACATCACCTATGATTATGCCACCCAATGGGACGCATACCGGGCTGCGACGAAGCAGGATTCCAATTCGATCCATGCCGATCCGCTCTTGAATGTGGATCTGACCCTCCAGGCGGCATCTCCATGCATTGATGCCGGGAACACGCAAGCAACGGTGCAGACAGACTACCATGGGACGGCACGGCCTCAGGGCGCGGGATATGACATCGGAGCATTTGAAGCTCCAGCATCGTTGATCGCTCCCCCGTTGCTGGTCGCCCCACAAGACAATACGAAAAGAGTATCGATTGCGACTGTGCTGATCTGGGCAAAGACACGACGAGCTACGAAGTATCATCTGGTTGTTTCACTTTCTCCGGATTTTTCGGGTTCAGCGGTGGTCGACACGGTCACCGCGGACACAGCAAAGGGAGTAGGATCACTTCAGAATGGGACAATCTACTACTGGCGGGTGCAAGCGTTGAACGACGCAGGGAGCAGCGACTGGGCGCAGGCGAGGAGCTTCACCACCATCGCCGCGACGCCTCTGGGTTTGGCATACTATGTTGCACCGGACGGCAATGATTCGAATCCAGGAACGGAATCGCTTCCCTGGAAGACGTTAGCGAAAGCTGCTTCGATGGCTACTGCCGGTGTGACTGTCTTCATCAAGCAAGGCACTTATAGAGAGCGCCTTGTGCCAGTATACTCCGGGACGGCAGATGGACCAATCACGTTCACATCTTACCCGGGCGATTCTGTGACTATCACCGGCGTGGGAATGACGCCCCCCACGGGCTGGTGGGCGGGCCTAATACGGATGGAGGGTGTGAGCCACATCAAGGTATCCGGACTCAGGGTGATAAACTCGCCAAACACCGGCATTGACATGGGGAATTGCAGCTACATTAGCATCGAGGAGAATTACGTTGACAGTACCTACTCTTCTGGAATAGTAGCTTTTGCCTCCGACAATGTGACAGTTGATGGCAATGAGGTGGTTCGTGGCGCCACCGGATTGCTCGACGAATCTATATCAATTGCGGCGACGAACTTCGTTGAGGTGAAGAACAATCGCGTCCACGACGGGGTGGGCATTGATGTGAAGACCGGTTCGTCAAACGCAATCGTGACCAAGAACGAAGTATACAACTCAGGCAATGGAATCTATATCGAGGCGTGGGACAAACATGAGTACAATATCGACGTATTTGACAATATCTCTCATGATAACACCAATGGTATTGCGGTGGCCTCCGAGAACGGGGGCCTGATTGAGGGGATCAGAGTACACCACAATGTTGCGTACCACAATAGTCAACGTGGTTTCGTAGTGGCAGGATGGGGCATAGGACAGACGCACCCTCTCAAGAACATCAAAGTCTATGGAAATGAGTCCTTTGAGAACGGCTTTGGTTTCGAAATAGGCTGTTACACAGGAACGACAATGGACAGCGTCGAAGTCTGCAACAATCTGATCTATGGCAACAAAAATGCCGGAGTACGGATCACGCATTTTGACGGACCGTCAAGTCAGTATGTGATGCGAAACGTATCGGTCATTAATAACACGATCTATCACAACGGCACAGTGGGAAATGGGTGGGATGCAGACAATGGGGGTATGAATATCTTTGATGTCAGCCCCGACAATCTCGTGATCTGCAACAACATTGTAAGCAGCAACGCCTTTTGCACAATTTTTGTTGGGCCAGAGGTTCCAGCTGGGAGCTTGACCATTGGCTACAATTTCTTCAACGGGTTCCGGAATGTCCAGTACGAGAAGGTCGGGACAAACCCAGTTTATGGAATTCCATTGTTCGTCGATTCCCTGAGGAACGATTATCATCTGCGGGCCACCTCACCGTGCATTGACAAAGGACTCCCCGCTCAAGAGTACAACGATCCGGTAGATCCGAACAGACCGGGCTACGCGTTGTACCCTGCACTGGGCACGCTACGCAACGATATGGGTGCCTATGGCGGTCCTTTTGCAGCCTCTTGGGACCCGGCAACTTTCATGGCAAAACCGCAGACCCCCGTTCTCAACTCACCTGCCGACTCTGCGAGAGGTGTATCAACAAGACCGATGTTGAGTTGGAATAGGATCCTGGGAGCCGACAGGTACAGATTGCAGCTCTCGAGCAATCCGAGCTTTGGGACCAGGCTCGTCGATGATTCGATGGTGACTGACAGTTATCGACAAGTGGGTCCTCTGCTGAATAATACGACATACTATTGGCGCGTGAGCGCCATAAACGCTGGTGGAACAAGCAGCTATTCCCCGGTGAGGACGTTCATGACGATCGTTGCATCGGCTGTTGAGCAACTGGACGGTGCGATCCCGACAGAATATGCCTTGAGACAGAATTATCCTAACCCATTCAATCCCGCCACGACCATCCAGTTTGCATTGCCGAAGAGCAGTTATGTGATCTTGAAGGTGTTCGACGCCTTGGGAAAAGAAGTCACAACGTTGGTATCCCGGGAACTCAGTCCTGGATATTTCACGATAAGATGGAACGCGAACGTTCCCAGTGGCATCTACTTCTATCGCCTGCAGGCCCGCCAGACAGATGGCGGGCAGGCAGGAGAATTCATGCAGACGAAGAAGATGATTCTATTGAAGTAGTACCAAGTGGCAACGTGGTAATGAGTCGCCAGGAAATACATGATCAAAGCTTCACAACTCCTCCTTGCCATCTCTGTAATAATGACAGCCCTGCAGTGCAGAGATCTCGGCATAGCTAAAAATACGCAGGCGAGAATTACTGTCTTTGTCCACTGGGGTGAGACTCCGATCCCGGAGAAAAAGGTCGAATTGATGCAAACCGGGGAGTCAAAGTTGACTGACGGCAGCGGTCTGGCGGCATTCATTGTCCAGCCAGGTAGTTACGTGATTCGGGTATACGGCATCAATCGCGGGGGGCCAGTTAATCTCTTTGTCGAATTCAATGTGGAGGTGAACGCGGCAGAATCTCGTTCAGTTGATGTCGTAGATTGCATTCCGTGTGTATGAATCAGTGCTTCACCACTTCTCAATTGTGAATGGATACTTACTCGAGCCTTCGGAAAACCTAACCACCCTCTCGACTTCCTGCATCATTCCTCAATCTCGCTTCACCAAAGCTCCGCAATAAGTCACTTAATGATCTGTCGTTCCGGGTTGATGGCGTTCTTCTCGCGAATGGATCCAACTCATCCGCCTTCTCTTCAGCCCACTCGAGCCACAATCAGAACTTCCGATTAGAACTGAACTCCTGCCGCAAATTCTCCATTGATAGTGCTCTGAGAGTAACAACAAAGGGGCATGTGGCTTTGAGTCCACGTTTTGCCCATCCTCGAATCAGAGTCAGAGCAATGGAAATGGCCTTTTTGCTCGCACAAGTGCGTTTGTACTTCATACAAAGGCGGCATCATTGTTGCATTTCTTTAGAAACGAAACACATACGATGCTCACTATCTCTTGGAGGAACGGACATGAAGACTGCAAGAACTTGGCTTTGGCTTCTCACAATAATCGCAGGATTGGTTGAATTCGGGGGATGCAATAGTAGTCCGACCAACCCCTACTCAAGCTCTCCAACGAGCAACTCGGGAGCCAATACAAAATCTTCTCCCAACACAATCGTGATGAACAATATGGCGTTCGCCACATCTTCACTGACAGTCCCGAAAGGGACCACGGTAACATGGCAAAACTCCGACGGGGTAGCGCACACCGCGACCAGCGACTCTGGAGCTTGGGATTCAGGGAATATTCCGCCGGGAGGAAGCAAAAGTGTGACTTTCAGTACTTCGGGGACGTTTCCGTATCATTGCACGGTGCACCCCATGATGACTGCAACGATCGTGGTGCAGTAAGATCCCGCTGGCTGTTTCGGAGTCTCTAATGACGAATAAGACCCAGTTCTCGAGGTCGCAGGCACTCTTCATCGTCTCACGTCTCCTTTAGAACACATATCGGGCCCCCGTGCTTCGATTCTCTCTCGACTCGCTCACTTCGTTCGCTCGCTCGGGATCGCTCAGGGCAGGCTATCCCGCAAGAAAGCAGCGGGACGTAGAAAACGCGCAAAACAAAACGCCCCGCTTGTCGGGGCGTTCGTATTCTTTGTTCTATCGCTCGGAAGGAAAGAGGGGGCTAACGCTCTGTCCCGACGCTCAGTACTGCCTTGATCGCCGCAAGTGCTCCACGATTTTCTCTGATGCCACTCCAATTGTAGATGCACATATACCGGCATTTTGGAACCGATAACGTTCGAGTGATTGCTTCGTGCCATGCTTTTTCGTCGTCCGTTCCCATGAGCATCCACTCTACGGCTGCCCAGAAAGGGGCGTCGCTCTTCTGCAGAACTCTCTGTACACCTCTATCTTGTGACGGGTCAGCTGCATGTCTGTAGAAGCTCCATCCGGGACAGGCGTGTCTGTTGAGCGCGGCGTCGTAGAGCAACTCCTCCTCCTTCCAACCACCGACATGCGTAAACAATTTCTTCCGCGGCACACCGAGCTCTGCCGCCAGGGAACAGAGGTCGTCGAGGTGGCGCCGGACGATTTCAGCCAGGTCTTTCTCCTGTAGGGCTCCACTCTTTGCCAAACCGGCCGTCGTGACGGCTGCATAGCCACTCGCGACGACCCCGCGACCCGGTGCCTCATCGGCCTTCAGTTCCTCTTGAGGATCCTCATTCTCAGGCCGGTCGAGAAGATCGTTCCCATTCGGATAGTAGAATGCGTTCACCCCAATTGAACTCTCCCATCCGATTTTGATACCGATAAGAAGTGATTTCTTATCATCAGGCAGCTTCTTCCACCACTGGAGTATCAGGGGAACGAGCACTCGCATCTCATCATGGCAGGCTTGCCGGTAGGGAGGACTCATGAGATTCGGAGGTGGGAGGACCCGGATTTGTCTCCCCCAATTCCGCCAGGCTATTTTCATTGCATATGCAGAATCCCAGCCTGTCCATTCTACATTCCATCGGTTCCTGGGGTCGTAGCCATCACGTCCACGATCCCACCAGTTCCAGAGGTCGGGGCGCGCTTCCCACCATTGTTCGCCGTCGAGCTGAACGATGATCGGGATATCGTACTGTTCCGCTAGAGAGAGGAATTCGAGAAGGCGGGACTTGCACTGGTCCCTGGACTCATTCAGGTAGGAAAAGATCGCCCCGATCCCCAAGCGAATACCCGCGGAACTTTTCGGGATCTGAAGCTTCCGAACCTGTTCAAATACCTCTTCGTATCGTTCGCCCGGTATGATATTGACAACAAGATACTGTTGCCTTGCTACGGCATCGCGTTGAGCGGACAATAGGAGGAAGAGAATGACGAGTGCGGTCAGAACACCGTGTCTCCGTTGTTGACGGGTCATAGGCGTCGATGAATTTTGCGTGATTTGAGGATCGTTTTCACAAGTCCGATACTCGATTTCATCCTTCTCGAAAGGGACAAGTAAATCGTCATAATCTATTGACTCCTAACGAGTGCCCTAGTGTAACTATATGGAGAGGAAGAGTCAAATGACAGGGGGTTGAAGAAAAAGCAGTTTCCCCTGGATTCACATGTCGATTTGACATTCGCTCTACGAAATCGCAGATTGGTATCAATAATATGCTAGAACCAATCTCAAAAACGAAGGAGAAGACTCACCCTGATAATTACACAGAGTTCCACGGAGAATCACAGAGTGCCACAGAGAAGATTTCTCTGCGTAACTCCGTGCTCACTCAGTATCTCTCTGTGAAACGCTTCTCATCTGACGCACTTGCCCGAACTCATTCGTGAAAGGGGATGATTCGATGAGATCATTTCATGAATTCAGCATCAACGTAATCTCAATCATGTTCGTATTCGTTTCTGTAGAGGTCTCTTTTGCGGGAACGCGTTACAAGGACATCGTTTTTCCTTCTGTCACGGTGACAAGCAATATTCAATTCGGCAGCAACCTTAATATTGATGGATCGAATGCTCCCTTGTTGCTGGATTTGTATCAGCCGACAAATGATACGCTGAAGCTGAGACCACTGGTCATCTGTATACACGGTGGAAGTCTCATCTCCGGTTCCAGAGGCGACATGGGGACGTTTTGCACTGACTTCGCAAAACGCGGATATGTCGCTGCTACAATCGAGTATCGACTTGGCATCGAATCTCCGAAAAGCGTCAGGACAATACTGGAAGCTCTGCTGCGCGGAGTTCAGGATACCAAAGCGGCTGTTCGCTTCTTCCGTTCAAAAGCCGCCCAATATGGAATTGACACTTCACAAATCTATCTCGAAGGTTCATCGGCAGGGTCAATGGTCGCGGTACATTATGCGTACTGGAATCAGGACGAAATCCCGCCGGACATCAATCAGGCGAAGTGGGGAGATATTGAAGGAGCAAGCGGGAATCCGGGGTTTTCAACTGCCATCAAAGGTATCATAAACTATTGCGGTTCAATTCTAGATCCAACTTGGATTGATGCGGGCGAAGTACCTGTTGCTAATTTCCACGGTTTGCTGGATACAATCGTACCTCCGGACAGCGGAGTATCCGATGATTTTGGCATAAAAATGTACGGTGGTGTAGCGATATCCAGGACTGCAACACAACTTGGAATCTACAACCAGGGAGCGTTTTTTCCTCTCATGGGACATGGCGGCAACGAAGACAGCCTTCGTGTGTTCAGCTCAAATTTTCTTTATTCATTGATGGTTCTTTCCTCTGCGTCGCCGCAGGACTTCACCTCCATGGAACTTACTGCAAAAACACTGAAGCTCTTTCGCTATGATAGCTATATGTTTTTGACATCTGCCCTCGATAGATCGGGGAACAGCATTATTCTCCCTCGGTCGATGATACAGTATTCGTGCAACCCCAGGATTGGTTCGATCGCGTCGTCCGGTATATTTACTCCGTCGGATCACCCGGACAGCGGATATGTGTTTGTAAAGTCCAACAACAGAACAGACTCATGTTTCGTGAAGACCTATGACTTCAAGTATTTCATCATAAGGCCCAAAGTCGCGGTGACAGACCTCATAACAACGCTCAAGGTGAGCATCGATACATATGACTCAGATCTGGTGAAGCATGACCTGGCGATCACAAAGTTCAAACTGATCTCCACGAATCCCTCCGTAGGGACTATTGATTCAACGGGCACGTTCACTGGAAAGAAAAACGGTACCACAAACGTCATAGCTTCATGCAATGGCTATGGCGATACGAGCGTCGTACGAGTTGAGAGCGCGAGTGGTCTCGTCAGTCTTGATCCGCTTGAGAGTCTAAGCGGATGGCGAGTTGAAGGAACGAACCTGGATTCGCTTTCCGTCACGCTGGCGACAGATCAGAAGTCTGCGGGGAATGCATCCTTCAGGATAGATTATAAACTCACCTATGATCCGTCAATACCATCGTATATGGTCTACCTTTACAAAGATATGCTTGTGTACGGTATTCCCGATTCTATCTATCTCGATGTAAAATCTGACGGCCGCAGACATAGACTGTACTACAGTTTTTCGGACGCGAACTCGGGTACGTTTCGTGCCCTGGCAAAGAAGTTTCTGAGCAACAGCGTGGCTTTCGATGTCGTGAACACGCCTATGACAGGATTAACGCTTTTGACAGGCACTTATGACATGAGCTATCCCCTGACTCTCAAGAGGATAGAGATTCAGCTTGCGGGCGACAATGTTCAGGGCCAGTCAACTTCAGGAACCATCTACGTGGATAATCTGAGGCTGAAATATCCCGGTACTGTTACCGATGTTGAGCAGACACCGCTCTTACCCGCTCGGTTCAGACTTGAGCAGAACTACCCCAATCCTTTTAACCCGGCAACTACTATTCAATACGATGTGCCCTCACGCGCTCGCGTGGCACTCGCAGTCTATAACATACTAGGGCAAAGGGTGGCTGAACTGGTTAATGGAGAGAAGAATGCAGGCCACTACGAGACTCGATTCGATGCCAGCGGCCTCGCTTCAGGTATGTATCTGTATCGGCTTCAGGCAGGAGACTTCATCGAAACAAAGAAGGCGATTCTGCTGAAGTGACTCTGCAACGGCACTGCGGTTTGCCTAGACGTTATATGAAATCGTGCACTTCGGGCATAAAGATGGTAAAATATAAAGGGTTGAGATATTACCTAAATTGAAAGATGTAGAAGCTAGGAAAAACACAGTTGAAAATTCCACAAAACCTCATTTAGGAATCATGAAAGACTCGACCATCGTTGTGGCGGGAGCTACCGGTAATCTCGGCGGACGCATCGCGAGAGCTTTGCTCGAACGGGGAGCCAGCGTAAGAGCGCTTGTTCGCCACGGGTCTGCGCGAGACAAGATTGAGCGACTGCAGGAACTCGGCGTAGCGATTGCCAGTGTCGACTTGAGCAGCGTTTCCGAAGTGACACCGGCATGTTCGGGTGCGTCCTGCGTGGTGTCCGCGCTGCAGGGATTGCGGGACGTGATCGTGGAAACGCAAACGGTTCTGCTCGACGCTGCCATCAAGGCTGACGTGCCACGTTTCATTCCGTCCGACTACTCGATCGATTTCACCAAGTTTCCACCCGGAGAGAATCGCAATCTCGATCTGCGCCGAGACTTCCATAGGCGCCTGGATAATACTTCGATTTCGGCGACCACGATCCTTAACGGCGCGTTTGCCGATCTACTGACCGGTCAGATGCCGCTCATTCTCTTCAAACTGAAGCGAGTCCTCTATTGGGGGGATGCAGACCAGCGCATGGACTTCACGACGATCGACGACACGGCCGCATTCACGGCGAGCGCGGCTCTTGATCCGTCCACCCCTCGCATTCTGCGAATCGCTGGCGATCAAGTCAGCGCCCGGGAGCTGACTGCAATTGTGAGTGAGGTGACCGGAAAGAAGTTCCGCCTGTTCCGCGCCGGAGGTCTGGGAGTGCTCGGCACGCTTATCAAGGTCGTGCGCACGGTCTCTCCCGGAGAGAAGGACTTTTTCCCGGTATGGCAGGGCATGCAGTACATGCGTAACATGTTCGACGGCCGGGCAAAGCTAGAGCCGCTCGACAACGATCGCTATCCCAGCATGCGTTGGACGACTGTGCGGGACGTGCTCTCGGCGCGTCAAGTTAGGCGCCCATCGTGAATTCTGTTGCCATTTTGTGCCGGGCGTGATCTAACGCAGGGTGAAGCGCGACACGGAAATGGAAGCGGAGCTTGTGGCGAAGTGGGTTCGCGATTTCCCTGCGGCAATCAAAGTGTACCACTTATGGGGGCAAGTCAGCTCAATGCCACTGCTCACACAATCGTAAATTGATGGAGTTCGCAACGGCACTGCGGTTTGCCTTGGTCATGTGAAATTGGTATGCTACAAGCTCTAAAGGAGAATCCCCGCCTGACCGACATCTAGTACAACCTCAGTCGGGCCCCGACAAAGTCGGGGCAAGCAGGCTCATCGGTGAAGACCCCGCTTCGCCTTCGACTCACGGAACAAGCCCCGATCAAAAAGCGATCGGGGTAAATCGGTGGGCGTGCTCGCCGAAGTCTTGACGTAGGCGAGGATTCTTTATCTTGCTCAGCAACTCTTCAAACGTACCTTATCTTTTGGCCAAAACCGGTATCAGGAACTTGCACATTTGACTTTCGCTGTCAATTGCAGTAATCTTGCACTGTCGTATCTACCCACCGTTACCGTGGAAGTCCCGTAGTCGCTCTCTTACCTAGACAAGAAGCAGGTGGGCAAGAATGATTCTCTTCTGGAGATATATCCGATTGCCCTCCTGAAAGTGTTTCCGCATTTCCTGTTCCCGGGGAAAAACCAAAGATCACGTGCGATCATTCTGAACAACTACAAGCATGCCTGAAGTAGATGTAACCCGTAGTGAGAGGCCCGGTCACCAGGTTCCCCGCCGGAAACGGCTCATGTGGGGATTGGGTGGATTCACCGATACCACTATCATCTACGGCGTCTTCAGTCTGGTGAACACCATCTACGTCAATGCACTCGGCGTCAATGCGGTGTTGGTGGGGCTTGCCTGCGCGATTTCCCGTCTGCTGGATTCATTCACGGATCCGCTTATCGGCCATCTCTCGGACAATACCCGTTCAAGATGGGGACGCCGCCGTCCCTGGCTGCTGGCCGGTCTCCTGGTTTCCGCAATTATCACCGTACTGCTCTGGAATGCGCCGGTCTCGCAGCGTAACTCATCACCGCACTCCGGCCCCATACCGGCAGAATCCACTGTCGACATCAGGAGTGCCACTCAGCCTTCTTCCGGCGGCCGTGCCACAGAACCAGCCTCCGGTGCGCAGCAACCTTGGTGGACTACCGCCGGAAAAGCAATCAGGACGGAATGGCGGACGTTCGTCTACCTGTCTGTCTTGGCCACCCTGCTCTTGGCGGTGGGGTATGCGATGTTCAATATCCCGCATTACGCCATGGGATACGAGATGACCACCGACTACGATGAACGGACCCATCTCTTCAAGTGGCGTTTCGTCTTCTCTGCAGCAGCGGGGTTTATGACACCGTGGCTCATGCCGCTCTGTATGTGGTTTGAAGGCGAACGGGCACAAGTGTTGAGAGGATCGCAGGGGGTGTTCCCCGTAGCCGTCATTCTCGGAATCGTTGTCCTGGCAACAGGGCTCCCATCACTCTTCTGCAAAGAAGAGGCCGAGGTGAAGAGGCAGGACACCAAAGTACGTTTCCTCCACGCCGCCCGGCTGACATTCGCCAACAAGCCCTTCCTGCTCCTGATCGCAAGTAACTTTGTTGCGCGGTTTGGTATGGCCATCACCGGGGTATTCTTCTATTACGTTTTTGTGTATCACATCGGCAGGGGGGAGCAGCTCGTTGGGGCTGAGCTTCTGGCGGTTTTCTTCCTGGCAATCAACATCGCCAACTTTGTTGCCATGGCGCCGATGGCTTCCCTTTCTGCCCGCATCGGGAAGAAACCCACGCTCGTTCTCATGCTCGCAATGAGCGCGGTAGCCTACGCCTCTCTCCTGGTAACGTTCTCCAATAGCGACGCATCGTTTCTCAAGAGCAGTTTCGCCATCGGGGGTTCTTCGTGGACACTCTTCGTACATTGGCCAACTATCGTGACAGGCGTGCTGATTGGCGTTTTCACTAACACTATGCCGATGATCACGAACTCCATGATTGCGGATGTTTGCGACTACGACGAACTGAAGTGCGGGAGCCGCCGCGAGGGCTTCTACGGCGCCGTGTACGCCAGCACCGAGAAAATCGCGTGGTCCGTCTCCCTGGCATTTCAGGGAGTTCTGCTGGTGGCTTCAGGTTTCAATGCCGCGCTGACTCTCCAGGCACCCGAGACCATCCAGTACTGGATTCTGGCATTGGTGGTGACACAACCATTTGGCTTCCTCATTGGAATTGTGATCATACTTTTCTACCCGCTCAGCCGGACCCGCGTCAACGAGATCCGGAGTACTCTTGCAACTTGGGCAGGTGAGACGGGATTGTCCGGCGCATAGCCGGAACGCTTGCGGAGTCGGTTATTCAACAGGTTCAGTCCGTCCGAGAAACTGTGGTATACATGATGTGAACTTGAGGAGGTACGAGACAATGATCAGGTCGGCCATGCTTTCTGTCATGGTATTCGGAGTAGCCCTCTCTCTAGCTGTCTGCACCGGCGCTGAAAAGGAGGGGAAGACACTTTACGTTTCTCCGGCGGGAGCTGACAACAATCCGGGCACGCGCGAAAAGCCTTTCCGCACGCTTGAGCGGGCCAGGGATGAGATTCGTACACTGAAGCGAACGGACAAACTTCCTGACGGTGGTGTTACGGTGTTCCTCAGAGGGGGAAAATACTTCAGAGAGGAAACGTTTGAACTCCGTCCGGAAGATTCAGGTGAAGAAACAGCGCCGATTGCTTATGCTGCATATCCGAGCGAAAAACCGGTCGTGATGGGAGGAAAACTCATCACGGAGTGGAAGCCGCTGACCGGGAATGTACGGGGAATGCGGACCGAACTGAATGGACGGATCTACGTTGCTTCGGTGAAGAAGGGGTGGATATTCCATTTTCTGTACCTCAATGGTGAGCCGCAAAGACTGTCCAGGCTGTACAATACAGACGAGTGGCTCAAATGGCCCAAACCGGTACAGATAGGCAACGTGGGAGAAGGCGGTCAGAAGCTTGTCTTCAGACAGGGGGAACTCGATGATCTGGAGGGGATGGACGGGCAGATTGAAATCAATCTCATGCCGGTGAATTTCTGGAACACCCTTTCTGTTCTTCGGGGTATCGATCCCGCCCGCTCCACTGCGTACCGGCACAGCAAGAATCCTTCCACGTTCTGGATCAATACGTTTGTGGAGGGAAACTACAATCTCCTCAACTCGATACGCTTCATCGATGAGCCGGGCGAATGGGCGATCGACAGCACAGAAGGCAAAGTCTACCTGTTTCCCGCAACCGGAACAATCCTGCCGGATGACGAGGTTATCGCGCCGGCGCTCTATCGCCTGATTCACATTCAGGGCGATGAAGAAGGCAAGAGATTGGTTCGACATATTCAGTTCCGAGGGATCGAGTTCAGATACACCGACAGGATGCCTGAAGATGTCTGGCCTGAACCATGGATCAAACGACAGGCCGAACTCCCTGATGCAATGATCTGTGTGGAGGATGCCGAGCACGTGGTTATCACCGACTGCACATTCCTGTGGAGCGGCAGCTATGCGGTCGACCTCGAGAAATATGCACAGAACATCGCCGTGCTCCACAACGAAATGGGCTATCCGGGATGCGGCGGCGTTCTCTTGCAAGGGTATGGACCAGGATTGAAGGATGTGAACAGGAACAACACGATCGCACAGAACTATATTCACCACACCGGCTCGGGAGGGTACCTGCATTCCGCTGCAGTGACGATCTATCAAGCCGGATCGAACGATATCTCCTTCAACATCATCGATCATGTTCCCTACGTCGGGATCCAGATCTGTGGAGCCAATTGGGATGCCTTCAACGGAGACCCCCGGTCGAACAATGTGGATCTCGAAGATCCGGGTGGCGTGGATGCCTATGGGAAGGCAAGAGCTCAATTCTACACACGCTGGCAGGATTTCCCGAAGGGGAGGGAATCGCGATTCACCCGGGAGACTTTCAAACCCTATTTGCACTCGACAAGCAACAAAGTGCATCATAACATCATCTTCGACTATCTGGAAGTGCTGAGCGACGGGGCGCCAATCTATTCCTATTCGCCGGGGATGGGGAATCTCTACTACAACAACATCATGAAACGCAGGATGACGTCGATCGAGGGACAGAAATGGATGTTTGCAATATACATGGATGACAATGTCGACGGTGCCGTCCTGACGGGGAATATCGTGTGGGCACAAACAGATCCAAATGTGATTTTTCACAACAAGGGACAGAACATGTGGTCAGGCAATGTGCAACGTTTTCCCGAACAGCCGGAGGGATTTGACGGGTTGCTGACCGAGATTGTGCGTCAAGGAGTACAGCACGGCGGGTGGCTGGGAGCATTGCCGCCGGACGTTGAGCATGTCATGAAGCCCACCAACACACACTAGGGAGCACTATGGATTTTCCACAGCAGGTGACCGCGAGAACGGCTCAGGGGAATTCGGGCAGCGATGCGAAGTTCGACTGCAGGGAGCTTCTGAACCCTCCACGCTTGACCATCATGATGTGGGACCAGGCGTATCTGGTACGCCATCTGCCGGGCGAATCGTTTGCGGACTATGAGAAAGTCCTCGGTGAGGCCGCTGAGCGGGGATACAATACCGTTCGCATTGACCCATTGCCGAATCTGATCGACCTGGAGAGACCGCAGACGATCCTGAGCTGGGCCGACCCACAGCGTCCGTATTTGCCCTGGGGGAACTGTCATGCCTGCAGCGGCCCGGTTGGGAAATGGTTGATTGAGTTCATGCAGACGCTTCTGAAACGTGGTCTCTACTATACACTGAGCACGTGGTGGTTTGATGAAACAAACTGGTGCGGGAAAGGGGGGATTTCGCCGACAGTCCAGCGGATCCCCAGAGACCACAGGGAGGCTGCCGACATCTGGATATCGTTCCTTACGCAATGGAAAAAGATGTTCGGGTTCGAGCGCCTGGTCTATCTCGACATTCATAACGAAGTGCCCTTCTTCATGAAGGGTTACAAGCAGCTCTTGAAGGAGAAAGTAGGATTGGATTGGGACCAGGGACTTCCATTCACATCCGAGCAGATTGACTTCCTGGCTCAGGATATAAATGGCGCGATGAGAATGTTGCAGAGGGAATTTCCTGAGTTGCGGTTCACAGCGTCGATTCATGGTGATGAGCGGTGGTTGAGCGTGCCATTGCATCTCGATTGTCTGGACGTTCATTTCTATCTTGATGCAGATCAACGGTGGGTCAACCGGACGAGATTTGACGAGTGGGTGACCGGCGGCATCTACACAGATGATGCCTGGTTCAAGGAATTCAGTGATCGGTGCAAGAAGGCCCGGAACGCAGTCATGCCCATGCTCTTTCAAAGGCAGCAGCAGAGGCTTGCCGATTTCGCTTCATGGGCCGGCCGGTATGGCATGCCGCTCACCACGAGCGAATCGTGGTCCACCTGGTACTACATTGATCACCCCGAGCTGGAGTGGGACTGGCTGCTGGAGTGGGCGGAGATGACCGTGAATGGTGCAATTGCCCACAAGATGTGGGGGTGGACGCCGCACAATTATGTTCAGCCGCAGTTTGAGAACTGGAAGGATGTGAGCTGGCACAGAAGGCTTACCTCTAGATTCCTGAATGGCAAGTGAGCTGAATGTCGCTTCCCCCTCTTCTCCAAGCACACTAAGGTATGGTATGGAACGAAGCCCGGAATGTCTCGCGAAGTTGAATAGAATGAACATGACTTTGCGCCACGAAGAGGCGGATCGTGTTCCGATCAGCGATTTCTTCTGGGGCAGCTTCCTCGATCGCTGGCGTCGCGACCTTGGGCTTGCGAAGGACACGGACATCTACAAATATTACGATCTCGATTGGAACGTCACCATTCCTAATATGGATCCTCATATCAAGCAGTTTGAAATGCTTGAGGAATCTTCTGACCAAGTGCTCCTCCGCACAGGATTTGAAGCTGTGATCAAGAAGAAGTTTGCCGATCCCATGCCTGCCTTCCTGAGATTTGAGACTGACACGATAGAGAAAATGGAATCGTTCCAATTCGACGATCCCTGGGATGCACGACGGTATTTCAATGCCGGTGACAACCAGATTGCAGGGGTTGGTGATGGTTTCACGAGGAATTCGCCGGTGTGGCTGGAGACTGTGAAGTCACTTCATACCGACTTCCCTGTGTACGGCAGCGTGTGCGAAGGACAGGAGATGCTATGGCGTATCATTGGTTCGGAAAATGTAATGCTTTGGATATGCCTCTATCCTGACGAGCTGGCCAGGTTCATCGAGCGCATTGGCGAGTTTGCTCTTGGCATCACGAAGGCCCAGATCAAGGCAAGTGGCGGAAGGTTGGATGGGATGGTCATCTGGGGAGATGTTGCCTACACCCAGGATCTGTTCTTTTCACCCGACTATTGGCGACGATGCTTCAAGCCCGTTGTCAAAGCGATTGTTGACGAATGCCACTCGAACGGAATTCCGGTCATCTATCACGGATGCGGAAACGTCAGAAGGATCTTTCAGGATTTCATAGATGTCGGGGTGGATGCCTACAATCCGCTTGAAGCGAAAGCGGGGATGGATGTGGTCGCCTTGCGTCGGCAATACGGACACAAGATCGGTTTCTGCGGAAATCTGGATGTCGTCACCTGGGCGCATGGTACACAGGAAGAGATCAAGAGAATGGTGCTCAGCAAATTGAACGCCGCGAAAGGTGGTGGCTACATTGTTCAATCGGACCACTCTGTGCCAAGCAACGTGTCCGGCGAGAACTTCGACTTCGTCGTCAAGCTCGTGCGCGAGCATGGCAAGTATCCGCTGAATTTAGGCGAGTACGATATTCCGGACATGAATTGAACATGAGTACTCCATGGGAGGTTCTACCATGAAATCAATTTCACTTTTGGCCATCTCCATCCTGATGTACGTAGTCTGCGGCATTGCACAGCAAGAGAGCAAAGAGATGCAAAAAGAGGACCATCTCCGATGGTGGCGCGAAGCGCGCTTCGGCATGTTCATCCACTGGGGCCCGGTCAGCATCAAAGGGACAGAGATCAGCTGGTCTCGAGGCGGAGAACGGCGGGGTATCGAGGGGAAGGGTGAAATACCGGTTGAGGTGTACGACAGTCTCTACAAGCAGTTCAATCCAGTGAAGTTCAGAGCAGACGAATGGGTCTCCATCGCCCGCTCTGCCGGCATGAAATACATGGTTCTCACTGCCAAGCATTGTGACGGCTTCTGCCTGTGGCACTCAAGTGTCGACGAGTACACTATCGCCAACACCCCTTTCAAACGCGATGTCTGTGGTGAGCTGGCAGATGCTGCCCACAAGGCGGGCATGAGAGTGGGGTGGTATTACTCTCCCATGGATTGGCGCGATCCGGACTGCCGGACGGAACGGAACGGTGTCTATGTCAAACGGATGCAGGGACATCTGCGTGAACTGCTGGGCAACTACGGGCGTATCGACCTGCTGTGGTTTGACACAGACGGCGGACCGGCTCCGTGGGACCAGGCCGCGACGTACGCTCTTGTCCGCTCCCTCCAGCCCCAGCTGATCATCAACAATCGGCTGGATATGGGAAGCCAAGAAGACTATAAAGCTCAGAATATCGGTTCCAACGCGGACTATCAAACTCCGGAGCAACGGATCGGGGCGTTTGACAATATCCATCCATGGGAAACCTGCATGACGCTTGGCACGCAGTGGTCGTGGAAACCTCAAGACAGCATCAAGACATTCGAAGAATGTTTGCATATTCTCGTGCAGTGTGTTGTGGGTGACGGGAATCTGCTGCTCAACGTCGGTCCGATGCCAAACGGAGAAATAGAACCCCGTCAGGTGCAAGTGCTCCGGAGGATCGGAGGGTGGTTGGCACAGTACGGGGAAAGCGTCTACGGGACGCGCGGTGGTCCCTTCCGCAACGGTGCGTGGGGTGGCTCGACCCTGAAAGGAAATGTGGTATACCTGCATATCCTGAAGTGGGACAAGAACCAGTTGAACCTGCCGCCGCTGAAGGCAAAAATCATCAGGGCAAAAGCCCTCACCGGCGGCAATGTGAGAATTGAGCAAACCGATGAAGGGACGATCATTCGGCTGCCAGTCCGAGAGCAGAACAAAGTCGACACTGTTGTGAAGTTAGAGACGGAGACGCCTGTCTCTCTTCAATAATCCATCAGGGCCAGCCCCCCATCATGAATCATCTCAGTTCTTCCAAGACAGGCGCACAGAGCAAATCCGGTGGAAAAAGTGCAGAGTTTCTATGATGTCAATCGCGTGCCCCCGTCCCTCGAAGTTGACCTCTGTTTGCTTTTGGTCTAAGGCAAGCGTAGTTTTACATCCAGACACCGTGCCCGCCTTTGACAAGTCTCATTTGATCCGTGGATCGCGGGATTGAAAGACTCGTGTGTGGTCAGCCCCATCGGCTGCTTTCCGAAGCGGGGAATTTCGCTCAACTGAAGAACACCGAGATCCCGCTATTGCGCTCCTGGAATTGCCCGAGGAAGTCTTAAGAAGATTGAGGGGCATTGACTTCGCTTGGTTGTTCGAAAATATGACGGAGGGCTATTATGAAACGAGCGCTCTATTCCTGTGCCGTCGTGTGGTTCACATTGCACGTGACCAGTGCCCAACAGATTCCGCCCTTCCCGCTACAGGCATACCAACAATTTCTGCAGACACATCAGAATCTCACCGCGGCAGAGTTAAAGGGAATCTACCCTGCAGGCGTTTTTGACGCTGGAATCGCCAGGACATCAACTCAACCTGCTTATCTCGATAGTATTGATAGGGTCTACGCTCTCACTGCGCACGAAAAGGAGTTGCTCTCCAATCACGGATTCGTCGTTACGTCAAGGCTGTCCAAGGCATCGTTTATGGAGGGATTCGGCGAGATCTTCCACGCCGATCTGCCTGTCTACGTATCAAGCGATGCAATTCTCCATGCGGTGCATTTGTCGTACGATGCCATTCTTATGGACATTGAGAGTTCGATGCTCCTCCCTGATCTCGACTCGCTCTTGACAGCTCTACGCGGACAGGTTCCGGCACTGTCAGCGCAGTACTCGTCGGACACTTCGATGCAGACGATGGTTCGGGACGCGGATGTTTACCTGACCGTTCCGCAGATTCTTCTCGGCCATGCGGTGCAGCCATACTTCAGCGAGAACCAAGCCTTTGTGAATCAATTGATCTCCTTTGTCGATGCGCAGCAGCCCGCGGAGATAAAACTGTTTGCCGGCGTTGCCCGGACGATGGATTTCAGTCAATTCACGGTTCGGGGGCATTACACCCGGTCGCCGGAGCTATCCCGCTATTTCCAGGCGATGATGTGGCTCGGAAGAACCGAGCTCTGGCTGATTGCGCCGCAATCGGCGGGAATCCCTCCATCCGATGAGGATATCCAGCGTCAAACGATCGACGCCGCATTAATCGTCGAAGCGCTCGCCGGCGCCCACGCGACGGCTCTGCTCGACAATATCGATAGCACCATTCGATTCTTTGTGGGGGAACCCGACAATGTTACGGTCGATCAGATCAAGTCTGTGATGGGTGAGACGGGGATCCAGCACGCGAATGATCTGCTGAACGTGCAGCGCTGGAAGACGTTCCGCGATACGCTCATGCAGAAATCTTTTGCCTATCAGCGTATCAACTCGCAGCTCCTGATGTCCGATCCCATGTCTCCCGAGCAGCTCAAACCTGCCTCCGCTTTCCTGCTCCTCGGTCAGCGCTTTGTTATTGATTCGTACATCACCGGCAACGTTGTCTATGACAAAATCCTGTTTGAAAATCAGAAGGTTCGCCGGATGCTCCCCTCCACGCTGGACGTCTTGTTTGGGCTGGGCAATGATGCGGCTGCGCAATTGCTGGAGGCGGAGTTGGCCCGATATCGCTATGCGACAAACCTGGCAGCTGTTCGCTACCTTGTCGACTCATATGATCCGGATTTCTGGAGCAGTTCGCTCTATAATGGCTGGCTTTCGATGATCAGAAAACTCAGTGCCCCGGCGGACCGCACTCCGCTGCCGCCCTTCATGCGAACCGCAGCATGGTGGCAAAAAGAGATGAACACGCAGTTGGCCTCGTGGGCGCAGCTTCGCCACGATAACCTGCTTTACGCAAAACAATCTTACACAGGTGTTATCACCTGTTCATTCCCCGAGAGCTACGTCGAGCCGATTCCCGCGTTCTATCGTGCACTTTCCACGTTTGCGGATATGGGTGCGCAGCGATTCGCGGCGATGGGAGGCAACGCCATTCGGACGTACTTCACTCAAATGAAGGGAGTCGCCGACACACTCGAAACGATAGCATCGAAGACCCTCTCAAAAACATCGTTGACGTCATCAGAACGAAATTTCCTGAAGGGAATGCTTATCCTCGCAGAACCTGGGTGCGGCCCTCCTTACAATGGGTGGTATCCCCGACTTTACTATCGCGGGGACCAGGATTCCTTCAGGAAAGATGTCATTGTGGCCGACATCCATACTGCACCGACGGACGAGAGCGGAACTCCTGTCGGATGGGTGCTTCATGCGGGAACGGGCGCACTTGATATGACAGTCCTGGCGGCGGAGACTCCCGAAGGGCATTTCACTGCCTTCGTTGGCCCGGTGCTCAGTTACTACGAGCGTCTCACGACGGGGTTCAAGCGCCTGACGGATGAGGAATGGGTCACTCTTTACAATGTCGCACCGTCTTCTCGCCCGAATTTTGTCAATCTCTATATGGCAGACAAGGCAGGCGGTTCCATGGGAGAAGCGGTATCGTTGATCACGAGTGTCGGAAACGCGGTTGCTCCTGTGCAACCCTCGTCATTTGTGCTTGAACAAAACTATCCCAATCCATTCAACCCAAGCACCGTGATCAGCTACTCACTGCCGAAGACGTCAATTGTTTCGCTTCGGATCTTCAACACGCTGGGTCAGGAACTTACAACACTTGTAAATGAAAGGAAGGAAGCTGGCTACTACCAGGTAACCTGGAATGCAACCGTCCCCAGCGGCATCTATTTCTATCGCCTGCAGGCGGGCGAATTCGTGGAAACGAAAAAGATGATTCTGCTCAAGTAGGGTTGCACTGCTGCAAGTTTGGGGAACACAATCCGGTTTACTGCTTTGATCTTTCGATGAACCAACAGGGACGAAATTGCAATGAACCAGGAACAACATGCTCTAGAAGAGAGACACGCCAGAGCGTTTTTCCATAAGGGGCGTGTGGTGAGTTTCATGGCCGACGAAGTGCTTGCCAATCATATCCGCATGGAGGCAACGAAGCTTAACCGTGACAAATCCTACGTGATACGGTTTATTCTGCGCAAGCATTTCGGCCTCCAAGAGACGGGGATTCTGTAAGCAATGGGATGCAAGACAACCAAACCAATTATGGCTCGTGAATGGGCCTTCTGAGATATTAGTACAAGCTCTAAGAAGAATCCTCATCGGTGAAGATCCCGATCATGAACATCGGGACAAGCCCCGATCAAAACGCGATCGGGGTAAGTTGGTGGGGATTCTTTGTTTTAATCAAGGATTCTGCAGCCATCGCCCGACTTTTCCCTCGAAGTTGACACCTGTTTGCTTTTAATCTCAGGCAAGCGTAGTTTTACACCCGGACACCGTGCCCGCCTCTGACAAATCTCACTGACGCGTGAAATGCGGGAAAGAGGACTTCCAGATTCGCAGTGGCGATGAAGGAGGTTTATGTGTTTGAATGCCATCAGAGGCCTACTTCCCACTGCAGATAGCCAATGCCTGAACAGGGGAAAAACCAACTTCACCTTGGCACACAAACAGGGGCTGGTCACTTGTCCGGGAAACTTCTGGGTCTGATCACACACTCGTCCACCGTATCGAATCCCAAACATTAAAACGATGACTAAAACACAAACACAGTTCAGGGTGCAAAAAGGAAGAGCTCATCCCCTTGGTGCGACGCCGGATGAGAACGGGACCAATTTTTCGCTGTATTCTGAAAATGCGACCGCCGTCCAATTGCTGCTCTTTGATGCACACGATGACGTTGAACCATTCCAGATCATCGATTTTGATCCCGTGTGGAACATGACGTTTCATTTCTGGCACGTGTATGTCGAAGGTCTCAAGCCGGGCGCTCATTACGTTTATCGAATCGATGGTCCAAGAGATGTAAACCAGGGATTCCGGTTCAATCCCAACAAGATCATCCTGGATCCCTATTCGAAAGGAAACAACAATACACTTTGGAACAGAGTCGATGCATGCGGGGACGGTGATAATCTCAAGACTTCCATGAGATGTGTTGTCATTGATACCAAGGGATATGATTGGGAAAACGATGCACCAGTTCATAGGCCAATCAAAGACTCAATCATCTATGAAATGCATGTTGGGGGATTTACCCGCTCAAAAACTTCAAAGGTGGAGAATCCTGGAACGTTCAAAGGGGTCATTGAAAAAATCCCGTACCTGAAAAAGCTAGGAGTCAACACCATTGAACTTCTGCCGGTTTTTGAGTTTGACGCAAAAGAAATAGTGAGAATCAGAGATGATGGCATGCCGCTCTACAATTATTGGGGGTACAGCACTTTCAGCTTCTTTGCACCTCACGCTGCATACTGCAGCAACCCTGAAGAAGGGAATCATGTCGACGAGTTCCGCGACATGGTAAAGGAGCTTCACAGGGCGGGCATTGAGGTCATCCTCGATGTCGTGTTCAATCATACAAATGAAGGAAATCATCAGGGTCCGACGATCAATTTCAAGGGAATTGACAACAACGTCTATTACTATTTGTCTCATGACAACAAAGAGTTCTATTTTGACTATTCAGGATGTGGCAACACAATTAATGCGAACCACCCCATAGTGGAGAAATTCATCACCGACTGTCTGAATTATTGGGTGCAGGAAATGCATGTCGACGGATTCCGCTTTGATGAAGGCTCCATACTGTCGAGAGGTGAAGATGGAAGTCCGCTAGCGCATCCGCCAGTGTTGTGGGAGTTAGAGCTGGCTGAAATATTTGCGGACACTAAACTGATTGCCGAAGCATGGGATGCCGCCGGATTGTATCAGATCGGCTCATTCCCAGGATATCGCTGGGCTGAATGGAATGGCAAGTATCGCGATGCGATCCGGAGTTTCGTAAAGGGTGATCCGGGTGTGATCGGTGATGTTGCATCCAGAATCGCAGGGAGCTCTGACATTTATAAACACTCCAGACACCGGCCGACCAACAGCCTCAATTTTGTCTCGTGCCATGACGGCTTCTGCATGAAGGATATCGTCACCTACAATTTCAAGCATAATGATGACAATGGTGAAGGCAATCGTGATGGGGTCAATGACAATCTGAGTTGGAATTCAGGAATAGAAGGAGAGACCAATGATCGTGCAATCGTCACTTTCCGGAACCGGCGAATAAAAAATTTCGTATCTATTCTCATGCTCTCAACGGGCGTACCGATGCTGCTCTCGGGCGATGAAGTCGGCAAAACGCAATTTGGGAACAACAATCCGTATTGCCAGGACAATGAGATCAGTTGGTTTGACTGGAGTCTGACGAAGACGAACGAAGAATTGTTCCGATTCTTCAGGCTGATGATTGAATTCAGAAATGCGAATTCATTGCTGCGACGCGACGACTTCTTCGATGGTGCAATCAACAAGAGAGGTTTGAAAGACATTGATTGGCATGGCTGCAAACTTCATAGTCCCGGCTGGATGGATCCCGCTTCCAAAATCCTGTCATTTACCATGGGTGCATTCGAAGAAAAGGAACCCGACATTCACGTCATGATGAATATGGACCAGGAGCCATTGATGTTCGACATTCCTGTGATTGAAGAACGGCAATGGTATAGATTTGTTGATACGTGGCTTCCCGTGTCGGAAGACATCCTGGAGCGTGGACAGGAGAAACTGTATGGAGAACATCAGTACCTAGTAAATCCTTATTCTATCGTGATTCTTATCTCAAAAGCTTAGAGGGGACTCTCAAATTTCGGACCTATCATGTACGGTAGGAAATTATAGTGCTGGAAGAATTGCAGGACTGCGGGTGGCATTTTCTCACGCTAGAAAATGGTTTGATTCTATAAAAACCTGACTATTGTGCTTCAGTCATAAGATACACCGCAATGAAAAAGAGATCATTTCCATTATCCCAGGTCTATCGCCTGCTTGAACCGGGACCGGTCGTCATGGTGACGACAGCGTGGCGTGGCCGGAACAACGTGATGACCATGTCGTGGCATACCATGCTGGATTTTGAGCCGCCGCTTATAGGATGTGTCATTAGCAATCGCGATTATACTTTCAATATCCTGGAAGCGACCAAAGAATGTGTTATCGCCATTCCCACCGTGGAACTCGCGGCGAAAGTAGTGCGCGTCGGCAATACGTCGGGTCGGGACATCGATAAATTTGAAGCCTTCGGGCTCACTGCGGTGTCCGCATCGCGAGTCAAAGCGCCCCTCATCGGCGAATGCTACGCCAACATCGAATGCAAAGTCGTCGACACAGTCTTGGCCGACAAATACAACCTCTTTGTGCTGAAGGCGCTCAAGGCATGGATCGATCCGGCGAAGAAACGCCCACGGACCATCCACCATCTTGGGAAAGGCGTTTTTATGGTTGCGGGAAAGACGATGAAGTTTCCGTCAAAAATGAAATGACCCGACCGAAACGGGGAGCACTCCAACGCTCATTTACCAATCTACATAGGAAAGCAGTCTATGGGCAGAGTTCTGGTTCTGTACTACAGCAAAGATGGCAACACAAGAAGAATGGCAACTTATATAGCGGAAGGTGCGGCTGAAATACCGGCAATTGAAGTCCGTGTCAAATCTATTGATGAAGCAAACCGTGATGATGTTGTTTGGTGCGATGGGCTAGCACTCGGCTCGCCAACTCAATTAGGTACAGTTGCTGCGGACATGAAAAAGTTCTGGGAAGATCTCTTACCGGATTGGCAGAAGTTGGATGGAAAAATCGGTTGCGCCTTCAGCTCAGAAGGTGGTTGGGGTGGCGGCGTTGAATTGACATGTCAAGCATTGATGACAATCATGATAAATTTTGGATTCCTGGTGTTCGGGGTGCCCGATTATTCAGGCCGTCAATTTACAGCGCACTACGGTGCAACTCAGGCCGGAGAGCCAAGACAGGAAAAGGAGATAAAATCGTGCCGGCTGTTAGGGAAACGATTGGCTGAATGGGTGGCAGTTTATATTGATGGCCGCAAGGACCTACATCCGCTCAAAGGCCTATATAAACGCAATCCATGGGATTAATCTCAAGAGGAAATAGTTAAGATAGAAGAATCCTCATCGCTGAAGATCCCGTTTCGTCTTCGGCTCACGGGATAAATCGGTCGGGATTTTCTCTTTTGTTCCGCAATCCTTCAATCATACCCTGTCTTTTCCCTCGAAGTTGTCCTCTGTTTGCTTTTGGTTTAAGGCAAGCGTAGTTTTACATCCAGACACCGTGCCCGCCTCTCACAAATCTCACTGAGGCATGAAATGCGGGAAAGAGGACTTCCAGATTTGCAGTGGCGATGACGGCGGTCTTTCCATTTGTATGCCACCAGAGGTTTACTTCCCACTGCAGGTAGCCAACGCCTGAACATGAATAGTATAATTCCAAAGTCTGTAGCAGTAATCGTGGCTCACCCGGACGATGAAACACTCTGGGCAGGCGGAACCATTCTGAGCAATCCGTCATGGAAGTGTTTTATAGTTTGCCTAAGCCGGAAAAGTGATTCGGAACGTTCCGCTAAATTTGATAAAACATTAAGAGTGCTTAAATCGGAAGGGATTATGGGCGACCTTGACGACGGACCTGAACAAAAGCCTTTAGATGAAAAAGAGGTTGAATGTGCAATTCTGGACTTATTACCTTCCAGCCATTACGACCTGATTATTTCCCATAATCCAACCGGAGAATACACAAGACACCTCAGGCATGAGGAGGTTAGCAAAGCGGTTATTACACTCTGGCATGCCGGTAAAATTTCTACCAACGAACTTTGGACTTTTGCTTACGAGGACGGCAATAACGAATACTATCCCAGATCAATTGAGAAAGCCGCCATTTATCGAAAACTTACGAAACGGATATGGCTGAGAAAATACAGTATCATTACATCCACGTACGGATTTGAAAAAAATAGCTGGGAAGCAGAAACAACACCGAGGGCAGAATCATTCTGGCAATTTTCCAATCCGAACGATGCTAAGAAATGGCTTAATAATGGAGGAGTTCTAACGTGAAAGTGCTGCTATTATATTATTACCCTCCTTCACCCGGAGGGCTATCAACCCAGGGTAATCTTCTCTACAGGGGCCTTCTTGAAATGGGCGTTGATGCCTATGCTGTTCATTTGGAATCAGCACAGGAGAAGGAATGGTACTATCGCTGGTTTAAGCCAGATGTTGTTGTTGGTGTTGGTTATTGGGGGCAGACGCCACAATTGGTGCTTCACCCGCAACGGTATGGCGTGCAGCCGGTACCATGGTTGGTTGCCGACGGCTATATTGCAAACTACCAAGAGGTTTTGAATGCACTTCCGCTTATACTGGTGACATCGAAATGGGTCAAGGAGATGTATGTCCGCGACGGGATCAATGGCGATAAGATTGAAGTGTTACCTGTAGGCTGCGATACGGATGCGTTTATCCCTTACAGTAAGGATGACCCGAAAATTGTGGCGGTGCGTGAAGCGCTGGGAATTTCACCTGATCAGTTAATGATTCTCACTGTTGGCGGAGATGCCGCATCAAAAGGTGCACAGGAAGTAATGCAGGCGCTTGCTATCATTGACACTAAAGCACCCGATTGGAAATATGTGTGCAAAGTATGGCCTCAGCCTCGAACCAAGCTTCAAAACCTGGCTGATCTGGAAATGGCGACAAACCTGGGCATTGAAAAAAATGTCACTTATGAAACCAACACCATTTCACGAAATTTCATGCCTTACCTGGTTGGGGCATGCGACATATATGCGGCCCCTTCCCGGCTTGAAGGCTTTGGAATGCCACAAGTGGAAGCGGGAGCCTGTGGAAAACCGGTTATAGGTATTAAAGCTATGGGAATGCTTGATACACTTATCCATGGCGAAACGGCATTCCTGGCAGATGTAGCACAGAAAATTGTTGTGGATCAGGTAACGCTTGGCAATGAATCGGGCTTTGAAGATAAACATAGAGTGGTATTCAAAGAGCCACGGACAGTGGATTACCGTGCAAATGTTCATGACATTGCCAATTATTTGATGGATCTCATGACTGATGCAGCATTGCGCGAAAAAATGGGCAAAGCAGCCAGAGACCGTGTAGTGAGAAATTATGACTACCGCGTTGTTGCAAAACGGTTTGTTCAGATAATGAACGACAAATTGGGAATAAAGTAATTTGAAAATGCAAACCGTAAACGGGCACGAGATAGAAGAGGCGAAGAAAGCCGCCCTTAAAGTGCTGCTTCATAATGCCCATGGACCATACCACAGACTTCCACGGACTGCTGGCTGGGGGTATCCGGAGCCGTATACAAGGGATTTAATGTTTTCCATTTTGGGAATTGCCGTTTCAGATAATCAGAAGCTGATGGATAGTATTCGTAAAGTGTTGGAAACACTTTCAAAAAATCAGACAAAACGGGGCCACATTCCCTCACTAGTACATGACAAAGAAGATCGTGGATCGAGTGATACTACTCCTTTGTTTTTGTTGGGTGTTGGCATTTTCAGAAAAGTATCAGGTGAATCGGACTTTCTTAATGAAGCAGTTGAAAAAGCCTTGACATGGATGGAGTATCAAAGCCCATCGGACCGGTACCTGGTCGCCCAGCAGCCAACAAGTGATTGGCGCGATGAACAATGGGTGACCGGATATGGTCTGTTTGTGAACACCTTGGTATATAGCTATCTCCGGCTTCTAGGTCAGGATAAAAGAGCAGATACTGTGCGCCACGATATGGGCCGGTTTACCATTACCGGAGGGACGATGCACCATCATGTCCACGAAGGTCTTGCGGTAAAACATAAGCCTTACTATGCTTTCTGGTCCTATAAAATTTATAGCAGCGAACGGTTCGACCTGCTCGGTAACAGTCTTGCCATTCTCTCCGGAATAGCATCACCCTCGCGTGCTGAGGAAATTATTTCTTGGATCGAAGAAGAGTGTGCAGGCATGAGAAAAAGAGGTGACCTGGCAGTCGATCTGCCGCCTAATTTCTTCCCCTTTATTAAACCTAAAGATCCTGACTGGCATGCGCGATATTCAGCATATAACAAACCCGGAGAATACCATAATGGCGGTATATGGCCTTTCATATGCGGGTTTTATGTGGCAGCCCTAGTTGCAGCTCAAAGGTATTCACTTGCCAGTGAAAAACTCATGGAGCTTACCCGGTGTATAAAAATCTCTAATAGAAAGACTGTCAAGTTTGGATTTAACGAATGGCTAAAGGCTCAGGATGGCAAGCCTATGGGGCAGGACTGGCAAACCTGGAGTGCTGCACTTTACCTGTATGCCGCAAAATGTGTTGAAGAAAAAAGAACACCCTTTTTTGATGAGATGCGCAGTTGTCCAACTGAATCGAAAATGGAGTTGTAGAGCTTACATGGCATTCGTTGCGAACGAGCGCCAGCTGGGGCTAATAGCCAAACGCTATATCAAAAACCAAATTCGCAAGGAAAATGTGAAATTGATATTTCTGACTTTGCCAACTGATTTTATCCTGCGAAAATCAAAACAGAAAACATATTTGTTCAAAACAATCATGAAAGAATAATCGCCCTGTGTATAAGACGGGGTGAGTGCAATTGCTTATGTGATGGGGCTTTTAGCGTTTCTGTTTCGAATGACATTTTGTAAAGTGATGCCTTCGGCAAAAGAGAAAGATGAGAACAAGGAAGGGAAGGTGTGGTGAGCTGTGCAGAGGTCAGGGCTTTGAGTGAGCGCGAAGAGTATATATGCAAGGAAGGGCACATCATATGGCGACCAAACATGAACAATGGAAGCAGATCGTCTGGAAGGCACGTGTTCCTGCCTATTTCAAGGGTCTCTTGATTGATGCTTCGGTTCGGAAAGTTGTTAGTTCGGCGAACGGAGAAGTTGGGCGCTGTAGTTTTTTCAACCCCGGCTTCGAACTGGGAAGGAATGTCGGTCAACACATAGACGCTGATGTTCTCGACAAGTTAGAAGAGATTCTGGACGAACCAGTCAAGGTGGCCGCGTGGCTAAGGAAGCACCTCAACCGTTTCTTCGGGCTAGTTCCAGCTAAGAGAAGACCAATCTTCATCGAAGGGTTCAGGAAGGGATTTGAAGAAAATCACTGAGAGCCGAACGTTTCAGTTGGTCTTTCGTTAGCAAGGTCTCAGCACAAATAACTGTCTGTTGCAATGGATTACAGTGTTTCCAGGGTTAATAGAACTGAAGGAGGGATCCTGCCATGTTTATGCGCCTCGTGCAAATGAGAGTCAATCCGGACAAGATCTACGAGTTCAAGAACGCTTACGAACGCGTGATCATTCCGGCACTTCAGCACACTCCCGGCTGTGTGTACGCCGGGCTGGTGCACAGCCTTGAGGAGGAAAACGACGGAATCTCATTTACTCTTTGGAGCCACCAGGACGATGCGCTTGCCTACGAGCGGAGTGGGAAATATGCCCAGTTGCTCGAGGTGTCGCGTCCATTCTTCTCCGAATCCGCGGAATGGAGAGTGCAGCTTTCGGTTGACCTCCGGCCGGAGTTCTGGCCGGTGCCCCCTGAACCGGTGGTGAAATCCTATGGCACGGATGTCTCCGCGCTCAAAGCCTCGGGAGTCCCCGATGGACGAGCCGGCTCCATGTACCTGCGCATCATGTCGATGAAGCTCAACCCGGAGAAAAAGCGCGAGTTTGTCGAGATCTATCATCGGGAAATCATCCCGGGGCTCCGGCAGGTCGAGGGATGCCTCGACGCATATCTTGCGGAAGGAGTGAGGTGGGACCATGAACTCCTCTCGATTACAATCTGGAGTGGCCTGGAGCACGCAAAAGCATACGAGGCGACAGGTGAGTTCGACAGGCTGAAACAGAAAGTGCAGCATACGTTCTCGAATATTGCGCTCTGGAAGATGGCTCCCGATGAAGAGCCTCTCCCGGGGGCTCAAGGGATCGCAAAACGGGCGGAGACGCGCGACGACGTGGCCGTCAGGACATACAGTATAGTTCTGGGAAAAGCATTGAAATAATAATGAATGATAGCACATATCGGATAGCAGGTAAGCGACAATGGTCGGCAATGCGGATCGTGAACTTTTCTTCTGCCGCCATCCTGTTGTGCCCCTTCCTGGTCCGCACTCAGGACGGCATGGGACTGAGGAGTCGCGCTGACATCATCGGGCATATTAGTATCTATGAGTCGCCATCAGAGTACTGCGCCTGGCCCTCGATTGCCAGGACAGTGGGAGGCGATCTCGTAGTGATGTTCACGAGAACGGAGGAGCATCTGGGACCGGACGGCGCGATCCTTCTCAGCCGATCGACCGACAACGGAAAGACATGGCTCCGACCGGTTGTTGTCCTCGATTCTCCCATCGATGACCGTGAATCGGGGATCACGACTCTTCGTGATGGGCGGATCGTGGGTCACTTCTGGTCAACGTTCCACACAAGAGAGTCCTACGAAAGTCTCGCGCCGAACTCCTACGGGCGCGATCTGCTCGACCGCTGGATCGCGATTGTCGGGCGGCCTGGATACCGAGATGGAATGAGAAACTCCGGAGCCTCGACGGCGGTGTCGAGCGATGGCGGACGGACATGGTCGAAACTTACCCGGGGACACGACTCAGTTCACGGCGGGATCGAGCTGGCGACCGGGAATCTCCTTCTTGCCTCGTATCGCGAAAGCCCGGACAGCATCATTGTCCACGCGGCCGACTCGGCGTCCGGCCCCTGGTGTCGCCTGGCGACGATCGTGTCCCCGCACCCCGAGAGCCTGAGTTTCGGTGAGCCGCACATGCTGCAGCTCAAGACCGGACGAGTGATCATGATGATCCGTGCGACCACGCACCCCTACAATGACCGGGATCCGCGGTGTGTGTTGTGGGAATCGTACTCGGACGACAACGGGAAGACATGGGCCGCCCCCTTTGCTACATCGCTCTGGGGATATCCGCCCCACCTGGCCCTTCTCGCTGACGGAAGAGTTCTCTGCACATATGGCTATCGTCGCCCGTTGTATGGCCAACGCGCATGCTTGAGCGATGATGGGGTGAACTGGAGTCTCCGGGATGAGGTGGTTCTGCGGGATGATGCACCGAACGGCGATCTGGGTTACCCGGCGTCAGTCGAGCTGGAACGAGGCGTGATCCTGACAGTATATTATCAGCCAGACGTCCCGCCGGGGACAATTCAGCGTATGGATCCGCCGGATCCGCTTCGGACAAAGCCCGGGATCCTCGGGACAATCTGGAGGGTCCCGCCTGTGAGATAGTTTGCCAATCGCGGTTTCGTTCGCCGCAAGCTCAAGCGGCTCCCTCCCAATATTGGTAGTGTGACCTGCCTGCCCCGATGTTTTCCATCGGGGCTTGCCCGGCTCGTTCTTGGAGCGGGGCTCCCGCTACAACGAGCACCTCCAACTTCTATCGATTGTAGGTGTTTCTTTTTTTTGTCCCCTTCAGTCAGCTTTGGATCGAGGTCAGGCAGCCTGCGGACGAAGATTCTCCCCAGGCATTCTAAGTCATTGAATTGCTCTGCTCCTAAAGGTATATTTCACCACCATTGACGATCAACCCAGGGCATTTTTGATGAATACACGTGAGCGGTTTGACACCACATTTTCCGTCGCATCATACGAGGCAGATCTCACCGGGAAACTGTCCGTTTTCGCACTCTTCAACCGGTTTCAGGACCTGGCTGGTATCCATGCCGCGCACCTGCAGGTCGGATACGAGCACCTTCAGGTATCAAAGCTTGCCTGGATTCTATCTAGGATAAAGGTGCAAATCCTCTCTCTACCAAGTTGGGGTGACACCGTTCAGCTTGCTACATGGCCGAAAGGTATCGATCGACTTTTTGCGATGCGTGAGTTCTCCTTGACAAGTGAAAAGGGAGCAACGTTGGTTCTGGCAACATCTGCGTGGCTCCTTGTTGATATCGAGAAGAATCGCCCCCAGAGGATTGAGAGTCTTCCCACCGATTTGCGATTTCCGCGCGCCCCGCATGCCATTCAAGAAGGACTCGATAAGATCCAAATGCCGGACGGTCTTGGGACGGTGTTTGACAGGCCAGTATGGCTGAGCGACATCGACACCAATCGGCATGTTAACAACGCTCAATATGCAAAATGGGTCGGTGACTGTTTTTCGGAGCATCAATGTCGTAATCGTCGGATGACATCGATGCAAATCAACTACCTGGAGGAAACACTGTCTGGTGACACGATAGGGCTTTTGAAAACGCCAGAGGATGATCTGGCGAGCGAATACTTCATTGCAGGTGTCAGCCGGAGAAAGGGATCGACGGTGTTTCACGCGCGGGTTACGTGGGGTTAACGTTTAAAGCCGGTTGCGGGGAAAAAAAAGAATGCCCGGTCTCCTCGTCTGGGCACTCTACTTATGACGCCATCTCGAACACGCTGTGAATATCGGAGTAAATCGGTGGGCCTGCTCGCCGAAGTCCTGACGTAGGCGAGGATTCATTGTTTTACTCAGGAATTCTTCAATCACACCCAATCTTTCACCTCAAAACCTCACTGAAAAACTCGGCCATTTGCCTTTCACATTGGACAATGGTAAGTTAGTGGGTCAAAGTTTTCCCCTCTCATCGATCTTTACCTTTCTAGAGTCCCGATTCCCGCCAACAGGAGAAACCAATGATCGGGCAAACCATATCTCATTACCGCATCGTCGAGAAGCTCGGTGAAGGTGGAATGGGTGTCGTCTACAAAGCCCATGACACCAAGCTGGACCGCGATGTTGCGCTCAAATTCCTCCCACATCATCTCACCGCTACATCTGATGAACAGGCCCGGTTTCTCCAAGAGGCCCGTGCTGCCTCCGCATTGAATCATCCCAACGTTTGCACGATCTATGATATTGCCGAGCACGATGGCCCCGCCTACGCTGGCGCTTCGGCGGGCAGGCAACAGTTCATCGTGATGGAGTGCATTGACGGCAAAACACTGAGACAGATGGTCCCCGTCCAGAAAACGCAGACCGCTATCGACTACGCCATCCAGATCGGGGAAGCGCTTCAAGAGGCTCATGCGAAAGGTATTGTGCATCGCGACATCAAGACCGACAACATCATGGTCAACTCGAAGAACCAGATCAAGGTGATGGACTTCGGATTGGCCAAGCTGAAGGGTTCCTTGAAGCTCACGAAGACCTCGAGCACGGTTGGGACATTGGCTTACATGGCTCCGGAACAGATAGAAGGTGGCGAGGTAGATGCTCGGAGTGACATCTTCTCATTTGGAGTGGTGCTGTATGAGATGCTGACCGGTCACCTGCCGTTCCGCGGAGAGCACGAAGCAGCAATGATGTACTCGATTGTGAATGAAGAGCCGCTTCCCATTCAGAAGTATCTGCCTGAAATCTCATCTGAATTGGTGCACATTCTGAATCGGGCATTGGAGAAGGACCCAGGTGATCGGTATCAGACGGTGGCGGAGATGGCAATTGACTTGCGAAGATTGAAGAAGGAAACGAGTCGCGTGTATCGCTCGTTGTCAGCGGGTGTGACAACCTCGACTAAAAGGATTTCGAAGAAAACACTGTTTAGTGTCGCGGGCGCTCTCGGCCTGGTTGCACTCATTGTTTTTGCATTACTGCTCTTCAGCAAACGTGGGCCCGAGTTGAATCCCGACAGAAGAGAAAGGCTTATTGACGTACCATATGGAGACATTTATGGGCCGTCCATATCAAAGGATGGTAAATGGGTAGTCTTTGCAGCAGCCGATGCACAAGGGAAATGGGATTTCTACAACAAGCACCTGGACAGTGAAGAACAGCCAAAACGCATTACCTTCGATTCTTCAGCCCAGTGCAATCAAGAAGCGGTCTTCTCTCCAGATGGGAGCAAGATTGCATACGAGCGGTGGAACTCAAGGAGGCGCAATAGGGAGATCTGCGTGGTCTCAGTATTGGGCCCGCCGAGCAAGAAAATCGTTGATGCGGGATATTGCGCTTATTGGCGTCCAGATGGCGAGCGGATTGGATTTATTCTCGGAAAGCCAAGCTATCCGAGCAGCTCAGGGAAGAGGGAGTTTTGGTCAGTTCGGCCGGATGGGAGTGACAAGAAAAAGGAATTCATTGATACGCTTTCTGATGAAAAGGCCGACGACGCATCTATTGGATTTTCCTACTCGCCTGACGGGAAATCAATAGCGTGGCTCAGAACGTTGCAAGGTCCAGTTGAAGAGATCGTCATCAAAGAACTGGCCAGCGGGCGAGAGCGGCAACTTACAGATTTCAAATCTCGAATGGATATGGTGACTTGGACTGCGAACAATCAAATGATATTTTCATCGGACAAAGCAGGCAGCTTTGACCTGTGGACGATGGCGGCAACTGGCGGTGAAGCGGCACAGATCACCAAGAGTCCCGAACAAGAATATGGTACGTGGGTTTCGGATGACGGGAAACGATTAACATATAGGCAGGAACAATTTGTGAGCCACATTTGGCTTGCGAATACTGATGGGACAAACGCACGCAGGCTCACGCAGACAGATCGGTGGCATGGCCGACCTTCGCTTTCGCCTGACAAGAGCCAAGTCGCATTCGACTTGAGAATCGGCGGTCCTTATTCTGGTATATATCGTATCTATACCTTAGATCTCAGCGATCAGAGTTTGCGACTAATAACCTCGAGTGAAGAATCCAGCGTGCTGCCGAGGTACTCACCTGACGGGCGGTGGATCGCCTATGCATCGCGGCAGCGAAGTATGCCAGGCGATTCGGTCAGTACGTATGTCCTGGATGCCCATGAAGCAGGTGCTCCAAAGCGTATAGGCAGAGGCACTCCTTGGGTGTGGTTAGACTCAACGGTTCTTTTGTCGTTTCTTCCGTCAACCCAAAGTCTATGGCTCACGTATGTTAGTGAATCTCCCCAGAAGCAGTTCTCTCCTGATTCCACTCTTGCTTTTCCTGTGCTGTCGGGAAAATACCTGCTGTATTCTGACCGCCATCGAGGAAAACGAGGGATCTATCTTATACCTGCAGATTTTCTTGAGAAACCATCGGATTCCAAACTGAAAGCAATAGAACCTTTGGAGCAGCTGGCATACAACTGCGTTTTGTCTCCTACGGGTACATTCTACATCAGGTACGATGAGCGGGGGCAAGCCTGGAGAGTTGATTTGCCTTCAGGCAAGAAGGAACGGCTATCACATACGCTGCCATGCCTATCAACCGGTACGATTAACCCAGCATACGCATCTATAAGCTACGATGGAAAAGAGATCCTGTATTCCGAAAGCCCGCGGAGAGTTGGAAAAATTCTGTTGATAGAGGATCTGTTCAAATGATTTTATTACGATCGGGGCGACTGTATCGCACTACAAACTTCTTGAAAAGCCTGGTGAAGATGGCATAGACGTGCTGTACAAAGCCGAAGACGCCAAGCTCAGGGAGCTCTTGATAAGGAAGCTTGGCTTTCCTGAAAAGAACCCGCGAAGGAAGGACGTTCAAGGCCCCGGACGAGTTCCTTTTGGACGAGTCGCTGTGGCTTTGAGGATTCCGGTGTTTTGTACCGGGGGCAGACCGCTGGAGGCAAAATGATCGGGCAAATTCCAAAATCGCCCGCGAATCCGTTCTTCAGGATGAGCAACTGCGATTTTGAGAATCCCGACGTCCTGAGCGAGCCCCGACTGCGTCGGGGTAAACTCCGCGAGTCGAAGGATTGTCGGGATCTGCGGGAGGTTTCATGATCGGGTCGACCGTCTCGCACTACAAAATCATAGAGAAGCTTGGTGGCGGGGGGATGGGCGTTGTTTACAAAGCCCAAGATGTCAAACTCGATCGCGCTGTAGCCCTCAAGTTCTTACCTCCCGAACTGACTCTCGACCCGGAAGCAAAAGGACGCTTCATTCACGAAGCCAAAGCCGCTTCTGCCCTTCAACACAACAACATCTGCACTGTCCACGACATCGATGAAACAACCGATGGTCAGATGTTCATTGTGATGGACTGTTACGAAGGAGAGACTTTGAAATCGCGAATTGCGAAGGGTAAATTGCGAATTGAGGAAGCTCTGGATATTGCGGCTCAGATGGCTCAAGGACTTGCAGAAGCGCACGCACATGGTATCGTCCATCGGGATGTTAAACCTGCCAACATCTTGATCACGAAGAACGGCGTGTTGAAGATTGTGGACTTCGGTTTGGCGAAACTGAGCGGTCGTACAAAGCTCACCAAGACGGGCAGCACGCTCGGAACGGTGGCGTATATGTCCCCAGAGCAGCTTCAAGGCGGCGATGTTGACGCTCGGGCAGACATCTTCTCCCTCGGTGTTGTCTTGTATGAGATGCTGACGGGGAAGACTCCGTTTCGTGGTGATCACGAAGCAGCGTTGATGTATTCGATTGTCAATGAAGAACCGGAGCCGCTACAGCGCTACATTGCGGACGTCCCGTCCGAGCTTGTTCACATTCTGAGCCGCGCATTGGAGAAATCTCCCGCTGATCGCTACAAGACGATGGATGACCTCTTGATCGATCTGAGAAGACTCAGGAGGGAGACCTCAAAGGTCTCGATGCCTGCCTTCAGGCAAATTGCACACCACGGGTTCACATGGAAGCACGCAGCACTCATTGGAATTTCTGTCATCATAATCGGAGCGTTGGTCATTGTTTTCATTCTTCCTTCATCCAGGAAGATGCCACAGCTGAATCCGGATGCGAAGACGCACATTGTGCCAACGCCGGTGAATGCTTGGGGCTATCCTTGCCTCTCTTCGGATGGTAATTGGATGGCATTCATTTGTGCAGATTCAAACGGCAAAAGGGATGTGTACTTCATGAATGCTTCCGGAGGTGATGTCCGCCGTATTACTGACGATTCGAGCGACTACTCCGGCGTGGGAGAAATCTCACATGATGGAGCTTGGCTGGCTTGTACACGCTCTAACAAAGGTAAACCGGAAATCGCGCTTGTTCCATCACTTGGGGGTAAGACCCAAGCTCTTTGCGCCGGATTCACTCCAAGATGGACGATTGATAATGAGAGGCTCTTGTATATCGAAGGTCCTGGGGGCACTCCAACTAAGTCCGGGAAATGGGAGGTCTGGTCGATCAGGCGAGACGGGACTGACAGTCGTCTCGAGTTCATCGATCCTGGTATTAGTGGGGGGGAAGTCTCGATGTCGTTGTCTCCGAACGGCAAGTTGGTCGCCTGGATCAAGACGTTCCCTGATTTTTCTAACGATATCATCACGCACAATCTCGAAACCGGCCGCGAGTCTCAGATCACATTTACCAAATCGGCAATGGACGAGGTGTTCTGGACAAGGGACAACTTCATCATCTATTCATCTAATCGAAGTGGAAATTTTGATCTCTGGATGTGTCCGGCAGGCGGAGGAGAGTCCATACAATTGACCCGAAGCGCGTCGGCGAAGCTCCGTGGACAACTTTCGGCTGACGGTAGAAAGCTTCTTTACTATGAGTACCAGGATGCAGGTAACATTAGAATAATGAACTTGGAGAGCGGGACGGTCTCGGCAATCACGTCGGATGATCTAAACAGAGCAGGGCTTAGTATATCCCCTGACAATCAACGTCTGGCTTTTATCCCCGTAAACGCTTATGCAAGTGTATTCACATGGTACGGAATACAAGTGATAGACCGCAAGAGAGCAGAATCCCCCTGGAATCTCGTGAGCGACATAAGAACAGGGTGGTACACCGTGTGGTCTCCGGATGGACTATCGATCGCGTTCATAGGACGCCCGAACTCAGTCGATGAAACATCCAGGATCTGTGTTGTCTCTCCATCCAAACCTGCCAGTTTCAAAGTGATAGGACAAACTGAGCAGGATCCGCTGGGGTGGACAAATGACATTTCCATGAGATGGCTGGATGAGCATACCCTCGAATGGTTCACGCCGAAGCAGATGAAAACCTGGATGTCTTCGATCGAAAACCCAAAACCTCAGCAAGTGTACGATGATTCTACGAGAGCCTATCCCATTCAAGATGGGAGGTATATCCTTTTCCAGGACTATCGTCGTGGTCGCCAGGGGTGGTGGATCGACATGTCTCCGGCAGTCACCAAGTCTGGCAATCGGGCAATGAAAAAGATCTTCGGTGCAGAGTACGGGAGTCGCGTGAGCATTGCTCCCGACGGTCGGTTCCTATTGTATAGAACCAGAAGTGGCGAATTACAGAAGGTTTCGCTACCGGACGGGAAGGTTCAGCGCCTGCCATTTCGCATTCAGAACATCGACCTGCGATATGACTGGCATGGGATCGGAGCGATAACGCGCGATGGAAAGGAGCTTGCTTATATTGAATACGTGACGACGGGGAAACTTGTGCTTGTGGAGAATCCGTTTGTGTGGAAATGAGGGGGGAAGACATCGGGTGATCGGGCCATCGGATCATTGGGCCATCGATCCAATCACAAATTAACCATTTAACCAACCGGTCTGTGAGCTTCTTTGGTGGGAAAAACGTATTTTCATCAACGCTGAGATTGTGAATGATGAATGTCGACTTCAAACCGCCTATTGAGAGGTTGACTTTCTTGAGAACCAGTTGGTCGTTTCAGTCCCTTGAGGGTCGAGCGCCTTTCATTCTTAGTTACTAGGATCCAACCCTGTGGCTATCTTACGCAAGAAATTCAAACGACATCTTAACTCGCTCGCAGAGGTCTTTGACTTCATCGATCGATTTGTTGATCAGGAGGAGATCGACGATTCTGCACGGCGTGCGATATCGCTCGCGGTGGATGAGCTGTTCACAAACATGGTCAAGTATGACACCAAGAATCCAAATGACATCACCATCGAGCTTCAGGTGGATGACCAGAATTTGCTGGTGACCTTGATTGACCGGGACGTGGCCCGTTTCGACATCACGAAGAAACCAGATCCCTACCTTGGAGCTTCCTTGGATGACAGGAAGCCAGGTGGTCTGGGGATCTTTCTCACCAAGAAGCTTGTAGATGATGTTCAGTATCACTATCAAGACAGAACAAGCACAATCACACTGAAAAAGAAAATCCGGAAGAAAAATGTTTGACATCAGAACAAACGAAAACGGAGAAGTTGTCCTCTCCGGCCGTTTCGATGGAGCACAGGCCGACAAAGCGAAGGGAATCTTCGACCGTCTCACGGTTACCACCTCCGTTGACTTCAAAGACCTCGCCTATATCTCAAGCGCCGGGTTAGGCGTGTTGATGGCGACCCAAAAGCGCCTCAGCGAAAAAGGTCATAAGCTCAAACTGAAGAACGCTTCTGGCCATATACGGGAAATCTTCAAGATTGCCCGATTTGATCTCATTTTTGAGATAGAATAGCACCAACTTTTCACCATCCCAACTGTATTTATGCAAGAGCCGAATGACAAGGATCTCGTCAAACGATGCTTGTCCGGTGACCAGAAGGCGTTTGAGATTCTTCTCGAACGCTATCAGAAGCCGGTCTTCAACATCGCTCTGAGAGTCCTCTCCAATACAGATGACGCAGCGGATGTAACGCAGGCAACCTTCGTCAAGGCGTATGAGAAACTCAATTCCTATGACAATCGCTACAAGTTCTTCAGCTGGCTATACAGAATTGCCGTTAACAC
>JBEKOB010000032.1:0-45548 GCA_049522195.1 Bacteroidota bacterium
TGGCTTATCGCATCCTTCCCCACAAATCTGTGGTTGGATACCGGAGGCGGTAGTCGCCAAATCCCGTTTCATCCACAAAAATGAACTGGCGATTCAACTGGTAGTAATACCAGATCTCATATGGCTTATTGTCGGTGTCAAACGGGTGGCGCTCGATGTTGTCCGGCGTTCCAAACCGGATGAAGATCATCCCCATATCCGTCCGCCATCCCTCAAGGTAATGCGTAAACGTCTGATTTGCGTACTGAATGCGTCCGTAATACTCGTCCATCAGCTCGTTGCGCTGAGTCTGGGCATCCGGATCACGCTTCGACCAGAACTCGAGGAATCTCTTACGCTTCTCTTCATCCGTGGTAGCGGATTGGATGTATTCAAGTTCAGATTCACGGGCAATGTAGACCAGCTGCTCAATTGCCTTATCCAGGTCGACGATCGCCATCGGGAGATCCGTCGAGCGGACATGAAATGTTCGCGATGTCGATGCCTTGACAACGGCCTGATCGTTCCCCGAACCTAACTTGCCCGTCGAGACAATCGAAAGATAATACGTTCCCATGCGGAGGCCGGCGCTGTCAATTCTCACGAACATCTGGGTCTTGTGTCCCGCGGTGGCTTCCATTTGCGTATGGCTTACCACTTCGTTCTTTTTTGAATCGTAGATCTTCCATGCCACTTCCAGGGAATCAATTGCGGGGCGCGTATACGCTTCAAAGAACACAAAGAAACCCTCTGCAAGATGGCTGACACTTCCTGAGATATTTGGAACAATCGTCTTTTTGTCTCCATCCGTCGAGAGACGGTTGACAAGCATGATATCACTGAGCGAAACAGAATCCTTCGCGAAATCCGTGATCAGCAGTGATTTCTTCATCTGCGACGATTTGCGAGACTCCTGATCCCGGAGCTGAATGGTCATTTGGTAGTTGCCCGGATCCAGTTCCATCGACCGATGGGTCAGACTGTAGAGCTTGTTCTGCGTGGTCTGTGAGAACTCCGCCACCGGGACGTCCACCGTCCAGGTCTCTTCGTGCGCCAGGGTTTTCGAAGGACTGAAAAGGGAGAGAGTGACCTCGTATCGCCCGATATACTGATCCCCCTCTTTGAGGAACCGGATCTCGTCGTGCGGGACCTGCACATACACGTCGACGCGTGATTTCTCGGGCTGTGTCGAAGCATATGCCATAGCATCACAATAAAATGTCGGACCGACCTCGGCCAACCCGCGTCGCAACTCTGTTTGAGCATGTGCTGCAGTTCCGGGAAGGAGGGCCAGACCGAGCACCCCCAGGATGATGAACAAGCTTTTCGTCGTACGCATGGGTCACACCCCTTCCATCAAAATTCTGTCCCGACGCTTTCCGCGTAGAGATCATATTCCGTGCAGTGCGTCACCGTCGCATTCACAAAGCTCCCGATCCGGAGTTTCGAAGAACTTCGGACGTACACTTCCTGATCAATCTCAGGTGCATCCCACTCTGACCGTCCCACGAAGAGCTCTCCTTCAACCCTCTCGATGAGCACCTTGAGATCGGATCCTACGAGCGATTCGTTGCGCTCCTCGGAGATTCGCTGCTGCAACTCCATGATGCGGCTGCGACGCTCTTCTTTCACGTTGTTCGGGATGGGATCGCCCAGATCGTAGGCAGTGGTCCCTTCCTCTTGCGAATACGTGAATACCCCAAGCCTGTGGAATTTCGTTTCCTCGACGAAATCGCACAGCTGCTCGAAATCCGATTCGCTCTCATTCGGATACCCGACAATCAGGGTCGTCCGCAACCCAATACCCGGCACTGCGGTCTTGATATCAGAAATGAGCTCGCGAAGAGCCCGATTGGTCATGCCCCTGCGCATCGATTTCAGCACATCGTCTGCCACGTGTTGGACGGGCATGTCCAGGTAGCGGCAGATCTTTGAATGATCGCGGTACACTTCAAGGATGCTCTTTGGAAATTTCGTGGGATACGCATACATCAGCCTGATCCATTCGATCCCATCGATTCCGGCAAGCTCACGCAACAATCTGTCGAGCTGTCTCTCACCCTGAAGATCGAGACCATAGTATGTCGTATCCTGACCGATGAGGATCAGCTCTTTCACTCCCTTTGCAGCGAGATGGTGAGCTTCGGTGACAATCTGAGTGAGCGGTTTCGAAACGTGCAGCCCGCGCATCAATGGGATAGCGCAGAAGGAGCATGGGTTGTCACATCCCTCGGAGATCTTGAGATAGGCGTAATGCGAAGGAGTGGTGAGCTGGCGTTCGCCGAGAAGTTCTTCCCGGAAGTCAACACCAAGCTCGCGGACGATCTGGGGAATGTGGTGGGAGCCGAAATAGGCGTCCACGTTTGGAATTTCCGCAGCCAGATCCTTTGCAAAGCGCTCAGAGAGGCATCCCATAACGATAACCTTCTTCAGCTTTCCCTGCTTTTTCCTCTCCACGGCCTCGAGGATCGCGTCGATCGATTCCTGCTTCGCAGCTTCGATGAACCCACACGTATTGATCACCGCGATATCAGCGTCGTCCACATCGTCCACGATGTGCGCCTTCCCCCCGGTCAGCTGTCCAAGAAGCACCTCGCTATCGACAATGTTCTTTGAACACCCCAGCGTCACGACACTGATAGTTGGCCTATGATTTCTGTTTCCAGTCGTCACGAGAGCACTACAAAATCAATGTAAAGATACACAAAGGGGGCTACAAATACCAGGCTGTCGAATCGATCATACATTCCCCCGTGACCGGGAATGATCGCTGAGGTATCCTTCACCCCCGCATCACGCTTGAATCGCGATTCCACCAGATCTCCCACTTGTCCGAAGACTCCTACGATGATGCCGATGATCAGAGCGTCCTGGAACCTGAGATAGTCGAGCACAAGAGAGCGCGCGGCCAGCATCGTAAGCAGGGCACCAACGAATCCAAAGATTGCCCCTTCCCATGATTTCTTCGGACTCACGCGCTCGAAGAGGCGATGACGCCCAAAGGTGAGTCCTCCGAAGTACGCAGCCGTGTCACAAATCCAGATGCTGGCGAGCAGCGAGACTATTGTGTACCCACCCCATCGTGAGATCGTCGCGAGTTCAACTTCACCTGCCATGGTGACACTGAAGAATTTCGAGACGGGAAATCCATAGGGGAACAGTTCGCGTATTTCAATGAGTGTGCCGAAGAAGAGGGAGACAACCATCACACCCAGCACCGTCGTTCCCGCGTTCACGATGGGAGACCCTTTCTGACGAAACAACTCGATGACAAGAACGAGCAGAAGAAAGACGAGACTCGTCACCAGAAGAAACTGAAGTTGAGAAAACATTGACAGCCGCAGGCCACGCGAAGCAAAAAAGCTGAAAACCTCCACCTGCAGTCTCTCGTAGATGAACGCACCGTTCACGACGAATCCCGCGATCAGTCCTATGGTCTTGAGCGGAAAAGCCCCTTTCTTCTCTGCAAGAGCATAGAACTCATGCAGCGAGATGGCAGAGATGAGAGCCACGAAGAAGAAAAAGAAATAACTCCCTGCCATTGCGGCCCAGACGATAACCGGGATCGCAACGAGCGCTACTGCAACGCGCGTAGGAAGTGAACTGAATCGAGATGATTCCACGGAACTCTCCACACAGAAAAGAACAGTTTGAAGTCACACAGAGTTTCGGTCAACACGATCACCGGTCGCCGGCAATGCATGAATGCGTCCTAGATGTCACCATCGATCGGGGCCTGCACATCACTCGTCGCCCGCAGGTAAGAAGAAAATGCGACGACGAAAAGCATCGAGAAAAGGAACAGTTGAGCCAGAATGGCGGCGGAATTGATATCCACCCCCTTCGTTGCCCCGATGACCATCTTGTCATCCATCTGGAAGAACGAAACGACCACTGCGAGGCCATTGTTAAGAAAATGGACAGTCATAGCGATCACCATGGTCTTCGATCGCATACGCAGAACCCCGAAGAAACACCCCAAGACGATCAGGGGAACAAGGGCGAATGGATTGAAATGGAAGAAGCCAAAAATCACACCGGTCCAGATAGCTGCGCGCAGCGGTTTCATTCTTCGCTCAAAACTGCTTTGCACCAATCCGCGGAACAGTAGTTCCTCGACAATCGCAGGCGTGATGCTCACGACAAGCACGACGACGAGCAATTCGGTAGCGCCGTGAGCAGAGACAAGCGTGCGAAACATCTCCTCCATCATCTGCTTCGCCGGATCAACAATATCTTTCAACACTTGAGGGAGTGGGATCCGGTCCTGGAAAAACATGTAAATCTGCATCACCTCCTGCAGAAAAAGGAGACTGAGCACTGCGAAAATCGTCTCACCCACCTGCGGCATGCGCCACGGGAACACACCGACAAATCGGCGGTCAAGCAATCGGGCAAACACGATCGTCGGGAGGAGAATAAAGAGCACCTGCCCAGCCATCGTAAAGACTCGATGCATCATCACGTTTTCAGGAGTCACCTTGCTCCCTACGAACAATAGCGTAAGGAACCCGCCGACAAGCTGATACAGGATGAACACGATCAGGAGGCTCACGAAGGCGAAGAGAACCGGCGAGATGGCGTGACGCTCAACAAATGACATCGCCTCGGGCGGCGGCGAGGGGGGCTGTGGAGGATCTTCAGTCAGTTCGGTCAAGAGCCTCTATCCTTTTTTCACGACCAGCTTGATCATTGCGGCGAGCAATGGAAACATGATTTCGTGATGGCCCGTAAATGAGTATCCCCTGCCGAAGGGCTGCGTCGGCCGTTCCACGACGTTCACTTGCGGTCTGTATTGCCTGATCATATCGAAATTCGCTGTTGAGAATCCACGTGCCTTGTACCCGAGGTTGCGGGCGACGGTAAGCGCTTTCAGAAATACCTCAGGGAGAATGACCGCAGATCCGACATTCAGCACAACCCCTCCACCTTTGAGGTCCTTCACCGAGTTCGCGAAGATCTTAAAATCCCTGAAACTCATTTCGCCCGTCGCAGCTCCATCCATCGTAGGCTGTTGGTGTATGATATCCGTTCCGATCGCCGCATGAACGGTGACCGGGACATTTTGTTCGTAGCACGCTGCAAGAATGCTGACTGAACGATACGGGGCCTTTGAGGCGATAAGTTTCTTTGCAAGGGTCTCGGCATATCCTTCGCTGGTCTCAGCAAACCCCCGGACAAGCCCACGGTTGATGAACTCACCGGTTTCTTTCCACATCCCGAATTTCCCGTCCAGGATGTTCACTGCGACGTCCTCTGATGTCTGTCCCCACATCGCGGTCTCGACGTCGTGGATCGCCGCGGCGCTATTCATCGCCACATGAGTGATAATTCCCCGGCGAACCAAATCGGTAACAAGGGGAGACAATCCGACCTTAATGACATGAGCGCCCATCATCAGGATCACGGGTTTGTTCCGACGCCGGGAACGCTCGATGTCGCCGACGAGATCTCGCAGCTCATTTGCCATGAGAATGTGCGGCAACGAATCTATAAACTCAGCGACACGCGCCTTCTGTGGAACGATAACGCGGGCGAAGTCCTTCGGGGACACCTTGCTCTTCCGTTTCTTGATTGAAACGGTCTTGACTCCTGAGAGTCTGATCTGTTTATATTTTGACATGGCAGCTACCGTACCTTTGCCCTGATGGGACCATTGATACCGGAGTATTCTCTCAGCTCCGCATTGATCGATCCGACAATGACCTTCGTGCTGACTTTGACGGGGATTTTCCTTTCATCATCCGTCAACCAGATGATCACTCTTCCCTCGCTCTTGAACAGTCCCCCTTCTTTCATAAGAGGCTCAACAATGATGCAATCAAATGTTCCTGCATCCACGCTGATCCGCTGTCGGCCCAGAAACTTGACCGCGAGATTATACGTCGTGTCCCTAAAGAAATTCTGCAGCATGATTTTCTCCCCCACACGCGACTTGGAGTAGTCCAGCGTCCGGATAAAGTAAAACGCAGACACTGCGTCGTGTACATATGGAGGGATCGGATACTGCTTGGTGCTTGTGTAGGCGATGTTCTTGACCTGGTCAAACCACGCATTGAAATCCCGATTGAATGACCCTTCTCTGACCTTTTGAGTAAAATGCCATGGAAAAACCCCATGGATATCCAGAGCCGTTTCATACCGATCATCCACTTTGTAAATCCACGCAAAGGCTTTCGTTGAATTCACGGTGAAGAGCACCTGATACACCGATCGGCCGAATACCGAATCCGTTTTCGGGATGCTCATCACTGCCTCCCCCGCAGTTATAAAACTGTAGCCCACATCGAAGACGAGCCGCTCTCCTTCTGCAAACGCAGCGTGTTTGATCGTGCGAAGCGTGGAGGCGGATTTGTAGAGAGACCCTTGTGAGAGCATCACCTGACTCAACGAGTCCTGCGCACCGGCACGAGGAGACACACCGAAGATCACCAGAACCGTGATGATTGCCAGACGTCCGAGCATCGTTGCCATCAGTACGATTGTCCCTTCGGGGCAAGAAGTGTCCGGGCTGCAACCAGAACATCCCCCACTTTTATTTGATCCATGCAATCATTTCCCTGACATAGTCCCCCGTGGCAGCGGAGACACACAACGTTGTCAGCTGTGAAAACAACCTTTTGGTCGGCGAGCGGTCCCCAGCGCCGGGGGCTGCACTCTCGAATTGGCGGATAGAACGCGATGACCGGCGTCCCAACTGCGGCAGCAATATGCAATGGTCCCGTGGAATTAGACACAAACAGCTGGGCTCTACCAATAAATGCAGCGAGCACTTTCAGCGACAATTGTCCCACGCTCCCCACGGCCGCCCCTCCACCCCTCGTCACTACCATATCGACGAGCCCCTGTTCCGCCCTGGTTCCCGTAACGACTACTTTAAAACCTTCGGCCGCCAGACCCCGGGCAAGATCGCCGAAATTCTCTGTGCTCCAATCCCTTGCAGATCCACCGCTGCCGGGGTGGAGAATCACAAATCTCTCCGAGCGTCCTATTCCAAGCCTTTTCAGCTCTGCACCCGCGGCTTCATTTGAAGCCTCAGACAAAGGGAGCTCGATGCGAGGAACACGGGGAACACGTATTCCGATCGCCTGCAGCAAGGAAACATTGTATTCCGATTCGTGCTTCTCAGCAGTCTTCCGGTGTTCGAATACCTTCTTGTTGAAAAGAAACGAGTACCAGCGGTACCCTGAGCCGACGCGCACCGGCACGGCGGCGAGTGCCATTAACAATGCGATACGAAACGTCGGGTGGGAAACAACGACAAGATCGAACCGCCGGTCCCGAAGCTCGGCGAGTAAGGCAAGGAAACCTTTTTGCTCCCCTGATTCGTCGTAGGTGATGATGGAATCGAGACCCGAATATCCTTCCACCAGGGCACTCGTGTATGAGCAAAGCAGCATTGAGATCCGGCTACCTGGAAGACTCTCGCACAACACTGTGACCATCGGGAGTGAAAGGACAACATCACCGATCCGATCGGTCCGAACCACGAGAACATTCTCGAACTTGCGCTCTTTCAATGCGTCGCATCAATGGTTAGTTGTTAATATACGGCTCGGTGCTTTGAGTATCAAGGAAGGGAAACAGTGTGAGGGCATACTCAGGTGATGACCCGACGTCATAGACTTACGCGTCCGGATCATTACGAAATGAACACCTTTGCAACATCCAGTAAGATTGAAGGCTGGTTCCAAAGCGCAGTCCGGAAAATCCCTCCCACAGTGCGTTTTTCGTCAGGAAGCTGCTGTGCGTGATCGCAAAGCTTGTTCAGAGTGTCATCCGAGAAGTTGTAGATGGCTTCCTTGATATGATAGAACACTTCGTGACGCCAGCCGAGCCGTTTTTGCCAGCGGTTCTGATACTCCTGCAAGTGTGCGTTGTCCTTTTTCTCGAGAGCCTCTACAGCGACCTGTCCGGCAATCATCCCACCGATCATCCCGCTGATGATACCCCCTCCCGAAACCGGATTGACCTGGTGGGCAGCATCGCCAACGATCATCACGCTCCCCTTCACGATCTCGTCACATGTTTTTGCACAGGGCACACCGCCGGCAATGCGCGTGAGAATCGCGGCATGAGGAAATTTTTTCTGCACAAATTCGTCAAGCCAGCGCACGGCAGCTTTTTCTTTGGCACACTCGACGCTGATACCGATCCCAACGTTCGCCGAATCTTTCCCTTTGGGGAACACCCACAGGTATCCCCCTGGTGCGACATCATCGCCGAAATAGAAATCCAGGATACCTTCATCAACATGGATCCCCGACAACGTCACCTGTGCGCAGCTCTCCATATCGTGAATATGGCACGTCGTATCGATTCCCGCCCACTTCCCGACACGGCTCTCGACACCATCGGCGCCGATGATCACCTTCCCCCGGATGTCAACCTTCTGGTCTTTGATGAGAGCACGGACCCCCGTGATCTCGCCACCAGTGCGGAGCAGGTCGTAGACATAAGCTTTCGTTACCACTTCGGCCCCTTCGTTCACCGCCAGCTTTGCCAGTTCATAGTCAAAGATGCGGCGCTCGAGGACGTAGCCGATTCCATCGAGCCGGGGAACGATGGAATTGCCATTCGGCACTACGATGCGGAACTTGCTCACTGTCGCAGCGATCCATTTGGGATCGGGCTGAATGAACTGGATGACACCTTCATGGCTCACTGCCTCCGCACAACGGACTGGATATCCGACGTCCCGGTCCTTTTCCAGCAGCAAGACAGATGCCCCGCCGGCCGCGGCATATCGCGCTGCGGTCGAGCCGGCAGGTCCAGCCCCTACAACAATGACATCATATGCCTCTCTCATCGGCTCTCGTTGCGATTAAAATGAAGGGGGATGTTCCTGCGGGACCGACACCTCTTTCGGGAGATGCTCGATGCCTTCACGATGAAATTCAATGACTTCCCAAGGGCACGCCCAGACACATTTGCGACAGTTCGTGCACCGCTCGTCGATGATCCGGATCTCGGACTCGAGCAGTTCGATCGCGTCCTCCGGACACACGCCAACGCAGCATCCGCAGAAATCGCATTTCCCGGGGACAAGATAAATCATGAGTGGCGTCGTGCGCGGCAATCAAGACCTCCTCGATTATTGCGAGAGAATTGTACGATCTGAAACACAGAGACGGAATCCGATCACAACCAACAAGACTGTACAGTCAATTTGACTTGAAAAGCATGCCGGAATCGACATTGCCCAACTGAATCGTCAATTCCTGATTTCGCTGCATCAACGCCTGCACATCAGCACCACGGGCGGAAGCATCCTTGAGAGCGCGCCGGTTGATTTCAATTAAAGCGTGGAGCTTTCTCTTGACCATCGCAACGATCGCATCCCGGGCAACCCTCCAGGGATCGACTTCCTCAAATACCATCTCACTACTCTCCCACCTTTTGCTGATCTCGTATTTGCTCATCACGATGTCAGTCACCAGACTCTTTAACACCGGATCGACGATTTCATTCACAAACTCCGTTACCGTTCCAGGACCTTTTTCATCGAATCGGGCAAGAAGAAACTCTACAATCTTCTTCAATTGCGGATCGGAGATGTCATCAACGGTAATATAAGAAAAAATGAAGCCGATCATATCGGCGTGATGCTCGAGCAGGAGCTTCAGGATGTCACGCTCTGCTACGGGAGCTTCCTTCTTACCGGCAGGGACCGTTCCGTTCTTTGAAGTCTCAGGAACTGGCTGCGACCGTTGAGCCGAATCCGGTCGCGGATACGCAGGACGGTTCTTTTCGCCCGTCCACCGATCCAACTCGCGATAAAGAACGGATTCGTAGATATCATATTTTGTCGCAACTTCTTTGATATAGAAGTTTCGTTTCAGCTCATCCTTCATTTTGGCGATCGATTGGACGATCGACCGCACCGCTTGCGCTTTCCCTTCAGGTGTCGCGAAAGCACCGGCCTTGAGGAACTGCTTCGCCTTGAAATCGATGAACGAGACTCCCTGCTCGAGGAGTTTTCGAAATTCCTTTCCTCCAGATTTCTTCACGAATGAATCAGGGTCTTCCCCTTCAGGCAGCTCGACGATCATAACATCCAGATCCTGCGCAAGGGCGATGTCCATTCCCCGGATTGTCGCGTTAGATCCGGCCGAGTCGGCGTCATAAACGAGGGTCAGCTTCTTGCTGTAACGCGAAATGAGCTGAACCTGTTCCTCAGTGAGGGCTGTTCCGCTCGAAGCAACCACGTTTTGAATCCCAGCCTGGTACAAGGAGATCAGGTCAGCATACCCTTCGACCATAAGCGAATTATCCTCCGCCCGGATTGCGTCTTTTGAATGAAAGAGGCCGAACAGGATGCGGCTTTTGTTGTAGATCGGGGTTTCTGGAGAGTTGATGTATTTCCCCAATGGGTCATCATCTCTGAGCTTCCGTGCCCCGAATCCGACAACCCTCCCCGTGGTAGTAAATATTGGGAACATTGCCCGACCGCGAAAATAGTCGTAATCGGTGCCATCCTCCCGGGTCCTGATCAGTCCGGCCTTCTGAAGATCTTCGCGTTTAAGCCCTTCCTCCTTCGCCCGCGTGAGAAAACCATCCCAGGAGTGGAGCGAGTACCCAAGTCCGAACGTCCTGATTGTCTCATCCGAGAATCCGCGCTGGTGGAAATACTCCAGAGCACCACGCCCTTCATCGGTTTTTGTCAGATTCGTGTAAAAATGGAGTCCGGCAAATCGACAGACGTTATACAGTCCTTCAATTTCGTTCTGTTGCTCCTGATCCGCCTCCATGTACGAAATCACGATACCCGCCTTTTCGGCAAGTGATCTGACGGCCTCCATGAAAGAAACTTTCTCGAACTCCATCACAAACGTGAAAACATTCCCTCCTTTGGAACACCCGAAACAGTGAAAAACCTGCTTCTCAGAGCTCACTGTAAACGAAGGGGTCTTTTCCTGATGGAAAGGGCAGAGACCAACGAAGTTCTTGCCCCTCTTTTTCAGCCGTACGTGCTGAGAGATGACATCCACGATGTCATTTGCGGAGCGGATTTCTTCGATTTTTTCTGCGGGAATGCGCATATGTTGCGTTAATGTAGCCAAATATGGAAGTACAAGCAAGACAACCGAAACTGGTAGGTGCGTGGCACTTTCGATATGTCCTATGCAAGTGCCGTGCATCTTACATGAATGGGTTAGGTGACCAGCACTCCAGGCAGTTCTGGAAAAGTGACGGTCACCCCTGTTCAAACAAAAACCCTCCTGCTCTTTCGAACAGGAGGGTCTTGAATCAATGATGCGTTGAGCGGCTTAGTACATGTCTCCGCCCATGCCACCCGGATGAGGCATCCCAGGGGCTTTATCCTTCTCAGGCTTCTCGACGATTGTTGCTTCCGTCGTCAGCAGAAGTCCTGCAACGCTGGCAGCATTCTCCAAAGCGATACGAGCGACCTTCGTCGGGTCGATGACGCCGGCCGCAACCAGGTTCTCGTACTTTTCGGCCTGAGCGTTGAATCCATAGTCGTCTTTACCTTCCTTGATCTTGTTCACGACCACGGATCCTTCCAAACCTGCGTTCTCGACGATCAGGCGAATCGGCTCTTCAACCGCACGGCGGATGATCTCGACGCCGATCTTCTGGTCCTCATTCTCCGTCTTCGTTTCCGCGAGTTTTCTCTGGCTACGCAGATATGCAACGCCGCCGCCGGGGACGATTCCCTCTTCCACCGCAGCGCGTGTGGCGTGCAGTGCGTCCTCGACACGGGCTTTCTTCTCCTTCATCTCGACTTCCGTCGAAGCACCGATCTTCAACACGGCAACACCGCCCGACAGCTTTGCCAACCGCTCCTGAAGCTTCTCCTTATCGTAATCGGATGTCGTCTTCTCGATCTGCTGCTTGATCTCATTGATGCGCTTCTTGATGTCTTCCTTCTTGCCCGCGCCCTCGACGATCGTTGTGTTGTCCTTATCGATCGTCACACGCTTCGCAGTGCCCATATAGGACAGCTGTGCATTCTCGAGCTTGAAGCCCTTCTCTTCCGAAATCACGGTGCCACCTGTTAAAACGGCGACATCTTCTAACATTGCCTTGCGGCGATCGCCAAAGCCCGGGGCCTTCACGGAGCAGACGCGGAGGGTGCCGCGCAGCTTGTTGACCACGAGAGTCGCCAGTGCCTCGCCTTCAACTTCCTCCGCGATAACGAGGATCGAACGGCCGGACTGTGCAACCTTCTCGAGCATCGGGAGGAGATCCTTCATGGCACTGATCTTCTTGTCGTGGATCAGGATGTACGGGTCTTCGAGAATAGTTTCCATCGTCTCTGCATCCGTCACAAAGTATGGGGAGAGATAGCCGCGGTCGAACTGCATACCCTCGACCACGTCCAATGTTGTTTCAGTACCTTTTGCTTCCTCGACGGTGATCACGCCATCTTTACCAACCTTCTCCATCGCGTTTGCAATCAGCTCACCGATTGCGCGATCGTTGTTAGCGGAGATCGCTCCAACCTGGGCAATCTTCTCCTTGTCGTCGCCGACAGTCTTGCTCATCTCCTTCAAACCCTCAACGATCTTCTGGACAGCGAGGTCGATACCGCGCTTCAGATCCATCGGGTTGGCACCGGCTGTGACGTTCTTGAGGCCTTCGCGAACGATAGCCTGCGCGAGCACTGTGGCAGTTGTTGTTCCGTCGCCGGCTACGTCAGAGGTCTTCGATGCGACTTCGCGAACCATCTGGGCTCCCATGTTCTCGACTGGATCAGAGAGTTCGACTTCCTTCGCTACTGTAACGCCATCCTTCGTGATGGTCGGTGCACCAAATTTCTTATCAATAACAACGTTGCGACCCTTTGGTCCCAACGTAACCTTCACTGCATCTGCGAGTTGATCGACACCACGCTTCAAAGCAGATCGGGCATCAGTATCAAAGTTGATTAACTTTGCTCCCATAGCGTTCTATCTCCTTTCGTCAGAAATTACTTTTTCGGCATAATGGCAAAGATGTCGCTCTCTCGCATGATGAGGAGCTCTTCGCTGTCGATTGTCACTTCCGTACCGGAATACTTTCCGTACAGCACACTGTCTCCGACCTTCACTTCAGGTGCAATCAGCTTACCTTCGTCAGAGACCTTTCCCGGTCCAATTGCGATCACTGTACCCCATACCGGTTTCTCCTTCGCAGTGTCCGGCACGATGATTCCGCCTTTGGTCTTTTCTTCTGCGACCGACGGCTTGACGACCACGCGATCTGCCAATGGCTTCAGATTCATAAGATGTACCTCCTATATAAGATTGTGTAATTTAAAGACTTATGGACGGTACCACGTCTTAGCACTCTATGCTCTTGAGTGCTAACAATATACGGGAAAGAGAGGTTCCAGTCAAGAGGGTTTTTTCTCGGGAAGACAGCAGACTTCTAATGGTGAATGGTCAACGGTCAATAGGCAATGGAAAACGGAAGGAGGGGTAGAGAAAGAGGAGAATGCGAGGAGTATGAGAGTCTATTCCGGCCTGAAGCCCTCGACCACCAGAACATACTCCCCACGCGTGGGTTTGGAGGTCAGACTCGCCAGGACGGAGGTTATCGGCCCTCTGACGATTTCTTCGAACTTCTTGGTTAGCTCCCTGGCAACAACGACATTTCGCTCTCCGAACGTCTCTCGGATCTCTCCGAGAGTCCTGAGAATACGATGAGGTGATTCATAGAAAATCATCGTTCGGGGTTCGGTACTGAGAATTCCGAGCTTGGTCTTCCTCCCTTTCTTCACCGGAAGGAATCCTTCGAAAACAAATCGATCTGTAGGAAGCCCACTGACGATCAACGCGGAGACAAACGCGGAAGGACCTGGGATGGGGATTATTGGAATACCCGACTCGAGCGCAGACCGGACAATATGGTAAGCAGGATCTGAGACCCCCGGCGTACCCGCATCCGACACGAGCGCAATAGACTGCCCCTGCCGGAGTTTTTCTAACAACTGAGGTGTCCGCTGACGCTCGTTGTAGCTGAAGTAGCTCATCATCGGCTTGCTGATGGAATAGTGATCCAGCAAGATCTTCGTTTTGCGGGTGTCTTCCGCGGCGATGAGATCAACAGCGCCCAACACCTTGACGGCGCGGTACGTGATGTCATCCAGGTTGCCGATGGGAGTTGCGACGAGGTAGAGGGTGCCGGGAGAGACTTGACCTTCCGAAGGATCTCCTGGTTTCATCTCAGTCTTCGGAATGTTCACTGCGCCTCCTCAAACAAGAACCTGTGTAACCGTAACATGTCGATCTCCCCTTGCCGATCCTGCACGAATTCTATATACTTAGCGGCGCTGGTGAATTCTGCGTCCCTCAATCTGAGATCTGTCACAAGCGCCAATGCCTGGCCACACCACACTCGATAGTCAGAGAATTCCCAAGCATCCGGAGTGTTCACCATGCCAGCCTCAATTGGATTCAGATGGAAATAACGAGCAAGATGCAGGGCGTATGAATCATCTTCGATCCATCGCGCTTTGGCTCTTCCCTGGAAGAGCGTACCGGAACGGTTCTGCTGAACATTGACCGCCTGAGTATAGGAATTGAAAGTGGACTGAAGAAACTTCGAAATCGATCCGCCTATGTCCTGACGCAACAGAAAATGATAATGGTTTGGCATCAGGCAATATGCCATCACGCTCACACTATATTGCTTGCGATTCTTGTCAACAAGTCCCAAACAAAATCTGTAGTTGTCAGGCTGAAAGAAGATTTTCTCTTTGTTAGCACCACGATTGAAGACATGGTAGTATTTGTCGTCTTCGTATTTCATCGTGTAAAGAATTTCGTTACCTGCGAGCCTTCCGAAGACGTCGGATGAACAAAGAGACCCTTCGGAAGGATTAAATCCCCCAATCTCTCACATACCGGAAGTCCACATTCACCGTCCGATATGATACCTTTGCAATCAGGGGTGGCCGGCGCTTGAATTGATTTTTCTGAATCATCCCCTTCACGCGGGCAACAAATTCAGCACTGAACCCGAGCTTCTCCAGCTCCTCATCGTTCCGTCTTTCATCAACGAGGCGGAACAAGAGCGAATCGAGTTGGTCATAGGTGCACCCAAGCTCATCCTCATCCGATTGCCCTTCCCACAAATCTGCCGTCGGTGTCTTCTCTATGATACTCTTTGGAATTCCCAGTTCGCCGGCGAGCTGCCAGATCTGCGTCTTGTACAAATCGCCGATGGGATTGATTGCTGAAGCAGTATCACCAAAGAGGGTCCCATACCCAACCAGGATCTCGGTCTTATTGCTCGTGCCAATGACAAGCGCCTTCTCTCTGGCCGAGACATCGTAGAGAGCAACCATCCGCATACGCGCCATGACATTTCCCCGGCGCACCTTATCGGTCACTTTCCAGGTCTCACAATATGCATCGACCATCGCCGAAATATCGATCACCTCAGAGCGGATCTGCAGCTTGTCAATGACCACCTGCGCATCTTCCAAGCTTTTCCGACTACTTGACCGGTACGGCATCAACACGGCGATTGTGTTCTCTTTACCCAATGCTTCAGCTGTGAGGAAAGCGCTGACAGCGGAATCGACTCCACCGGAGAGCCCTAGAACCCCCCGGTGGAATCCGGCATTCTTCGTCTCATCACGCAGAAACTTCACGAGGAGATCTCTCACCATCGCTACGTTCAGGGAGAGCCCATTCGTTGATTCCGGTAGATTTGTTTCCAAGCTCTTGCCTTTGAGTGTTCGTGTAGAGTTCAGTCGCCCCGATTGATCTCGATCAGCGCCTGATGGATAATGTGAAGTCCATCATCGATTTCGTTTCTTGAAACGTTTAACGGCGGTCGGAAACGAATCGACCGATCGCCGCAGCCGATGAGGATGAGCCCCTCTTCGTACGCCTTGCTTCGAAGCTGATCTCTGTTCTGGGCTTCATCAAGATCGATGGCACAGAGGAGACCGCGTCCGCGGGCGTTCGACACCAGGCCTGGAAATTCCTGCTGGAGACCTTCCAGTTTCCCCAACAAATGCGCTCCGACATCAAAGGAGTTCTGGACCAACTTCTCTTCGTGGATGATCTCCAGGATCCGCTGAAAGCGCACCATGTCAACCAGATTCCCGCCAAATGTGGAATTGATCCTGCTTGGCTTGTGAAATACGTTTTCGAGAACATCATCGATCCGCTTGCTGCACATAAACCCGCATATCTGTGTCTTCTTGCCGAACACCAGCAGGTCAGGCTTCACGAAATATTCGTGCGCCCACATCTTTCCCGTGATGCCCATCCCCGTCTGCACCTCGTCGAATATCAGAAGGATGTCGCTCTCATCGCAGATGGTGCGGAGCTGGACGAAGAACTCCTTTCTGAAATGGTTATCCCCCCCTTCGCACTGGATCGGCTCGATGATCATCGCCGCTATGTCATCAGGGTTGTTGATGATCGCCTGTTTGATCTGCTGGATCGCCACCGCTTCAGCCTTCTGGACGTGAGCCAGATGTTCCTTGTTCAGCGGGAACTCGATCACCGGGTTGTGGATGCGGGGCCAGCGGAATTTCGGGAAGTAGTTGGTCTTCGTCGGATCCGTGTTCGTGAGGGAGAGCGTGTAACCGCTCCGGCCATGAAACGCTCTTCGGAAGTGAATCACCTGCCGACCGCGTTCCTCCGTATACCCTTTGATGAAGTTCTTGCGGACCTTCCAGTCAAATGCGGTTTTAATCGCATTCTCGACAGCAAGCGCGCCGCCATCTACAAAGAAGACGTACGGAAGATACTCAGGCTGTGCGATCTGCGCAAATGTCTCGACGAACTCTGCCATCTCGACCGTATAGGCATCCGAATTTGAAACCTTGTTTACTGCAACGTAGCCGAGCTTTTCGAGGAATTCGGGTGAGGTGAGCTTCGGATGGTTCAATCCTACCGAGCCGGAGGCAAAGAAGGTGAAGAAATCGAGGTATCGTTTGTTATACCTCGAATCGAACACATAGGATCCCTGACTTCGCTTGAGATCGACAATCAGATCGAAGCCGTCCACGAGCATGTGCTTTGCAAGCGTGGAGTGGACCTCGGTTGGAGAGATCTTGATTGGGTTTTTAGTCGTTGGCTTCTCCTCGTTCTGGACGGAGTCTGCCTTCGTCAGCGTGGCAGCCTGAGTCTTGGTTACTGCCCGCTCAGGATTTGCAGTCAATGTATCTGGCATAAGTCACCATGGGGTTCTGTTCAATTGTGGTTGTCGTTGTTTGGCGCATCGATCCCCACAAGAATTCAGAAGAACTCCTGGTGCTCATACATTGATACGATATACCGGCGGCCGTTCATTGGCTGCTTCTGCGCTTATTTCTCGACATTGTCGATTTGGGCTCGCTGGAGCGTGCCGCTGTAGTCAACGTAGACTGTTTTCCATTCACTGAAGAACTCGTAGACCGTCCAGCCCCCTTCGCGGTGACCATTGCCGGTCTCCTTGACGCCTCCGAACGGCATATGTGCCTCAGCTCCAATCGTCGGGCTGTTCACGTAGGTGATGCCTGCCTTGATGTCACGGATCGCCGTGTATGCATTGTTGATGTTTTGCGTGTAAATGGAGGAAGAGAGCCCGTATGTGGTGTTGTTCGACACTTCAATCGCTTCGGCCAGTGACTTCACCTTTATGACGGAAAGCACAGGGCCAAAGATCTCCTCTTTGGCCACGCGCATCGTCGGTTTCACATCACCGAGCACCGTCGGTTCATAGAACCAACCACTTGCAAGGCCATCACCCTGAGCGGGCTTTCCCCCACACAGGAGTTTTGCCCCTTCGCCTGTCCCAATTTTCACATATTCATCAACTGTTTCCCGTTGCTTCTTGTTCACACATGGACCGACATCGACATTCTCTTTCAAGCCATCGCCAACGCGCAGTTTCTTCGCATGGTCAACCACCATCGATACGAATTTGTCATACACTTTCTCATGGATGATAAGACGGCTCGTCGCGGTGCAGCGCTGACCTGTTGTGCCAAATGCCCCCCAGAGAACGCCTTCAAGTGCCAAATCCAGGTTCGCATCATCCATGACGATCTGAGCGTTCTTGCCTCCGAGTTCTAGAGACACCCGTTTGAGCGTCTTGCTGGCGATTTCAGAGATCTTTTTCCCGACGACCGTTGATCCGGTGAAGCTCACAAGGTCCACATCTGGATGCTCAACGAGTGCCATGCCAACCTCTGAGCCGCCGCCATGCACGATGTTGATGACTCCCGGCGGAACACCGGCTTCGAGAAGAATCTCCACAAGCGTTGTTGCCGTCGCAGGAGTATCGGAAGCCGCCTTGAATACAATTGTGTTCCCGCACACAAGGGCCGGAAAAATCTTCCACGTCGGGATGGCCATTGGGAAGTTCCAGGGAGTGATGATGGCAGCCACACCAATGGGCACCCGCATTGCCATGTTGAACTTATTGGGCAATTCGGATGGCACCGTATGGCCGAACAGCCGTCGTCCCTCCGAAGCGGCATAGTACGCAGTATCGATTCCTTCCTGCACATCACCGCGGGTCTCGAGAAGGACTTTCCCCATCTCCCGTGTCATTTGTTTCGCAATCTCGTCCTTCCGGGCTGTCATGATATCACCAACCTTCTTCAGGATATCGCCGCGCTTCGGGGCAGGCACAAGGCGCCACGATTCAAACGCCCAGCGCGCCGCCTTCACCGCCTCGTTGACTTCTTCCTTACCGGACAACGGAAATGTTCCAACCACTTCATCCCAGTTCGCAGGATTACGGTTCTCGAACGTCTTCCCTGATTTTGCATCAACCCACTTGCCATCGATATAGTTCTGAAATTTCTTAGACATAGGGTAACTCCACTTTCATTCTATTCCTACCTGGTGAAATATGTAATCAACATTCTTGAGACTTCGGGTCGGATCAAAGAGCCGATCCAGCTCCTGACTCGATACAAACTTCTTCACCTCTTCCCGCTGTTCGAGCAAGCTTCGAAAGCTCTCCTTGTTCTTCCAAACCTTCATCGCCTCTTCCTGCACGATGCGGTACGCATCCTCTCTCTTCATCCCTGCCTTCGTCATCGCCAGAAGAACCTCCTGCGAGAAAATGAGTCCGTGTGTCCGCTCGAGATTCTCTTTCATGTTCTCCGGATAGACGAGCAATTGATCCATAATCTTCGTGAACTGCACCAGCATGTAGTCCAGCAGGATGCAGCTATCAGGAACGATGACCCGCTCCACCGACGAATGAGTAATATCCCGCTCGTGCCACAATGCCACGTTTTCGAGAGCGGCAACGGCATTTCCGCGAAGCACGCGCGACAATCCCGCTATCCGTTCACACGTGATCGGGTTCCGTTTGTGGGGCATCGCCGACGAGCCCTTCTGCCCTTTGGAGAAGTATTCCTCAGCTTCCAGCACTTCTGTCTTCTGAAGGTGGCGAATCTCCGTTGCGAACTTCTCCAGCGAGCTTCCGCACAGAGCCAGAGTATTCATGAACTCAGCATGGCGGTCACGTTGAAGCACCTGTGTCGAGATCGGCGCGGGCTTTAAACCAAGTTTCTCACACACGTGCCGTTCGACAGATGGATCCAGATGAGCATAGGTGCCGACAGCTCCCGAAATTTGCCCGACAGCGACAGTCTCCCGTGCGTGCTTCATCCGATCGATATTTCGGACCGTTTCTGCATACCAAAGAGCCAGCTTGAGCCCGAAGGTGGTAGGTTCTGCGTGGATCCCGTGCGTCCGGCCGATCATCAGCGTATTCTTGAACTCTTTCGCCCGCCGGGCCAAGACTGATTTCAGTGCATCAAGATCTTTGAGAATTAAATCCGCCGACTGCACCATCTGAACGGCCAGTGCAGTATCCAGAACGTCGGATGAAGTCATCCCAAGGTGAATGAAGCGTGCCTCGGGCCCGACATATTCACCGACGTTTGTAAGGAAGGCGATGACATCGTGTTTAACTTCCTCTTCGATCTGGAGGACGCGCTCGACATTGAAGTTCGCTTTCGAGCGGATGACGTCAACCGCCTCTTTTGGAACCACACCGAGGTGCGCCTGTGCCTCGCAGGCCAGGACTTCGATCTCGAGCCAGATCCGAAACCTGTTTTCGTCTTCCCACAGTTTGCCCATTTCCGGGCGGGTATAGCGTGCTATCACGTGCAGCCTTCCGGTCTACGGTTTCTTGCTCAACTTCAAATCGAGGCTCATCATTTTGCGCTCTCGGAATACTTTAAGCTTCAGCACATCCCCCGCACTGGCATCTGAAAGGATGGCCGCGAAATCATCGGCGGTATTCACCTTGGTATTGTTGGCATCCAGAATAATATCTCCCACGCGGAGATCGGCTTTTTCGGCCGGGCCGTCGTGGGCAACATCACTCACAATAATTCCTTTCACTTCGGTCATGCCAAAATACCGAGCGACACGTGCATCAACTTCCTGGGCTTCAAACCCGGTATAGATATCACGGGTTACCTGCCCCTTCTTGCGAAGATCCGCAACGATCTTCTTGACCTTGTTCACAGGGATGGCGAATCCATATCCAACGAACGCCTGGCTGACTCCGCCCGTGAAAATCAAAGTGTTGATCCCGACGACATCCCCGTTGCTGTTCACAAGTGGTCCGCCACTATTCCCGCCGTTAATAGCAGCATCCGTCTCGATCATCTCGCGGTACACGGCATTTCCCTGACGCCCCAAGTTCATTCCAGTCGAGCTAATGACGCCAACGGTCACTGTCGGCTTGTCATTGATTTCAAAGAGACCAAAAGGGTTCCCCAGAGCAATGGCCCACTCACCGATGACAACGTCGTCAGAGTTGCCGAGATTTGCGAACGCCAGATCCGAGCCGTCAACTTTCAGCAACGCGATATCGCTGACCGGGTCGCCTCCGATAAGCTTTGCCTTCATCTTCTTTCCGCCAACGAAGGTGACGGTGATTTCCTTTGCATTTCCGGCAACGTGGAAATTCGTGACAATATAGCCATCCGGAGAAATAATCACACCCGAGCCAAGATTCTGCACCTGATATCGCTGTGGTCCGATAAACTGCCGCAAGAAGGGATCATTGCCGAAGAATTGCCGGAAGGAGGGGTCGACATTGATAAGACCCGGTTGTTCATGGATTTCCAATACATTGATGCCAACCGTTGCCGGACTGACTTTGGCGATGGCGCGCGTAATGGCATTATGGCGTGAGCCTACAACCTGATCCTGGTCATTCCCCGACTTGTCCTGAACGCGCAACGTTGTAGGAAACGCAGCATCAAATGCAGCATCTGCCTCACGGGAAGAGGCTGCGACCGACGGTTTGATTGTGTAGCCTATGCCTATCCCGATGACAAAGGGGACCGCCAGCACCAGAAGGAGTATGAAGTAGTTCTTCTTCATTGCCATCCAAAGGTATTATGATTGTTGAGAAGTTTTGTCTGGGTGTTCTTTGGGTGAGCCTTTCCATACCTCCTGCACGACGTCGTAATGGCTCAGAAGCAGGATCATGCTCAGAATACAGGAGAAAAAAATGAACGTCCAATGATCGAGTGACGCAGCAACGAATCCGTTGACCCATTCCCACGGAAGGGACCAGATCAGGAGCGGCGTCAGAAAGATCGCCGTAAGGTTCGCAACCAGGATGTCCCGTTTCAGGGCGACCTTGGTAACGACCCAGATCAAGCACCATATGATCGCAAAGCTGAATCCGAGAATGAACATACCGCCGGCAGCAGTGGCAAGTCCTCTTCCCCCTTTGAACTTTGTCCAGATCGGGTAATTATGCCCGATGATTGCCCCAAACAACGCCATGCAAGCGTGGAGGAATGATTGGTGGAAGATCAATCCTGCCAACAGGACGGGAACCAATCCTTTAAGGGCATCCAACACACCCACAAGAATGCCGACAACTTTCGAATCGGTGACGACGAACGCATTGAACCCGCCGGACCGGTGGCTGCCCGACTTCAGAATATCCACGTCAGCTTTCTTTCGGACAATCAAATATCCAACCGGGATGGAGCCGATCAGATAACTGCCGATAAAGATCGCGAGCATTTCCAACAAGCTGTCACCAGGACTTAACGGCTGTCGTAACCGAATTCGTGGGAATTTACAGAAAACAGCCGCGAGAAGCAAGGAAGGCGCTTTTTAGGGGCATGTTGTGATTATCAGGAATAGAGCGGGACGAAAAACAAACTGCGGGAGGATAGATCGTTTCAGAAATGAGAAGGACCCGAATTTCTCACTCCCCTTTTGAATGACGGGTCATCAAGTCAATTGTGGCTAGTTGGGGATCCTTATCCTCAAAGAGAACCTGATGAACTTCGGTCATAATCGGCAAGTCGATATCGTACTTCTTCTCGAGATCGCGAACGGATCGTGCGGTTGCCACGCCTTCGGCCACCATTGTCATCTCGTCGAGGACTTCCTTCAGTTTTCGTCCCTTCCCGATCTGTTCTCCGAGATACCTGTTACGGCTGTGGTGACTCATGCAAGTGACGATCAAATCACCCATCCCCGAAAGCCCGGCGAATGTCCTGGGCTGAGCCCCCAGCTTTACGCCGAGGCGTGTAATCTCGTAGATGCCTCGAGTCATGATTGCGGCTTTGGTGTTGTCGCCGAATCCGGCTCCGTCGCTGATGCCCGCAGCCACGGCAATCACGTTCTTAAGTGAGCCGCCTAGCTCGACGCCGCGAATGTCGTCATTAACATAGACGCGAAAGTAGTTGGTCGTGAACGCATCCTGCACAATCTTAGAGGTCTTCTCCTTGAAGGATGCGGCGACGATGGCAGTGGGAATTTGCCTGGACACCTCTTCTGCATGGCTTGGGCCGGAGAGAATGGCGAGGTTTTCTTTTCTCTCGTGTTTGAGAACGTCAATGAGTACTTCCGACATCGTCATCAGCGTAGAATTCTCGATCCCCTTCGCTACATTGCAGATCACGGTACGCTCAAGGTCGAGATGCGCGATCTTCTGGATGACGGAACGGAGATATTGAGAGGGGACAGCCATCACGATCATGTCCCGCTTCTCGGAGGACGCTTCGATGTCACTGGAGAACTTCAGATTCGGGGGAAGAGGGACGCCGGAGAGGAATTCAGGATTCTCGCGTTTCTCACGCATGAGGTCCACCTGGTCCTGCGTATAACACCAGAGCGTGACGTCATGGCCATTGCCGAGTAATACCAAAGCGAGAGTTGTACCCCAGCTACCGGCTCCAAGGACAGAAACTTTCATTGCGATGGGTACTTTTCTGGAGTGCTATGCGATCATGGGGTGGCTCAGGGCCATCGGGGGATATCGCCGTAGAGAGCCTACAGGCCGGTGCTGGTTTCCCGAACTTTCTTTCGAGTGAAGCTTGTGATCTTCTTCTCGGTCCCATCTATCAAACGCTTGATATTATGGCGGTGTGAGTAAACCAACAGGATGGCGACGGACAGGCTAAACACGATCAGCGTCCTGTAACTCTGGATCTCGTCCCCAAAGATGTTGTGCCGCACAAATAATGAAACCGGGAAGGCAACGGCAGCGGCAATTGAACCCAAAGAAACATATTTATACACCAGGAACACAAGGAAAAACACGCCGATGGAGATTGCGGCTTCTGTCGGGGCGACGCCGATCAACATCCCCGCACCAGTAGCGATTCCTTTTCCCCCCTTGAAGCCTGCGAACACAGTCCATATGTGTCCGACGATAGCAGCGCCGCCGCAGATCATCTGAATGATGGTGAAATCATCAAACGGCGTCCTGTTGTAGAACGGCAGCGAAGGATCCCAGAAGAGACGCGAAATCAAGGCCGTTGCGATCACGCCTTTGGCCATATCAACACCCATGACCAACACGCCTGACTTCCACCCGAGCACGCGGAAGACATTGGTGCCACCGGCATTCCCGCTCCCCTTCGTACGGATATCGAAACCGTGCTTCCACTTTGACAGGATAATGCTCGTCGGAATGGATCCTACTATGTAACTCAGGAGAATGACGATCGCGAGATTGATCATCCTTCAGGACCTTTCGTTTCTCTTGCTAAAAGCCATATGTATAAAATGTAGCGAGTCACTGAATGAGATGCAACAAAATTCAGAACGATTCCTGCTTTTCGCTTACATAAGGCCCTTTGTTTTCCACCGTTCAAGAATTAAACGCCCAAGGTCGATGTCTTCCTGGGTCGTAATCTTGATGTTGTCGTACGAGCCTTCAACGATCTTCACCTTGACGCCAAGGCGTTCGACGAGCCCCGATTCATCAGTTCCATAGAAACGATCCTGCTTCGCCTGTTTGAATGCTTTCATAAGAAGCGCCGCTCTGAAAGCCTGCGGCGTCTGAACAAGCCAAAGCGCATTCCGATCGAGGGTCTGGTCGAAGAACTCGCCTCCCCGTGAACGCCGGATAGTATCTTTCGGCTGGACGGCAAGAACCGCAGCCTCGTGCTCCCTGCAAGTCTTAATCAGATGCGATATCCGTTTCGATTCAATGAACGGTCGCACTCCATCATGGACAAGGACGATATCCGTTGGTTTGAACGTGAATCGCCGCAGCGCATTAAAGACCGAGTCCTGTCTTTTCTCTCCGCCAACTGTCACCATGCTCACCTTGTGCAGCCGATAATGGGAGATGAGCGACTCCATTTCCGCGATCGACTGTTCCGGAACAGCGACAGCGATCTCGTCGATGTCCGGGCAATGTTCGAACCGCTGGAGGGTATGCACGATGATCGGCTTGTCACGGAGGACGAGGAACTGCTTCTTAACGGAGCCGCCGAGGCGTTTTCCAGAACCTGCAGCCGGAACGATAGCAAATGCTTTCGGTCGGAGCTTTGACATAAGAATGACAAGATGCGGACTTCACGCCTCCTGGTCAACCAGGAAGCGGTGAAGCCCGAATTGTTAGAGAACCAGCATCGCGTCGCCGTAGCTGTAAAAGCGATACCCTTCTTTGATGCCTCGCTTATACGCCCGCATCACAAAGTCGTGCCCCGCGAACGCGCTGACGAGCATCAGCAGCGTCGATTCGGGGAGATGGAAATTCGTGATGAGCTTATCGGCGATTTTGAAATCGTAAGGGGGAAAAAGAAACTTGTCCGTCCATCCTTTTGAGGGTTTCAGGTGACCGTCAGACGTGACGCTTGATTCGAGTGCCCTGCACGTGCTTGTTCCCACAACGAACACATTGTGCTTGGAATCGATCACCTTGTTGATCGCGTGTGCCGCCTCAGCTGTGATTTCGTAGTACTCAGAATCCATTTTGTGCTTTGTCAGATCTTCCACCTCGACGGCCCTGAATGAACCAAGCCCGACATGCAGCAATACAGGGACGATCTTCACCCCTTTGCCTTCGATCTTTTTCAGGAGCGGTTTCGTGAAATGGAGTCCGGCGGTCGGCGCAGCCACTGCGCCGAGGACGCGGGCATACACGGTCTGGTATGAATCCTTGTCCTTCTCCGTCGCGTCACGCTTGATATAGTACGGAAGCGGGGTGATACCGATTCTCTCAATGATTTTGAAGAAGTCCCCTTTGTGATTGAAGCGGACAGTACGGCCCCGCGACGTCGTGTTATCGATCACCTCGCACCAGAGTTTCCCGTTGTCGAAGAAAATCTTGTTGCCGATACGCACTTTGCGGGCGGGATCGACGATGACGTCCCAGATATTCTCTTCGGCATTCAGCTCCCGAAGAAGGAACACTTCGATTTTCGCGTTGGTCTTTTCTTTCTTTCCAAACAGACGGGCCTGGAACACTTTGGTCTCGTTCACCACCAGGCAATCCCCTTTGTTCAAATGGTCCACGACCTCATAAAATTTCCGATCGTCGATCGACTCGTCGGCCCGGTTCAGCACCATGAGCCTGGAGTGATCGCGCGGCTTCGCAGGAAACTTCGCTATCAGATTACGCGGCAAAGGATACTTAAAATCAGAGAGTTTCATCGCTCAGCGCCTCTCTCAATATTGGATGAGTGTGGACAAACTCGGTTGTTAACTCTGTGTGCCCGCCCCTACAAAGAGGGCGGGCACGACAGCACTCTTTCAGACCATGGAGCTTACTTCTTGCGTGTCGTCTTGCCTTTCGAATCCTTCTTCGACTCGAGCGCTGCGTGTGCAGCCGCGAGGCGAGCGATAGGCACGCGGAATGGTGAGCAGCTTACGTAGTTCATGCCGATGCGGTGACAGAACTTGACGCTTTCCGGATCACCACCATGCTCTCCGCAGATACCGACCTTGAGATGCGGACGTGTTGATCGGCCTCTCTCGATACCGACCTTCATCAGCTCGCCGATGCCTTCCTGATCGATTGACTGGAACGGATCAATGGGAAGGATCTTTGCGTTCAGATAGTCGGGGAGAAAGCTTCCGATATCATCACGCGAGAACCCGAATCCCATCTGTGTCAGGTCATTGGTGCCATAGCTGAAGAACTCCGCCGTCTCCGCCATTCGGTTCGCCGTCAGGGCGGCGCGTGGGATTTCGATCATCGTTCCATAGAGGAACGAAATCTTCTTCACTCCCAGCTTTGCACATACCTCAGGATAGACCTTGTCCAGGATCACCTTCTGGTTGTTCAGCTCGTTCACGTGACACGTGACCGGCACCATAATCTCCGGGTTGGCCTTCTTTCCTTCCTTCACGAGCTCACCGGCCGCTTCCAGAATGGCGCGGATCTGCATCTCTGTGATTTCTGGATAAGTAACACCGAGGCGGACGCCGCGATGGCCAAGCATCGGGTTGTTCTCATGGAGTGATTCTGCGCGCTTGTGGAGCTCCGCCATATTCACGCCGAGTTCCTTCGCCAGTGCCTGCAATCGTTCCTCGCTGTGCGGAACGAACTCGTGCAGCGGCGGGTCAAGCAGGCGGATCGTCACCGGACGTCCGTCCATCACTTCCAGCGTCGCCTTGATATCGCTCTTTACAAACGGGAAGAGCTCATTGAGCGCCAAACGTCGTTCTTCTACCGTTCCGCTCATGATCATTTTCCGGAGGAGGAACAGCGGTTTGTCACTTCCTTCTCCGTAGAACATGTGCTCCGTGCGGAACAGTCCGATGCCTTCCGCACCGAATTCGATTGCCTTGGCGGCGTCCTTCGGCGCGTCAGCGTTCGTCCTGATGCGAAGAACACGGACTTTATCGACCATTTTCATGAGCTCGACGTACGACTTGTTATGCTCGAGGTCCACATCGACCAGCGGAAGACTGCCCTGATAGACGACTCCCTTGGTGCCGTTCAGGCTGATCCAGTCGCCCTCTTTCACGACCGCGCCTTTCTTGGTCTTGAAGGACTTTCCATCATCAGCCACTTCGATATCACTGCAACCGACGATGCAGCATTTGCCCCAGCCACGGGCAACGAGTGCTGCGTGCGATGTCATGCCACCTTTGCTCGTAAGGATTGCCTGTGCTTTGTGCATCCCATCCACATCCTCAGGTGAAGTCTCCTCGCGGACCAAGATGACCTTCTCACCGCGTGCTGCCCAAGCCACCGCATCTTCCGACGTAAACACCGCGCGCCCCTTCGCCCCTCCCGGACCCGCAGGCAAACCCTTCGCGATCGGCGGAGTAGTCAATTCGGCCTTCGGATCCAGCATGGGAAGCAGAAGTTCGACGAGCTGGTTTGGAGCGACACGCATAAGAGCTGTCTCCGCGTTAATCAGCTTTTCCTTCACCATATCGGTCGCCATGCGAACAGCTGCGACGCCATTTCGCTTGCCGACTCGGCACTGCAGCATGAAGAGCTTCCCGTTTTCAATCGTGAACTCAATATCCTGCATGTCTTTGTAATGCTTCTCGAGGCGATTCTTGATCGTGTCGAGTTCCTTATACAGCTTCGGCATGATCTCATGCAGCGTGGGAAGAGTGCGGCTCTGATCATTCTTCGAGTACTCATTGATCGGACCGGGCGTCCTGATGCCAGCTACGACATCTTCGCCCTGTGCGTTGACCAAATATTCTCCGTAGAACTGGTTCTCGCCGTTCCCCGGATTGCGGCTGAACGCAACGCCAGTAGCACACGTGTCGCCCATATTACCGAACACCATTGTTTGCACGGTCACAGCAGTACCCCACTCATCGGGGATCTTCTCGATGCGGCGATACTCATATGCGCGTTTTCCATTCCAGCTTGAAAACACTGCACCGACACCTCCCCAGAGCTGCTCGTACGGATCGTCTGGGAACGGCTTGCCCAAAGTGTCCTTGATCTTCTGCTTGAACTCGGTGACCAGCATCTTCAGATCGTCGATGGAGAGCTCCGTGTCACTCTTGTATCCTTTGCTGTGCTTCACTTCCTCGAGTCTTTCATCAAGCACTTTGCGGATACCCTTGCCGTCTTTCGGCTCTATGCCGGCAGCCTTTTCCATGACGACATCCGAGTACATCATGATGAGACGCCGGTAGGCATCATAGACGAACCGTTCGTTCTTCGTCAGTGCGACGAGTCCACCGATTGTCTTCTCGCTCAATCCGACGTTCAGCACTGTTTCCATCATACCCGGCATCGATTTCCGCGCACCGGAGCGGACAGATACGAGGAGCGGATTCCTGGAGTCACCGAATTTCTCCCCCATCAGTTTTTCGACCTTGCGGAGTGCTCCCTCTACCTGACCCTGCAACTCTTTGGGATACTTGAGCTTGTTCGCCAAGTAGGTTGTGCAAACCTCCGTCGTGATCGTGAAGCCGGGGGGAACCGGCAGTCGAAGTTTCGGATGGCCGGCCATCTCAGCGAGATTGGCCCCCTTACCACCGAGCAATTCCTTCATTGATTCATTCCCGTCGGCTTTTCCGCCGCCGAAGAAGTACACGTATTTTCGATTTTTGGCCATAGTTGTGTTCTCTCTTTCCCTGTTGCTTATTCCTCTATTAAGTGCGAAGCAGTAGTCGAGTTTTTCGTTGGTATCACATATTGCACTTCTTTTAGAAACATCTCAGCCACGCCTTTTGAAGCAGGGCTGTCGAAATCTCTTTCCATTCTCTCCGGGTGCCATTGGACAAGCATCAAAAAAGGCATCCGGTCTTTCATGATCCACTCTGCGGCCTCAATCACTCCATCCGATGACACAGCACTTGCCATCAGGCCATTGCCCAGGTGATCGACCGCCTGATGATGGGATGAGTTCACATTCAGCGATTCCCGCCCGGTTAGCGTGTGCAGGAGCGATTGCCCTTCGATTCGGATCTCATGGTCGAATTCATAGTTCTTTTCCCGGGCGTGATCGTCAAAGCCGGCCGAAGGGAGATCCAGGACAAGCGTTCCCCCGAGGTACACATTCATGACCTGCATTCCCCGGCAGATCCCCACGATCGGCAAATTGCGATCGAGGGCGTGCTCGATCGCGTTGAATTCAAACTCATCGCGCGAACCGATGACATCCTTCGACTTGCCAAGAGAGTCCTTGACACCGAAGTACCGCGGGTCCACGTCTCCGCCGCCAGTCAACAACAGTCCATCGACCTGATCAATTTCTTCCAGGTTTTGCCGCACGTGCGACAGCACTATGAATTCGATCCCCTGGCTCACTCGCTTCAGCCATTCGGTGTAGAATGCGAGATTTGGCTTCAGGGTATCTGTAATTCCAATTTTCATCTCGAAATACTTTCAGATCCTTTCGAGAAGATCATTCAGCAGAGACTCGCCCTGAAGAATGGTCTGCTCAATCTCGACGTAGTAGAGAGCAATCGTCTCGAGAAACGCTTTGTGGACCTCGCTCTTCGAATCGAGTCGGGCAACGTCTTTCTCGGTCGTCACCAGGAAATCGACACGGGATTCACGCGCCATGTTTTCCAATTCGGCGAGCTCGCTCTGGGTGTATGCGTGATGGTCCGAAAACGCGACGTGCTTCCGTACGTCGAGCCCAATCGAGCGCAGCGTCTTTTCAAAAGACTCAGGGTTGCCAATTCCGGAGAATGCCATCGCTGTCTTCCCCTTCAGCCCTCCCAGGTCGACACTGAATCGTGTACTTGCTTTTCTAAACGCCGAGACCTTCGTCGTCAATCCAATCGCCGGTTTGTCCGTCCAGCGGCGAAGCAAACGCAGCGCTTCCTCAGAATGCTCAACGTTCGCACATCTCGAGACCGCGATCAGAGATGTCCGTCTCAGAGAACTTAACGGCTCCCTCCGGTTTCCCGCTGGCAACAACCGCCCAGGGTCTCTCACTTCCTCGGCCGAGAGTATCACAACATCCGCATCGCGCCTGATGTAGCGATGCTGAAACCCATCATCGAGAACAACGACATTCACCCCGAATGTGCTGACGGCATACCGTGCGCCGCGAACGCGCTGCTCATCCACGACCACGACGGCTCCTTCAAGCTTTGCCGCCATCTGCGCCGGCTCATCTCCCGACTCGGACGCTTCCGCACAACGAACAGTTCCATTGCTCACAACGAGCGTGCCGCTGGTAGCCCTTTTGTAGCCACGGCTGACGACAGCGACCTTACGTCCTTTATGAATCAACCTCCTGACGAGGAGCTCAACAAACGGGGTCTTTCCGACACCGCCTGCCGAGATGTTGCCCACGGAGATCACAGGGACTCCGACGGATTGACTTCTCAACATCCCGATATCAAAGAACCAATTGCGAATAACCACGCCGGCACCGAACACATACGAGAGAGGGAGCAAGAGTGGCCGCATTGAATTCACGATCACACCATTTCGAGGATTCGTTGTGCAACCCGCGAGGATGCACCAATCTCACCCAGCTTTCCTCTCACCAAGGAGAGCTCCTGTTTCATTGTTGAGAGCAACTCTCCGTTGCGCAGTATCGCAACAACCTCACGAGCAAGCACTGAGGCAGTCGCTCGATGTTGAATGAACTCCGGGACGATCTGCTTTCCCGCCACGATGTTCACAAGACCGATGTTGTTCACTCGGATCAGCAGCCGGCCGATGAGGTACGTCGGCCAGGACGTTTTGTAAACGACAACCATCGGAGTGCCGAACATTCCTGTTTCGAGCGTCGCAGTTCCCGAAGTTACAAGAGCAAAGTCAGCATTCTGCATGACATCGTATGATGCGTTCTTCACAAGCCGGATGCCTTCTACGTTGTAGAAGGTGCGGAAGTATTCCTCCTGAAGTGTCGGTGCGACGGCGACGACGATTTCCATTCCCTCATCCCGCGCTATGGATCTCGCCGCCTGCAGCATCACCGGAAAGATCATTTCGATTTCCTGTTTCCGACTCCCTGGCACAAGCGCCAGTACCTTCTTGTCCGCAGAGAGCCCATACCGTTTGACGAAGCTTTTCCGATCAAGCTCGGACCTGAGGCCTTCGAGGAGTGGGTGCCCCACGAACTCAGCGTCAATTCCCTCTTTATGATAGAGGTCGACCTCGAAAGGGAAGATTACCAGCATCTTGTCGACGATCCCTCGCATTTTCCTTACACGGGATCGATGCCACGCCCATACTTGAGGACTGATATAATAAACGACCTTCGCCCCACTTCGTTTCGCAGATTTGGCGAATCGGAGATTAAATCCTGGATAGTCGATCAGCAGGACGACGTCCGGCTTTTTATGCCGGAGCACAGTTTCCAGCGTGTTTTTCATCGAGCGGATGACCGGCAGATGCCTGATCACCTCGGCAAAGCCCATAAATCCGAGCTCGTTCACATGGTAGATCAGCTGCATCCCTTCCTGCTTCATCCGGTCTCCACCAACACCGAAAATCTCAACTCCGGGATTTGCTCTTCTAAGCTCGCGGACCACCCCTGATCCATGGAGATCTCCTGATGCTTCCCCCGCTATGATCATCACACTCCGGATCACGCCTTACCTCCAACTCCAGATCAGGAGAAGCAAGAGCATCACGAGAACGATTGCCTGAAATGTCCGTCGCTCCGATCGCACAGCCTCCTGCCAGCTTGGCTTCTGCTGTTCCTGACGTGGATGCTTGTAGGACTGAACGCGGGGGATGAATCGTGGAACGTTCTTTTTGTACTCAATGTACTCCTCTCCAAATTCCTTCTGCAGAAATTCTTCCTCGAGAGATACAATAAGCGAGTACTGGATTGAAAAGTAGACGAGCGCAACCAGAACGAGCCATGGAGTTAGCGCGTTTGCCATCACTCCAACGCCGGTATACATCAGGATGTTGCCGATGTAAAGCGGGTTGCGGACGTACGAAAACGGTCCGGCGATCACCACCTCCGGGGCGCCCACACTCCCAGTCACGCGTGTGAGACTTCCGGCATACGCTACTCCCCAGAAACGCATTGACTCACCGATGAGCGTGAGCACAAATCCTGCCGCCAGAGTCGTGCCGGTTGGACGTCCGAACAACACCATCGCGAACAGAAACGGAAACGGCGTGTAGCTTCGGTACTGAAACAACGTTTGACGAATGTCTGACAACCTCCATGTCCTCCAAAATCCATTTGCGAATCTGTGGCGCCTGTTGGAAAGGGGCTCAAGCCCCTCCGGGTTTGGGGCGAATCTTGTTTCCCCGACCTAAAGGTCGGGGCCATCGCCGTTCGATCCTTCTGATCCTGCAACTCTTGTTTTCGCCGATCTGCTTGCCCGCCGTAGTCCGAAGGACGTAGGCGGGAAGATCGAGGCTACAAGGTATCAGGTTAACCCTGGGCGAACGCGTCTCTCCGTGCCATCTCCGCTTCCCGACGTTTTCGAATCCGCTTCTGCTGAAGGATCGCCTCGAGCCGTCCTCGGACGTCATCGAAGGTCCGGAATTCGTGGTACGTAATATTCTGTTCCTGACAGTAGCGGATCAGCGGGCCTTTGGCGAAGACGATATCTGCGTAGCGGACGGGACACCGATCGGAGATGCCATCCCCGACATACACGATGATGTCGTCGTCCCCCGAAAGCGTCAGCAAATGATTGCGCTTGCAGTTACCACACACGAGGCACTCAGCATCTGTGTGGGGGAACGACGGCACCAGTTTCGTTACTGCGCCCTGCTCCACCAGCTCAAGGTGGTTGGAAAAAAACGGTAGATCTCCCAGGCCGTTCTTTCGCAGCAGCCGTTCGACATAGAAATCGAGACCATCACTCAGGACAACGACGGGTATACTCCGGTGCCGGCAGAAATCAACGAACACACCAAACGCGGGGTCGAGTGAAAACTGACCTACGAAGCGCTCCAGCTCGCTCAGCGTCGCGCTCTCGACGGCTTTGCACTCCTGCATCAGGCACTCACGTGCTGAGATCGTCCCGTTCAGGAGGTGCTGCACGATATCATTCGCCCTCGCTCCGGCGAACGTCCTGAACAAATGACTCCCGACATCTTCAAGCGCAATGGTACCGTCGAAATCGCTAAACACTCTCAGCATCGTCTCTCCGGTCTCCTACCCGCTCGCAACCGTCTCGTTGAACCGGACGGACACAAGCTTGGAGACCCCCTCCTCTTCCATCGTCACGCCATACATAGCATTCGTCGCTTCCATCGTCCGCTTATTGTGCGTCACAACAATGAATTGCGTGTTGTCGGAGAATTTCCGGAGGATGCGAGTGAAGCGGTCAATGTTCGAATCATCGAGTGGAGCATCAACTTCGTCAAGAATACAGAATGGGCTTGGCTTCACAAGGTAAATTGCGAACAGCAGTGCGATAGCGGTCAGAGTTTTTTCTCCCCCTGACAGCAGGTCAATCGAAGTTGGGCGCTTGCCACGCGGCTTCGCGATAATTTCAATCTTCGCCTCGAGCGGATCAACATCCTCTTCAAGCCGAAGGTCGCACTCATCCCCTTCATCAAACAATCCTTTGAAGGTGGTGATAAAGTTGTCGCGGATCTTGCCGAACGTCTCGAGGAACTGGCGTTGCGCCGTCGTATTGATCTCTTCGATGGTCGCCATCAGCGTCTGCTCGGACTCGACGAGATCTTTCCGCTGCGCATTCACGAAATCCAGCCGTTCCTTCTCGCTCTTGTACTCGTCAAATGCCGCAAAGTTCACCGGACCGAGGGCCCGGATTTTCTCTTTGAGCAATCGGACCTCTTCGCGGGCCGCGTGGAAATCAAACGTCTCGTTGTCCTCGAAAGATTGCAGCTCGAGCTCCAGGTCGAACTCCTCCTTCGCTCGCACCTTCAGATTCTCCGCCTTCATCGTCAGCTCCTGGATCTTGAATTCCAGGTCATGGGCAGCCTTCAGAGACCCTTCGTGTCGGAGCCGCTCATCCTTCAGCTTCAATTCGATGTCATGCACCTGACCGCGCTTCACGGTGACCTCTTTATCCAGCTCCTTCTTCTTTTCACTCAACCCCGTCAATTCCACACGAAATGAGGCAAGCATCTCCTCGGTTTCGGCCATTTCGTTTGTGAGGTTCTCTATTTCTTCCCTGGCCGCCGCGATATCGGCTGTACGCTGGTCGAAAGTTGCCGTCACAGACTGCAGTGTCGAAGCAGCGTAATCGATGTCCTGCTGGACACTCCGCTCTTCGGCCTTCAGAGACAGGACCGCCACGTTCGCTTCATTTGCCACTCTGCTGTACTCATTCCAGAGCGCCTCCATTGTCTCGAGTTCGCTCGCCGCGGCACCCGTGAGCCGTTCTGCCTCGGTCTTCTCCTGCTCGAGGCGTTCTATGGCGGGTCCGAGAGAATTCAGCTCGTCGGCCAGTACACCGATTTCCTGCTGCAGCTTCTCCGCTTCAACGTGATTGCGTTCGATGACTTCGAGGGCCCGCTTCTTTTCAAATTCCAGTTGAGCGATGCGAATCTCGACGGTCGTCATTTCCTGCTCGAGGGTTTTCGCCTCTTCGAGGAGCTGCTTCACGTCAATCTTGCTGATCTCGTCGTTTGTGTTCTCTACATCCTTCAGCAGGCGATCCCGCTGGCGCTCGAGACCGCGGATCTCCTCGGCCATCTCTTCAAGCTGCGAGCGGCCCCCGATGTGTCCCCCTTCGTCCTGACGAACACTTCCGCCACGCAACACACCCTTGTTCGTCACAATCTCACCCTCGAGGGTCACGCATCGGATCCCCTTATCGCGTCCGACGAGGTGACGAGCCACTTCGACATCCGTCACAACGAGTGTGTCATCCAGCAAGACGCGATAGACATCCCTGAACCGATCTTCCGTGTGAATCAATGCACCGGCCCAGCCGATGACTCCCGGATCGGTGTACATCGGGCGGTGGTCCATCAAGCGGGGAAGCCGATCCAGGCAGATAAACGTCGCCTTGCCCTTCTGGTTTTTCTTCAGGTACTCGATTGCGCCGTATGCCTGGTCGATGCTCGCGACAATAACGTACCCCGACGTTTCACCCAGCGCCGATTCAATGGCGATGCGATACCGCGGGTCAACCGTGGCAGCCTCGCCGACGGTCGTCTCAATTATCGATTTCCAATCCCCGCTCGCGATAAGATAGCGGGCTCCCTCAGAGTATCCGTCGAAGTTCTCGACCAACCCTTTGAGGAAGTCCATCTTCGCCTGCTTCCGGTCAATTGTACTGCGCATCTCGAAATCGCGATCACGGAGCGTCTCGAGCTCCTTCTGCAGCTCGATCTTTCGTTCTTCCTTCTGATGGACACGAACCTCGGCTTCGGCATGTTTCTTTCTCAGCTCCCGATCCTCCGAGGTGAGGTGAACAACAAGCTCTGAGTTTTTCGCGATCTCTTCTTTCGAAAGCTGATTCTCTTCGGCAGAGTAGTCGATACGACCGCGCAGGTTCTCCGTCCTGGCCTTCGCCTGCCCCTCGCGATTTCTCACATCAGAGATCTCATGAAGAAGAGCGATGACGCGATCCTGATGGGACTTCACCTCCGCCTTCTTCTCATTGAGCTGTTGCTCGAACTTGTCGAGTTCCTCCTTTTTCAGGAGATACGTTTCTTCCGCTGCTGCGGACTTGACACGCACTTCGCCGAGTTTGAGGGCGAGTTCCTCCTGCCGGCGTCCGAGCTCTTCTTCCTGCAGTCGCAGCTGGATCTTTTCTTTCTCGTATCGCTCGATGTTGACAGCGAGAGAGCGGCGGCGTTCACTCGACGTGGCGATGGAGCGCTCCGCCTGGTGGACTTTCACCTGCTGATCGGAATACGCGGTCTGAATCTCCGACATCCGGTCTTCCAACTCATCCATTTCCGACCGGAGAACTTCGAGGAGGGTTTCCTCCTGCGAAAGCTCGATGTGAATTTTCGATTTCTCCGTGACAGCCAGGTTCAGCTGTTCCTGCAGCGGGGAGATCTTGGTGACAACGCTTGCGTATTCCCGGGCGAGGAGGTTTGTTTCGAGTGTGTGAACGTTCTTGGCGTACTCGTTGTAGCGCTCAGCCTTGTGCGCCTGGCGTTCGAGGGAGTTCACGGCTTTCTGCACTTCCCGCACGATGTCGCTTACGCGCGTGAGGTCGTGCTGGACAGTTTCGAGCCTGCGGTATGCTTCTTTTCGGCGGTGCTTGTATTTCGTGACGCCAGCAGCCTCTTCGAACAGTCTTCGCCTCTCCTCGGCACTGTCACTCAGGATCGTCTCGACCATCTTGAGCTCGATCACGGAATACGCGTCCGAGCCCATGCCGGTATCCATAAAGAGATCGCGTATGTCCTTCAAGCGGCAGAGAGTCTTGTTGAGATAGTATTCGCTCTCTCCGGACCGGTACACCCGTCGGGTGACGACGACCTCCGTGTATTCCGAGGGGAGGATTCCCTTGGTGTTCTCAATGGTGAGCGACACTTCGGCGATGCTCAGCGGCTTACGGTTCTTTGTGCCGTTGAAAATGACATCTTCCATCTTGTCACTTCGCAGCATGGTCGGTCTTTGCTCGCCCAGGGCCCACCGGATGGCATCCACGACGTTCGTCTTGCCGCAGCCATTCGGGCCCACAATCGCAGTCAGACCAGCATCAAATGAGAGGTTGATCTTCTGGGCGAAGGACTTGAATCCAAAGACTTCAAGTTTGGAAAGATACATTAACTGAGGCTCCGGCCAATGTGGAAGAAGAATTCGATATACGCCGAGAGAGCAAATGTCGTCTCATAGTACACAAAGACTCCTCCGAAGATGACGAGGACCAAGAGGATACCCCCGGTGTAGGCTTTGAGGCGACTGATATCGTATATAACAGAAACTCCCTTGAGGATCCTGAACAACGACCAGATCAGGAACACTGCAACCAGGGCAAAGGCGGGGATCACATTGAGATCACTTTGAAGGAGCTTGAAGAGTGCCATTGCCACAGGGCTCAGCAGGACGATGGGGAGCGATCCCCACACAGCAACCGCGAACGCGTGATACCAATAGACTCTCCGTTTGACGAGGAATGCAAACAAACGAATCAACAAAGCCACAACCGGATACGCAGCCATCAGAACGACGGAGAACATCAGGATCCCCAGGAACGGATGCCACGTCGCCGAGATCAGCTTTTCCTTCAACCCATCCCACACCACGAACATGGTAAGAAGGTGATCCGCCAGCGTATCGGTCCGATACCGATAGAGAATTCCGGAGACGATAACGCCGAGCGTCACCGACACCGACGCGGCGAGGACTAAAGTCTGCGGGATCGAGACCGTGTGGACATCGCGCAGGTCGGCAAAGAAATTATACGAACGGAGGAGCGATCGCTTGAATGTATCGTTGAACCGGCGATTGTAGTGATAGAGGTAGGCGATCACAAAGATCACTGCGAACCCCCAGGCGATGTGAGCAACCGGGAAGGAAGCGCGGTAGCGCCCGATCGGAAGAGCATTCGTCTTTTCACCGTTGTACAAGAGCTTTACCATGTCAAACGACGATCGTTTCTCGCGTGCATAGCTCAGAAGTCCGACGGGATAGACATAACGATCACCCACGCCAATTGCCATGAGGGGCCTGTCGCCGCGCCAGTCGGCGAACCCATCGATGAAGGATCCCGCGATACCTGACTCCCTGATAGCTGCGATTGCTTTCTTGAAGTACTCGGCCTGCGCTTCCTGTGACATCGGATCGCTCCAGCCGTTGTGATTCTCAGGTTCAACGGTTTTCCCATATCCAAGGAGGACCACCGGTTGTTTGGGATGTTCTTCCTTCCAGCTGGAGATTGTCCCTTTAAGAGATGCGGGGGCGTCTGCTGTGATTCTGAAGGCAGCGATCTCAACTTTTCCAGCACACTGATCGCTTACGAAGACGCACGAGCCGAAATACAGGGGGCGGTTGTCAAGCTTCCGGGCTGCTGCCGCAACCCGCTCTAAGAATCCGCATGTCCGGAGATCAGCAGAATCGAATCCGTCGCCAGCTCCCCACGCGACAACTGAAGGACGATGCACATCGCGCTCAATGACTTCACCCATCGTCACTTCCGCGAGAGATTTGAATGTGTCGAGGTCAAGTATTTCGCCCGGGACGGATGACGCGGGAATTTCCACGAATGCGAGAAGACCGTACCGGTCGCAGAGGTTCAAGACGTAAGGATGTGGAGGATGGAATGCAAACCGGACTGCATTCGCGCCGAGCGTCTTGATGACCGTCATGTCCTTTTCCATCTGCTCGTACGAGAGCGATGCTCCGAACCGCGGCGCGTCTTCATGCCAGACCACTCCACGCAAAACGACGGGCTTCCCATTCAGACTGAATCCGTCCTTTTCGATTCCGAAGCGGCGAAAACCCGTGACGCAATCGAATTCGTCAATGAGCTTCACTTGCTTCGCTTGCTGCAGGATGAGTTTCCCGCGTACAACATAAAGGTCAGGCGTCTCCGGGCTCCAGAGACGAGGTGACTTCACAGATACGGTGGCTTTGACCTCATAGTCATGATTCGGCGGCACACTTACCGGCTGAGGAAGTGATTGGCCGACGACGGCTCCGGTCGACTTGTCGACGACTTCCACGACGAAACTGGGCTGTGCGGCACCGATCAGCGCGCTCAACGTGTCATCAGGGGCACCGGACAACTTACTGTTGAGGATGCCGACGACATTCAGCGTCCCCTGCGTAAGCTCGGGGGTCAGTTCCGCGTGGACGGTGAAATGATCTATCCACAGCTTCGGTGTCACAAGCAAATAGATGTCGCGTAGAATGCCATCATAGTCGCGCCATCCCCAGATCTGTTGCCTCAGTGGGAGTGTCGTCCGGGCGCTGAGATTGTTGTTGACCACAATCTTGAGGGCATTCTCACTTCCCAGTTGCAGCGCACTCTCCGGCAATTCGATATCGACGGTTGTATAGCCGCCGACGTGTCTGCCTACAAATGCATCATTGAGGTACACCTCAGCATCATAATTGATTCCAAATGCGACAAGATGGATGGCAGAAGAAGCGAGCGTAGTTTTGTCCAGTGTGAACTTCTTCACAAAGGTAATGCGCCCTTTGTAATCAAACGACGCAGGGATCTTGACCTCTTTCCAGTTCTCGTTGTCGAGCGAGTATGTCCAGGTCCCCGCCAGGTCGATCTTGCGCCTCGATTGATTGTCGATGTGCATGCTCGCATCGGAGCCAACGAGGGTCGGTTGACCGTTTTGGTGGATTGTGATCTGGCCTAGCGCCGAGATGCCCGGAAACAGGCAAAGAAAAGCGAAGAGGAGTGGGAGAATCGCTGCAAAACTTTGAGATTTTCTTGTCAATTCTCTACGAGAGAAATGGGCGAAAAGACGGGACGGGTGAACAATCACACCCGTGAAACATTGATGAGAATATAATACAAAAAAGGCCGGAAATCAACGGAAATCATAGCATTTGCAGACTTGGGAATCCGTCTAAATGCTAGAATTTCAAAGATTTCTGGCCATCAATTGAAGGACAGAGCATGAAATCTGTGGAACAAGGCAATTAGGAGCAGCAGTTCCAGATTATTGGCGCCACGCCCTGAAAACCTTCCTACCTACCTGGTGCCGTAATCGGCTTCGGGGCTTCGGTTTTCATCACATCCGGCGGGAGAGCGTCTGTCTGTCTTGCCATCGCATTCCGATGCTGTTGGAAAGCCTCAGGCATGAAGCATTCAAACTCACCCGACGATTTTTTCCGTACGACGGTTGTGAACTCAGCTGTTGAGGTGTCGTCGCTGATCCACGATGAACTATTCGAGCTTTCGACACAGATCACTGCGAAGGTGGCATAGACCGGGTAACCATCGAGCTTGCTCTCGAAATCGCCAATCTTGTTAATCGAGACGCGATCGACCGAAACAGTCCCACCGCACGTTTTCGCTTTCTCCATCACAAGGTACGTCTTGAGTGCAGGCTCAACCTGCTCGATATTCGGCTTTTCATCTTCAGAACATCCACCGACAATCAGGAGGCTTAGCGCGAGAAAAAGAAGCCGATAGGTATTGTTCATCCCAATTCCCTTCCGACATTTGTTCGAAATGAAAAGGCGGTGTTTGTGCAATGCTGCTCGATATGTGACTGTCCGCGCTAATCTACGCCGAAGGACCGTAGAAAAGGTTGATCCGCGTCACCTGGCCACAAGTCAGCGTACTGCGGCCTTGATAATGCCTGAAAATGAATCTGCTTTCAGGCAAGCACCGCCAACGAGAGCGCCATCGACGTTTGGTTGCCAGAGTAGATCAGCCGCGTTCTCCGGTTTGACGCTCCCACCGTACTGTATGGTGACCTTGTCTGCAGTCGATTTCGAATACATCTCTGCCAGCAGGTTTCGGATAAGGGCATGGACTTCCTCAGCCTGCTGAGGAGTGGCATTTCTTCCTGTGCCGATCGCCCACACGGGTTCGTATGCAAGTATCAGTTTCTCAACTTGTTCCGCAGGTATATCTTCAAGCACTCCGCGGACCTGTGTCGTGACGATCTGAGCTGTGATATTCTTCTCTCTCTGCTCGAGGGTCTCCCCCACGCACACGATGGGTATCAATCCGGAAGCGATCGCCTTCTTCACTTTCTTGTTGATGAATGCGTCGCTCTCGTGGAAGTACTGCCTCCGCTCGGAGTGTCCGAGGATGACGTACTTGCATCCAACGGCTGTCAGCATCCTGGGGGACACTTCGCCCGTGAACGCGCCTTCGTCCTCGTGATACATGTTTTGGGCACCGAGTTCCATCGGCGATCCTTGAATCAGCCGATGTGTGAGCTCGAGAGAAGTGAATGGCGGACAGATGATCACCTTCACGCCTTTCAAATCGAAGCTCAATGCCTTCTTGAGCCCAGTGATGAGTTCCTCAGTGTGGGGAACATCTTTGTTCATTTTCCAGTTGCCAGCGATGGTCTTCGTACGCATATGAAGTTCCGTTCAGTGTAGGAATAGAGTAATGTTCACTTTGGTGAGCGAATGAAAAAAAGCACACACCCTTGAATCCCCTCTCCCTTCCCTACACTCCAACCCACAGAGGGGACGTCAATTCATGGCATTTGGAGCCAAAGTTCTAGATAGTTCACGTCCCCTCTCGGGCGGTGATTGTGCGCTGCGAGAGGGGAGCAGAGGGGTGTGTGCTTTGTTCCGGTGCGCACATGTCACCCCGACACAGAATGACCAGAACCACTCTCCTATTTTTTCAACGATTCCAACTTTTTTCGCAGGAGCTCGTTCACAATTTTCGGATTTCCTTTTCCTTTGGTCGCTTTCATGGATTCACCGACAAGGAAGCCAAAGACCTGCATCTTCCCACCAAGGTACTCCGCAACCTGCCCCGAGTTCTTCGCGAGCACCTGATCAACGATACCCTCGAGAGCGGCCATGTCGCTTACCTGCACAAGTCCTTTTCGTTCGACGATTGCCCGCGGCGACTCCTTCGTTTTCAGTATTTCTTCGAAGACATCCTTCGCGATTTTGCCGCTGATCGTCCCATCGACGATCAGGTTGATCATCTCAGCGAGGTGAGCCGGAGAGACCGGAAAATCTGCGGGGGCGATCTTCTCTGTGTTCACCACGCGCAAGACATCCACCATGGTCCAATTGCTCGCCAGCTTGTAGTTCTCATCATTCTTCGTTTTCAAGGATCGGATCACACCCTCGAAGTAGTCCGCAAGAGGTTTTTCGGCCGTCAGAAGATCTGCGTCGTATTTCGGGATTTTGTATTCTGCAATGAACCGGTCACGTCGTGCAGTGGGATCCTCAGGGAGTGTTTTCGAAACTTTCTGAATCCACTCCTCTGATACGAGAACCGGTATGAGATCTGGATCAGGAAAATACCTGTAATCGTGGGCTTCTTCTTTCGAACGCATTGGAACGGCGACTCCGTTACCCGAGTCCCAGAGAAGCGTCTCCTGGATGATCTTCTCGCCACTCCCGATCAGCCCGATTTGCCTGCCGATCTCGTATTCAAGAGCTTTCTCCACGAATCGGAATGAATTCATGTTCTTGACTTCCGTTTTCGTTCCTAACTTTTCTTCCCCCTTCAGGCGGACGGAAACATTCGCATCACAGCGCAGGCTCCCCTCCTCCATATTCCCATCGCAGATGCCCAGATACGTCACAAGTTGGCGAATCTTAATCAGATAGAGGTAGGCTTCATGCGGCGACCGTATGTCGGGTTCGCTCACGATCTCAATCAGCGGCACACCGCACCGGTTCACGTCGACCAGAGTGTCCGCATCAAGGTCGTGAATTGACTTGCCCGCATCCTCCTCCATATGGATCCGTGTAATACCGATGCTCTTGCGAGTACCATCTTCGAGCTCGATTTCAACAAATCCGCCGGAGCAAATCGGCTCTTCGTATTGGGAGATTTGATATCCCTTCGGCAGGTCAGGATAGAAGTAGTTCTTACGGGCAAAAATGGACCGGGGGGCGATGGAGCAGTGCGTGGCGAGCCCCATCTTCATGATGAAATCGACGAGATTCCGATTGAGGACCGGCAAAACGCCAGGCATCCCAAGGCACACGGGACAGACGTTGGAGTTCGGTTCCGCGCCGAAATTCGTCGAGCAGCTGCAAAACGCCTTGGATTGCGTCAGAAGCTGTGCGTGAACTTCAAGACCGATGACGGGTTCGTATGTTGGATCCCAGGAGGACATAGACCAGAATTCAGAATACAGGAGTCAGAATTCAGAATACGGGAGATGGAAATCAGAAGTCAGAGAATGGCGGTCACAAGACAAAACAGACAAACCATTCTAGATTCTGAATTCTACATTCTGCATTCTGGCATCACGCCGCAATTGCCTTCGTCACCTTTTCGGCCGCGTCCTTCAGACTGTCGGCAACGAGGAAGCTCAAGCCCGAAGATTTCAGAATATCCGCAGCCAACTCAGCATTGGTACCTGCCAGGCGGATGACGATGGGAACCGCCACGTGGACATTCTTTGCGGCCTGGACGACACCATTCGCCACGCGATCACACCGCACGATACCGCCAAAGATGTTGATCAAGACTGCCTTGACGTTGGGATCCTTGAGAATGATGCGGAAGCCGGCTTCGACAGTCTCAGCACTTGCACCACCGCCGACATCCAGGAAGTTCGCAGGCATACCACCGGCGAGCTTGATGATGTCCATCGTTCCCATCGCCAACCCGGCACCGTTCACCATACATCCCACATTGCCGTCCAGTTTGATGTAGTTGAGATTCGACTTGGATGCTTCGATCTCAAGAGGATCTTCTTCGTCCAGATCCCGCATCGCCACGATCTCCGGATGGCGGTACAGAGCGTTGTCGTCGAAATTCATTTTCGCATCGAGGGCGATTACACTCCCTTCCGTCGTGATGACGAGAGGATTGATCTCAGCAAGCGACGCGTCGGAGGATTCGTACGCCCTGTAAAGGGCAAGAAGGAACTTGACTCCGTTCTTGAACGTATCTCCGGTCAGGCCGAGTCCAAAGCACAATCGGCGCGCCTGGTGTGCCTGCAATCCGAGAGACGGATAGACGTACTCCTTCAGGATCTTATCAGGGGATTCGGCGGCAACCTTCTCAATCTCAACTCCCCCTTCCGTCGAAACCATCACCACGTTCTGCGATCTGCTACGATCGAGCGTGATACCGACATACAGTTCCTTCGCGATATTCATCCCCTGTTCGATGAGCAGTCTCTTGACGATTCGTCCCTCCGGACCCGTTTGATGCGTCACGAGCCGCATACCAAGGATTTCCGAAGAGCGATCTCTTACCTCATCGATGCTCCGCGCGAGTTTCACGCCTCCACCTTTGCCGCGGCCGCCGGCATGGATCTGGGCCTTCACAACCCAAACAGGACCGCCGATCGTCTCTGCGGCTCGGCCTGCCTCATCGACGCTGAATGCCACCTTCCCGATGGGAACAGGGACGCCGAATTTCTTGAGGATTTCTTTCCCCTGGTATTCATGAATTTTCATGATCTCTCCTTACTATCTAATGGCTGGTATCAGACTCTTCTTCCCGGGCATCTGCCTCACCCGATTTCCATTCCTTCAGGGCTTCCTCCGCGCGGAGATATTCGGGGATCGGGACAAAAACCTTCGCCGGCTTGTTCACTGCGCTTCGCGAGAGTGCGGAGTCGCCGCCGCCACCCCAGACATATCCCATCGGCATGAAATTCTCAACCAACACTTTGAACCCGTTCGACTCGAGCAGCGACTTCACAAGCTCGCTCTCGTTGATATCGGTCGATTGAAACGCCTGAGCCCAATCCTGCTGAACCTCGACAGTGCTATGCTCGAGACAGAAATGACGCCCGTGCACAACCTTTCCGCACTCTTCGCAGACAAGCTTGCGGCAGATGATGCAAATACCGTTCGCAAGATTCTCAGGATGGGTGTCACATTTCTCCTTCGCAGCGGCATCGAAGAGAACACCGCAATGCGGACAGAACTCGCTGTCCGGAGTGATCTCCTCAGTGCAAGAGCTGCAACTTATATATTCTGGAGAATCCATGTTCCCCTCCCCTCATTGAAGGCGCTTGGACGAGTGAGCGCCTTACTTCACTTTCTCTGAAATCGACTTCGCCTGCATCATCAGAAGCAGATAGTCGCGCCCGCCGGCTTTGGAGTCTGTCCCGGACATGTTGAATCCGCCGAACGGATGCACACCGACCATCGCTCCGGTGATCTTACGATTGACATAGAAGTTGCCGACGTGGAAGACCTTTTTCGCTTGCTCGATCTTCTTCCGATTCTTCGTCCACACGCCTCCGGTCAGGCCGAACTCCGTATTGTTTGCGATCTCCAGGGCGTGCTCGAAGTTTTTCGCCTTAATGATGGCGAGCACCGGACCGAAAATCTCTTCCTGGGCAATAGTTGCTTTCGGATCGACATCCGCTATGATCGTTGCCGGAACGAAATATCCATCGCCGGGAGCTTTCGCACCACCTGTAACCAGACGTCCCCCTTCCTGAATCCCCTTCTCGATGTATGCAAGAATTTTCCTCTGAGAGCCCTCGTTCACGACCGGACCCATATAGTTCGCGGGATCATCTGATTGTCCGACTTTCACTTTCGCAGCCTTTTCACGGATGAGCTCAACGAACTTATCGTATACTTTCTCAACAACGATTGCGCGTGATGCAGCGGAGCACTTTTGTCCCTGGAAACCAAATGCGGAAGCAATCGTCGCCTGCGCTGCAGCTTCAAGGTTCGTTTGGTCGTCGATGACAATGGAGTCTTTGCCTCCCATCTCCACGACGACCCTCTTGAGCCATTTTTGGCCCGGTTGAACTTTCGCTGCGAGCTCGTTGATGTGAATCCCGACTTCCTTCGAACCCGTGAATGAGATGAACCGTGTCTTCGGATGTGCGACGATGGCATCGCCGAACGAACCGCCAGGTCCCGACACGAAGTTGATGACGCCGGCCGGCACACCAACTTCACGCATGAGATTGAAGTACATCCAACCGGTCATTGGAGAATCGCTCGACGGCTTGAGAACGATTGTATTGCC
>JBEKOB010000033.1:0-42442 GCA_049522195.1 Bacteroidota bacterium
ATCGGGTGATCGGGTCATCGGGTGATCGGGTCATCGAGTGATCGGGTCATCGAGTGATCGGGCCATCGAGTGATCGAATGATTTGGTGATCTCGCGATGGGAAGAACTGTTGAGCGAAGCGCGGAGGATTGTGACGGGTAAAAAATCAACAACAACGACTGGAGTGGACAACGTGCGGAGACCAATGAACATTTTGGTGGGCTGTTTGCTTGTTGTGGTGATGGCGTTCGGTCAGCAGCCGCCAAAGAAGAACGCGTTTGTGGCGAAGATCGTTAAAGAAATATCGCCTAAGAACATAAAGGCGACGGTTGAACAGCTCGCCGGGTTTGGCACCCGACTGACGCTCTCCGATACCGTCAGCAACTCACGAGGGATCGGGGCGGCTCGGCGATGGCTCAAATCCGAGTTCGAGCGATATGCGCAAGCGAGCAATGGAAGAATGAGCGTTGAGTTCTTTGAAACTACAGTGCCTCCGATGCAGCGGATTCCGACGCCGACGAAAGTCGTTGACGTCGTTGTCACTCTCAAGCCTGCACAGGCAGGCCCATCGGCCGGTCGGCTCATTGTTGTTGGTGGGCACTATGATTCGCGTCCCACAAATGTGCTGGACGTCAACAGCGATGCCCCCGGTGCGAACGATGACGGGAGCGGGACTGCGGTCGTACTGGAACTTGCGCGTGTCATGAGCAAGTACACGTTTGATGCGACGATCGTGTTCATTGCTTTTGCTGGAGAGGAGCAGGGTTTGTATGGCGCTGCTGCCTGGGCAGATATGGCGAAGAAAGAAAAACTGAATGTCGAGGCCATGTTCAACATCGACATGATTGGGAGCACGAAGGCAGGAGATGGGACGAAAGAAAACCGTTATGTGCGACTTTTCTCGGAGGCATTCACTCCGCTTGATACAGGTGCTTCATTTCGCCAGGCGGTAGCACTGGGATTGGAAAACGATGGTGGATCACGAACCCTTGCCCGGTACATCAAAGAGGTCGGTGAACAATACAACCCCACGTTCGGCGTGGATCTTGTGTACCGGCTTGACCGCTTTCTTCGTGGAGGGGATCATCGCCCGTTCCACGAACGCGGATTTCGTGCCGTAAGGTTCAGCGAGGTGAAGGAGAATTATGATCACCAGCATCAGGATGTGAGGATTGAAAACGGTAAGGAGTACGGGGATCTGCCAAAGTTCGTCGACTATGAATACTGTGGGAATGTTGCCCGGATCAACGCTGCCGCGATTGCGACCCTTGCGCGTGCCCCACAGCCGGCGCAAAAGGTTGCCATCCTCACAGCTCAACTCGGATATGATACCGTCTTGCGCTGGGCCAAGAACCCCGAATCGGACCTTGCCGGCTATCTTGTCCGCTACCGGCAGAGCCACTCACCAGTGTGGGAGAAATCCGTTTTTACACGTGATACAACCATCACACTCAAGGTATCCAAAGATGAGTATGTTTTCGGAGTTCAGGCTGTTGATACAGAAGGGAATACCGGGCTCGTGACCATTCCCAGACCATCAGGTCGGTAACGTCGTTCACGGAAATCACAATACGGCAAACTCTATTACGGAAGAAAGGGAGACTATGATGCCTCGGCTTCTAGCGGTACTCGTGCTTGCGTCACTGGTCATGGGCGTGACGTATGCTCAGACCAAAGAGACGCCCAAGGATGATGGAACAAAACGTGAGCAGTTTGACCCGAAGAAGGATTCAGAGAAAGATCTTAAGGACGCTGTTACTCTGGCCACGAAATCACACAAGCGCATCCTGCTGGACGTCGGGGGCGAATGGTGCATCTGGTGCCGCAACCTCGACAAATTCTTCCAGGACAATAAGGATGTTTCGGAATTTCTTCACAACAATTTCATCGTTGTAAAGATCAACTACAGCGAAGAGAACCAGAACGAGAAGTTTCTTTCCAAGTACCCGGAGATCGAAGGCTATCCTCACCTCTTCGTGCTGGATAACAAGGGAAAATTCCTGCATTCGCAAGATACGGGTGCTTTGGAGAGCGGTGATCATCATGATCACGACAAGGTGTTCAACTTTCTGAAGAAGTGGGCGCCGAAAATTGATTCGTGAGGACATCGGGATCGGAGGGGTCCCCGGAAGGGGGCTGCAAGTCTAGGTGCGGCTGAAACTGGACGTGCGGCCATGTTGGAACTTGAGCACCTCTTCGACCGTCCTAAGGCCCTCTTTCTTCTGAAGGTAGGAGAGGAACTTCACCAGCACAAGTGCAGTGGCGTATGCATCCCCGGACGCGCGGTGGCGTTCGGGGATTGTTATATTCAGGTGTTCCGCCACCGGACCGAGCGATTTGCTGGGGAGATGGGGAAGTATGCGGCTTGAAAGTTTAACCGTGCAGAGACGCTGATTGTCGAACTCAATGCCCCGTTCCCGCCGGGCTGTGTGGGAAACAAATCCCCAGTCAAAAGCGGCATTGTGGGCAACGAATATGGCGTCCCCGAGAAACTCCGCAATAAATGGGACGACCTCACGGGCAGGCGGCGCGTTCTGGACCATGACATTGTCGATACCCGTCATCGACGTGATATATGCCGGGATGGTGAGCAATGGGTTGACAAGGGTTGAGAATTCGTCCACGAGCGTGCCATCTTGGACCTTCATCATCGCAATCTCTGTGATGCGATCGTCGATCGCGCTCATCCCAGTCGTCTCCACATCAACGACGACAAACGTTGCTTTGCTGATGAGTTGAAGTTTCTTCACAGTCCGATTCGTTTTCAGTTATCCCTCTTCCCCTGCAAGAATTCCTCGGCTATGCGCACGTCTTCGTCGCTCCCGAGGAACACCGGTGTCCGCTGATGGAGCGACTGCGGCTGGATGTCCAGGATTCGCTGCGTCCCGTCTGTCGCACGCCCTCCTGCCTGTTCTAGCAAGAATGCCATTGGATTGCCCTCGTACATCAACCGGAGTTTCCCCTTGGGATTTTTCGAATCTGCGGGATACATGAAAATGCCTCCATAGAGAAGCGTCCGTTGAATGTCGCCTACCATCGATCCTACGTACCGGGCCGAGTAAGGCCGATTGGTGCTCTTGTCATCTTCCTGAAGGTAGCGAACGTACTTCTTCATCCCTTCAGACCAGCGATGAAAATTCCCCTCATTGACACTGTAGATCTTACCCCGCTTCGGAATCCGAATGTTCTCGTGCGAGAGAAGAAACTCACCAATGCTGGGATCGAGCGTGAAGCCGTGCACTCCATCTCCGGTCGTGTAGACGATCATCGTCGACGAGCCGTACATCACATACCCAGCACCCACTTGCTTGTATCCGGGCTGTAAACAGTCCTGCAACGTGCCCGGACCGGCAGGGGTCACTCGCCGAAACAGTGAAAAAATCGTGCCGATCGTTACATTGGCGTCGATATTGGACGAGCCGTCCAGAGGATCGAAGATGAGGACGTACTTTCCCGTGGGATAGTGCTCGGGGATATTCAGGACATCCTCGTTTTCCTCAGACGCCATCACACACAGGTGCCCTCCGTGATCCATCGCTTTGTAGATCGCGTCATGTGCGAACACGTCAAGTTTTTTCACTTCATCGCCGTGGATATTTTCCCGGCCGACCGATCCAAGGATATCGACAAGGCCCGCTTTGCTGACTTCGCGGGAAATGATCTTGATTGCGAGTGTCAGATCGCGAAGGAGTCCCGAAAAGCTTCCGCTCGCGCCCGGATGCGCTCGCTCTCCTTCGATGATGTGGCGTTCAAGTGTGATGATCTTGTGTTGGGACATGGCAAATTAGGCCTGAGGGTGGATGGAGTTGTCGTTGTTCCGTGACGCTGCGAGGTTTTGAAGAACGGTGACTGAATGCAGAAGTCCGGAATTTCTTCCGTGGCTTCTTCACACGGATCCGCTATGATTTCACTTCCTGATCTTTGTACTGCAACCGGTAAAGCTTCCGATAGATACCATCGTGAGCGAGGAGCTCCTGATGAGTCCCCATTTCACGGATTTCGCCTTTATGGAGCACGATGATCTTGTCCGCACTCTGGATTGTCGAGAGGCGATGGGCGATGACGATCGAAGTCCGGCCTTTCAGCAATTTTTTTATGGCGGCCTGAATAAGGAGCTCTGTTTCCGTATCGACACTAGACGTGGCTTCGTCGAGGACGAGAATGCGTGGATTGAACGCTAGGGCCCTTGCAAACGACAGGAGCTGCTTCTGTCCCACTGAAAGCGTCGAGCCGCGTTCCTTCACTTCTGAGTCGTACTGCTTTGGCATCTGTTCGATGAAGCGGTGGGCCCCCACGATTTCAGCGGCTTCCTTCACACGGTCCAGGGAAATTGAAGGATCTCCGAGGTTGATGTTCCCTTTGATGTCGCCCGAGAACAGGAACACATCCTGAAGCACCACAGCGATGTGCTTGCGCAGCTCTTCCGGGAGCACCGCGTCGATATTGATCCCATCAATAAGGATCTCCCCTTTTTGATGCTCATAGAAGCGGCTCAGCAGACTGATGATGGACGTTTTGCCTGCGCCGGTATGTCCAACGAGAGCAACTGTCTGACCTGGTTTTACATGGAACGATATGTTCTTGAGGACCCACTCAGGCGAATTTGCTCCATCTGACGGCGTATGGTATGCGAACCAGACATTGCGGAATTCGATCTCACCGCGTACGGAGGGGAGGGGTGTGGGTGCCTGCGGAGAGCTCGACACGGACTTGTCATCGAGCAGCTGGAAGATTCTCTCAGAAGAAGCCATTGCCGTCTGGAGGATGTTGTATTTCTCCGACAGGTCACGAATTGGTCGCCAGAACATCTCATTGAACTGCAGGAAAGCCATCACCGTTCCCAAGGTCACGGCCCCACCAAGGACATTACCGCCGGCATACCAAATGATCAATCCCACCGAAAGCGCTCCGATGAGATCAACCCCCGGATAGAATACGGCGTAGTAGAAAATGGATTTGATATTTGCGTCCCGGTGCGCGGCGTTGATTTGCGAGAATTTGTCGAATGACTTTTTCTCGCGACTGAAGATCTGGTCAACCACCATGCCCGTGATATGTTCCTGCATGAAGGAATTGATCCGCGCAATCTGGATCCGGACCTCGCGATATGCTTCGCGGGCCTTCTTGCGGAACAAGAAGGTTCCGTAGAACAAGAGCGGGAGGACGCTGAGCGAGACGAGTGCAAGCTCCCAGCTCATGGTGAACATGAAATAGAAAATGCCAATGATCGTAAAGACGTCGCTGAAGACCATAACGATGCCCGAGGAGAACATCTCATTCAGGACCTCGACATCATTCGTGACCCTCGTGATCATCCGTCCAATGGGGTTTTTATCGTAGAACTTCGGCGCCAGGTTTTGAAGATATGTGAAGATCTCCATCCTGAGGTCATAGATGGTTCGCTGTCCAATCCACTGCGTTAAATACGCGTTTGCATACTGGACAAAGCCCCGAACAATAAGAACAGCGAAGAAAAGCATGGCAGTGATGAGCAAGCCATGCGTGTCTTTCTGGGCGATGTTGACATCCACGGCCACTTTGGTGAAGTAGGGCCGGATCGCTTCCATAGCACTTGTGAGAATGCTCAACACGATGCCGAGAACTACATGCCAACGATAGGGGCGAAGATACTTCAGCAGCCGCCGCATCAAGCGGGCATCGTATGCTTTACCTAGGACTTCTTCTTCGTGCATAAATCAATGCAAAATGGTTAAAGGCAAAATTAAAAAAAGGGGAAACAAGAACACTAAAAGTTTGTCACGTCTTTCTCTTACCGCGCGCTGAACTCACTATGGCTCCGAGTATTCTTGTGATCTCATCGGATTCCTGGAGAACATCTGTTAATGGTCGTTGTTCCAGTAGCCTAGAGGCGTCCAACAATCTGAGCCAATAAAAGGTCTCACGTGCTTCGCGCAAAGCCACGCCCATTCGATAGATGAAATCGTTCTTCGTGTGAGCCGCAGTCGCTTCTTCTACGTTCGCTCCAATCGAGGTGCCGGATCGAATAAGCTGTCTTCCTATTGTATTCGCTGAGGCTGTGTTCGGCAAAGATTCCACCAGAGCAATAATCGTAAGCGCAAACCGGAACGTCCGATCTTTTATGTCTTCTGGCTTCTCTGTTGCCATTTTTGACTTCTCATTTTGACTTTTGCATTTCTACAGTTCTTCCAGCTCTCGCTCCAAGAGCTGCTTCTCATTCAGGTCGGCATAGATGCCGCCGTGAGCCACCAGCTCGTCGTGCGTCCCACGCTCAACAATCTGACCTTTGTCAAGAACAACGATAAGGTCAGCCCCTTTCACGGTGGAAATTCTGTGGCTAATAATGATGCTCGTTCGTCCTTTCATGAACGTACGCAGCCGTCGGAGTATCTCTTCCTCGGTGTATGTGTCGACAGCTGAGAGGCAGTCATCAAGGATCAGGATTTTGGGCTGACGTATGAGCGCCCGAGCAATACTTGTGCGCTGCTTTTGACCGCCGGAGAGCGTAATGCCCCGCTCGCCGATCATCGTCTCGAATTGCTTTGGAAACTCAAGGACATCCTTCGCTATCTGGGAAATTTCCGCGGCTTCCCGGACATGATCTGCCGTGCCGTTGTCGGTTCCATACTGGATGTTCTCCGCCAGGGAGTCTGAGAACAGAAATGTTTCCTGCGGGACATATCCGATATGAGTGCGCAGGACAGCCAGTGGGATCTTTCTGATGTCCTGACCGTCAATCAGCAATTCGCCTTCCGTGATATCGTACAATCTCGGGACGAGGTTAACAAGCGTCGTTTTTCCTGAGCCAGTGTAGCCCACGACAGCGACGGTCATCCCGCGCTCGATCTTCAGGTTTATGTTCTGCAGCGTGGGGCGCTCAGCACCCTTATGGGTGAACTGCACTCCGCGAAACTCAATCTCCCCCTCGATATCCCGGATTGTCGTGAGCGTGTCATCTGTGTCTTTAATTTCGGGAGTCGTGTCCAGGATCTTGCCCAATCGCTCCATCGATGCTGCTCCCTGTTGGAGCAGGTTGATGACCCAACCGAAAGCTATGACCGGCCAGATGAGCATCACAAGATAGGCAAGGAAGGCCGACAGCGAACCAATGGAGAGCTCACCATGGATAACCTGAAGCCCGCCGGCATAGAGGGTGATAATAATCGAGCAGCCGATGATACTGAACATCAGAGGCCACATGAGCGACTGCAAACGAGCAAGAACGAGATTCTTCTGAAGATAATCCCAGCTCAGGCCGCTGAAGAGGTCGATTTCGTATTTCTCGCGGACGTAGGATTTGATCACCCGGATACCGGAAAGGTTCTCCTGAGCCCGCGTTGTGAGCAGAGAAAACTGCGCCTGCCGGTCCAGCGATTTCTTATGTATGCTCTTTCCGAGCAGGTACACGATCAGGGAAGCGAATGGCAAGGGAATCAGTGCGAGGAGCGTCAATTGCCAATCCTTGACCAGCATCAGTCCAAGCACCATCGTGAATGTCAGGAGCGTGTCCGTAGGGTACATGATGCCGGGGCCGACGACGTTTCGGACCGCGCTGATATCGTTCGTAGCGTGTGCCATCAGATCGCCGGTCGGCGTATTCTGGAAATACGAATATGAGAGACGTTGGAGATGTGCGAGCAGGTCGTTTCGCAGGTCAAACTCAATGTGGCGTGAAACCACAATGATCGTCTGGCGAGTCAGGAACGTGAACACGCCCGCAACGAGGGAGAAAGCGACGATAATCACTGCCCAGCGAAGGAGGTCTGCTGACACGACAGAATGAGTATCGATCCCGGTCTTGAGCACATCGATTGCCCGCCCGAGAAACATTGGTTGCACAACGGTGAACAAGTTGCTGGCTATCACCGTCACCACACCCCAGACGAGGGTGCGCTTGTATCGGAGCAAATATGGTTTAAGGCGTAATAAGGGCTTCATGAGAAAACAGTAATAACGAAAAAAGACATAGAGCTGAATTTCCGGTAGCAAGCCCGCCGGAAACTGGAGTCCATCGGTTGATCTCTTTTATCCAATTGTCTCGAACCTTGTGTAGCGATGCAAGACCTTTGGAACGATCACCTTGCCATCGGGGGTCTGGTAGTGCTCGATCAGGGCTGCCACAACTCTCGGCAATGCGAGGCCTGAACCGTTCAGTGTATGAACAAATTCCGGCTTCGATCCGTTCGCCGGGCGGAAGCGCAGATTCATCCTTCTGGCCTGAAAAGCCTCAAAATTGCTGCACGAAGAGACCTCCAGCCACTTGTTCTGGCCCGGTGCCCAGACTTCGAGGTCATACTTTTTTGTCTGCGTAAAGCCCATATCACCTGTGCACATCAGGAGAGTCCGATAGGGGAGGTCCAGCAGTTGCAGCAGGCGTTCCGCGTCCGAACGGAGCGATTCCAATTCATCGTACGATGTGGAAGGAAGGACAAATTTCACGAGTTCGACCTTGTCAAACTGATGAAGGCGATTCAAGCCGCGCACGTCCTTGCCGTACGAACCAGCCTCTCTGCGGAAGCACGGTGTGTACGCTGCGTACCGGATCGGGAGATCCTTTTCAGTCAGTAACTCATCGCGATGAAAATTTGTCACAGGTACTTCTGCCGTCGGAACCATGTAGAATTGGTCGCGCTCGACGACATACATCAGGTCTTCTTTGTCGGGAATCTGACCTGTTCCGCGCGCGCTATCCTCATTGACAACTATCGGCGGAAAAATTTCGCGGTAGCCCCGTTCCAGCGCCTGATCAAGGAAAAAGTTGATCAGTGCGCGCTCGAGCGTCGCTCCCTTTCCGACGTAGAAAGGAAACCCGGCCCCCGTGACCTTCGAGCCGCGAGCAAAGTCGAGAATTCCCAACCGGTCGGTAATGTCCCAGTGAGGTTTCAATTCGAAGTCGACTTTGGGCAACTCCCCCCACCGGAAGATCTCTTTATTGTCGGCGGGTGTTCGGCCGAACGGAACGGAGGGATGCGGGACGTTTGGCACCGTCAACAGAAGGTCGTTGAGCTTCCCCTCGGTTTCACGGAGGTCTGAATCGAGAGCCTGGATCCGGTTCTTCACAGTCTCCATCTCAGCTATCGCAGGAGCGGCATCGCCCCCTTCTTTTTTCAACTTGCCGATTTGGGCTGAGACGTCATTGCGACGGGCTTTCAGCGAATCGTTTTCCTGGATCAGCTTGCGACGATGTTCATCGAGAGAGATGATCGATTGCAGGTCGATGGTGGCGCCTTTGGCATCAGCCCCCTTTTGAACGGTCTCGAGATTTTCGCGGATAAACTTTAGGTCAAGCATAGTCAGAAAACCAGATCCTTTCTATCGTTCAGTTCTGAGTTCAAATTCTACGAGCAGCGGAAGGTGGTCGGACGCGGACGATGGGAGCACACGAGCCGACAAGGGCCGAAGCTGCACCGCTGCGGATGCACTATCCGATTTTGAGTTGTTGAGTACCAGGATATAGTCAATTCGTTTCCTGGGAGCATCGGACGGAAAGGTAAATCCCTCGCCACGGTTGACCAGCGCCCAGGTGTCGATGTAGTCTTTCTTGAGTTCCGTGATCGAGCGGCTCTCAGGCAGGTCATTGAAATCTCCACAAACGATGACCGGCCTGGGGGAATACCCCCGCAATAAAGTCCTCAGCTCTCCGACGCTCGACATTCTTGCCGAATCGTCGGAGCGGCTTTCCAGGTGAGTACTAGCAACTACGATTTCCTCGCCCCTGACATTAAGGATTAACTGGAGCAAGCCGCGCGGTTCGCCTGGCTGGACGAGTGTGTAATGCAGATTCCGCTCCTCCAGTATGGGAAACCGCGTGAGGAACGCATTACCGTAGTCTCCCCCCTGATAGTCGATAGTTTTCCCGAATGCATAGGTCATGTCCGTCAGATCGGCCAGCTTGGTGATGAGATCGATCTTTCCGGTCCGTTCCACTCCCCGATCGATTTCCTGTAGCGCAACGACATCCGGCTTCGCACTCAGAATGACTTTCGCAATCCGATCAGCATCAACCTTTTTGTCAAGCCCCTCGCCGTGGTGGATGTTCCAGGTCAACACCCGTAACGTGCTGCCCGAAGCGGAGATCCTGCTCGAGGAGCAACCCGGTGCGATGAGAATAAGCAGAATGACGGCTGAAAGCCCACATGCTGTCCGGAGGCTCCGGCCGAGATTCATAACCATGGACAGACATCGAACCATCAGTTTCTTCCGGCTCCTTGCAACTCCCGTTTCAGGAACGTCAAACCCTGCGTGATATCCATTGCTTTAAGGCCCAGTTCCGTTTGGGCTTTCAGCGTCACGAAGCCTGTTACGGGAGGGCGGGGAGCAATCTGATTGAGATCGGCAGACTTGACCGCCTGTACGAGGCCGGGGTCGAGGCCAAAAAGCTCTGCGGTCCGGACTGCAAACTGGTAGCGGCTTACGCGCTCGCTGCCACAGATGTGGTAAATCCCGTCGCGATTGAGTTCGAAGCCTTTCACAGCTGCGAACGCAATATCGTTCACGTGCGTTGGATTGCTGATCTGGTCCTCCGAACACCGAACGACCTTGCCCGCACGGAGGTTTTTGATTACCCAGGTCGGAAAACAGTCCCGAACACCTATGCCATTTCCGTACAGGACAATGGTGCGGAGAAGAGTGTAGGGGATTTCGGCAATCCGGACAGCGTTTTCGCTTGCAAGCTTCGATTTTCCGTAGTAGCTGATCGGGTTTGGCTTGTCATCTTCGCTGTACGGACCGTGTGTTCCGTCGAAGATGTAGTCTGTAGAAATATGAATGAGGCGTGCCCCTACTTTCCTGGTTGCCTCGATGAGATTCTCGACGCCCACCACATTGATTTTCCAGGCATCTTCACGGTGCTGTTCGCACCAGTCGACGTCGGCCGCGGCGGCCGCATTGATAATAGTCGTAGGGTGGAAGCTCGATACCAGGCTTTTTACATCTCCCTTTTTGGTGATGTCGAGCTGTGTGTAGTCAAACAGCCGGTGATCGAACACGAAGGAGCGCTTACGGGAAGTATTCAGGACTTCATACTCCGTTTGCGAGCTCAACATCAGAGCGAGTCGCTGCCCCAGTAAACCATTCGACCCGCAAATCAAAATCCGTTTCATCGAAGGCTCTCTTCCAGCGCCGTCGCAGCATCAGTCTTCTCATCCCTGTATTTGATGATGACTGGCGTATAGATTGCAATGTGATGTTGCCGGGCGAAATCGCCGTCGATGTGACGGCTTCCCTGAATAACAACGGCTCCTTCCGGAATTACCAAAGGTCGCGTCGAAGTACGGCGATGAATTGTTCCCTTCACCAGATCGTACACAGGAGTCGAACCTGTAAGAATAACACCTGCTCCGATCACAGCGCGTCGTTTGACGATCGTTCCTTCATAGATCCCACAATTTCCTCCCACCATGACATCATCTTCGATGATGACCGGCATCGCACCCACGGGTTCCAACACGCCTCCAACTTGAGTGGCGGCGCTGAGATGGACGCGCTTTCCGACCTGAGCGCATGAACCAACAAGCGCGTGTGAATCGACCATCGTTCCTTCGTCAACATATGCTCCGACGTTGATGTACGCCGGGGGCATGATCACTACGTTTGAGGCAACAAATGATCCATCGCGAACGGAAGTGCCTCCGGGGACAATCCGGACTCCGCTCTCAAGGGAGAGTCCTTTCAAGGGGAATGTGCTCTTGTCAAAGTAATGAAATTGGTGGTTCAGGGAATAGTCATGCATCTGCCCGAGCCGGAATCCGAGGAGAATACCCTTCTTCACCCAGCTGTTGACGACCCAGCCTTCGATGTTGTCGTCTTCGCCGGATTTCTTTGCCGCGCGAATCTCTCCGTTGTTCAGAAAAAACTTCAGCTCATTGAACGCGCGCATCGCGGCGTCGCGATCAAGTGCATCAACCTTCTGACCAAAGAAGTTCTCAATCTGATCTTTCAGTGTCATGTCAAACTTCACGTGTCCGTCCTGTTCATGTCAGATGAGGGAGAGATCCTTCAAAACCATTTTCAGCTTTTCGCGATTCTTGTCGCCAATTGGCACAAGCGGCAACCTGTAAACTTCTTCAATCATCCCCATCATTGCAACAGCAGCTTTGACAGGAATCGGGTTGGCTTCAATGAAGTTGATGTTCATCAAAGGAAGAAGCTTGTCGTGCAACGTCAACGCCTTGTCCCATTGACCTTTCAAGCAGAATCGGACCATGTCTGAGAAATCCTTCGGTGTTTCATTGGCGACTACGGAAATACATCCATCACCCCCAACCGACATCATCGGGAGAGTGAGTGCGTCGTCACCCGACAGCAGCGAGAAGCCCTGCGGTTTGTTCCGGGCAATCTCCATGATTTGCGCCATATTTCCAGAGGCCTCCTTGACGGCCATGATCGAGGGAATTTCGGTCGCCAACCTTAAAGTGGTCGAAGCCTCGATATTGCCTCCGGTTCGTCCTGGTACGTTGTACACGATAATCGGTATGTCCACTGCCTCTGCAATGGCCCGATAATGCTGGAAATAGCCTTCCTGTGAGGGTTTATTGTAATAGGGACCTACCACCAGGGCAGCATCAGCTCCCGCCTTTTTTGCATGCTTCGATTGCTCGATGGCCTCCTCGGTATTGTTGCTTCCGGTGCCCGCAAAGATTCTTGCCCTCCCGTTCGCCTGCTCGATGACAAGATCAAATACCCGGTAATGCTCCTTGTACGTCAGGGTGGGACTTTCACCCGTCGTGCCAACGGGAATAAGCGCTTCGACGCCATTCTTGATCTGAAACTCGACGAGGCGGCGAAGTGCCTTCTCATCCAGCGAGCCGTCCTTCTTGAACGGGGTGACAAGCGCAGTGCCGGTTCCTTGAAACGGTTTTCTTTTTGCCATGGTGTCAGTTCCTATCGTGGCTGTTTGAAAAGGTCTGCGAGCACATCCTCAAATGTAAACATCCCCTTCTTGTCTTTGACCCACTCGGCAGCGACGACTGCTCCCAGTGCGAAACCGGTTCTATTCTTCGCTGTGTGCACGATCTCGATGCTATCGGCCATCGAGTCGAATGTGACCCGATGTAATCCGACGACAGCGCCGTACCGTCCGGACGTGACCTGAAGTTGCTCCGGACGAATTTTTCCTTCCGGCGGACCGGACAGGACTTCCTTTTTCCTTCTGACTGTATTCAGGAGAACATCTGCGATGCTGAGTGCCGTTCCACTCGGAGCGTCGAGCTTGTCCTTGTGATGAATTTCGTGAACAGAGACATCGTACTCCGCAAAGCGGTCGAACAACGACCCAGCTTCCCTGAGCAGCCGGTACATGATGTTGACCCCGACCGAAAAGTTCGATGCATAGACAAGGCCGATTCCCTCGCCCTCCACGATCGACTTGATCTCCTGCGCCTGCTTTGTCCATCCTGTCGTTCCGACCACGATCGGTTTCCGAAGCTTTGCGAGTTCTCCGACGTGCTTCTGTACGGTGGCCGGCACCGCAAAATGCACAGCAACATCTGCTCTCCGGACTTCGTCAGTAGTGAGTGAGGGGGAGTCGATGTCGATCCGGGCTGTGATTTCCATACCGCGATCAAGGGCAGCGCGTTCAACTTCTCGTCCCATCTTCCCGTATCCGATGAGAGCGATACGCAACGGCTGATTGTGCTGGCTCATGCATCCACCTGTTCGAAGAGATCGAGCTCCGGGACCGGTTCGAAGAACTCCTTGTGGAGCTGCTGGACAGCTTGCGTTACGGAGTCTTCATCGACCACAAGGCTCATGTTGATTTCGGATGCTCCCTGAGATATCATGATGACGTTGATGTCGTTTAATGCGCGGAAGACCCTGTCGACGATGCCTACCGTCGAGCGCATTTGTTCTCCGACGACGCACACGATCGCTTTGTGCTCGTAAATGCTCACCTCAGCAAATTCCCTGAGCTCCTTCTCGATCTGCTCCAGGCTGGAGGTGTTGTCGATTGTCAACGACACTGCAACCTCGGATGTGCTGACGAGATCGACCGGAGTTTTGTGTCGTTGAAATACGGAGAAAATGGACGACAGAAAGCCGTATGCCATCAACATCCGTGATGACTGAATATTGATGACGGTAATCCCCTTCTTGGATGCAATGGATTTCACCGCTGCGTTCGATTTCGGGGGGTTGCCGACAATTCTAGTTCCGGTCGATTCGGGGCGCTTGGAGTTCAGCACGATCACAGGGATGTTTTTCTCCACTGCCGGCAAAATCGTGCTCGGGTGAAGCACTTTTGCGCCGAAATACGCGAGCTCTGACGCTTCGCGGAAAGAGATGACTCTCAGTTTCTTTGCCGCAGGAGCTATTCTTGGATCGGCGGTCAACACACCGTCGACGTCTGTCCAGATCTGGATCTCTTCAGCATCAAGCGCTGCACCGATAATTGCTGCGGAATAGTCCGAGCCTCCGCGCCCAAGCGTGGTCGTGATTCCCTTCGAAGTTGAACCGATAAATCCCTGCGTCACCACGACTTTCCCCGACCGAAGAGCCGGGAGGATACGATCGGGTGCTTTTTGTGCAATCTGATCGAAGTCGGGGGCAGCTGAAGCGAACTGGCCATCTGTGATCATGAACGACCGGGCATCGATCAATTCCACGGGAAACCCGCGCACCGCCATTGCTCTTGATAAGATCAGCGTGGACAGCTGCTCTCCGACTGACGCGATAGCGTCCAACGAGCGGTTGGTCAGTTCCCCCAGGATTGCGATTCCCTGGCAGAGGGTCTTCAACTCCTCGAGCCGTTTTCTGATAGCGAGAATGAGCTGCTGAACCTCTGAGCGATTATCGATAAGGTTTTCAAGCAGCGTCACGTGTCGCTCAAGCACCACGTTGAGTTCAGCATGGGCGCTGTCCAAATTCCCGTCGAGGGCAATGTGGGCAGACTTGAGGAGCGCGTTTGTGGCTCCTGCGATCGCGGAAAGGACCACCACAGGTTTTCGGCTTTGCTCCTTCGCCACAATCTTCATGACATTTTCCATGGCACGTGCGTCTTCGACTGACGTGCCGCCGAATTTCATAATGATCATTCACTGGTCCTGGATTCTGCGTCTGCCGGTGGGGTTTGAACCGGCTGCTGTCTCAATGTTTCGAGCCCTTCGGGGCCCCGGAACGTCGACTTCATTGAAGCGGCTTTGTTGGCAGATTCCGCCGCTTTCACGAGATCCTTCGTTTTCAGGAATTCAGCAAAGAATGCGGCACCATAGACATCTCCGCAGCCGATCGTGTCGACAACTGCCGGGACCTCAATCCCGGGAATATCGTGGCGAAACAGTTTCTTGTGTTCCTGGCGAATAAGTGTCGCCCCGCGTTCTGCCCGCGTGATGACCAAACCGCTGACCATGAGCGGCATCATCTGGTTGATCAACGTCGTTTCATCGTACCGTTCGGTGGTGAGATTTGCGGCTTCATCCTCACTCATTTGTATGGAATGCAGCATGAAACACCACCGCCGCCAATCGCTCAACGGACGTCGGAATCGCTTCAGTTCTTCGTCCACGCCAAGCGTGAGGGAGTGGAAATCAAAGTGGATGGGAATACCATCGTCGCGCACATTCATGCGGATCATATCAAGCGTCTCAAGAAGAATGTCAAATCCTGAAGCCATATTAATGAGGACGCCATGAACATCCAGGAACGGTTTGATCCGATGGAATGGGATCGGCGACGCAATGTGTTTCGAGCACTCAACTCTCCCGGCTGAATGATTTCCGAAGAAGTGGACCTCATTCACGGGCTCCTTCGTCTTGAATATCCCTCGCACGTCGATGTTACCGAACTGCTGGAGCCGATCCAGCATAGCGTCATACTCGGATTCAAGAATTCCGAAAACAGGAATAACCTTATCATCAGGCGAGAGAAGCGCCGAGAGAGTAGCAATTGAGTAGTAAATGCCCCCCCATGCCTCCACGACTTGTTCGCTGCCAGAGGTATCCGTCAGATGAAAAAAGTCACGGGCAAGATGGCCAATGACAGTTATTTTCAAATCTTTAGCCAAGGCAAAGTCCTTGATGTGATCAGATTCGCCGGGTTGGTCCGAGGTCTGTCAGTTCCTTTTCGTTCAGGCGCCACAGTTGCTGACATGGGAACTTGTTCTCGTAAAGAGCCTTGCCCACGATCACTGAATCGACGCCGAATTTCTCAAGCTCCTGCAAGTGGATAAGATCCTGGTAGCCGTTGATGCCCCCCTGTGCGGTGATACGGACGCCCGAACCCTTCGCAAGTTCCCTGAGGGAGACGGGATTGCTCACTTTCGTTTTTCCGTCCGGGCCGATCTCCGAGTATACAATGCGGGAAACGCCAAGCTTCTTCATCCGGAGCGTAAATGTCAGGGGCGAGATATCATGTACTTGCGCGCCTCCGTCTGTTCGTATTTTGCCGCCGAATGCTTCGACGGAAATGGCGATCTTGCGCGCCCCGAAATCCTGAATAAGCTTCTCTACAAGTTCCTGGTCGTGAACCGCAATCGTACCGATCACGATCCGGTAGATGCCCTTCTCGAGCAGAGCCTTGATATCGTCATAGTTGCGGAGGCCACCGCCAACCTGAATGGGGATGTCGACTGCCTTGACGATCTTCTCGATGATGTCCCAATTGTGAACTCTTCCGGTCTTAACACCATCGACGTCTGAAATGTGGAGAGTCTTTGCATTCTCGCCACGCCACAGGACCGCCATCTTCACGGGATCAATGGAATAGAGATTCTCCGATCCCTGCTCGCCGTGGACGAGTTGAACACAGTCTCCTCTTCGGATCTCAATAGAGGGGAAGATCAGGAGCATATCATCGCTTTCCGCTTGTGTGCACGCCTGGAAGCCCGCTAGGACAACGGCAGTGAGAGATCATGCCGGTCTATCCTGGTGGGTCCGGCAGCCCGCCGTCCAACAACTCTGGAGAGGAAGGTGGGGAGGGAGCTGCATCATGGAATGGTCACTATCAGTGGAGTGACCGAATTCTCCCAAAAATGGCGAAAATTCGGCTAACATTCAAGGAAGAGTCTTTTGCCGCTGGGACAATATCCGACTGTTTCTCGGGAATTCTTATCAGTTGCAGGAGAGAGTGTGAGAACAGCATGATTGAAAGTGGGGGGGGGTGATGTTACAACCACGTCTCGAGATGATAGAGCGTGGAGCCTTTGTATCGGTATTGTTTCCAGTTTGCGACGAGGCCCATGCGCACCGGAGCATTCAAGATGTGGCGCGTATATGTGAGGATTTCCTTATTCATGGCGTGATCGGACCCGTTGTGATTCTCGCGCCATTCTGCTTCACATTGAACCCTCGACAGCCAATATCCTGATCCAAGCCGGAAGTCCCTGACTGCTCTTACATAGTTCGCCTGGCCTCCCTTCCCCTGAAGAAGGAGGTGGCACCGGTTAGGCATGAAGAGATAGACAGGGACTTCGCAATGAAACTTATCCGCTTCACCCAACAAGATCTCTTCGAATTTCCTCACGGTGAATTCGTCTGTGAACAGTTGCATCTTATGGCGCACAAAGACCGTAAAGGCCGCTGCCGTCGTCTCTGCACAATCCATCAAAAGCGTTGTGCAGTCTGAATCTCCCACAAACGGGGCTACAGCATTCATAGATTGTTTCGCCGATTCATTCCACTCTCTTGTTCGCGGGTTGAGTCCTCAGCCGACCATCCTTTCCTGCTTTTGATTCAGGTGCTCCCGCACGGCTGATGCAAGTTGCTCTCGCGTAAAGGGTTTCTTCAGATACTGTTTGGGTCCAAGAATCTCGGGGGCCTGGGCTGGTTCCCGTTGTGACTCGACAACAAACAAGAAAGGGATTGTCCGGAATGCTCGCGCTTGTTGTAGTATGCTCACAAGCCGGTAAGCGTCGAGATTCCGTCCGTCGAGATTGCATATGATGAGATCTGGCTTTTCTACCTTGATCGCCTTGAGGGCGGTTTCGTTGTCTGTCGCATGAGAGATAACGTATCCGCCGCGGAGAAGCGTTTGGGAGATATTCACAATGCTCAACAGATCCTCGTCCACGACCAGGATCGTCTTTTGAGTTTTTCTTTCCATCATCCCGCTCATATCGGGGGATTGAACAATTCTGTTCAGCAAATAGTCCAAGTGAATTCAGATGATGCCGCGAGCCTCCGCTGAGAATATCCCAAGCTGTCTGTCATTGACTAGCCTGATGTTGTGCGACCCGGAGCAAGGAAGCGAGGCTGCGCTTAAACTGTGATTTGGAGATAATCCCATCGGCGGCGACACGGTGCGCTTCCATCTCGTAGAGGGCTTCGTCAAATAAGGTGGCGAGATACACTTTCGTCGAAGCGAACCGCCGTTTCACTATTCGTGCCGTTTCGATTCCATTGAGTTCAGGGAGTCCCACATCCAGCAGCACGATATCCGGCTTCAACCGCTCGACTTTCGCAATGACATCGAATCCGTTGAGCGCCTCTGCAATGACATGAACTCCCGGCATGCGGTTCAGATACTCACACACTGCCTCGCGGATCTCCCCGTGACCATCCGCAACTAGCACCGTGATATTCTTCACTGGTTTACTCATCCCTGCTCCGATGCGCGTGTTGTTGCAGCCCCGACTTCTCTGAATCGATAGATCCGCCCTGGGCCCTATCGGACTGGCCTTGAGGTATTCCCCCTCACCCACATAGGTCAGATTGCATCTGGCCATGTGACTCAGTGCCAGTCCGATAACGACTCAAGCGTACACCAGGTGCTCTGATTCTCATCAATACGCTCGATGTGCCTGAGCTATGTTGTTTGCGATGTGCTCGTTTGCCCCCGCAAGTGTGAGCGGGCGACCTGTCAACCTGTTTCCTTATTGTCGACGCCACTGGATGTCATTTTACAGATCAATCTGCCGTCACTTTTTCCGATGCTGTTCCTCCACTGCATCGGGCGGAGGTTGGAGACGTCATCGGGACTTTGCGAAAGGATGTGATCGATCTCCCATCCATACTGTGAACTACGGTCGCCGTACATCATCCGCTGAATCCATGCTCCGCATGCATCCTTTCTCCAAATTGCTGAGTCGTTGTGATCGACAACAGTTGCGCTTTCCCATACTGCCTGGATAGTTTCCTCTGAATAACCCATGCACATCTCCCTTACAAGTGCAGCAACTTCTTTGTTCGGATTAATTGTGTCCGGTGCTTCATTGGTTGTGACAGGAGCCGTCCTCGGGAATTCCTTCTGACATCAAGGGCTCCTGAAGAGTGCCTGCTGGAAACGCTTGCATCGGCTAGTGGGTGCTCTTCAGGTCCTCGTCCTTTCCGAATTCCTTCCACGTGCCTGTCAGCTGGAGACCCCAGAACTTTCGCAGGGCCCACAGGAACAATTGATAGCTGAGCAGTGATCCGACAAAACCAGTCACGCCGAAAACGAAAGGCCCAACGAACAACACCAGAATACCCGTCTCCGTGTCGGCAAACGAGAGGATTCCCCACTGAAACGTCGTGTTCAGGCCAAGAACATCCGCCAGGAAGAACAGTACGCTGACCGCAATGCCAATGCAAATGGAAATCAGGGTGCAGAGTTTCATATACGAAGAGAACGAAATGGATTCCAAATCGATCGTCTTTCTCGGAGTACTCTGCGGTGTAGTTGTCATGGTTTTTATCCGATGTTGGCCACGTGGGAACAAGCCATATCCTTACTCGCCGCGTTCGGCGCTGAGGCGTGTTGTTTCACAGAAAACTGTGCTGCCCCGCCCCTCACCTCAGCGACCGCGATGATCATCTGTCACATGACCCGCCTCTACTCGCACTCAATTCCGCCGTCTCGCGATCTCTTCCAACCGACTCACGGTTTGATTAGGCCGGCCAGGCAAGTGAACAAATCGTAACATCCCAAGCACGCAAAGGGGGGAACAAATGTCAATTCGTACAATTACGTACAAAATGCGTGTACGTAAAAATACGTACAAGAAAAGCAGGTTAACGGTCCAGGGATTGCACTGTCTTCATTGCCGACTTAAAGACATTTGGTGACATGAGCGATTCGACCGCTGCAATCAAATCCGCGCGCTCCCGGTTCGTTCTCATACCATCTGCCATGCTTCTCAGATGCGAATATCGGGCATTTTCGTTCATGGTTTGAAGCGAAAGGAACCAGTTCATAAGATCTTTATCGCCCGAGAATACTTCCATCAACCGTATCAACCCGTCGTATCCAGTTCCGTCACTCTGCAAATTCATTGTTCGGGATCCTCTTTGAAAAGCATTCTGTGTGCCTCGGTGCGGTTCAATCGCGAAGAAGCCAGGCTTCAGCTTGCTGTCGGTCGGAAAACACCCGGAAATGATATCCACGGTTCGTCTCCGCGACAAACTCGCTGAACCTTCCCCGAATCTGATCCCGGGATAAAACAGCAGCTGCTTTGATCCGATAGTTGACGAGTTTCTGGAGGATCATCCCGGCCTGTCCTGATTTCAGATCAAAAAAACGTTTCGAGAAAATCCCGCTGTGGAGCATGATCCGATCTGCATTGCATTCGGCACACACACCAATGAGATCGACTACGTCCTTCTCATCCTCAAGGAGCGTTGTCTCGCCGACTGCTTCGATGAACTTATGCCCTTGCTTTTCTATCACCATGACTTTAAACGGTTTCATCTTGGCCGTATGTCGAAGAACCATAATTTCCTCGGTCAAGCACGTCAAGTCTCACGACAATGTCAATCCGTACAAGTACCGACACTGTCGTGTACGTAAAAGTACCTACAAGCAATTACGGAATGTGGGAGCACAATTACGGAACAGTGGATTTCTCGCGGAGTGGATTCCCGACAGCCGCACCGATGGAGACAGTCATTCGGTTTGAGATTACGGGACTCCCAACCAGTTGTGTGCAGGATAGAGATGTGAGATGAAATTCCTCAAGGCCGTCGTCTCATTCTGATATTCAGTACTGGCCGAGCACATCGTGGTGAACCACGAATATGGAGAGTGGAAGACCTGACGCGGAGATTTAATCGCGTAGCTGAAGGCTTACCTAATCTATTTTGACAATACCTTTTGTGATTGCCTGCTTGATGAGTCCAGCGACAGAATGGACAGAGAGTTTTGTCATTAAGCGGCGCCGGTAGGTTTCAACAGTTCGATCTGTGACGCCAAGACGTTTTGCGATCTCCTTGGTTTTGAAGCCTTCCATGATGAGCTGCAAAACGTCTTTCTCCCGTTGCGAGAGATCGACCGCGGCAAGGCTGTCGGTTTGAGGTTCACCTTTGAGAAAGGCCTTGAGAAGTTGTTGCGAGGCTCTTGGACTAAAAAAAAACTCACCTGCATGCACAGCTTCGATCGCGCGAAGGAGCTCGGAGGGAGAAGAATCCTTGAATACATATCCCCGCGCCCCGAGCTGGCTCATTTCGAGGACATATTCCCTGTTCTCATGCATCGTGAGAGCAAGAATTTTCGAGTCCGGAACACTCTTGCGGAGCCGGCGTGAGGTCTCAAGACCGCTCATCCCGGGCATATTAATGTCCATCAGGATGACATCAGGCAGAAGTTTCTTTGCCTTGACCATCGCTTCTTCACCAGTGGCAGCCTCTCCTACAATCGATATGTTCTTCTTCGTTGAAAGAGCTGACTTAATGCCCTCACGGACGATAGGGTGATCATCGACGAGAAGGAGCCGAATCTTTTTGGCGACTTGCTTTTTCATGCGCTCATCTGCTCTTGTGGTAGTGATTGCCCGAGGGGAATGTAGATGGTCACGACGGTGCCCCGGCGTGGCACTGACGATATCTGGAGTGTACCACCGATGAAGGAGAGCCGTTCCTGCATATCGAGCAGCCCCAACCCGCCTCCTTTGATTCTGGTCTTCCCATGCTCGTCTGTTCTTATCCCCTGGCCGTTGTCCTCAATGGTGCAAGTGATCTCGTTTTCGGTTGCGGTACAGCCGATTCGCACGCGTTTGGCTTTCGCGTGTTTTTCGACGTTCGTAAGGGATTCCTGGATGATTCGATACAGAGTCAGTCTTACTTCGGGCGACAGAGTTTTTTTTGGCCAACCATCTTTCACAATGGTCGTGATCTTTGTTCGCTCACTGAATTCATCTGCGAGGCTTCGTACCGCCGAGCCGAGGCCAAGGTCATCAAGTTCTGCCGGGCGAAGGTTGCGGGAAATGCGCCGGATTTCCTTCATCACCTTGTTCAAGAGCAACCGGGTCTTGCGCGCTTCGCGCCGGATGCTCTTATTTCTTCCCGGCAGCTGTTCCTCGAGCGACTCTATCCGGAATTTGACCGAGGCAAGAATCTGATTGACGCTGTCGTGCAGGTCGCGCGAGACGCGCCGGCGTTCACTTTCCTGAGCTTCGATGATGCGCTTTGAGATGCTGCGGGAGAGGCCTTCCGCCTGCTTTCGTTCCGTGATATCCATGATCGAGCCGAGCGCACGAACAGGAATTCCCGACTCGTCAAATTCGAAATGCCCACGATGAAGCATGTGGCCATAGTTACCGTCAGTATTAAGGAACCTGTACTCCGCTTGCCAGTCGGAGATGTGTCTTTCCGCTGCGTCGTTCATCGCCTTTTCGAGTTGTGCCCGGTCATCCGGATGGACGTAGCTTAGCCATTCTTCTCTCGCCGTGCTAAATTCGGCCCGAGGGCCGCTGATCCACGAGCGCTGAGGGTCGTTCATCCAGAGCCGATCATTCTTGAGGTTCCAGTCATAGATGACATCTGCCGTAGTATTCGCAACCAAATGAAAGCGCTCATCGCTTTCCTGCAGGGCCTGCTGGTACTTGCGCTTGCGTTGGAAATATGCGCCTCCCAGAATTGAAAAAGACCCTGCAAGCAGAGCAAGCGCGAGAAGGAACATCGGTCGCTGAAACAGTCCGGGTTCGACATAGAAATCCATTTTCTCGCCTGCCTGCGCGAACTTGCCGAATAGCCCCTTCGCCTGCACCTCAAAACGATGATACCCACTGGCGAGATCAGTCAGAGACACTTCGCGGCGGGGGGACCAGCGTGACCAGCTTGAGCTGTCCCTCCGGTAGCGTACCTCGACGTCTCTCGCATCCATGTTGCCAAAGTAAGGAAGGGCTGTCCAACGGAGAAGTGCCGTGGTCCCCTCGACAGATGGTGTGGAGAAACGTACCCGCGGAGGCTGGTCGACTTCAGTCCGATCGAGGATCATCACACCCGCTCCTTTGCTCCCGACATAGATTCGATCGCGAAGAGGGAGGAGGTCCATGAGATCCGACGTATTCAGGCCACTCCGAAGTCCGAAGTTCGACCACACACCATTCTTGTAGGCCGAGAGACCCCTCTGCGTCGAAATCCAAAGAGTGCCATCTCCATCGACCTTCAGGTCCCAAACTGAGTTGTGCACCAGGCCGTCGACTGTAGTCATGAAGTGAAGTTGATCATCCTTGTCCACAGTTCCAAGGCCCTCGCTGTTTGAGAACCACACTGTCCCGTTTGAGTCAATGGCAAGAGCGAAGATGCGGTCGTTCCTCAACTGGAGCCCCTGGCTCTGAGTCCAATGATGCCATGCTCCCTCCTTCCAGCGGCTCAACCCATGCTGTGTCGCAAACCAACGGGCACCATCGCGGCCTTCGGCGAAGCCATAGACCCGCCCGCTAATCAATCCTTCCTTCTCGCTCGTGCGCTTATCCCAATGAGTGAATGAACCGTTCTCGTACACAAACGCACCTGGCTGATGAATCGAGTCTGAATAGGTTTCGCCGATGCCGAGAAACCAAAGCCTTCCGCTTCGATCAAGCCGGATTTTATGGACGCGTTCCGCTTTCAGTCCGTCCTCTGGTCCGAAATGTCGCCATCGTGATCTATCCCACCGAAATGCTCCCGAGAATGTTGCTCCGCTACACACCCATATATCGTGCCGATAGTCTTCCACGATGCCGGTAACTGGTCCGAGCTCTGTTCCGAGGATGTTCGTAATATACTCAGTGCGGCCATTGGGCCGGTGAATCTCGATTCCATTTGACGTACCGAGCCAGAGCGATCCATCCGAAGTCGATGTGATTTCCTGTACGCCGTTTCGGGAATCGGGAAAGGGATGTCTCATGTACGTCCAACGTCTTGAGGTAGCGTGAAACAGGTACAGTCCTTTCTCCGTACCCACCCATAGATCACCATCCTTTCTGTATTTCACGACGTGAGTCGACGTAAACGCGTCAGGAGACGGCACGACAGAGGACCAAAGACCTTTGGTACGAAATCGTACATCGCCGCTTTGATAGATGACAAGGGCATCGTCGTTCGGACTCTGATCCATGGTCTGTTGGGAACCCATTTCTTCGGTTGGGCTCCGATGAGGTCGTCTGTTTCTTTGCCACTCATGGATGCCTTCCAATTCAGGAGGCCATGTCATCGCGGCGAGTCCGTTCCCGTTTGCATCCTCCGAAACGAAGAATCCTGTGATAGATGATTTCTTGACAGGGAACACGAGCTGCCATACCTTCCCGTCTCTCCTGTAAACGCCTCGAACTGTGTTGAGCCAGATATTCCCTGATGCGGTGCGTACCATGTTGCGGGGCCTGGAAGAGATAGGTCGTGCAGGCACCGGGATCTGTTTGAGCGTTCCCTTGGTGTAGGCGCAAAGCTTCATCGAGCTCAGGAGAAGGATATCGCCATTCGCCGTCGAAACGCACGACAGCATGCCAGGCATTGACTCCTGAGAAACCAGGAGCGAGAAATGACGGCGAGACCCAAGGTAAAGGTCCTTGCCCGCGAAGACCAGAATCGAATCGTTCCCATAAGGCTCGATTAACGAGATCTCCGTTGAAGGAATCCCTTGACCGGAATCAATCGTATTCCAGCCGAACTCATCGAACCAGGCCAGGCCTTTGTCGGTGCCGACCCAAATTGTTCCTGCGGGGGTCTCTGCAATGCAGAACACCTGATTAGAGGGAAGGCCGCTTTCTGTGGTGAAATGTGACCATCGCCACGATTCATGAAACAACGGCAGTTGGGCAGAGACTTGAGAGAGGAGACCCGTGAGCATCAATGCGGCCAGAACGAGCGTAGGCCGGAAGGTCACACGGGAGTGGTCGTGTTTCATTGCGATTCTTTCTGTCGGACAGTTGCAGGAATAGCGGGGGCGCAGGCCATCCGACACGGAGTGATCACGGTGGAGGAAATCGTTGTGTCGATGACTATCTGCTTGACGGCCGGACGAAGGATAAGAAACAAAACTGAGAACAGCAACAGCGGGCTCTGGTGGAATAGCCTACGTTTACAGCTTTTTTAGGGGGAAATCGGAGGGGTGTACAAGGTCAACGCTGGGAAGTGAAACGCTTGCGGCGGTTCCGAAGGTAATCGACGAAAATAAATTCACCGAGTTTGTTCAAGTCGGAATAATAGGCCCGTCCCTGGTTGGTCTTGGTGAATTCATCGACAAAGTTGATCAGGTAGGGATCGCGGGCGACCATAAATGTGCTTACAACGATCTTCTCCCGGCGACACTGGACGGCCTCATCCAAAGTCTTGTTGACGATCCGCGGGTCGAGACCGAACGAATTCTTGTAGAGCCTTCCCGCATCATCGAACATTGCCGATGGTTTCCCATCGGTGATCATAAAAATCTGCTTGTTGACATTGCCGCAACGCCGCAAGAGGCTCCGGGCGAGCTGCAGGCCGGCACGGGTGTTTGTGTGGTACGGACCGACATTCAGGAATGGGAGTTCGTTGAGGCTGACAATTTTCGCTTCGTCTCCAAAGACGACAAGCGAAAGGTAATCCTTGGGGAATTTGCTTCGAATGAGTTCAGAAAGAGCAAGTGCAACCTCCTTCGCGGGAGTGATGCGATCTTCGCCGTAGAGTATCATGCTGTGGCTGATGTCGAGCATCATCACCGTTGCACAGCTGGTCGTGTGCTCCGTTTCATAGACTTCGAGGTCCTCTTCCTTCAAGGTAAAGTCGTCGATGCCGTCCCGCTTCATCGCATTGGTCACCGTCGAGGTCAGGTCGATGTTCGTCGGTTGATCACCGAACGACCACTTTTTCGTTTCGCTTAGCCGATCGATCCCCTTCCCGCTGTATGGTGTCTCGTGCGAACCTTCAGGCGCCTTTTTCAGGGAGCTGAACACATGCCGGAGAGCATCCTGTCGTATCCGCTGGACTCCTTTGCTCGTGAGGATGTGCGCGTCCTTGGCGTCCTCGATGAGTCCCTGTTCCTTCAATTTGTTGACAAGGTCATCGAGCGTCATAGATTTGTCAAAAAGCCCGTATTGCTCTGCGAGCTGCTGCAGCCAGCTCAACGCTTCGTCCACATCCCCGCTCGTCTGGATCAGGAGGTAACTGAAGATGGACATGAGCGATTGCAGCCGCTGCTCGTCCGTCATCGATCCGGGGGTCCATTTGCTGTAGCGAAAACGCATGAAAAGATAGTTTGAAGTTTTGGGTTTAAAGTTTAGAGTTTAAAGTTCAAAGTTTGGAGTTTGCAGTTTCGAGTTTGTATGGCACGGAGAGAATGTGACCTGAATAGAAATGCTCTTTGAAGCGAGAACATGGGACTACGGATTAAGTCGAACTTGGAACTTGAAACTCACAACTCAAAACTCTTCTTCAATGCTCTTGCCTTTCCCTGCAAAGATGCTGCCGACAAGATCTTTGTAGGCTGTCAGCCGATCGACTTCGTCTTTTGCTATGCGGGACGACTGGTGCAGGCCATCAAGAACAAACTCCATTGCTGATGCGAATTCGTATTTGTTCGACTCCGAAAGCTTCATATGCTTCTTCGTAAGCTCGCGCAAGCCCTTTACCCTGTCCAACTCCTCGAAGTAACGATCAAGAGGCATATCATCGGCGATCTCGATCTTGTTTCCCGATTCAAACCAGCTGATGATCTTTGCGTATTCAGAGTCTTCGTGTTGGTGCGACTCGGCCTGATGTTTCGGGCGCTTCTGTAGCGGGTCGGGAAAGTACTGCTTGAAAACTTCGCGTACTGCTTTGCCGATGAGTGCTTTGCTGACCTTCGCGGGACCTTCCTGTTCCCCTTCGAAGACGAGCTCCACCTTGCCCGTCATACCCGGAAGAGCATGGGCCAGGTCGCAGATTCGTGGCACGATGCACCGGTCTCCGACAAGAATGGCCCGCCGCTCAGCGTTACTGACGAGATTTTCCATAGCAGAAATCGTGAACCGGGCACTGATTCCGGATTTCTGATCCACGTACTCGCTTTTTCTGGCTTCGAACGCAGACTGCTCAATGATCTCTTTGAAGTACTGTGGTATCCTGACTTCGCGGCCATCACGCTGAATCCAGGCTTCCTGCTCTGTGATCCTGATTGCATCGCCGATGGTTCGAGGGTAATGTGTCAGGATCTGAGAATCTATACGGTCTTTCAACGGCGTGATAAGGTTCCCGCGGTTTGTGTAGTCCTCAGGGTTCGCAGTGAAGACGATCATCAAATCGAGGGGGATGCGGACGTTGAAGCCGCGGATCTGGATATCTTTTTCCTCCATGATGTTAAAGAGGCCGACCTGAATGCGTGGTTGCAGATCCGGCAGCTCGTTGATCGCGAAGATGCCGCGGTTCGTCCGTGGGATGATGCCGTAGTGGATCGCACCTTCGTGGGAATAGTGCAACCGTTGAGCAGCGGCTTTGATCGGATCAATGTCGCCAATGAGGTCCGCAATCGTTACGTCAGGAGTCGCCAGCTTTTCGCCGAATCGCTGTTCCCGGTGAAGCCAGTCAATCTCAACGTCATCGCCCCGTTCTTTCACAAGGTCCGTGCATCGCTTGCAGACCGGCTTGTAAGGATTGTCGTTAATCTCGCATCCTTTGACAAACGGGATGTGTTCATCAAGAAGGGAAGGGAGCTGGCGGACGATGCGTGACTTGGCCTGCCCGCGCAATCCCAGGAGAAGAATATCATGCCGGGCAAGTATCGAATTTACAAGCGAAGGAATGACAGTCTGGTCGTATCCTATGATGCCTGGAAAAAGCGGTTCGTGGTTCTCGAGTTTGCGGATCAGGTTGTTGCGAATTTCATCCTTCACCGGTTGCACAGTATATCCGCTGTTACGGAGTTCGCCAATTGTGGCAGGAAATCTCATGCCGGGTTTTTCCCCTTTGAGAAGAGTTCGTTGAATCTCCACCAATTATGTGCTATTTTGTCTCTGATGGACACATCTACTAAAACACTCGTCATCCGATTTAGTTCCATCGGCGACATCGTACTCTCGACTCCGCTCCTCCGTGTTTTGCGAGCCCGCTTTCCTCAAGGTCAGATCGACTACGTCACCCGAACAGAATATGCGGAACTCGTCAAATCAAATCAGAACGTGAACCACACGTACGAATTTGATGCGCGGGAGCGGTTTGAAGGGTTGCGTGCGCTCAAGAAAAAGATCAGGGCCGAAGGTTACGATCTCATTATCGATATCCATGACAGTCTCCGGAGCAAGTATCTGAGAAGCCTGCGTGGACCGCGGCGAGTTGTCGTGAACAAGAGGGTGTTTGAGCGTTCGATGCTCGTTAACATGAAGAAGAACCTTTACAAAGACATAGTCTCCGTGGTCGATCGCTATATTGAGCCGCTGAACGACCTGGGCGTTCAGAACGACGGCAAAGGGCTGGAACTGCACATACCGGACGAAATCCTGTTCGGTGTGTCTGGGAAGATTGCCACGCTGAAACTGAATAGGTTTGAGAAAGTCGTTGGAATTTGTCCCGGAGCTCGCCACTTCACGAAGCGCTGGCCGGCTGACCGGTTCGCAAGGGTAGGAGCTGCCTTCGCGCAGAAGATGGATGCTAAAATACTCCTGTTCGGCGGAGCGGCTGACACGTCCATCTGCAACCAGATTTGTTGGGATATCAACAACCAATCAGGTGTAGAGCGAGCCACGAGTCTCTGCGGTCAGCTTCAACTACTCGAAACGGCAGCGGCGATGGAATATTGCGATGTTATTATTACGAACGACACAGGATTGATGCACATCGCTGTGGCGATGCACAAGAAAGTCGTGGCCCTGTTTGGCTCAACAGTGCGTGAGTTTGGGTTTTTCCCGTATGACCCACAGGCAGTTGTGCTCGAGACAGAGGGGCTTGGGTGCCGGCCGTGCTCACACATCGGCAGAAGCGAATGTCCTGAAAAACATTTCAAGTGCATGACCGGGATCGAACCCGATCAGGTCTATTCGAGAGCACGGGATCTCCTGATCGAAAGTGTGTAGGGAATCAAAACGGATGCGAGAACGAGCGGGATGCGTCAGGTACGTTGAAGTTTCGGAGAATAAATCGTATCTACGACGCAAGAGACCTGACTTCAAGGCTGACGGTATTCCTTCCTGGTGCCTTGACCTACAACGAGAATGGAGCGATTGATGAAGATACGATCGATGCGGTGGAAAGAGATCCTGCAGCTGATCGCGTTCCTGCTTTTCTTTGTCCTGACCGTTGCTCTCAATCTGAATTGCAGCCAGGATGACAGCAACCCTGCATCAGATGTTTCTTGCGGGAGCGGTCATGTGTATTGGGATACGAAAGCGCTGGTGTGCAGGGATCGGGCGAACGACAAGGTCGTTCCGAGCACCTGTTGCGGCCAGTAGATGCCCGGAACGATCAGAAACGCCTGTTTCAGTATCGATCTACTCGTACTTCGGAGACGCCGGCTGAAACATCGATGTAGATTTTCTTCGAAGCGGATTCGAAATTGGAAGTCTGATACCGACTACCGCTCATCTTTTCAAATCCCCTGATTCTTTTCCCTGACAAGGCAGTCTGAAGACGTACTTCACAACCCACCGATTCGGGGACCTCTATTGAAGTCGAAGACGCTCCCGTCTTGACAATGACCCTCGTATCGTCTGCCCGGTCGCCGAGGCGTACCTTCATCGATGATGCCCCGGCATCAATCCTCAGTTCCTCGACCTTAAATGGGCTCAGATCAAAATTCCCCGATGCGGCACCAACCTGAATGTTGATAGTCCAGCTGGGATGTGGATTGAGGCGAACGTCAACGTGGTTGCGACCGTTCCCAAAGTTCCATCCTCTGTTTCGTCCGCGGAAATCGAGCGTGACAAATGCTGAGTGATCCGATTGCTCACGCGTGAGAGTGTACTTCCCGAAGTTGACTTCCGTTTCTGCTTTTATCAGCTGGCTCGTCGTGTCGCGGATGTAGAAGCGTCCTGCGCCGGACTGCAGGCGAAATGTCGCTTTCTCTGTGTTTGGAGCGAACGGTTCCTCGAATTTCTGCTGGAACCCATCCCCTGAGACAAACTCAAAATCGTTGTGGAACCATGAAGACGTCGCTGCTGCCGCGATCATGAACAACAAGAGGAATATCATGAGGACCACAACATACCACGGCGTCCGCTGTTTGCCGATAAGGATGGAGAGGCCCCAGAATACTAAAATCATCGGCCACAGTCTCCAGATCGTGTCCCAGTTGACATTCAGCATGCCAAGGTTGTTGAAGAGGAAAAGTCCACCGATGGCAATAAGGAGGACTCCCCAGAAAAGGGTGCTCAATCTCATAACTACCTCCGCTTAGGAATGGCTTGGTCGGACTGCCTTGTAGAGTAATCCCGCGCCGATTGCGACCAGAATGAGCGGCCACCAATCTCCAAAATTGAAATCTGGAAGGAAATTCTGACCGAGGAAAAGAAGGCCGAGTACAAGAAGTACGAGACCCCCGACAATGCTCCCGCGCCGATGAGCTTCTTCGGGTTTTGCAGTCTGTGCGGGTTGCGGTGGTACGTTTGGTTGTTGATGTTCGGGTGGCATGGTCATAGTATTTTCCCTTGGTTGTTCAGGTATGATGATCCAGGCAATGATATACGCGAGAATTCCGACTCCTCCCGCGAAGAAGGCGACAATGAACAGGATTCTGGCAAGGACGGGGTCAATATCAAGATATTCCCCAATGCCTCCCGCCACACCGCCGATGACTTTGTGCGTTCTGGAACGATAGAGACGTTTCATGGTCAATCTCCCTTCACACCAGAATTACGGGGTGTTTGACGGAAATGTTGCAGGCAGACGTGCTTTGTCACGAATGGGAAATTGTCCCTCCTCCTCTGAGGGCGAGATCGAGCACTTTCTGATGATGCCAGGCCTCTTTTCCGGGAACAGGTGACTCCATTCCGTTGAGAATGCAGTCCGAGAATGCGGTGACTTCGTCCACATAGAGATTGGGGACGTTGAAATCAATTGTCTGTTCTTCCGTTTCAATTGTGTCGGTCCTGTGAATAACGTTAAGCCTGACCCGCGTTGCGCTGAGAGTGAAATCAGTCGAAGATGCGAGTCCATCCGTCCCGATGATCTCGATGTAGATGTGGCGAGTGGGTGCTTCGAAGGAGCATGTAATGGAAGCAAGCGTTCCTTTGGAGTACTGGAGTCCAAGGATCGCTGTCCGTTCCGTTGCGGTGGCAGTAGGCAAAGGTGACAGCATGGATTGCACGGAGCGAACCTGATCATCAAGGATGTAGGAGAGCGTGTCAAGACAATGGATACCGATGTCAAAAACCGGACCGCCGCCGGCGACTGCGCGATCATAGAACCATAACCGTTTAGAAAGCCGGGCATTGAACGAGTAATCGGCCTTTGCTGAAATGATTCGTCCGAGGCTCCCGGACTGGACGAGATCGCGGAGCCGTCGAACGACCGGCGAGAATCGCACCACCTGGCCGACCATCAGCTTCACGCGGTGCTGTTCGCACTCATCAATCATGTGTTGCGCTTCGGACGCGTTCATTGCTATCGGCTTTTCGACTAGCACGTGTTTGCCGCCCCTTGCCGCAGTTACTGTTTCGTCGTGGTGGGCGGAGTTTGCCGAGACAATGAAAACAGCGTCAACGTCGGGACAAGCAACCAGCTCTGCCGGGGAAGAGAAGGCATAGGGGACAGAGAGCGCATCAGCCTTCTGCCGTGCCAGCGCGAGCGATCGTTTTTGGATCGCTACAAGTTCGGAATTTGGTGAATCCTTGATAGCGCCCGCAATAGCCCTCTCTGCAAAAAGCCCGAACCCGATTATGCCGTACCGTATTTTTCTCGTCTGTGTGTCAGTCATTTCTTGATCCTAAGGGATGGATTTGTCCAAAGGAGTGAAGCGATATCCTCTTCCCTCCAAGGTCGTGATAAGGTCATCGAGCCGGAAGTAGAACTTGTCCTTTCGCCGCGGATCAGTCCCGATATGTGTAAGAAGAAGGAAGCCGTTTAGTCCATCGGGCTTTTCAGATTCAAAACGAAGGATCCGCGCATAAATGGTATCCGAGCTGAAGTACTGTTTACCCAGCTCGGGATGTGTCCAGTCGGCATTCGAATAGGTGCCAGGTGTGAAATTGACCAGGATCAGTTCAAGTTCTTTCGTCCAGGTGCTGATGGAGTCGTTGTACCATTCATATGGTGGAAGGAAGTACCGGGCGTCAGACTGGCTGATACCGAAACGCTTCATTTCCTTGTAGCAAGACCTGAGGTCGAGCTGGAAAGAATCTTTCGTGACGAGAAGTGAATCACGTTTCTCCCATGAACAGTACAACAAATGCTTGTCGGAATGGGCGCCGAGGTAATGACCATCCTTCCTCAGCGAAGTTATGATATCGGCAAACTGGCGGTTACGATAGAAATCGCCGGTGAAGAAAAAGGAGGCTTTGATATCGTGCTTCTTGAGCATGCCGCGGATGAATTCACCGCCGTCAGCAAACTCGTGGCCGGTAAAGATGAGATGGATTTCCTTCTTCGCTCGATCAGTTCTAATGATCCCGCCGGCTTGAATATCGAACAAATTCTTCGGGTGCTGCTGAAGGATCGGAAAGATCCAGATTGTCAGGCTGCCAAGGACGAGAGCAATAATCTTCACGGTCATTTTCAGGGAAGTAAAGGGCGAAGATAGTCATAGCCAATATAGCGGAATGGGATGGGAATTTCAAAAGCAATATACGACATCCAGGAAAACCCAGAACCGTCGATTGCTGGAAAAAGGTAAGAAACGACGTGAAGAAGGGGGGCGGTGACGTGTTGCAGCTTGAGGGAATAAAAAACACAAAGAGGGTGTCAGATGAAGCTTGACAACCCTCTCTGTGCAGCTTGGAGGCAACGTGGCGGATCGGAACTCTTAGTTGGTCAGCGTCAGCGTCACAATCTTCGCCGTTGACGTAAGCACACCGGCGGAAGCAAGCGCACCGAAGGTGTAGGTGATCGCCTGGTTTGCATCGGCGCCGAGGGCAATGTTCGACACGACGTTTGCAGCACTAACCGGGGTCGTGGCGGAGATGTCAACTGTTCCCGCACTGGTTCCCTTTGTGCTGGCAAGGTTCAGCTGAAGCGTGTAGCCGGCTGTAAGAGCAGTGTTCAGGTTTGCAGTGATCTTGACTGTTGAAGCGAAATTCTGTGTGATGCTATAACTGGTGGAAGCATCGCTGACTGACGTCAAAGTATTGTTTCCGGCAGTACCAGTGGTGATGGTCATTGCACCGGGGTTGCCAGAGGTTGCGATCTTATAGACTGCGTTGACAGCCAGCGTGACATTCTGTGTAGCCGTGGCTTGCGCCATTGCGTTCTGGGCGACTGCGAAGCTGAGGACTACGAGGGCGATAACTACGATTGACTTTTTCATTGTTGACTCCAAGTTAGGGTTTTTTGAGTTTGTTTTCATATCTGTATCAGTATATCTCAAGGTACGTGCCAGAATGAAAGTCGCATCTTTAGCCTAATTTTGCTGTGTTCTCTTGTTCGCGTCGTCTCACTCTGGGACGTATGCATTAGAATGAGATTACAATGAAACTGCATTCCTGCCCGAAAACTCCAAAGATCTCGTGTCAATCTGACTGCAATGTCTCACTCTCGAAAGAAGTGTGCTGTCAATGAAGATTCTCGCTCCAAAATCAATGACAAATCAGAATGAGACGATTCTCGTTATGGCATCTTCCTGGCCTGCATTCGCTGGATTGTTTCGAAGTTGCCTTTCGCGCCTATCTCCGCTAGCTTTCCCGGCGTTCTTTTCAAGCTTCGCACCACATGCCGAACTTTTCTGAGATCGGTCACATTTTCCCCCGTGAAACATGACTTCGTGCGGGTAGACCAGCCATTCCCACCATGACGGATGTCGCCTCCGTGACGGGAGGAGACAGACGATTCAAGTTGGAGGGGGCATATCCCAATCCATGCAATCCGAGCACTACGATAAGCTATGTGCTTCCGGTTGAGGTGAAGGTCTCCCTGAAGATCTTCGACATCAGTGGTCGACTTGTCGTGACACTCGTTGATGAACCACAGGCAGCCGGCGCACATTCCATCCGGTGGCATTCGAACGTCCCGAGCGGAACTTATTTCTATGTGCTGTCTGGTGGCGAGTTCAGCGAAACGAAGAAACTCATAGTTCTGAAGTAAACAGCCGCAAGATGATGGAGTTGAACTTGATTGACTAACTCCGTACGTTTTTATGTATGAATGAGATTGAACTGCCGTGTTGAAATCAGGAAATAAGAACATGCGTGCGATTGTGACTAAAGTATTGATGGTTGCATTGTGGCTCGTGCCTTTTTGCCTCTTCGCTCAGGATCCGCGGGAGGGACCTGGTTACTTCACGGATCCCCGCAGTACGCCGTACGGAACGGTCTGCTCCAACAACTACGCGTCGGCGCTCTATCTTGTCGAGAATGGGTCTCTCCAGGAACTGCTCACTGCAGCCGGCTGCGGCAGCTACTACACGCTGTCGTTTGACCGACAGCGGATTGGACTGAAGGTGGTGGATGAAAATGGATTTCAGACTCCGGCCGTCTACAATCTCTCCACGCGGTGGGTACAGGCGTTGAGCGCCCCGGGTAGGCAGATTGGGCAGGTGAGCTTTGCAGCCGACGGTCGCGTGGCTTTCACGCGAGGCAATGATTTGGTAATCGTGGCTGGCGGCGTCGAAAGGTCTTATTCGCTGGGAACTTACGCCAATCTGGCCCCGATATCGCCTGATGGCAGAAGAGTCGCGTTCAACGACAGAGAGGACCAGATTTGGCTTCTGGATCTCGAAACATCAACGAAATCGCTGATCAGTGACGGGGCATTGGGATACTTCAATCCCGTTTGGTCTCCCGACGGCATGAAGCTCATGTATTCCAGCCTCAGTGGATTGGTGAAGGTGTATGGTCTCGAGAAAAACCAAACCTATAATCTGGGGGAGGGAGCTCATGCATCCTGGTCCGAAAACTCCCAGGAGGTCGTCTTCTATCGGAAGGAATTCCAGGGACCTCAACTGGTGAACACAGACCTCTTCGTTTCAACCTTCGACGGGGCGGAGATTCAAAGGCTGACTTCAACTCCGAATGTGATGGAAATGGATCCATCCTTTGTCGATGGTGAAAACCGGATTACGTTCCACACATATGATCGGCGAACGATTGGTGAAGTGAGTCTTGTCTCGAAGGGAGTCACCGGTCAACGCGTGACAGCAGGAAGAGAGACGGTCCTTCCCGGTCCGGAGCAAGTGAACATCAAGCCGATTTTCCTGAAGCCATCGACGCAGAATATCACACAACTTGATATTCCATACGTTCATCAAGCGTATGATACGCCTGATTGGTTCAACGGCGATTGGGCGTGTGCACCGACCCAGGCGATCATGCTCCTGGCATACTACAATGTCCTTCCCCCGTGGCCGACCCGATGTTCAACGCCGACCCTGCACTATAATAATTGGGGGAACTATGTGAGCACCCAGTATCAATTCCGGCAGACGCAGTACATTCAGACGGCGGATGACGCGAGCGGCAGGGCAGCCTGGGGCGGCTATGGCTATATGTGGAATGGATCGTACAGTCCGCACACGAGGATGGCTGACTACTTCAGGAACCATGGCTTCACCGCATCCCAATCCGAAAGTACACCGTACAGCGTCGCCTTCTCGGAGGTTTCGGCCGGACATCCGTTCAGCATGTGCGTGCTATTGACAAGTGCAGGACATCTCGTGCTTGCCCATGGGATTGGAGCCGAACCGCACACCTTTGTATTTAATGACCCCTGGGGAGACAAGAATAGGGGCTACAAGAATTACTACGGCAAGAATGCGAGCTACGACTGGCCTGGATACAATAACGGATTTCAGAATCTCACCGAAGTGGCTTGGTGCATCGCTACGCGATATGAACCGGCGGTGGCGAACGATACGATTGTGGATGATCTGCAATTCGGACATGGGTTTTCGATGACGACGAACACTCCATCGTCGATGAGCTTCTGGCAGGATAGAAACACTGGATATCAGGGGCACGCATGGCACGCATACACCCGATGCGTCGGCCCGGCTGATACCTGCTCCGCGACCTGGTCGCCGGTCATACCGGAGGATGGAAAGTACGAAGTCAGTGTGTATGTTCCTTCCTTCGCCAATGCCAAGGACGCGCGCTACTCGGTTGTGAATAATGACGGATTAACCTTGAAGTCCATCAATCAGAGCGAGCATGGTGATTCATGGGTTTCGCTTGGAGTGTATTCCTTCTCCAAGGGGAGCGGAGGATCGGTTCATCTCGGCGACGTAAGCACAACTGCAGGACAAGTGCTCGGGTTTGACGCGGTTCGTTGGAGCCGCACGTTGAATCCGGCCTTAGCCGTGATGATGTCCCAGGAGACTCCGCGGATGTTTGCTCTCTTTCAGAACTATCCGAATCCGTTTAATCCAACGACAGCGATCAGCTATCAGCTTTCATCAGTCAGCGTCGTGACTCTGGGAGTATATGATATGCTTGGAAGGGAAGTTGCCTCACTCGTCCACGGAGTGCAGGCAGCCGGGATGCAAACTGTCCGATGGAATGCCGTAGATCTTCCGAGCGGTGTCTATTACTATCGTCTCCTGGCGCGGCCCGTTGCGGGCGAGCAGATTCCTTTCATTGAATCGAGGAAGATGGTTTTAATGAAGTAGGGCTGTGGCAGCAAACAAAAACAAACTTCATCATTCGACATTCGTTATTCGAAATTGGACATTGTCTGGAACAAATAGATTTGTGCCATTGAATATCTGCGCCGAAGGCGCATCCGCCTTTGGCGGACAATATCGAACGCCCAATAATGAATAATGAAGTTTGTTGATGCCGCGGAAAGCAGCGTCCCATCGCAACAAAGCCCACAGGCTGACGTAACTTCTTTCATGTGACCAACCTACATAACCTATCAATTATCAAGGAGATACAGAATATGTCCCGTTCACTGGCGCTGTTTCTTCTCCTCTGTTTGATCTCACCTGTCCTGATGGCACAGGTAGATGCGAGAATGTTGCAGTATCCCGATGTTTCCCAAGCGCAGATCGTGTTTTCGTACGCCGGTGATCTGTGGGTTGTCCCCAAGGACGGAGGGACAGCTCTGAAACTCAGTTCTCCCCGCGGCCAGGAACTGTATCCCCATTTCTCGCCTGACGGATCGCAGATTGCCTACAGCGCGAACTACGACGGCAATCTGGAAGTCTATACCATTCCCACGATGGGCGGACTCCCCACGCGCGTGACGTATCACGGCATGAGCGATCGCCTTGTCGATTGGTATCCCGACGGGAGTAAGCTCCTTTTTGTATCATCCATGAATAGCGGACGACAGCGGTACGACCAGTTCTTCAGCGTATCGCCGACTGGCGGGTTGCCGGAGCAGCTTCCTGTTCCGTACGGTGAAATGGCATCGCTTTCACCGGATGGAAAGAAGATCGCTTACACTTCGTTGACCCAGGCCTTCAGAACATGGAAGCGATATCGCGGCGGCTGGTCGGCCGACATTATCGTCTTCGACCTGGAGAAGAAGACATCGGAAGTCGTCGCCGAGGATCCTGCCAATGATGAATTCCCGATGTGGCACGGAAACACAATCTATTTCCTCTCCGATCGGGGCGCTGCAGCAAGGTCAAATATCTGGTCATACAACCTGGATACAAAGCAGGTGAAGCAAATCACGAAGTTCACGGAATACGATATCCATTTCCCGTCGCTCGGACCCTCGGACATCGTTTTCGAAATGGGGGGAAAGCTGTATCTGTTGAATCTCGCGAACGAAACAACCAGGGAAGTCCCGGTCAAGGTGGTGACCGATGAGATCACGCTTCTTCCGCGAACACAGAATGTCAGCAAATCGATTCAGCACGCCTCGATTGCACCCGACGGCAAGCGGGCGCTCTTCGAGGCACGCGGCGAAATCTTTTCCGTCCCTTCGGAGTATGGCCCCGTTATCAATCTGACCCGGACTCCGGGCTCCGCTGAGCGATCTCCGGCCTGGTCCCCGGACGGAAAATACGCGGCATACTGGAGCGACAAGTCGGGCGAATACGAACTGATGCTTCTTGATCTGACAATGCCGGGATCCGAGAAGAAACTCACATCCTATGGCCCTGGATTCCGCTACAGCCTCTACTGGTCGCCCAACAGCAAGATGATTGCCTTCATCGACAACGCGATGAAAATCCAGATATTCGATGTCGAAAAAGACAAGACTGTTCAGGTGGACAAGCAAATGTATTCCTTCCAGGGCGCGCTCAGCGGGTTTGAGGTCAGCTGGTCCCCTGATAGCCGCTGGCTGGCGTACGGCCGCGACCTTGAGAACAGAAGCAGCGCGATCTTCCTCTTCGATACAAAAGAAGTGAAGGCCATGCAAGTTACCTCGGGATACTATCAGGACTCGAACCCATCGTTCGATCCCGACGGGAAATACCTCTTTTTCCTGACGGGTCGCACGTTGAATCCGATCTACTCCGACGTAGACAATACTTGGATCTATCCGAACATAACGAATCTCGCTGCGGCAACGCTTTCGGAGGAAACCCCGTCACCGCTGGGGCCGCGCAATGACTCGACTCTCGTGAAAAAGGAGGAGCCGAAGAAAGAGGAGCCTAAGGACAAAGACAAAGACAAGGAGAAGGGGAAGAAAGAGGATAAACCGAAGGAGACAAAGGTCACGCTTGCAGGATTTGAGCAGCGAGTTGTGATACTTCCAGCTGCAGCGGGTAACTTCGGAGGCATCCACGCTGTTTCCGGAAAGGTGCTCTTCCATCGGGCGCCCAATACCGGCTCCGCTGATAAGAAAAAGCCGTTGATGTATTATGATCTCGACAAACGTGAAGAGAAAACTGTGGTGGATGATGTGGACATGTTCAGTGTCAGCGCCGACGGGAAGAAGGTCCTCGTCAGTAAGTCGGGAAGCTTCTCGATCGTCGACGTCGGGGAGAACCAGAAGCTGGACAAGAAGATGCCGACATCGCAGCTTGAGATGGTTGTCGATCCTAAAGCGGAGTGGAAACAGATTTTCAACGATGTGTGGCGGTTCGACCGGGATTTCTTCTATGATCCCAACATGCACGGAGTTGACTGGAATAATATGAGGGCGCGCTACGGCAAGTTGCTCGACAACGCCGTGACCCGGTGGGACGTCAATTTCGTCATCGGCGAACTGATGTCGGAGTTGAATTCGTCCCATACCTATCGTGGCGGCGGCGACATTGACGATGGCGAGGTCCGTAACTTTGGCTATCTGGGTGTCGACTGGGAGCTTGCGAATGGAGCTTATCGAATCAAGAACATCGTCGCAGACGCCCCCTGGGATACGGAGGTTCGTTCTCCGCTTGCACAGCCGGGCGTCAATGTTCATGCGGGGGACTACGTGCTGGCTGTGAATGGCCAGCCAATCGATGTGACGAAGGCGCCGTGGGCAGCGTTTTCCGGTCTCGACAACAAAACCATTGAGTTGACGGTCAACTCGAAGCCGTCAATGGATGGAGCTCGCAGAGTCCTGGTACAGACAATTGCCGATGAAACGCGTCTTCGTCATCTCGCCTGGATCGAGATGAACAGAAAGCGCGTCGACGAAGCGACGAACGGCCGCGTAGGGTACATCTATGTGCCGAGCACAGGTACCGACGGTCAGACTGAACTGGTCCGGCAATTCTCAGCGCAATTCACCAAAGAGGGGCTGATTGTCGACGAGCGTTTCAACAGCGGCGGGCAGATACCTGATCGCTTCATTGAGCTTCTGAACCGGAAGCCTCTTGCTTTCTGGGCTGTCCGTGATGGCAAGAACTGGCAGTGGCCTGTGTATGCGAACTTTGGGCCAAAGGTTATGCTCATCAACGGGTGGAGCGGATCGGGAGGCGATGCGTTCCCGGACTATTTCCGCAAAGCGGGGTTAGGACCTCTCGTGGGAATGCGCACGTGGGGTGGACTGATTGGCATCAGCGGAGCCCCCTCGTTGGTTGATGGCGGGAACATCACTGTGCCGACTTTCCGGATGTATAACCCCGACGGAACGTGGTTCAAGGAAGGGCATGGTGTTGACCCCGATGTTGAGGTTAAGGATGATCCAGCACAGCTTGCGAAAGGGATTGATCCTCAGCTCGAGCGTGGCATACAGGAAGTACTGAAGATGCTGAGTGCAAAGACGTTCGTAGTGCCGAAGCAACCGCCGTACGAGAAGAGATAAGCAGCAGACGTCATCCTTCGGTCGTCCTGAGCGACCTCCGAGTTTCACGTCCAATGCTGATCGTGAGCGGAGCTCACGATCAGCAAAGTTGCATCGGGAGCATCCTCGAACCCTGAGCGTCGTCGAAGGGTGTTCAGCGTGGTTACATCCTTCGACTGCGGTCGTCCCGACTTGCGTCGGGACTCCCTCCGCTCAGGATGTCATACTCTTCTTAGAAAATGGTCAAAACAAAACCAAGACACCCTGAGCGGAGCTCATGAGCGTTACCTCCGTGCTAAGTCGAAGGGTGTTCAGAGCTTGTGCATCCTTCGACTGCGGTCGTCCCGACTTGCGTCGGGACTCCCTCTCCGCCCGCACGACTGAACGACACAGTCGTTCGGGCGGGCGCTCAGGATGTCTCACGGATTGGCTACATACCAAGAAGCTGAGACACCCTGAGCGGAGCCTCTAGGCATTGGCGTGTGCGAAGTCGAAGGGTGTTCCGTGTTTGTTCATCGCCATCGAGGCTGTCCCCGCCAGGAAATAATAAGAAAGCTCTCACCATGTCCGCTGATAGTTTCACCAACGAAAAGAAACATCCAGGTGACGGTGATCTGAGGAAGAGATTGGGTCGATCGTACAAGCTGTTTGAAGAAACGATCATTTCGCTCCAATTCGAGCACCAGGGAATCGGTTTTGAATGGAAGTTCTCGAAGGCGTCGGGGTGGTATCTGATCTGCTTGAAGAAGAAAAGACGCCTCTTCTATTTTCTTCCAAGGGATCGCGATTTCTCTTACAGAATGCTTTTTGGACCCCGGGCTGTCGCGGAGATCAAGAAGGGTGCGTTTCCAGCCTCTATTGGTGAAATGCTCAAGAGTGCCCAAAAGTATCCGGAAGGGACGCTTTTGGAATTCGACAAAAGCAATTTCGAAGTCGCAACTGTGCTGAAACTCCTGACAATCAAGATCGCGAACTAATCTAATGGTGAATGATCAACGATCAATTGTCAATTGATAATGAAAAAGCCGTGGTTCCTTCCGCTCTCAATTATCCATTCTCCATTCACAATTGACAATTTGTATTTCGTTTTGCCAATCAGTTTTGGTTGACTCACCCGGAAGACTTTCTTTCATTGTAATTTGTGAACGCCCGTTGATCGATTAAGAGCGGTTCCTCCGTTCTCAATTATCCATTCTCCATTCACAATTGACAATTATCATCTTGCTTCTGCCAATCAATTCTGATTGACTCGCCGAGAAGTCTTTCTTTCCTTGTCGCCTGTGACGGTTCGCTAATTAGTCGCGAGCAATCCTTCGGTTTCTAATTATCAATTATCCATTCACAATTGACAATTATTATGGCTAAGGGCGACGATATCCAGGAACGACTTATTCAATTCGGTGTGGAGGTAGTTCAGCTCTGTTCGGGACTTCCAAGAACTGAGGCAGCCCGTCATCTGGCCGGACAACTACTTCGATGCGGCACCGCGCCCGCCGCGAACTACGGCGAAGCAAGAGGAGCGGAAAGTGCGAAGGATTTTGTCCACAAATTGGGGATTGTGCTGAAGGAGCTGAACGAATGCTCGATCTGGCTACGCATGGTTCAAGAAAGCGGCGTTGCGACAATAAGCTGCGTTGATCCACTTCGCGTTGAGTGTGCGGAGCTTTCGAAAATCATCGCGGTGAGCATTCGCACCGTCAGAGCGAATAATGGTCAATTGTGAACGGTCAACTGATAATTGATAACGTCTGTTTATTCAGTTATCCATTAGTCATTCCCAATTGTCAATTGACAACGTCTGTTTGTTCAGTTATTCATTAGTCATTCCCAATTGACAATTGATACCGCCATCTTCTTCAATTATCAATTAGTCATTCTCAATCGTCGATTGATAACGTCTGTCTTTCCAATTATCCATTAGTCAATCTCAATCGTCAATTGATAACGTCTGTCTTTTCGATTATCCATTAGACATTCCCAATTGACAATTGATACCGCCATCTTCTTCAATTATCAATTAGTCATTCTCAATCGTCAATTGATAACGTCTGTCTTTTCAATTATCAATTAGTCATTGACAATTGACCATTGACAATTATCAGGCTTTTGCTTCGGTAAGCTTCTTCAGTTCACGCACCCTCGTATAGAACTCATCCAGCGCCATATCCTTCAGGAAA
>JBEKOB010000034.1:0-39843 GCA_049522195.1 Bacteroidota bacterium
TCAATCCAGTCGATGGCTTGTTCGAAGCGCGTGATGTGCTCCTGTTGAATCCGCTCGACGATTCCGTCCTGCTTTTCCGCGGGCGTCGCCAGATCCGCACCGAGAACGAATAGGTCATTCTGCAGACATCCGAGAATTTCGTCAATCTCTTTTGCAGGTTTCCATGCGCGTGCCACGCCCAGCGCAGAGTTGAGCTCGTCCACAGTGCCGTACGCTTCGATACGAAGAGCGTCTTTCGGAACGCGTCTCCCGCCGAAGAGCGAGGTCTCTCCCTGGTCACCTGTTGTTGTATAAATCTTCATAGTCCCTTGTCAGATGATGCCCCAACGTATGAAACCGTTGAGAGATAAGAAGGTAAGGTTCTTCGACAGATTATCTGTTGAAGGAGGCCCATGTCCGACAGTTCAACTGTCGCACGACAGGCTGGGTGTTAGTTACAGGTTGTAGCTGACGATCTTCTACCGGTTCTTACCCCTTTTGTTCCAGAAGTTCGGCAACTCGTTGTAGAAATGGAGACAGGTTCTGATGCCACCGAAAAAGTTGTCCAGCACAATGAACTCGTTCGGAGCGTGTGCATTCCCATCGGGTGATCCGAAACCGAGAAGCACCGTGTCGATGCCAAGCAGCTTCTTGAATTGAACGACGATCGGTATCGAGCCCCCCTCGCGCTGATAGAGAGGCTTCTTGCCAAAACCCTTGTGCAGCGCCGCGACCGCCGCCTGAACTCCCGGACTGTCGATGGGTGTAATTGCAGGCTCACCGCCGTGGAGAGAACGGACTTTCAGGTCGATCGTCTTTGGTGCAATTTTCTTCAGATGCTTTTCGAACAGCTTCGCAATCTTGTCGGATGATTGATCCGGGACGATACGCATGGAAATCTTCGCATACGCTTTTGAGGGAAGTACAGTTTTCGCCCCTTCTCCAATATACCCTCCCCAGATCCCGTTGCATTCAAGCGTCGGCCGGGCCCACAATCTCTCAAGCGAAGTGAACCCTTTCTCACCATAGAGTTCCTTCACTCCAAGGGATCTGGCATACTTGCGGTCATTCCAGGGAAGTTTCTTGAAGGCAGCCCGCTCGGCCTTCGACAAGGGACGGACGTCATCATAGAATCCGGGTATGGTGATCTTTCCATTTTTGTCGTGGAGCGAAGCAATGATCTCTGAAAGCGCTTGAATCGGGTTATGAACGGATCCGCCAAACGAACCAGAGTGGAGATCTCCATTCGGACCGGTCACTTCGACTTCCATATATGCCAGCCCGCGAAGCCCATAGCAAACTGAAGGGACATCTCTTGCAAACATGTCCGAATCCGATATCATCACCAGGTCCGCCTTGAGAAGATTCTTGTATTCAATCACAAAACGATCGAGATGTTCGCTCCCGATTTCCTCTTCCCCTTCAATCATAATCTTCACGTTCACAGGCAGTGAACCCCCGTTCTTCAAATAGGCTTCGAAAGCCTTCAGATGAGCAAACACCTGCCCTTTGTCATCGACCGATCCCCTCGCATACAGGTTCCCGTCACGAATCGTGGCTTCGAACGGGGGCGAGGTCCAGAGATCGATCGGATCGTCGGGCTGGACATCATAGTGGCCGTACAGGAGGACCGTGGGCTTCCCCTGAGCTTCAAGCCACTCGCCATAGACCACTGGATGGCCGGGAGTCTCCATGATCTGCACGTTTTTGATCCCAATGCTCCGGAGCTGATTCGCAATCCACTCAGCGCAGCGATGCATATCATTGCCATGATCAGCCTGAGAGCTCACGCTTGGAATCGCAAGGAAATCCTTAAGTTCAGAGAGGTAGCGTTGACTGTTGGCTTCCAGGTAGGTCATGTATTGTTGCATTGCAATTGTCCTCCGAAAAACTGCGTTCGAAGCCAGCTGGTGGGCTAAATTCGTGTCAATATATCAGACGACGTTCCGAAAGGCAAGAAAATAGGGAGAACGTGACAGTTGGATTTCCCACTTGTGACTAATTATTGCTCACTATTCAGCATTCTTGTTTCTGGCACAACAATTGCCTAATTTTCGAGAGAATCAAGCAGTTTGACAAACCCAGAGGCAAGCCATCATACTCGAAATACTGAACATAGTTCTGCCGGTAGTCTACTTCTCGGTCGTCTGGACGTATGGAAAGGCCTTCTTTTCAGACGTAGTTTGGGCGAAACAACTCAAGAGCAAGTTGTTGATGGGGGCAATTTCTCTCCATCTCCTGTACTTCGTCCTGAGGATCCTGGCATTCGGTCATCCGCCTGTCACTTCTGTGGGTGAGATTCTCTCGGTGTTAGCTTTTTCGGTGGCCCTTGCTTATGCCGTGATCGAGCGCAAATCGAGGGCAAAGGAAACAGGATACTTCATTTTGAATTTTTCCTTCTTCTTTCAGCTGGGCTCTACCCTGTTTATCAGGGATCTTGTTGAAGTGCCGCAGATCCTTCGCAGCAACTGGTTCGGCCTGCACGTTACGAGCGCCCTCATAGGATATTCGGCGATTACCATATCGGCCGTCTATGGTTTCCTGTACCTCATGCTGTATCACGAGATCAAGGCGAACCGATTCGGGGTCATCTACAAGAAGCTCCCGAATCTTGAGACGCTCGAGAGGATGAACTTCATCGCGATCACGCTTGCATTCGTTTTCCTGACGATAGCGATCCTCGCAGGATTCGTTTGGCTCCCGCAAGCATTCACACATTTCTCCTATGCTGATCCGAAGCTTCTCGGGACGATCGTCATCTGGTCAATGTATGGAGTCGGAATTCTCGCGAAGAAACGAGGGAACCTGCACGGCCGGAGCGTAATGGTCCTCTCCATCTGCGCTTTCGCGATCGCGATTTTTTCGATGACCATCATCAACATGTTCTTCAGCGGTTTTCACAGGTTCAGCTAATAGATCGGACTCCTGCAAAGTGAATTTGGTTTGCGCCGGCATATCGCACAATACAGCCCCGCTTGAGATGCGCGAGCGGCTCTGGTTCTCCCCCGCGGAGATCCGTGCAGCCCTTCCTCACCTGAAGTCTCTTGGCTTCAGTGAGTGCGTTCTCTTCTCAACGTGCAACCGGACCGAACTCTATGCCTTTAGCGATCACAACGATCCTCAGATCGATGTGCTGATAGACTTTCTGCGGACACAGAAGCAGGTGAAAGACACCGTGCCAGCAAGCCATTTCTTCTCCCATGTCTCGGGCGGCGCGGCTGAGCACCTGTTCCGCGTGGCGGCCGGCATCGATTCTATGATTGTCGGCGATGTCCAGATTCTCGCCCAGGTCAAGGAAGGCTACGCGCTGGCCCAGGAAAGTGGCACAGCCGGATTCTTTGTGAACAAGCTCTTCCAATTGGCATTCCACGTCGGCAAGCGTTCCCGAAGCGAGAGCCTGATCTCCGAGGGGGCCATCTCCGTCAGCTACGCCGCTGTTGAGCTGGCACAGAGGATCTTCGACGACCTGAGTCGCAAGAAAGCGCTGATTATCGGGGCTGGAGAAACTGCTCAGCTTACCGCAAAGCACCTTCACGGGAGAGGAATCGGCTCCCTCTTCATTACGAACAGGACGGCCGAGCGATCCGAAAACCTGGCCAAGATGGTCGGCGGCACGGCAATCCCCTTTGATACTTTTTGCGAGAGGTTGAACGAGATCGATATCATTATCTCATCCGTTCAATCAGACCGTCACGTTCTCTCAGCCAAAGACATCAGGGAAATCGGAAAGGGACGCCATCGCGGCACGCTCTTCATCATCGACCTTGGAGTACCCCGCAACATCGATCCGTTTGCCAAGGAGATCGAGAACGTCTTTTTGTACGACCTCGACAGCCTGAACGTGATGGTGAGCGAGAACATTGCCCGACGACGCGAGGAAGTTCCGAAGATTCAGGCGATCATCGAAGCGGAATTGGCCGATCTTTCACGTTGGCACAGCTCGCTTGAAGCAACTCCAACGATCGCGGCGCTCACCGATCTGATCGAACGAATCCGCTCCGAAGAAGTCGCGAAAAACGTCAATCGGTTTGAGGAGAAAGACAAGGAACTGCTCGACATCGTTACGAAACGTATCGTGAATAAGGTTCTCCACACGCCAATTACGAACCTCCGAAACGGTCACGACTCGAATCTGTCCGACCGTTTGCAGAAGATCAGCGCCGTCCGAAAGCTCTTCGGTATCGATACGGAGCAGAAGGAGCATTCAGATGGCAGTTAACCGGCTCATCGTCGGCACACGCGGCAGCGAGCTGGCTTTCTGGCAGAGCACATTCGTCAAGTCAAGACTCTCCACATTCCATCCCACACTGCGGGTCGAACTCCAGATCATCAAGACGCTGGGGGACAAAATCCTCGACTCTCCCCTTTCGAAGATCGGAGACAAGGGGCTTTTCACCAAAGAGATCGAGCGCGCCCTCGTTGAGAAGTCGATCGACCTTGCCGTTCACAGCCTGAAAGATGTCCCTACCCAGCTTCCGTTTGGGCTTACCATCGGGGCGATCACAGAACGCGAGGATGTGCGTGATGTATTTATCGGCCATCCCAAGAAGGGGTACACTCGTTTCGCAGATCTGCCAAGTGGGGCCCAGATCGCGACAGGAAGCCTCCGCCGAAAATCGCAACTCCTGCAACACAGGCCTGATTTCCGGATCGTGGATATTAGGGGCAATTTGAACACCCGGATGCATAAGTTGGAGAGTTCCGATTGGGATGGAATGATCCTCGCCCGGGCCGGCGTAAAACGACTGGGGTGGGACTCATTGATTACAGAAATACTACCGGTCGATGTCATGCTCCCGGCCGTCGGCCAGGGAGCGCTCGCTCTGGAAGTCCGGGATGACGACGAGGATACACGGCAAATCATAGGCTCGTTGCATCACGAAGAAACGGCCCGAGCCGTTGTCGGAGAACGCACCTTCCTGCGCTTCCTCGAAGGGGGATGCCAGGTACCGATCGGCACGTACGGCCGAATCGAAAACGAAATCTTTAAACTGGACGCGGTGATCGGAAGCATCGACGGCACCCGTTCTGTGAGGGGAAGGATCTCGGGTTCACCTTCCGCGTCGGCTCACCTGGGGGAGGAACTTGCCCAACAGTTACTGTCGCAGGGGGGCAAAGAAATCCTCAATGAGATTCGATCGCTCGGCTCGTCAGACCAACCCGTCGAACCTTAGGTCGACAGGCACACTGTGACTGACGACAGTCGTAAGAATCCGGATATCCTTCAGCGAGCGCAATCCCTCGCGACGCTGCTTCACGCCATCACATTAACTGCTGCTGACGCGCCCGAACGGACGGGCATCTCGCTTCGCCGGACCTCAAGGCTGCTCTACAAGAAACTCTCATCCCTTTCGGAGCATCGAGGGACAGGCCAGGATCTCTCTCAGTCCCTGGATGAATCGCTGGCTCTTGCTTCGAGCATTCTGACAGAGCTCTCATCGCCAGAAATCCCTTCAGGCATTCCCGAGAAGGATCGTGCGTCCCTCATCGGCTCCTGCACAGACCTCCTCAATGCGCTGCAACACGCGATCGGCGCACCTGAGTGGCCATCAATTCTTTCAGATCAAGCACGCGGAACAGAACGATCGAAATCCGCAGCTCAGAAGGTCTCTCAGAGTCTGCAAGGCAAAGTCATCCTCATCACACGCCCCCTCTCGCAAAGTCAGGATTCAGTGAAGATGATAGAACGGCACGGAGGTTTGCCGGTCGTGATCCCGATGATCGAGATCCTGGATCCCGATGATTGGTATCCCGTTGATCATTCAATCGTCAATCTGAAGGGATATGACGGAGTCATCTTTACAAGCCAGAATGGTGTCGAGAGATTCCTCGGAAGAATAAAAACGATCAACGTGGAAGCACTCAAGGTTCTTGCGACGCGCCGAATCTATGCTGTAGGAGAGAAAACACGCGCCAGCTTGGAAAACGCCCAAATTCCGGTTACCTTAGTGCCGGAACGGTTTTCGGCGAACGATCTCCTCTCCGCGCTTCAAAAGGAGCCGCTCGCGGGGAAGCGGTTCTTATTTGCGAAGGGGAGTATGGTGAAAGGGGAGATTCCAACCGCGCTTCGGGCTTCACATGCTGTTGTGGATGAGATTGAGGTTTACAGGACAGAAGGAGCGTCCGGTGCCTTCTTTGGCGCTTTGGATCGGGCGCTGAAGAATCGCGAGATCGATGCCCTGACATTTTTCAGCCCTTCTGCGGTACAGAATTTCACGCACGCGATCGTGCCGGAGAATAGCTGGGAATCTGTCACTGCCTGCATAGGCCCCTCCACCACACAAGCCGCTGAGTCAGCGGGCTTCGCCAAAATTATCACGCCCCCGGAGGCAACGGCCGAGTCGCTGATCAATGCGTTGGTCCAATATTTCGAACGATAATTCCACTTTTGTTTTGGACGTTGAACGATGACGAACGATTTGTTTCTTCGAGCTTGCCACCGAGAGCCGGTTGATCGGACTCCTGTCTGGATGATGCGCCAGGCCGGGAGGTATCTCCCGGAGTACCGTGCTGTACGCGCCAAGCATGATTTTCTCACGCTGTGCAAGACTCCGGAGCTCGCCGCAGAAGTTTCCATACAGCCGGTCGAGCTCATCGACGTCGATGCATGCATCATCTTCTCCGATATTCTGGTAGTTCCTGAGGCGATGGGCATGGAGTTGGTGATGGAAGAAGGGAACGGAGGCCCGCGGTTTCCTCATCCCCTACGGTCACGAGCGGACATTGATGCGCTCAAGGTGCCCGATCCCAATCGTGAGTTAAAATTCGTTATGGAGGCGCTCCGTCTCACTCGGAAACAATTGAACGGCCGGGTTCCATTAATCGGGTTCGCTGGGTCACCCTGGACGCTCGCGACCTATATGGTAGAAGGAAAAGGATCAAGAAGTTTCCGGCACATCAAGGAGCTCATCTACAACAATCCAAAAGACGCTCATGCCCTGCTCGAGAAGCTGGCGCGGAGCGTCGCCTCATATCTGAATGCTCAGATCGAGGCCGGCGCACAAGCCATCCAGATTTTTGATACGTGGGGCGGGATATTGCCGCAGGAGGAATTCCGCGAATTCTCACTCCGATCGATCAACCTGGTCATCCAGCTCCTCAGACGGAACAACGTCCCGGTCATCTTGTTCTGCAAGGACTGTGGACACTCCCTCGAAGCAATCGCCGATCTGCGCCCAGACGTCGTGAGTCTAGACTGGACAGTCGATATCGGAAGAGCGAGAGACATGGTCGGGAGCTACGTGGCACTTCAGGGGAATATGGATCCTGCGTTACTCTATGCCTCACCCGAGCGGATTCGAACCGCTGTGCAGAAGATCCTCGAGAAGTTTGGCAAAGGCTCTGGGCACATTTTCAACCTGGGCCACGGGATTTTGCCGGACGTCCCGGTAGAACATGCAAAGGCGTTTGTGCAGGCGGTCAAGAACGAGAGCCCGAAATACCACCGCTAGAAGAACAGCCGTCACCCCTTTTCACACACGGAGCAGCGCATTCACCACAGCGAACCCATACCTGAAAAGCGCCATTCAGGTCCGTGTAGTTGAAACCTCCCCATCAAAAGGATTGTTGAGAGCGTAACGGTACAAAGCGAAGAATTATCACTATGAATTCCGATCGAATCGCAGTTGTGTTGTTTCAACTGGGGGGGCCTGACTCCCTCGGCGCGATCGAGCCGTTTCTCTTCAATCTCTTCATGGATCCGGACATTATCGACTTTCCGTTCGCCCGATTCGTGCGAAGACCGCTAGCGAAGTTCATCTCATCCAATCGATCAAAAAAGGTCGCCGTGAACTATGCTGCCATCGGAGGAAAATCCCCCATCCTCGATTTGACGCGCGCTCAGGCATCCGCACTGGAGACCGAGCTCAACAAGCGGTTTCCTGCGGCCGTTTTTGTCGCGATGCGGTACTGGAACCCGTTGACCTCTGTTGTGGCAGAAGAGATCCACACCGGTCGATTCAAAGAAATCATTCTCCTCCCCTTATATCCGCAGTACTCGATAACCACGTCCGGTTCCAGCATCAATGAGTGGAATCGTCAGTGCGAGCGAATCGGGTTGAGGGATGTATCTCAGGCGATTGTACATCGCTTCTATGAGAACCCGGACTACATAAGCGCAATCGTAGAGAATATCGATGCCGCGCTTTCCCGCTTCGAGGGAGTGCCATCGAACAAAATTCACCTGCTCTTCAGCGCACATGGCGTGCCGGTATCGATTATCGAGAAGGGAGATCCGTACCAGAAACACATCGAAGCCACGGTTCGACTTGTGCTGGAGCGCGGTGGCTGGACCTCCCCGCAGACGCTCTGCTACCAGAGCAAGGTTGGTCCTGCGCAGTGGCTCAAACCTTCTTTGAACGAGACGATCGACCGGCTTGGAGCAGCCGGCGTCAAGAATGTCCTCGTCATCCCTGTGGCGTTCCTGACGGATCACATCGAGACTCTCCACGAAATCAACATTGAGACCCGGCACAGGGCGAAGGAACTCGGGATCGTACAATTCGAAATGATGCCCGCGCTCAACAGTCATCCGAAACTCATCAAAGCACTGGCAGACGAGGTGACCCGACTGGTAAGCATCCTGAAATCGAAATGATGAACAGGCAAACAGACGTTGTAGTTATTGGCGGCGGGGTCTCGGGACTCTGTGTCGCCTATTGGCTGCACAAACAGGGAATCAACGTCACCGTGCTCGAAAAGGACTGGGAGGTCGGGGGCACGATGAAAACAGTACACGAAGATGGATTCCTCGTCGAGACCGGTCCCAACAGCGCGCTCGAAACGACGCCGCTCTTTAAAGAGATCATTACCGACTGTGCCCTTCAGGATGAGTTCATCTATGCCAATCCAACAAGCAACAACCGGTACATCCTGAAAAACGGTACGCTTCTTCGATTGCCGCTTGGCCCCGGTTCGTTTCTTACGACAGACCTGTTTTCAACCAAGGCTAAGCTCCGATTGCTCAAGGAACCTTTTGTCGGACGCGGGAAGAAAGAGGAGAGCATCGCGGAATTCGTCGAACGCCGGCTTGGCAGAGAATTCCTTGAGTATGCTATCGATCCTTTTGTGGCCGGGATTTTTGCCGGCAGGCCTGAAGCCCTGAGTGTCCGGGCCGCGTTCCCACGGCTCTATGCACTAGAGGAAAAGTACGGCGGGCTCATCAAGGGAATGATCATGGGGAGCAAGGAGAGAAAAGCCAGTAGCGAAAAGGCGAAGGACAGGGCCGAAACATTCTCGTTCAAAAACGGTATGCAGGTACTCCCCGCCGCACTCGCACGACGATTAGGTACGCGCATCATAACCGGAGCAACAGTGACGTCCTTCGCACCCACGCAGGGGGCGCATACAACCGACGAAGCCGGCAGAAGCCGGTACACTGTCTCGTATGTACGCGACGGTTCAGAAGAAACTGCTCTTGCACGATCCGTGGTGTTTTCAGTCCCGGCTGCTGCGGCAACGATGCTTCTCAGGCCCATCTCCCCATCGACCGCGAACGTGCTCGCGTCGATCTACTATCCACCGGTCGCATCGATCTTCGCTGCATTCCGCAGATCCGATGTGGGGGGTCCCATCGACGGATTCGGCTTTCTCGTTCCGTCGCGCGAGCAGAGACAAATCCTGGGTTCACTCTGGTCCTCGAGCCTTTTTCCCGGAAGAGCTCCGGACGATATGGTCGCCTTCACTACATTCGTGGGGGGAGGACGTCAGCCTGACTTGGTGAATAGGGACGAAAAAGAGCTTTGTGATCTCGCTCTCACCGAGTTAAAAAATATTATGCAAATTACGGGAAATAATGTATATTTGAGGGTTACACGCTGGCAAAAGGCCATTCCGCAATACGAACTCGGCCATCTTGCCAACGTGGAAGCTCTGGAGAGGTGCGAGCAGCGATTCCCCGGTTTATATTTCTGCAGCAACTTCAAGGGAGGCATCTCGGTCGGAGATTGCGTCAAGAGTTCCCGGGACACTGCGCACCGCATAGCGTCATCGCTGAACGACCCGAACCATCAAAGCACTTAGGGGGCACTATGAGAACCATACTCAGGGATCTGATTCGGCACTGCATGCTGTTGTTCACCCTCGCTCTGATTCCATCCCTTCTGTCATCTCAATCCACTCAGGCGACGCCTGCAACAGCCCTGTCGGAGGACAACCTCTCCCCCGCCGAGTTCACCGTGATCCTGAAGGAAGCATGGACCTTTCTGAAGGATGAGTCTGACAATTACGCGAAGGTGGTCGGGAAGAAAACCGAATTCGAGACGACGGCAGAATTTGAAAAACGGTCCGTCGATGCACGTCAGGCATATCTGACGAAGATCACAAAGTTTATCAAGGACAAAAAGCTCGATCAGCGCGTGATTGGCGTGGTGCTGAAAGCCGGCCTGGATCAGTATGATGCCGACAATCAGGTATACAGCGTCACTAGCCCTTCCACCATCGACGCGCCATACAATCTTCCGTCCGTTTCGACCGAAGTACCGCCCAACAACTATGTCGCGTTGTCCGACTCGATACGCAAAGGATACCGAACCTCTTTGATCTATCTGAAATTCAGTCCATACTTCAAATGGCAGGTCGGCCGGGATATCGCCAAGGCAGCGCGGAACGACGAAGCAAGCGTGTTCTTCAAAGTGCGTTTCAAGATCGAAATGGGACAGGGGGAGGTCAGAAAGGGAGCGCGGTTCGCCATCGTGCCCAAGCAGATTATGCTCATCAACCAGAGAGCAAACACCGTCTATTGGGAACAAACTCTCCGATAAGAATGACCCGAACAGTTCAGCAACACGAAGGCCGGTCGGACAAATCGTCGACCGGCCTTTTCGTTTCATGAACGCCCTCTGCATTCTCATCGGGCGTACGTTAAATGTATTACGACTTGCGAAGCACCCGCTCAAGTTCACTGTGGAACTTCGGGTGAGAGATAGCGATGAGGGCCTCAGCACGCTGGCATAGATTCCGTCCATGAAGTGATGCGACGCCAAATTCCGTGACGACATAATGGACGTCTGCCCGTGTTGTCACCACACCGGCCCCCGGCTTGAGCTGCGGGACAATTCGGCTCATCTCACCTTCTTTGGCTGTCGCCGGGAGAGCGATGATCGGCTTGCCCCCCTTCGAATACCCTGCCCCGCGAATAAAATCGACCTGACCGCCAAAGCCGCTGTAAATCCGACTCCCGATAGAATCTGAACAAACCTGCCCCGTAATGTCGACCTCGATGGCCGAATTGATCGCCACCATTCTTACGTTCTGAGAGATAATAAACGGGTTGTTCGTGTAGTTGCAGGGATGCAACTCAAACATCGGATTGTTGTGCACGTATTCGTACAAGTCATGCGATCCCATCACGAAGGTTGCAATCACTTTGCCCGCATGGAGCGTCTTCTTCTGGTTGGTGATAATTCCCCGGTCAATGGCCTTTACCACACCGTCGGAAACCATCTCCGTGTGGATGCCGAGATCCTTCTTCCCTTCTAGCAGCGCAAGAACCGCATCCGGAATTCCACCGATCCCAAGCTGCAGCGTTGCCCCGTCTTCGACGAGGTTCGCGATATGGGTCGCTATTTTCCGTTCGACTTCCGACGATTCCCCTGCTTTCAGCGTCAGCAGAGGCTCCGAACACTCGACGACCTTGTGAACCCGCGAGACGTGGATAAACACATCGCCCAGTGTCCGCGGCATACGTTCGTTCACCTGGGCCACGACGAGCTTAGCGTTTTCCGCAGCGGCCTTCGAGGCAGCACACTCGACGCCGAAGCTCATAAAACCATGTTCATCAGGCTGCGACAGATGGATGAAGGCGACATCGAGCGGGATGACCTGATCCATGAACAGACCCGGAATCTCCGATAGATGCACGGGGACATATTCAGAGCGTCCCTCCTGGATGGCCTGACGATCGGCGGGGCCAACGAAGAGCGAATTGTGACGGAAATGGCCCTCCATCCCTGGCTTGGAAAGAGGATCGTCCCCAAGCATGAGAATGTGGTTCACCTCCACATCGCGCAGCTCATCTCTTCTCTTCGCAAGGCCATTTGTCAACAGCGTTGGTGTTGCAGCGTTGCCGCTGATAAAGATATGATCCCCGGATTTGACGACAGACACCGCTTCTTCGAGCGATACAACTTTCTTCTTGTATTGGTCTAACCAGTTCATAATGCTCACTTGTGTCCAGATCTAAGCAACAGGATTCTTGACGAGCACGCCGATTGGCTGTGATTTGAATTCAAAGATGCGCGCAATGACCTCATTCGTGCAAACCCCTTGGTGGGTGCAGACACCTTTGCCCAATCCCGGATTCTGCCTCAGCGCATTGACGATCCCCCCTTCGCACACCTGCTGAATGTACGGCATCAGTGCGTTGGTCATCGCCATGGTTGCGGTTCTTGCAACCACCGCTGGCATGTTCGGGACACAATAGTGCGTTACACCATGCATGACGAAGATCGGATCGTCAATCGTCGTGGGACGACTGGTTTCAACACACCCTCCCTGGTCAATGGAAGCATCGATGATGACCGAGCCCGGCTTCATCTCTTTTACCATCGCTTCGGTGATGACGTGCGGAGCTTTCTCCCCTTTCAGGAGCACAGCCCCGATGACCACGTCTGCAAACCGCACTGAGCGGGAAATGTGGTAGCTCGTCGCTACGCTCGTACTGATCTTCCATTGGAACAGATTCTCGAGCTCCCGAAGCCGGCCCAGATCCTTGTCGAGCACGGTCACGTTCGCTCCCATGCCCAGGGCAATTCGAGCTGCAGTTCGACCCACTGTCCCGGCGCCGAGGATGACGACATTTGCCGGTGGAATTCCCGGCAGACTTCCCAGCAGCGTGCCGCGCCCTCCCTGCCCGGCCTGGAGGTAGTGAGCCCCGACCTGAATGGCGATCTGACCGGCGATCTCGCTCATCACCTGCAACAAGGAGAGATCTCCCTTCTCATTCTCGATGAGCTCGAAGGCGACCGCAGTCACTTTTGCCTCAAGCAGTTTCTCGAGAACTTTACGCCGGGACACCGCGAGATGCAGCGAGGAAAAGATTGCCTGCCCCTCCCTCAACAATTGGAGTTCGGCTTCGGTTGGCGGCGACACCTTCAGGACGAGATCGGATCGATTGATGATCTCCTCAGGACTGTAGGTAATCGTTGCGCCTGCAATTTGATAGTCCTCATCTCTGAAAATCGCCCGAGCACCATCCTGATGAAGCACATAAACGCTGTGCCCCTCGGATGTCAAATCCTCGACTCCAGCCGGCGACAGAGCAACCCGTCGCTCGATGGAGGCTTCTTCTTTAAGAATGCCAATGTTCATAGCTTTCAATATAGAAGTTGTTGATGGTTAGGATTGATTCAAAGTCACGGAATGTCATCGGGCGCTCCCCCGTCTTCCTCCCCTACAGTCTCCCCGCCGAAGGTCAAAAAGCGTGCCGACTAGATGGGGGAAACCCCACTCACCGTTCCATAGATTTCGACGACTAGGGGGTGAGGATCTTTCTCACCCTTGCGAAGGTCTGTTCGTCCGTTCCTATCCGTGGAAAGGTCGGTCGGTCCCTTTATCCTCTGCTCGGCGAAGGTTCGACGGGCCCCCGGAAAGGGCGTCTAGAGCCAAGCTTACAGAAATCTCAAGTTGAAACAGATACATAGAACCGCCCAAGTAGGGCAAGATCAGTGTCGTGGAATCGAAAAAGTCTCCACGTCGGCAGACTTGTGCATGTTTGAAAAGATACCAGTATCTTTGAATGAGGAATTTGCAGAATAGACTCCGTGAGGGAAATGTTAAGGTCTCCCCTCCGGTCTGGATTCGGATCTTTCAAAGTCTGGAGAGTCGTATGGTGACGCGCAATATTTTGATCGTCGAGGATGAACCGGCGGTCGCCCAGTCATTTAACCACATCCTGAAACGATCGCTCGAGTACAATTACCAGGTCAAGATCGTTGACTCTGCCGAGGATGCCCTGGAATCGGTGAAGAAGGCTGGTGCGTTCGACGTTATCCTCCTCGATTTCTATCTCCCGGGGATCACCGGCGGCGATTTCCTGAGAGCATTGCGGAGCCGCGACCTGGACACCGTCGTCATCGTCATTTCCGCCAGCCAGGATTACAGAATCGTGCATGACGTTTTCAAGCTCGGCGCCGACGACTATCTTACGAAAGAAGAGCTCTCGAATCCTTATGTGATGGAGAAAGCAATTCTGGCCGGACTCGAGAAACGTGAATACCAAAAGGAATCCTCAAGGATAGAGATTACGCGCCAACGCATTGATGCGATAACAACAATGATTCGCACTGTTCATCACGAACTAAACAATCCGATGGCGATTATCGATCTGACGCTGAACAAGGTCAATTCCTCGCCTGAGCGGATCGACCCTCAATTGAGATCGCACCTGAAAGAAATCCAGGACAACGTCAACAGAATGTCTGACATCCTCAGAAGGCTGATGAACTTCAGGGATGAGATGTACAATGAAGAGCTTCGGGGACTGAAGCTCTTCGCCATTCCCGAGAAACCTTCGCTGGGGAAAGACCCGGCTTAGTCCTGCCGGGGACCTGCATCGATTGCCAAATCCTGCAATAACAAGAACGCCCGCTTCCGGTATCCGGTAGCGGGCATTTCTTTTCCACCTTTCGCGAACAAATCCCGTCTGCTATTTCGTCTCTGTGAGTTCTTTCGCTTCAACTTTGTTCCCTTCTCCTGTTGCAGCGCCGCTGTTTTTCCCGGGGTCGGATTGTTTCGTTGAGGCGCTATTGAACTTCGTCGAGAGAGAGATGCCGAGACCGACAATCATCAGGAGCGCTCCGGCCCAGACCAGGCTCATAAACGGTTTCACGCTTGCTTCGATTACCAGCAGTTCTGATTTCGGCAACGTTCCGGCCTGTCCGCCGAGGCCAGTCACATTCAGTTCGATCACCGAACCTTTTGCCTGAGTATCGACGTTCATGCCCAACAGTTCAAAGCTGAGAGAGCCGTCCTTCGTTCGTGCAGGCTGAACCTGAGTGCTCTGAGCGCCTGTGAACAATGTGACAGGAGTGAGTTGTTCACTCGACGTCCCACGGTTCACATTTAGAACTACACCGATAGGCATTCCTTTGCTCACGCTTGCAGGATCCATGCTCTTGTGGTCCATGTCGAATCGTACAAACGTGACCGCCACATCGCCGATGTTCTTGGTTTCCCCTTTCTTCAGCTGAAGGACTGTTGCCTGTCCGGGAGATGTAGCAGGAGCTACCTCCTCGAGCGAAACCGGTTCAATGTAGAAATCACGCGTCAAGGTCGTCGCGTAGTCCGGATTCCGCATCAAACTGTTGTTGTAGTCGCTCTGATACATCACCGGTTCCAGATCGAACGATGAGCCCCCCTTGACTACATTGATCGAGAATTTCCATTTTCCGTCCGGCATCGGACTGGATCCCTTGAAGGTCAATTGATGCCCGAGGACTTCTTTCGGTTCGTTCATCGTCAACGACGCTGTCTTTTTCTCACCGTAGTGCCCCGATCCGATGATGCCGAGAAAGAGAATTGCTAATCCTATGTGAGCGATGGCCCCTCCCGTGAACCGGATATTCTCTTTCGCAAGTGTATACAGGCGGATGAAGTTGACGAAGAATGCAAAAAGGGATGTGAACGCAAATAAGCCGATCAGGATGTCGTGAAGACCCGACAGCACGAGGACAACGACCACGGCGCCTGATGCAAGGAATGATACAGCTGAGTTCTTCAGTATCCGGCGAGAGGATTCTTCTTTCCACTGAACAACCAGACTTATTGCAAGCAGAAAGCCGAGCGCAATGGCAATCGGGAGGTTCGTTTTGTCATAGAACGACGGCTCGAGCGTCCCCCCAGAGAGCAATGGGCGGCTCGTACCAAACAAAATGACGAATGCACTGGCGCCCATGACAGCTGCGCTGATAGCGAGCAGCGACTCGCGCGTGAACAGCGGAGATCGGGTTGCGAACTTCGAGAGATCCTTCCAGCGGAAGATCAGCATTCCGAAACCGAACAGGAGTGATGCGCCGATCCAGACAACGAGAAGCGTGTAGGCGATCGCACCGGGATCGACAAATGAATGGACAGAAGCTGAGCCGAGGATACCACTCCGTGTCAGAAACGTGCTATAGACGACCAGGACGTATGTGCAAATACCCAGAAAGAAGTTGGTCTTGGCGAGCCCGCCGGTCTTACGTTGTACGAGCATCGTGTGGATCAGGATAATGCCGATCATCCATGGAATGAGCGAGGAATTCTCGACCGGATCCCATCCCCACCAGCCTCCCCATCCGAGAACACCATAGGCCCAGTAGCCTCCAAGCATAATTCCTGTCCCGAGTGCGATCGTGCCTGCAATGACCCAGGGCAAAGCATTCGGAATCCACTCGAGATATGTCCTACGCCAGAGGGCGCCCACGGCAAACACAAAGGGAACCGCCATCATCGCAAAACCCGCAAACAATATCGGCGGATGAGCAATCATCCAGAAGTTTTGCAGGAGCGGATTAAGGCCTCGACCATCCTGGGGAACCATTCCCACGGGAGCGTCCGGGTGAGCATTCCATACGAACTGGAAGGGGGATTTGGCGATCAGCAGCAATAGCAGGAATCCCTGGACGATCCCGAAAATCGTCATGGTGTCTGCCTCGATTCCCTTCCGCCGCGTGTAGGCCATCAAGATGATTCCGATGATCGACCCACAGAGCGCCCAGAGCAGGAAGCTTCCTTCCTGGCCGGCCCAAAACGTCGTAATCAACAGGTGAAGAGGCAACGACCTGGAGCTATAGGCCCACACGTAGTCGTACTCGAACTGGTGGCCCAGGATATAGACCATTAACATCACAGACGCAGCGATGACGCCAACAGTCATGATGCCGTAGCTGTTCCGTGCAAGCGAAAGGAACCGCTTCTCGTCGACGCGGCTTCTGTAGTACGAGTACGCCGAAACCGCTGCGGCTGCACATGACAAATAGACAATAAGAGTCCCCACCATGTTCCCTCTCAGCCTCTCCCTTCCATCAATGGTTGTGTAATCAAAATTCGCGCAGAGCAACCACGCAGGTTAGAATGCGTACTCCTGACCGAAGACGTTGATCTTGCCGTTCATGTGTTTTGTCTTGTCGACAATTTGCCCGTTGTTGTCGACAACACCGATGTGACATGTGCCGCATGAAGAGACGGCCAGCACGAGGTGGCCCTTCGGAGGGATGCCGTGACAGGTTCCGCACGCCGCCGCTGTCGATCCGCCGGTCCAAACCGGGGAATAGTTCTCGCCGACCATCACAGAATCAGTATAGATGAACTGTGAAGAAGAAGTCGCTTTCCTGATCTTCCAATCCCCGTGGCAAAATGTGTTGCTGCATTTGAGCGTCGTCGGATCGTATGAAGGTTTCGGAATCAACGATCCGTTGCCGGATTTAAGTTGTGAGAGCGTATCATTGAACACAACTTCGGCAGGCAGTGTTCCGAGGTGTCCGGCTGAGGTGAGTTGTGAAGGTACAGTATGGCATTCCTGACATTTCAGCGTCTTGCCCAGCAAACCGGTGGCGAGGTGCTTCTGATGTGCACCGACACCACGCGCCGCTGGATCCGAAACGCCCAGAACCGTCTTTGGCGGAGCAGCAGAGACAAGATCATTGGTCGTCGCTTTGAAGTTGCCATGGCAAGTGCTGCATGACTCAGGCGACTTTGCGGCATTGTTCGCGTCAACGTGGCATCCCGACTTCACGCAGGAGAGGTTTGCATCCCTTCCTCCGGCATATGTGGCCCCATGGCATGCTTTACACTGACTCATCGGATAATTTTGATTGTAGAGGAACAGCGGGTGCACCGTCGATGACCCGAATCCAGCCGGGTGTGGGTAGTACTGGTGGCACTTGGCGCATGCAACGCCGCTTGTTCCGCCGGTGAACTGTGACGAGTGGCAAGTCGCACATTCCGTGAGATTGTACTGCGACTGTTTCAGCACCGTTCCGTGGAAATTGGACGCCGTCGTGTCTGACCAACCGGCATCATGAATCTGGAGCGTGCCGGTTGAGGCCATCGGCAAGTCCTGCACACTCTTGAGATCACTGCATGAATTCAGCAGAGATACAATGACGACCAGTGCCGTCAGTACTACAATCGTGGGTATTTGATGTGTTCTCATAGGTCTCTGCTCACTTATGACAATAGCCACAGAACTTCTGTCCTTTGACTCCACCGACACGAGCGTTGGCGTCTGTATGGCAAACGTAGCATGTGGCCCCAGGATCGGTGTGCCACGAGCCATGCTCACCTGCCATGAATCCAAGCTGGTGCGTGCGGGGGTTTGTGCCCTTGATACCGTCAGAATCCATGTGGCACGTGATGCAGGTCGGATCAGCCCCCTGGGTATCGTGACACGCTGCGCAGCTCTCAATGTCCCGCCTCGCGAGTTTCGCGTGAACCCCTCCACCGGAACCAACACCAATCGTCACAAACCCTGCCTTCTGGTGGGACTCAGGCTGGAACTTGCCCTGGTTGACATCGCCGCCAGCCTCGTGGCAGGTCGCGCAGAATGTCTGAAGGTTGTGACAGCTCTGGCAATCTGATTTCTTCCCTTCTACTGCGAGACCATGAGTGAACTTGAAATTAAGGTCGTGAACCTTCGTCAGGCGCGTGTCCTGACCACGATCCATGGACGTAAGCCTTGGCGATCGGAGAGACATAAGATCTTTTCCGGGAACATCGACTTTCAGCAGGTCCGAACCGTTGTGGCAGTCTGCGCACGACTCCTGTGTATGGCATGATGCGCACGTCGCCGTTGACACCCGGGCAACCATCTTGTGTTCGCGAACGAAGTCTGTGCGATTGTGCTCTCGCGGCCGGAGAGCAGCCAAGTCGACGTGACATCCTTCACACGCGTTCGATGCCTTGACGTCATTATGGCAGGTATTGCAGGTTGGCATCGCCGGGATCGCAACCGAAACACCGATTTCCGCTTTGTCGACGCCCGTGTGACATTTTTCACACTCGACCTTTTGCACTTCGACGTGCTGCTGGTGCGAGAACATCAGATTTCGCTTCGGCAGTGCAGTGGTCATATACGTCGACGGGTCGTCATTCGTATGGCAGTACGAGCACTTCGAGTTCAGCTGCTCTTCATGACATGTCTTGCAGTTCTCGTGTGTCGCAAGCAGGGTATCCGAAGCGAGTTTGCTCGTCGGCGCGGCGGTATGACAATCCGCACAGGCGAGACTCGCATCCCTGACGTGAAAGCGATGAGAGAATTTGACAGTTGTCGGCTGATCCTTTGACTGGGCGATTACACCGGGAAGAACGACCAGCGTCAAGGTCAGCACACAGGCAGCGACAGTCATGCAACCGTCGAGTACCCGTCGAACAGTGCTGTGTGATGTGGGCATTGGCTTTAGCATAAGGATTCTGCTAGAAAATTCTTAATTGTTGACTGAGGAGGTAGTTTACCCTGACGAAAAACCGCATATCGTTGCTGTAGATTTTGTTCTGGATCCATTGCGCCTGTGCATCGACGCTGAAGAGACGCGAGGGACGATAGACAGCCCCTACAGCAACGCTGAGCGCATCATCCAGCTTGGATGAGTACTCGCTCAGTTTATAGTGAGCATAACCGAGAAGAAATGTCGGCGTCAACTTGTTGTCGAGCAGCGGATATCCAAGATTCAACGATGCCGCGCTCAGCTCTCCGCCATCGCCGTTGTCTCGCGTGACGCTCAGGGAGACGTGCTCGCCGTTGAGGCCGACGGTGATCTGGTTCTGTGTCGCGTCGTTGTAGGAGACCGCTCCATACTTCCCGAATACCTGCCAGTGCAGTCCGATCGCGTATTCAGCTCCGACCTCATATTCCTTAAGCGAGTTGAATGTGAAGACCGAGAAGATCGAATTATAGAGCAATCGCGGATCGCGCTGGATGTACTCACCTGTCAAACTCAGCGGCTCGAGCGCTTTGACGTTCAGGGAGCCGAATGGCTTCACCCGCGTGAAGAGCTGCATCCGTGAGTTCTTGTCCGAAAGGAGATCGTAATCATAGCGGCCGTATCCCGAGATGACATCGTTGTATTCGAGATTGACATCGCCGCTGAGATATTCTTCTGCCGCTGCAGAAGGCTTGATTTCGATCGGGTACGGATTGAAAAGCGAATCACGGCGGATGCCAATGTATGTCTCGGGCTGCAGATGCTTCTGCATATAGCTGACCGAGATCTGTGCAAAGTCAGCAGGCGAGGCAACCAGTTGGCCGCCTGTCATATAGTTGTCACCGGCATTATTGATCATAGCCATCTTGTAGCGCTCAGACGGGAGCGCGCCATAGTATCCAACAACTTTCAGGCGGGAGTCGAGGAACTTGAGCGAGGCAAGTCCGCCGTCGATGGTCCCCGTCCCCACACCAGCGAAGATCGCCTGACGGCCCAGGCTTACATCCGCAAGCTGTCCGATATTCGTGGCTTTGAAATAGAAATTGTAGACTCTCATGGTCCCCTCATTCTTCACAGGGCCAGCGAAATCATTAAAGCCCTGAAGATAGGTGTTGAATGAGAGCTTCTCGCCCGCAACTGAGAGCTGGATCGTCTGGTATCCGAACAGGTGCTGCGAGGACGTTCCGATCGAATCCTGACGCTCCCAGGCATAAGCAGAGGTCACGAACCTCGCCTGAAGTCGTTGTGCGAATGCACCCGAAACGGACAGGGTGATGAGAAAGGTGACAACCAGGAATTTCTTCATAATCATTCTGATAGAATTGTTGATCAAAACCATATTCGTGGGTCACACGATACTATCGTTGGAGACACATTGGATGGAGCCTCCCTCCCGGAGCCAAGCGTTTCGGTGCCGGTCAACGCCTGTTCGATGCCATGAACCACGGCCCGATGAACTCCGTAGTCAGCACCAGAATCCATATCCTGCCGGAGGACAGATTGTAATCGCTGAGAATCGCTCTCCAGGGGATATCCAAAACAAAGTGCTCAAAGACCAAATCGACGCTCAACGTCAGTGCTGCCCAGATGGATCCGATCAGAAACAAATCCGTGTTGCCGTATTCCTTCAGGAGTCTGTTCACCAGCACCGAGGACGACAACAGGATGACGATCATCAGAGTCAGTACGCTGAGCACGTGCGAAGCGTATTCTCCCACCCTCGGAGTTAGAAACAGGCTCCGAAACATACCGTTCATCGATGTGGCAACAGCAACAAATAACCAGACTTCAAAAGACTTCTGGACTGCGCTTCTGTCCATACGTACCATCCCCTTACGTTCAAACGAAAGGGAGAGTCGGCGCCGCGCTTCGCAGTGCAGCGCCGCCCCTGAAGTACCACTGAAACGAAATCCAAGCACTTAGCCCTTTGGAACCGCGTGCTTGATCTTTGCCCACATCTCGTCAAACTTGAATGCTGCGTGGGTTGGGCTCTTTTCATTATGGCAGGTCAAGCAGACCTTTTCTGCCGCCCCCTTCACCGTGAAATCGCGGAGACCGGCTGCGACCGCTTTTGCATGGTCTTTCATGACAGCCATGTTCTTGTAGCCCGAACCGGCTCCGTGACACAACTCGCACTGCACGCCGTCTTTCACATCGTAGGTCTTGTCTGCAAGCTTTGCATCAACCGCGCCATGGCATTCGAGACATTCCGGAGCTTCCGCTGCGTTCTTGATGCCTTTTGCTTTGGCAATCTCAGCAGCCTTAGCACCAGTCAGGGTCTTGTAGGCTTCGGCATGTTTGCTCTTCTGCCAAACGCCAAATTGATTCCCTGTCTTTTCCGCCTTATGGCACATGGAGCACATCTTGACGCCGATGTACTTGTTCTGGGCGAGTGATGTAAATCCAACGGCAACCAACAGAATCAACAGCACAGCTAGAAAACGGGTTATCATAGAGATCCTCCTCAGTTAGTTAACGATGTGAAGATAAGGGAGTTACTTTCCTCCCAATGCCTGTCGTCGCTCGAGCCTCCGGATGAACACGTACAGCGACGCTGCCAACACAGTGATCACGAGCGTAGCAAGTCCCAGGCCAACTCTGCGAAAAACATATTCGTCGAGCGCTTGAGTGGCCTCCTGGCTCACCGTTGCCGAGACTACGAGACCCTTGGCTGCTACTTCACGGAAATGGGCTTCATTGAAGGAGTGGACCATGGTCCTCGATTCAAGCCGCGCCTGATGGGCATCCCGTAATTTGTATTTTGCCTCCGAGATTTCCATTCCCTTCTGTTCGGCCTCGTCGATCAGGGCAATCGCCCGATGCTCCTGCGTCTCAAGACTGTCGATCAATCCTCTCATCGATTTCGCTGCGGCGAATCCTTTGACATTCAGGCTCTCATTGTGACACCTGCTGCACACTGCCTCGGATGTCACACCGAGCAGCTTGTTCGTCGCGACTATGATTTCATGATTACCATGGCACGTCTCGCACTCTGGAAGCTTTCGGTCGTCAAACGCCTTCTTATGAGGACTCGCCGAGAAGAGATCGGCATTCAGAGCGTGACACGATCCGCACACTTTGGAAACCGACTCAATACCTGGGGGTGTCGCTGCATGGTTGCCGTGACAGCTGTTGCACGCCGGTGCTCCGTTGTCATGCTTCTGAAGCAGTGCAACCCCATGGACGCTCTTCGAGAACTTGTCAAACTGATCAGTCGGAATCTTGTATTCCTTCATGTAGTCGGCGTTGCTGTGGCAATGAGCACACGTCGAAGGAATATTCCCCGGATACACTGATGACTTCGTGTCTTTTGCAGAAAGGATATTGTGGCTGCCATGGCAGCTTGCACACTGCGCCACTTTGAAGTCCCCCTTCGCATTCCTCGTACCGTGAACGCTTGTGCGGTACTTGTCAAGCTGGTCGACGGGCAGCGAAGGATTGTAGGTCCTCATGAACGCAGCATCTGCGTGACACTTGGTGCACGTCTTGACGATGTTCAGCGGATACACGGGTGAAGACGGGTTCTTGACGGAAACCACGCCATGAGCGTTATGACAGGTGATGCACTGCACGATATGCTCTTTCCCGTTCGTTGCTAACTTTCCGTGAACACTCATCTGGAGGTTGGCGTATTGTGTCGTCGGCAATGCGGACCCGAGCTTCTTCATCTGCTCCGCGTTCCCATGACACTTGGCACAGGCCCTGGAGATCTCATCACCTTTCGGAACGCCGATAAAACCGGCCTTCTTGTCCATCGCCTTTTCCATGTCATCCGATTGCGCATTACCGCCATGACAACCTGCGCAGGAAACTCCCTTCGCATGGTGGATATCCTGTTTGAAGAGATCGACGGCCTTGCCCCCGACAGTCTCGTGACACGTGAGGCATTTATCCTCCGTGAACGCCTGGCCGAGTGCGCAGAACAACAGTATCATCATGCCAGCCAACATTCGGGCAGTCTTTTTCATAGGATCCACCCGACGATTGTTAGTACCAGGATATAGAAGACCACGAAGATCCCTATATAGTTGATGAAGCGGTTGGTCTCGCCGCGAGAGCTCTTCCGGTCCCAGAATGGCACCATGAGCCAGAGAAGACCGCCCAATCCAAAGAGAAGAATTCCGAGCACCTCGCCATCGAAGAAGAGGATTTTGCCCGGGATATACTTCAGCGTCTGGAACATGAACAGGAAATACCACTCAGGCTTGATGCCCGAAGGGGCTGAGGCAAACGCATCAGCTTTCTTTCCGAGCTCCCACGGGAAGAACACCGCGAGAATCGCAAGAAGATTGAGAACGACGAGCCAAAAGAGGAGATCGCGCAAGAGGAAATTCGGGAAAAAGGGCATCGTCTTTCGTTCCGCCGGCGGTATCTGCTCATGTGATATCAGCTCGCTCATCCCCTGCCTCTGCACCAGAAGCAAATGAATGCTGAGGAGCACGGTAAAGATGCCAGGGAGAACAGCGACGTGAAATCCAAAGAACCTAGAGAGCGTTGCGCCGGTGACGTCTTCCCCGCCGCGCAGGAACACCATCATCGGCTTACCGACAACCGGGACAGCACCCGCAATATCGGTCCCGACCTTTGTTGCGAAGAACGCCAGTTCGTTCCACGGGAGGAGATATCCGCTGAAGCCGAAGCCGAGCAGGAGGAAGAACATCAGCATGCCCGTGAACCAGGTAACCTCCCGCGGTTTCCGGTACGCCTTCGCGAAGAAGACGCTGAACATGTGAATCATCGCCGTCAGGATGAACAGGTTCGCCGTCCAGCTGTGAATGGACCTAATGAGCCATCCGAACTGGACTTTCGACATGATGAACTGGATGCTCTCAAATGCGAGTTGTTCGCCACTCTTGTAATACAGGAGCAGAAGGATGCCCGTCACTACCTGGATGATGAACAGGAAGAGCGAGACGCCACCAAAGTAGTACCATATCGAGTGGCGATTCACCGGTACGTACTTCTTGCCCATGTATTCTACCAGGCCGCCGAGCTCGACACGCTCATCAACCCAGTCATAGATGTTGGACCAGAGCGTCTTCATACTTTTTTCGAGATTGAGATTTCGTCACCTTGGACTACGACTCTGTATTCGTCAAGCGGACGCGGCGGCGGACCAGCCACATTGCGTCCGTTAAGATCGTATCGCCCGTTGTGACAGGCGCACCAGATCAGCCCCATATCTTTACGGTACTGCACTGTGCAGTCAAGGTGCGTGCACGTTGCGGAAAATGCGCGGAACTCGCCTGCGGCGTTTCGCACCAGAATCACAGGCTTGCTGCCAAAGCGGACGATGACACCGCTGTCTTTTTCGATGGCACTTGCCTTGCCGGCCTTCACACTCGTTACCTCCACCTCACCCTGCTTTGGCGGCTTCAGGTATGCCATGACTGGGTAGAGCACCGCCGCCAGCCACGCGAGAAGTCCTCCCCCCAGGATGTATTTCAGGAAGTCCCTTCTGTCGCTGTCAGGCTGACCCGTAGGGGTGAATTCACTCTTCATAGGATTGTGCTTTCTCTCGATGCTTCAGAGACGCTGCGCATCGATTAAGGGTGATCGTTTCATCGTTTCGAACATCGACGTCACTGGCCGTTGTGACAGTCGCTGCAGTTCATCTCTTTCCATGCGTCGCCGATGTCGACCGGATGCTTGTACTCGATACCTCCGAGATCAAGGCGAAGCTTGTCTTTCTCAAATTGCTGTGCGAGAATCGTGTGGCACACGTTGCAGTCCCGGGGCAACACCCTTCCTTCTTCAGACACATGCTTTCCGTCATGGCACCGGAAACATCCCGGATAGTACATGTGGCCGATGTTGTCGTTAAACTTCCGCCAGCTGACACGCATCTCGGGGAAATAGCTGCGGCTGTAGATCTTTTGAAGCTCCGCAATTGCCCGTTCTATTTGGGCGCCTTTTTTCGCCATGACATCGGGATACGTCGTGCGGTAGTACTCCTCTACCACCAGCTTGATGCTGTCGAGAGCGACACGCTTCGTCGTATACGGCAACTCGAGTGCCTTGACCGAAATGCTCTTGACATTCGGCAGCTCGGGATCTATCCACCCAAGTGACATTTCGTGATTGACAGAACGAGCGGGGGGAGGATAAATATGTGTTGGCCGGTTGTGACAGTCGATGCAATCCATACGGCGCATCTTCGCCTTCTTCAAGTCCTCGTCGCTCAGGGGATTGTCCGTCGACTTATATGTCACAACTTTTCCGTCAGCCGATTTGACCTGCACCCAGGGAATAACCTGCCGCTGAGAATCAAGCGTTGCATACGTCACCTGGTTGGCGATGTTCATATGCCAGTGAATGCCGGATGTCGGGCCTGCCTCTGAATTCCCTCCGCCAACTTTGACAAGCAGGTTGAGCGACCACTTAGAGTTCTTTTCATCCGACGTGAAATAGGTGTTTTGAATTTCCTTCTCGCTAAAGAAGTGTTTTGGCCAATGACACTGCTCGCAGGTCTCCTGCGCTGGACGCAGATTCTCGATCGGGGTCGGGATAGGTCGAGGATACTTGTTGAAAAGCGTTGCATATACCTGATATGCACCCGAGAGCTTCGAACGGACAAACCAGCCGGCACCCGGTCCGATGTGACACTTCACGCAACCTACCCGGGCGTGAGGAGAGTTCTGGTATGCTGTGAACTCAGGCTCCATAACGGTATGGCACGTCGTTCCGCAGAACGTGTCGGAATCGGTGTGCTCATATGCCTGGTAACTTCCGAATGCCGACAACATGAGAAGGAGGACTGTTCCTACCGAAAATACGGCAAACGCCGTTCTGTGTTTGGGATTGTTCAGGTCGATCTGCGGCAATCGCGTCTCGGGCTTCCCATCGTGCACTCGTTTCCTCTCACGAAGGATTCCGAATATCAGGATGAGCAGTCCGATCAACAGGACAGCCGGAAGCAGCACAAAGGCGACTATTCCCATGTATGGCTTTGGCGATTCCGCCAGGCTTTCAAGGACCATCAGGAAGAATATCAGGCCCAGGCTGACAACGGCAATCGCGGCGCCAACAAGTGTGAGCGGATTATAAAATGAGCTCGGGAAGATTCTTTTCATAGGATTAGCAGCAAGAATTCGGTGCAATAGCGGATAGCAATATCGATAATACTATCAACCGCCTTCATTTGCAACGGTTTTCTTCTCATTATTGGTATGCGAACAGCATCGCATAGATGATCCAAACGACGATACTGAAGCCAATCGAAAGCGCTGTCCATCCAAAGATGCGAATGGCCCGGATGACGATCGGCTGATACGGCTCTACAAGATGATCCTTCAACTTCCCTGCCCTCACAAGGGCATCATACTCAGCAGGCTTGTCTTCCTTCAAGTCATCGACCGGCATCCTACCCGTAAATACGACGATATCCATCGGGAATTTCTCTGGACGGAGATGAGTATTGAAAAAGTGCACTGTGAATATGAACCCAACTGCCAGGAGCGCCTCGTCGCTGTGGATGATCGTAGCCACGTTCAGCAGCCAACCGGGGAATACTCTGGTGAACAGCTCCGGGAACCAAAGTGTCAAACCAGTAGATCCGATAACAGCGATTCCCCAGAACACTGCGAAATAGTCGAATTTTTCCCAGTAGGTCCAGCGACCGTACTGAGGTCTCGGGCTCTTTCCGAGGAACCACTTGAAGTTTCCAATAAGATCCTGCAGGTCTTTCTTGTTGAAGACCATCGAATCGGGACCCAGGATCAACGCTCGCCACGAGCCATAGATCCGGTTCTTCATTCTGACTATATCGACAATGTGGGCAATGAAAATGCCGATCATCGCCACTGCTGCAACCCGATGGATGTAGCCGGCAGACTCGAAGCCACCGAACAGCCGCGAGAGAAACGCGGCCCATCCCGTGTACGCGAACTTCAGCGTCATACCCGTGAGGGCAAGGCTCATGAAGCTGACGATCATGACGACGTGGAGAACCCGATTCAGTCTCTTGAATCGGAGAAACTGATTCTCTCCCGCCGCTGGCGCCGTATCAGGTCCGGTCGCTTGTTCCATGCTCTCCTTCGTCTTCTTGTTTCTTTTTCTCAGAGTCCCTGCGCCGATCGCGTTGCATCTTGAGCGCCCGCGGCAGCCAGAGCAACGTGTGCACACCGCCAAGGAAGAACGTGCCGATGAGAAGCGACGTCATCCCCCAGAATGTCCAGAAGAGGAACGGGTATTTCTGAGGATCATGGTGTGTTGCATGTGTCAAGTATCCTGCAAAACGACGCGTCGCCCCTGAATGACACTTCTGGCACGTCCCGACGACATTCTCGCGGCTGAGGTGCGAACGCGGATCCGAAACAGCAAGAATATCATGCGCCCCGTGGCAATCGTAACACTTCGCCGTTTTCGTATAGCCCAACTGGGAAACTTTGCCGTGGTATGTGTCGAAGTACGTCTTGGCAATCGCTTCGTGGCATCGACCACACTGCACCATTATTTCCAGCTTAAACCCGGTCGCATCAACCCGGCGGATCGTGTGCGCTGTGTGGCAATCGCTGCAGACCGGCAATGGCTTACCAGTCTTCCCAACTTTCTGCGCATGGATGCTCGCTTCGAACTGCTCTTCGATTCCATGGTGACATCGTCCGCACGTCTGGGGTACATTGCGCGGATTCACGGTCGAGAGTGTGTCGCTCTTCGGGAGCACGCTGTGCGGTGTGTGACAGCTGGTGCACGTGGCGGTTACCGTCAACCCACTCTTCATCAATCCTTTGCCGTGGATGCTCTCCGTGTAATGCTCTATGATTTCATGCTGAGAGCCCGTGTACCGGGCGGCAGCTTTTTGCCCCTCTCGATGACACTTTGCGCAGAGGGCTGGAACATTTGTTGGGAACGTCGCAGAATTCGGGCTCAGTTTGCCCAGAACATCATGTGTACCGTGACACTCTTTGCACGTCGGACCATTGGGGTCGTTCTTCGCCACGAGTTTCCCGTGCGTGCTTACCTGGAATTGCTGGCCGATTTCCGCGTGACACGACGTACAATCTACTTTTTTCGTGATCGTTTCGCAGGGTCGGACATGCGAAACGCTTACTTCAGAGTGACACTGACTGCACGAGATTTTTGAGTGCCGTGAGAACCCAAGCTGCTCTCCCTGCACAAAAAGCGGCCGCCCATCCTTCGACGCCCTCAGATTCTTGTTCTCGTGGCAGTGGAGACAATCCTGGTCCGCCATCCCCTGCGTGTAGAAAACCTTCCGGATTTTGTGCGGCTGGTGGCAATCCACACACGCGGGAAGGACGTGAGCCTGCTTCTCCCAGAGTTCTCCCCTGATAACCTTGCGATGAACGATTTCAATCTGCGCATGACATTTCGTGCACGTTTTGGATATGTTGCCCCTTGCAATCGACGACGCCGGATCCGTGTGAGGAAGAATTGAATGCGGCGTATGGCACGATGCACAGTTTGGTGCAACAATCAGACCCTTTTGGAACAGAGCCTGACCGTGGATGCTCTCGGAGAAATTCTCCAGAATGTGATCCTGGTGAATCGTCCTCTGCAATGAAACCGGCGACCCTTCTTTGTGACACTTTCCGCACAAGAACGGGACCTGAAGGGCTGAAATCGGCGATCTCGGATCCTTCGAAGGAAGTATGTTGTGATTCCCGTGACAATCCTTGCAGCGAGGAGCCAGCTGATCACCACGCGCGACGGCTTTGCCATGGAGCGATTTGGCGTGGAGAGCTTCCTCGGAAACATGGCATTTCCCGCACTGGACGGCCTTCAGACCTCCTTCGTGAGGCAGCTCTTTTCCCGCGAGATCCTCGTGACACGAGACGCACGTCAGCGCAGCGTGGACCGACTCTGCAAATCTCTTCTCTTCGACGAATACCGATATCTTCTTTCCAGCGCGGGTCCCTTCGAGAGTCTTATCGCTATGACAGCCCAGACAGTCAGCGTTTTCCTGTGCACGCGCCGGAGTCATCCAACAACCGAGGAGCAGCACTAGCGAAACCACGCTCAGGAACACCCCGTGATTCCTCGCGCAATGGCCATATTTCCGGATCGCCAAGCGATTCATAGACCTATTTTTTGACCTCTGCTAGTGCAGCCTTTGCCTTTTCGGACTCAACCTCTTTTTTCAGCGCTGCCTTCATCTCGGCGTGACGAATCTCTTCCAACTCCTTTGGATGCTCCTCTTCCATTTCCTCCTCCGTCAGCGTCCCCTTCCAGAATGCCAAATTGATCGGATAGATGTCGGGATTGAATATGACAAAGTAGAAATGCCAGACGATGATTGAGAGTGTCGCCAGCCACGCCTCGTAGTAGTGAACTTCCCGGGCTACATCCCACCACAACTTCGTAAGAAGTCCGAGGAATGTATTGTCAAACCAGAGGATGGTGCCGGTCGCAGCCATCACGAATGTCCCCCAGATAAGCGCCCAGTATTCGCTCTTCTCGATATAGCTGAATCGTCCAAACTTCGGTTTGATCGGCGTGAAGCCAAAGTTGTACTTAAGGACACCAAGAGCGTCCGTCACATCATCGAGTGTCGGTAGCAGGTCCCGGATCAGTTGCTTTCCGCGTGGGACAAAGAAAATGTAGTAAAGATGAAACAAGCTCGCCGAGACCATCACGACAGCGGCTATGCGGTGCAGGATTCCGCGCAGTTCAAACATGACAGGACTGATATTACGGACCGGCACAACCCACCACGCATCCGGGTATTTCAGTGCAAAACCCGTGAGCACAAGCGTGATGAAACTGATGAGGAGCGATGCGTGCTGTATCCGCTCATTCAGGGACATTCGCAGATACAACCTGTGAGCAACCGGCGGCCTGGGAATCAGACCACGTCGATACATCAGCTGTCGTCTCGATTTCCTGATGAAGTCGGCCAGGTTGTGGAAGAACATGCCACCAACCACGACGATGATAAGGATGATGTACGTTGTCGAAACGTAATAGAGTGCTGAGTCCTGTTTGTCAGTCGCAATGACATGGACCGCCCCTTTTGTGAAGTTCTCGTTTGCTCCGGGGTGGCACGATCCACAAGTCTTGACAAGATTGGCCTTGTTGATACGTGAGGTCGGATCGCTGGATGGTTTGATATCGTGCACACCGTGACAGCTGGCGCAGTTTGCGACCTGGACAGAGCCAGCAGTGCCCGCCAAACCATGGTAGCTATCAGCGAAGCTCTTGAACCTGTCGTTCGCAAGGCCGTACTTCTGGCTCAGTTTCACCGAGCTATGGCATGGGGAACACACCTGGCTCGACACGTTGCCGGCAGCGACAGGCGATCGAGGATCGGTGTGTTTCAGAATATTGTGCTCGCCGTGGCAGTCTGTGCACACGGGAGCCGAATTGACGCCGTTCTTCACTGCCATGCCATGGACGCTCGACCCGAATGCCTTTGCGATCTCAGCGTGGCACTTTGCACAGGTCTGTGGGATATTCGCTTTGGCAACACGTGAAGTCGGGTCCGATCCTTTCTTCATTTCATGACTGCCATGGCAATCCACACAGTTTGCAGCCCTACCGTTTCCTCGCTGAAGTGCTGAGCCGTGGACACTCCCTTCGTATGCCGCGATGAACCCGGCCGTCGGCGACACTCTTGCCTTCACGTTTGGATCGTCCTGATGGCAAGAGAGACAGAGTTTTTCCTGGGCAATCTTGAGCTGAGTTGTATCTTGCTTCGCTGTGACATGCACGATAGGATTTCGATGGCAATCGATACAGGATGGTGCGCCCTGAATACCGGATGCCTGAGCGTGACCATGCGATGACTGCGAAAAGGTCTCCTTCACGTCATTATGGCACGATCCACAGAACTGAGTCAACTTTGTTGAGTGAAATTTCGAATCGGGAGATTTCGGTGAGTGCACGTCGTGCGTGCCGTGACAATCTTTGCAAGAGACAACACCAAACCCCTTGCCTCCCGCAGTGATATTCATCTGAGGATGGAACTGATGTTTCAGTGGGGCATCCTTATGACACGTAAGGCAATTGACTGGCTGTATCTTTTCCTTGTGAGGGACGTTCTGCGCATCGAAACCAGCGTGACACGCGACGCAAACTAATTTACGGTGCGTCGACTTGTCAAGATCGCCCCCATTCACGTACAAAGAGACTTGCTTGCCTTTCCTTTCCATTGTGAGCGATGAATCGCTATGGCAAGTCAGGCAGTCCTCTTTTGTCTGCGCATGAACGCTGACAGCGATGAGCGCTGCGAGATACAACCAAAGGATGGTGCGAAGTGACTTGAAATCCGTTCTCATCTCTCGATTCTTCTAACTGCTGAATTTCTCTACACTCAAAGAAGGTATATAATTTCAACTCAAAACTCGCAACTCTCGTGCCAGCACCAATGATATTGAATCAGCCAAAAACCTTAACAAATAGCAAAATACTCGGTGTCTCAACACAGGCCCTTTCTTCTGTGCGAGAACCGAGATACGCTGGTTCTCAGATTGGAGAAACTGGATTTGTCCAACAACGAATGCGTTTTTATCAGTCATGCGCTGATAAATCCAGAGAGAGTGCGGAGGGTGTTGCGCTGATCCGTCGGGGAGATTGATCTTCAAGGTGGGAGATTTCTACGCGGGCACAGTTTGCCAACTGCCTCGCTAGTCGGTGTATTTTGCCGTCGGTGCCGAATGAGTCGCGACCTGCACGGCTAGTCGTTTGCCTTGCCCTGGCAAAGCGGACAGCACGGGAGTGTGGGATCGCGCAGAAGCTCGTCAGCCGATATCTCTCTGCCGCAACGGACACAGAACCCGAACTTACCGCGGGCCAATCGTTCCAGAGCCTCCCTGAGCTGCTGAACCGAGCGAGAAGGTTTGTAAGTCAGAACGCGTGTCTGCAGGATTACTGAGAAGACCTTGTCAGGAGATGGATCGGGCTGGGAAACGACGCTCCTCATCCGGAGCTCGTTCAGGACATCGACGAGAGTCTGGTGGTAGTTTTGCTGCAGCGTAGTATCAAGCTGCCGCAGCATAGCCAATTTGATTCGGCTCAAATCTGCAACGCTTGTCACGGTGCTTACCCCCTTCCAGACAATTAAGGAGGCTACAGTGAAAGAACGCAGAGCAGCTCTCTCAGGCCTGGCCGTCGAGAAGCTTGTGAACCGCGTCCGCTACAGCGTTGACATCGAACGGCTTATAGAAGACAAAGTCCGCTAGATCTCTGATCGTCTCTTCGAGGTCCGGAGCAAGCTGACGATAGACGCGAAGAAGAACGACCGGGATCTTGAGCCGACTCGTCCGGAGAACGGTGACTTCCTTGAGAATGTCCGACGGGAAGGCAAACAGGTCCACGAGCAACAGCGCCGGCGATGCTTTGCCAATGGCTGCCTTCAGATTGTCAAGCTGGGTCTCGCACGCGATCTCGTACTGGTCCTCCAGTAAGAGCGAAAGGCTCTTCGCCAGCGCGGCGTCAGGACTGAAGACGAGCACCTTCTTCTTTTCTTCACGTTGCAAGAGACCCTCCCGAGAGGTGCTCTCCGCAGCAATTGTTCCCATGGCGATCATCGATCTCACTTTCTCGAAGTAAATCGCTCAAGATACGTGCCATCTTGATTTCGTTGAGATTTTCATCGCCCACAGAATGTAAGTACTCCGCCTGCGCTATTTTGTGCCCTATGCCTTTGTTTGCTGTCAACTTTTTCCCGAATTCCAATAACTGCTTTCCCATTTTCTCAAAAACAGAAAGCCCACGAGAGGGGCTGCAATTCAAGTGGAATCCCCACCTGTCGAGAGCTCGCGGGCCGGCTGGAAATACAAAGGCAGGGTTCTCAGACCATTTTCCGAGTGGTCTGGGAACTCCTGCCTTGTGAAATCGATAACTACTTCAACAACGTCATCTTCTTTGTTGCTGTGAAACCTTCTGCCTGCAGGTGGTAGAAGTAGACGCCACTTGCAACCGACCTGCCGTCATCGGTACGACCGTTCCATGTAATGCGGTAGTTGCCGGCCGACATCGTCTGGTTGACAACTGTTGCGACCACTTCGCCCGACAAGCCGTAGATCACGATCTTTACCGCTGTCTGCTTCGGTACGGAGAAAGCAATTTCCGTAGTCGGGTTGAACGGATTCGGATAGTTCTGGTTCAACGCGAACTCTGTCGGAACTCCGCTGCCGGTCTCGACGCTCGTGAGAACACTGACCGCAGTATATCCGCTCTCGTTCCCCGCCTGGTCGATCGCAGAGATCTTGTAGTAATATGCGACGCCGCTTTGGGAAACTGCATCCTGATAAAGCGGTGTCCGGACTATCGCCAACGGGGCCGTACCGGCCGGGTTGAAGTTCGGCGTTGTTCCGCGATAGATTGCGTACGCAACGACATCGCTCTCATCGTTCGCCCTCCACTGGAGGTTGACCGTATTGTTCGTGAAGGAGGCATTCAAACCTGTCGGAGAGGCAGGCGAGATATTATCGACTGAATAGCCGCTGTCGGGTTGTGACGAGTACGCAACCGTGCTGGCCGCCGTGTAGCCGGCGATGTAGAACGTCGTCCAACGTTGACCCGAGGTCTTCGTTGAATCGAAGATCGTCGAAGCAATGTAGGAGTACTGTGGCAGCCCCGACGCAGGCACTGAGCCAACATAGGTCCACACGTTGCCCGCCATAATGGCTGAGCCGCCGACCTTTGTCGTCTGCATCAGCTCGGTGAAGCTTCCAACCTTCTTGATGGAATTGAGGCTCGGAAGCGTCGGATCTTTTCTGAAGACACCGTAGTTGACAACCTGGTTGTAGCTGTACTGCTCTGACGGGAAAGCGTTCCACACAACCTGGACTTTCTTTCCGTTGTCAAGCGGTACGTCTTTGATGGAGGCGATGGATGAAGCACCTGCACCAAGCGTCACTTGCTCCAGCGAAGAGTTCAACAGGCCTTTTGCGTAGTTGAAGTTGTGGACGCCGAAGCTTCCGTCGCTATTGACAAAGTTGTAGTTGAAGATAGCCGCTTTGTCGATCGTCGTAAGTTTGCGCTTCGCAGATGCCGGAGCTTTTGTCCATGCCTGGAACGCGACTGTGTCAGTCATCGTACTGATTGTCGTTCCCGCAGAGTCTCTCTTCGGCAGTGCCTTGAAGAGGTTTGCCAGGAGGCCCCTGGTCTTGGTTTGTGTCGACTCGACAAAGTCCATCGAGACAGTGCCGTGACATTCCATGCAGCCCGTCGGGTTTAGAATGGTCGTTGTGTCTTTGCCGACGATATTGTCATAGGCAACCTTGAACGTGTGGCCGCCGAGCTTGGTGATCATCGTATCAGCCTGCACAAAATTCGAGGCCGAGGCGGCGAGGAACGACGGCGAGCTGGCCATATGGCAAGCGACGCAACGCTCCTTGATATCGCTGTGCGATGAATTCTCATACACATATCCCGGCAATTCCCATCCACCCCATGCTCCAACCGCCGCGACAACCTGCTGCGGGGTACCGGATGGCACCGCACTGTATGCATTCAAGGCGTCCTGACTGAACGGCGTCGTATTGACACCGAGAAGCATCGAACCCTGGTGGGAAGTGTGTAAAGAACCACCCGTGCTCAATCGGACAACGTGACAGCCGAGGCACGCGTCTCCCACGGTCTTCGCACGAAGCTGCATCTCGTTCGATCCGTTGTGCGGGTCGTGGCAGGTCACGCAAGTCATCGCAGTTCCGCCAACATATTCAACTTCTCCCGTAGCCGGAACCGTCTGGAGGTTTCCCTGAATCGTTTCATATACGTACCCCTGACCCGTATGGCAGTGAGCGCAAAGAAGACGATTGAAGTTATTCAGGCGAGTGCTCCCGTTCGAACTCGATGTGTAGTGTCGTGAACCGGTGTATGCATAACCGATTCCATGACGGTCAGACGAGAAGTGGCACGGTGCGCAAACCTCGGTTGACCAGGACTCATCCAACTTGTTGTTGCCCGGGACCGGAATTCCACCTGCGTGCTGACCGGCAGGACCGTGGCAATTTTCGCACTGGATGCCCGTCAAGGCCATCGATTTCGGGTACTTCGCAACGAGGGTGTCATATGCTCCCGGACCGTTCTTCGGAAAAGTGGTCAAGCCCTCAACCTTTGCAGCATCGAAAAAGCCGTTGTTGTTGACCGCAACGCCTGCGTCAGTTCCGATCGAATGGCACGAGAAGCAGGCGAAGCTGAAGTGACCCGCGGGATCGTTCCCTCTTATCTTTATGGCGACGGCGTGATTCGTCTTTGACCAATCGGAAAACTTGGTCGGATCGACGAGGTGGCAAGCGCAACCGTTCGGGACGCCCTGGTTGGACGCGAGCGAAATCCCTTCTCCAACATACTTCGCGACCGTAATCTTCGAGGTGCCCGATACGGCTCCAAGTTTCGTCGTCGCGGAATAGGACGCAGTCCAATCTCCCACCGTATCAGGGACAAAGTAGACATACGTTCCATTGAGCCCCGCCGCTGTGTCCTGGATCGGTTTCGTCGCTCCGAAAGGATTGGTGAGTGTCCACGTTGCGCTGATGACCGGGACAATCGTATCTGCTTGCTTCGTCCCAGTGGTCGACCAGACGTACGGGGTAAGGACTACACGCTGCCCCTGTCCGACTGTCTTCAACCCTGGCGACACTTGGTTCTTGTTCGCTGACTTGAAACGGTCGGGAATCCCAACCACCTTGACCTTTCCCGTTTGCGTCTGTGCAAGTGCCAGTCCTGTCAGCACCGAGAGCAGCACGACGAGGACTATGGCATTGTGTAGAAATCTTTTCATACAACCTCCCTCTTGGTAATTCATTGTAAGCTGCGTCAAGAACACTCCGTTTCAGGTGAAGGGTACCCCGCCTGTGGAAGACGGGGCATCCCGTAAGAATTCTGGGCAGAGCTACTTCAGCAATGTCATTTTCTTCGTCGCAGTAAATCCTTCCGCTTGCAGATGGTAGAAGTAGACTCCGCTTGCGACCGAACGACCGTCATCGGTTCTGCCGTTCCACGTGACGCGGTAGTTGCCGGCTGACATCGTCTGGTTCACGAGGGTTGCTACGGCTTCTCCGGACAGACCGTAGATCACGACTTTGACCGCAGTCTGTTTCGGCACTGAGAAGGCGATTTCCGTGGACGGGTTGAACGGGTTCGGGAAATTCTGGTTCAACGCGAATTCCGTCGGAATTCCGCTGCCGTTCTGGACATCTGTGACCACGCTGACGCTGGCAAATCCGCTCTCGTTGCCTGCGATATCCAGTGCGGAGACCTTATAGTAGTAGGTCACGCCACTCTGAGAAACTGGATCCTGGTACAAAGGTGTGCGAACCTTTGCCAACGGTGTTGTTCCCGCCGGATTGAAGGTTGCGGTTGTTCCGCGGTAGACCGCGTATTGATAGACGTCGCTCTCTGTGTTTGCGGCCCACTTCAATGTAACTGTGTTGCCAGTGAACGAAGCGTTTAATCCACTCGGAGCCGCCGGAGCGAGGTTATCGACCGAGTATCCGCTGTCCGGCTGTGTTGAATACATCACCTGGTTGTCTTTCGAGTAGCCGGCGATGTAGAAAACAGTCCAGCGCTGGCCTGAGGTCTTCGTAGAATCGAAGAGCGTCGGGGCCAGGAACGAGTACTGCGGCAATCCGGATGCGGGGACAGCACCAACGTATGTCCAGACGCTGCCACCCATAACAACCTGGCCTCCCTGGCCGGTTGTGCTCAGCATTTCCGTGAAGCTGCCAACCTTCTTGATTGAATTGAGGCTGGGCAGAACGGGGTCTTTTCTCCAAACACCGTAATTGATAATCTGATTATAGCTGTACGTCTCGGCCGGGAAGGCTGTCCACACAACCTGAACCTTTTTGCCGTTATCGAGTGGAACATCCTTAATAGAGGAAATTGTGGACGCTCCAGCTCCCAGCTTCACCTGCTCAATCGAGGAGTTGATAAGACCCTTCGCATAATTGAAGTTGTGAACACCGCCGCTTCCGTCGTTCGTGACAAACTGGTAGTTGTACGCGGCCGCCCTTTCAACAAGCGTCAGCTTGCGCTTGGCGCTCAGGGGCATCTTGGAATTGTTTTGCCACGTGATGGTGTCTGTGAACAGAATGGCAGTACCTTGCGGTGTTGTTGCACTGATCGTCGAATCCCGCTTTGGCAGCACTGCATACAGAGCATTGAGCAGATTCTGCGTCTTCGTCTGTGTCGACTCGACAAAATCTATCGAGACCGTCCCGTGGCACTCTGCGCAGCCGGTCGGGTTCAGAATCGTCGTTGTGTCTTTTGATGTGATGTTATCATACGCAACCTTGAACGTGTGTCCGCCAAGTTTGTTCAGCATAGTGTCGGGCACTGTGAAGTTTGAAGCGCTCGCAGCCAGGAACGAAGGCGAGCTGGCCATGTGACACACGGCGCAACGCTCTTTGATGTCGCTATGAGACGAATTCTCGTATGTGTATCCGGGGAGCTCCCATCCACCCCACGTGCCCACCGCAGCACTGTTTTGCTGAACCGAGCCAGAGGGGGCATACAAGAACGCATTCAGGGCATTGAGTGTAAACGGATCAGTGTTTACACCAATCAACATGCTTCCCTGGCCAGCAGTATGGAGGCCTCGGCTGCTGATTCGAGTGATATGGCAACCGATGCAGGCATCGCCGACGGTCTTTGCTCGGAGCTGCATTTCGTTCGAGCCGTTGTGCGGATCATGGCACGTCGAGCAGCCAATAGGCATTCCGTTGGCATACACAACTTCGCCAGAGGCTGGAACCGGCTGGGCCTTTCCACCGACTACTTCATTGATGTACCCTTGAGCGGTGTGACAACGGGCGCAAACCGGGCGATCGGTGAACTGTATTTGAGCTCCTTCTGCCGTGGAGCCGGCATGCAATGAAGCAGACCACGCATATCCTATTCCGTGGCGGTCGCTCGAAAAATGGCACGGCGCACAAACGTCAGATGACAAGGTCTCATCAAGATTATTGTTGCCATGTTGCGGATACGACGAAACGTGCTGACCCGCGGGACCATGGCAGTTCTCACACTGGATACCTGTGAAGCCCATCGATTTCGGATATTTCGCAACGAGGGTGTCATATGCTCCCGGACCGTTCTTCGGGAAAGTGGTCAGTCCCTCAACTTTTGCAGCATCAAGAAAACCGTTGTTGTTAAGCGCAACGCCTCCATCATTTCCGATGGAATGGCACGAGAAGCAGGCGAAGCTGAAGTGACCCGTGGGATCGTTCCCTCTAATCTTCACTGCGACTGCGTGATTCGTCTTTGACCAATCTGAAAAGTTGGTCGGATCAGCAAGGTGACACGCGCAACCGTATGGAACAGATTGAGCACCGGGTAGGCTGATACTTTCACCAAACCACTTTGCCGCCACGATATTCAATGTCACAGCGGAGGCTGTTCCGAGCGTCGTTGTCGCTGTCATCGTCACCGTCCAATTGCCAACTGTGTCTGGAACGAAATAAACGAACTTCCCATTCAAGCCCGCTGCGGTGTCCTGTACGGCACCTGTGCGCACTTTGCCGCTGGGGTCGGTGAGCACCCATGTAGCGCTGCTGACCGACACAAGTGTGTCCGTCTGCTTCGTGCCGGTCGTTGAGATGACATTCGCCCCGAGCACAACCCTTGTGTTCAGGCCGACTGTCTTCAACCCGGTAGTAGAAAAACCCTTGTTGGCGGCTTTGTACCTATCCGGGACCGCCACTACTTCAATCCTGCCCGTTTGAGTCTGTGCCAGTACCAGCCCAGACAAAACAGACACCAATGCGAGCAGAATAACAAAGGCAAGTAGAAATCTCTTCATGGTACCTCCCTGTGAAAAATTTCGGAGCTTCAACGTATTAAGATGTTGATGTATCATCATGCTGGGTTCATCAAAAGGGGATCTCGACACTTCGTGTTGCCGGAAATCAAAACAAACTCGTTCGTGGGATTGAGATTCTCAATTCCCGTGCCGAGAGTGCATAAGTAAAATGTTCATTCTCAGAGTAAAAACCAGCCATTCTTGTCGAATGCCAAGCAAATTGGCCGCTAAATTCCCATCATTGCCAATGTGAAGCAATGGCCGTTCCAACTTCTGGAGAAACCTAATGATTCGAAATTAACGAAAATGGAGGAACAATTGGCTTTTCCCGTTGAAAATTTCAACAAGATCAGCTGGTTTCCCCAATCAATGCTGAATGTTTTCAACAAGCGTGCCGACGAATTTCCATACATTAACAGGGAGGAGAATCGTCAAATTTGTGAAAATTCGTTGGTTTCAATGATTCGGAGACTGACGGGATTACTGTTTTTGCTTCGCTGAGCTGTCTGAATTCTTATGATAGGAATTGAGAAAAAACGCATCTCCCCTGGCAAGTGAAGGCTCGCGAGGCTATCCGAAGCGTTGAGAGAGTTGATCGATGCGGAGAGAATCGATGCGATCGGAGGACGAAACTATGTTCGCCCCGGATGAGATAAGCAGGTGAAAATGGAGTGAGGGAAAACTATTCTTTTACCCACTCCCGAGTTGCCTGACGGAGTTTTTCCATAGCACGTATGACTGATTCCCCCGCAT
>JBEKOB010000035.1:0-39666 GCA_049522195.1 Bacteroidota bacterium
AGAACTGTCAAACGATCTCTTTCCGCAAGGGAAAGGTGAGTATATGTTGTAGGTGCCATACACCGAGGATACGCATTCTCATGATTTATTTTCTCAGGTGTTGCACTTCATTGTTGAACTCGTGAATGGATAATTGAGAATGTAGGATGTGTAATTCGAGAGGCAAGCAAAGGCCCCGTCGAGAAATCGGCGGGGCTTTTTTGATTGTCAATCGTCAACGACTAATAAATAATGGAGAATGAAGGGCTAAGAAGAGAGAGAAGGAAAAGCAGGATGCGGAATCAGAGCTTGAGGTCAGGGAGCCAGAACGATGCGCTTTTCGATTTGGATCTTGCACCTTGAATCACGGATTTCGCAATTCGCAATCCGAAATTTCGCAATTCAAGATCGAATATCGAAGGACTATTGGAGGTCGCTGGAGAGCTTGAATCGGACGATGCGGTTGTTGCCCCGGTCGGCGACGTATACGGTCTTGTCGAAGTACGCTACACCGTAAGGCTGATCAAACTGTTTCGCACCGGAGCCGTACCCGCCAAACGAGTACCTCTCTATACCACGAGTGGAAAACCGGAACAAGCTATCCTTGACCGCGTCCACAACGTAAAGATTTCCGGATGGGTCGATCGTCACACCCATCGGCTGTGAGAATCTGTTCAGCTTCAGCAGATCGATATTACCGTCAGTGCTTGGGTAGAATTTAGACAGATAGTTGGTGGTCTGGCCTTCCGCAAGCAGTTGAATCCACTGCACCTTGTAGAACGCCTTGTCCCCCAATTGGCAGAAAACAAACTCCACGGACCGGTTGGTCGGTATAGTGGCGATCCCTGAAAGCGTGCTAAGGGAAAGCAAACCGGTTCCGTCCGGTGAGAAACTGGTTGTCACTGGTGTCAGGAGTTGATCGTCCTCGGTGAAGAGAAGAATCGCGATATCCCGATCGATGCGGGTCAAATCGTTCTTCGGACCGTTGCGCGCAATGTAGTACTGGTTATTGTAAAGCGAGGCAATGCCGGCAAATCGGCGCGTCGAATCACTCGGCTCGAAGTAAATCCGACGAGGTTGGACACTCCCGATATTGTGGCCGGTTGATACAAGATCGAGCCGGTAAACGGCGCCAAATGTCGTCGGCGTGCTTCTTCCCGGCAGAAGCGTATCAAACTGGGCACAGACCATAAGCTGGAGCCGTTTGTCCTGAGTGAGTGAAACCGGATGCTTGATCTTCTGCGAGTAGCCGATGACACGCCCAATCAAATCGAGCATGACGATGCGGTCGTTGTCCGTGTCAGCAACGTACACGAATGGTTCATTTCCCACAATGACCGCCTGAGGATGATTGAAACCGGTCCATTGCGGATTCTGCTGAATGTATACGGTGTCGCCGATCCTCGTGTTGATATCGCCCTGAGGAAGCGAATTCACAGGAAACTTCGCTTCCTGGCATCCCAAGACAACGAAAGCAACAGCAATGCAGAAGGCCGATATGAAATGTTTCATAACTTCACGAACAATGAAATCCTATGAACGCCACCGAGGTTCTTGAAGGGAGCATAACCGTAATCAAGCGACAATGAAAAGAGATCAAGGGAAGCGGCAACTCCCACCCCGAAAGAGAACGCTTCCTCATCAACATTCATCTTGTACCCGCCACGGACAAAAAAGGTCTTCATATACTGGTATTCAGCTCCAATGCTCACGTTTTCGGAATTATCATTCGGATGATTGAGCTGGGCTGAAGTTGTCACCGAGTTCTTCTCATCCTGATAAGGCTCGAAAGCGAAGCCGAAACGAAACATTGTCGGAGGAGAGAACTGTTGAAACTGCGACATTGTGCTACCATCAATCATCGACACATTTCCCGAGGGAGACACCTGACTCCCAAAGTTCGACACGACGGCTGAGAACCGCAACGATCCTAGTCCTGTCCAGTAGTAGGTCCCGAAGTCTATGACAGTTCCGCGCATTTTCAGGACATCGAGAGTCTCTTCATAATACCGGACCGTCCCGCCGAAGCTGAATTGGCTGGTCAATTTCCTGCTGTATGTAAGGCCAACCGCGACATCGCCGTAATGAAAATAGGTCCCATCTCCCATCGGCTGCAGCTCGGTCGTAACGGGCATGTCTTCGGTGTGCAAGGTCGTAATCGAGAACCCGACGGCATCGTCCGCGGAAAGGTGGTATACTGCTCCTAGGAATTCGTGCTGAATATCAACCAGCCAGGCCGTATGAGAGAAAATGGCCTGATTGTCGGTGAATTGTGAAATCCCCGCAGGATTCCAATAAAGCGCTGAGGCATCGTTTGCGACCGCGATGAAACTTTCTCCCATCGCGCTCGCCCTCGCACCAACACCTATCTTGAGGAACTCCACGCCGGCTGTTCCCGCACGTTGAGCTCCCAATGTCGGCATCAGCTGAGCTCTCAGTACAGATGCAGAGAGCACGCCGCACAAGAGGAACAACAATAATATGCGCGATCGAACCATCATCAAAACCTCATCCCTAAACCAAGCTGCATGTTCCGTCCCGGGAGATACCTTGCGGGATTGAACGGGAACGCAGTCACCGGAGCCTGAAGCTGCGGATACATAGGATCGTTCCAGCCGGCCGGCGTCGGATCGCCCAATCGGTACGCCTGTCCCGTCACAGGGTTGATGATCGCCGAGTTCTTATTATCCAGAAGGTTCTTCACCTGGAGAGAAAGGGTGAATTCGAGCCCGCCCATATGAATGTACTTTTCGATGTTCATGTCTATCCAGAACCATGAACCGCCGACGCCCCCAAGCAAATTCGAATTATCTGTGATGTAATCCGGACGCCCGTTGGGAAGATACCCGTCGAGAATCGTGGGAGTATAGCGTTTCCCCGATTCGTAGAACACGTAGAAATGGACCAGGTAGTCGTCGAGGTAGCCGGGCGCCAGTCCAAAGAGAGGCTTGTCTTTCTCGACTGTCAAGGTCGCATTCAGCGTGAATTGAAGCGGCCGGTCCCACATCACGTAACTCTCCTTAATCGTCTCATCCTCGATACCGCGTGCGACGAGCACTGCTTGATCCGGCGTTGAGCTCTTCCCCGTCGTGATGGAATACGCCCCGGAAACGCTGCCGCGGAACCACTGACCGATTCTCTTCCGGAATTCAGCTTCTATGCCGCGCGAGTGAGCGTAATCCGAATTCACATACGTGATGAAGTTCGACGAGGAGAGGCGGGCGGACGTCACCTTCGCTTGACGCGTCGTGACGTAATCAAAAATATCTTTGTTGTACGCCGTGACGGTGAGGACATCGTCTGTCGAGAACTGGGATTGGAGCCCGATTTCATACGCCACCGTGGTTTCAGGATTCAGATCCGGATTACCAAAAGTCTGGAATGTCGATTGCGCTGATGACGGACTGAGTTTCGCATAAACGAACTGAGGTTTCGGCAGCTTCGAAAAATGGCCATAGGAGAAAAACAACATTTGGTTATCTGAAACGGGATGGGAAATCCCGATTCGGGGACTGATCCTTCCCTTCCAGCGCCGCCCGAAGAGCGAGTATGTATGGGCGAGATAGTCCTGCCTGATTTGATCCGGGATGGTGATGACATCGGGGTTCTTCACTGCGTCGTCAACGTATTTGCCCGGGAACCAGTAATCGAATCGCAACCCCGCATTCAGAATCATGCCGCTGAAGGTGACATTATCCTGGGCGTAGAAGGCACCCATCGCCGGATTGACCTTGTAGATGTCATTATTCAATCCCAACGTTCCGACCCACGGCTCATAGATGTCGACATTCTGCATTTCCTGCAGCGAAAGTTCAAATCCCGCTTTGAACCTGTTCTTCTCGGAAAAGTTGTTCGTAACATCCAGCTTGAGCGTATTCTCGATTACGTAGTGATCATGCCAGGTAAATCCGTTCCCATAATCGTAAAATCCGTCGCCAGGGATGACGCCGATCGTGTCGTGTCCCAAATTGTAATACGAGACCGGGAATGTTACAATGTCTTTCGGTTCAGTGTACTGTGTGTAATCTTTGCCGTTTGCATCGGCGCGAAGATTTGTATAGAAATGGGAGAACTTCAATTCGTAGAACAGTGTTTGCGACAGGGTCTGCGTAATACTGAGTACCTGCAGCTGATTGTTGTGCGTATACGTGTTCGCGCCATCCAGTATGTTCTGGAATGCATACTGATATCCAGGGCTCGGCTCCACATATTCGAGGTTTGTCTGCAGAGATTGGGAGTTCTGGTTGATCGCGACAGAATGGTTGTACGAATATGAAATCCGTAGCAGCGGGGTCACCCGCCAGGTCACTTTCGCAAGCCCGAACCAGTTGTTGTCCTCGCGCGGAGCAAAGCGGGAGCCATAGAACGTGGACGAGACAAGCTGGTTCGCATGGATCTTCGTGAAATCATCTGAGATTCCGACGTAGAGGTTCCCGAAGAAGGTGATGTTGCCGGGAACCCGAAGACCGAGAAGAGGGAGAACGGAAGAGGTAATCGGTTCTGGCCCGCTCAGCGTCGCCTCATAGACGTCGGTGTTATACTCCTGCGAGATTCGGTCCGGTAGCCCAAATTTGTCCTTCTTGATCGAGATCCCGCCGGAATAGGTTTGTGCCCCTTCCTTCAACGTCACATTCACGATTCCTGACGTCGCCTGACCATATTCCGCGTTAAATCCACCGGTCAGCACCTCAACTTCCTGCACGGCGTCGGCGCTGATCTGGAGCCCGAATCCTGTCCCGGCGAGTGGATCCTGGATGGAAATGCCGTCAAGCAGGTATGCGTTTTCGTTTGCCCGTCCGCCGCGGATATGGACTTCGTTGTCCGCCTGGACAACACCCACCTGTTGCGTTACGACCTCCCGCACGTCTGTCACAGCAGCCGACTTGATATCGTCGGAAGTTACAGCCCGCCGGCTTGCTGTCTCTTCGAGGTTGAACAGAGGCCTCTTCCCAATCACCACGACCTCCTGGCCAATGCTCAGCGTCGTTTCGGTCATGTCCTGGTTTACCGTCGTCTCCTTCCCTGCTTCCACCCGCACGTCCGTGTGCTGGACCGTCGTGTAGCCGATGAGACTGAATTGAAGGGTGTAGCTGCCAACTCCAACGCTTTGGATTCTGAAATTCCCATCCGGGTCTGTTGCCGCACCGTAGTACGTTCCTTTGATGGTCACATTGACAGAGGGCAACCCTTCACCGGTTCTCGAGTCGCGCACCCTTCCCACGATCGCACTCTTGCCTTGAGCGTCAAGGGCGTTATCCACTAGGATCAGCAATGTCAACAGCAGCAATATCCTCGTCGCTGTTCTTATCATTGCACACCAAATTCATCTTTGTAGACTTTACGAAGCAACGTCGCCACCCGATCCGGAGGAGTCCCGAAGCGATGCAGAATTGCAGCCAGCAGCACAAAACTCGGTCGATCCGCGTCTTTCACTCCCATAATCGGTTGTCCCGACCACCGCGCGGAAGGTTGCATCTGGTAAAGAACTCGTGCATCAAGCTTCGGTAGTATTCCGCGGGGGTAGGTGTAGATGTCCCCGAGCGTATCGCGCACAAGTGTCGGGTATGTCGGATCTACTGCCAGTATAGTTTCCCTTGACAGGAGGATGGTTGTGAAGTAGATCGTTTCGACGTTATCAATGGGAGCAGAGTCACCAAGGCCCTGCTGAGCACTGATGTCCCTCGGGAAGCCGGTGCTGAGGAAGACCTTCCCTCCTGCCTTCTTGAATCCGGGGAGGCAGGCCTGTATGATATCGAGGCTCGGTGCATTATCCCCGTACCAGAAAACGTACTTAAAGAGCTTCAGCGTTTCCGTAAACGTCGGATTGATCAGAGGTGGAACGAATTTAGCCTTGCTAATGGAGGAAGAGCCCTTCTTGATGTCGATGACATCCTTGCTCCCCAACCGCCCCCCCATCAGTGTATCAAAAATCTGGGTGTAGAACGTCGAAGCGAAATCAGCAAGCAAATAATCCCGAACAATCAGAAAGTCCCCTTTTGGCTCCCTGACGTACCAGACCTTGCCTGAGTCTGGCATTCGAACCGTCTGGCTGTATGCTCCTGCGACGTCCCGAGCCTTCAGATAGAACACATGGTCGCCTTCAGTGAGGCCGTCCTTCTTGAACAACGTCACGAGGTTCGCTGCACCTGACAAGCTCTTCCATCGGGAAGGATTGGTCGTGTCGTCCAATGCGTAAAAATAATCCGTGATGGTCTCGTTGCCATCAACGTCCGTTCCCAACCATTGGAATGATGCGACCGTGTACGTAGTTTCCGGAACCGTCGAGTTCAACAAGAATGCAACACTTGGAGGAGAATTCTGGATCGGATACTGCAGGGAAGCAGGATGCGGATCGCGCAACCCGTCGTTGTCCACGGCCGATACAAAGAAGGAGTACGTGGTATCGAGACGACTCAGGTGGAACGTGAAGACACTGTCCGTTTTCGTCGTGTACGCCCAATGCAGGCTATCGAGCGAGAAGTAATAACCCACGACAAATCCATCGGGGTCGACGCCCCACCAATGGATATGTTGCTGACTGACAGTGCGACTGAGAGCCCCGTCAGGTACCAGAGCCAGAAACGTCTGAGGCGGTTGGTCCGGGAGCGGCTCGTTCGTATGACGCTTCGAGCAACCGGCAAGAAGAACCAACACGATGATAAGAAATTGTAGAGATCGGCTCAAACGAATTTCCCCGGAAATCACGTCTCTGAGAAGAATGCCGGGACAATTCGAATCCCGGCGGACAACACAAGACACATGCGTGATACGGAGGGGGAGAATTTCCTCCCCCTCCCACGCAATCACTTACTTCAAGAGCATCATCTTCTTAACATTTGAATACGCATCTGTTTGCAGCTGATAGAAATAGACACCGCTCGACAAACGTGACGCATCAAAAACAACCGCGTACGCGCCGGCTCTTTGCTCTCCATCCACCAGCCTCATCACTTCCTGACCCAGGATATTGAACACCTTCAGAGTAACCGACGACGATGTTGGAAGCGAGTACCGAATAGTCGTTGTCGGGTTGAAGGGGTTCGGATAGTTCTGGCTAAGCTCAAAGTTCTTCGGGACGACGTCGCCAATCTGATATGTGATACCCGTGATCGTTCCGAAGTCGTCGTTCTTCCTCGGCTCAAGCTTGTATTCGCCGTTCGAGAACGTCAAGATCCCGGTGAGAGAGGCAATGGAAACTCCCACTGGCATCAACTTCGTCTTCGCTGGACTGATCGGATGCGCCGTCGCCCATGCCGTTTGGTACGCCTGCGTGGTGTCACAGTAATAGGAGTTCGTGCCGTCGTCATTGACACGGATTCCGTACGCAAGGGTCGTCGCGCCCTTGGTCGTGCTTACGAAGAACTCACCGAAGTTGCTCGATCCGGTGCCTGCGGTGTTGTCGGCGTTCATCACGTTGATATAAACCAACGGCGTCTTGATGAGCACGCTTTCATACTGTTCAAACGGCGAGGTTCCCTTGACGGGCCTGTTGGCATCCTGATAGCTCAGTGAGCCAGAGCCGCTCATGCTGACCGTCGTGGCCGCAGGCACGGCAACTCCACGACGGAACACTGTGACAGGCGAAGGAACAGTAGAGCTGGGCATCACCTGGATGCATGTACGGCTGTCAGAAGAGCTGACGCCGCGCTCACTCACAACACCAGTCACCCGGAGACTATCTCCCCTTTTGAGTGTGTCAAGACCCGAACTGGCGGAGGTTGCGTACATCGCGATCCCATTCCAGGCACCTGTGCTGGAGGCCATCCACAGCGTCGGCCGGCCGCTGAGATTCTGTTTGATGTCTGTCGTGTCGGCGGTGATGACACCACTCACCGTGATCGTGTCTCCAAGAAAGCCTGATATGCCACCCACATAGGGAGTATACTGAACGTCCTTGATTGTCAATCCACTTTGACGGACTTGGTAGAAAAGCGGTTTTGCAGGATCCGGTGACACACCATACACTCCGCCGCCATACACTTCAACATAATAGCTCACCAGACTGTCGCCGCCAGCTGCCGGGATCGTAGCGGTGTACGATGAATCACCGGAAATTGCTGTGACCTTGCTCCTTGTCCACGGTACCGCAGTGTTGGAGCCAAACCTCCAGTTGAAGAAGCTACTGTCGATATGGAGTCCCGTGTTCAGGTTATGGGCTATCCAGGACACTTTCACAGCATCTGTCGCCTTTGGAGGAGTAGGCGTACGAGTAATAGATGATACTTGGGGTGCATATGATGCGATGCCGATATCACCCGGGTATTTCGATCCCGTTTGCTGGTTCGGTCCCGGATACAATGGCGCAATCCTGTAGTCGCCGCACGTGTTAGCCTTCGATGACGGTATAATCACTCCGCGAAGGTAGCTCAGTTGCGTCCCCACAGGAGGAGGCGAATACTTTGAACCACTAGCCTTGAAGCCGCGGAGCGTGTACCATCCCGAAGCGTCGTATGTCGATATTTGGTTGCCCGCCGCGTCCTGAACCGTGAAAGTGCCATAGGTGTAGTCGACCGCAACGACTGTCACGTTTCGCACGACGACGTACATCGATTCATATTTTTCACCCCGGGATGGCAGCGGCGTCGTTCCTTTGACCAGACTATCAAGCGTGATTTCCTTTGCTGCTGGCCGAGATGCTAGGAGTGTACCTATCTTGATGGTCCCCCCCGTGTATACGGGGGTTGAAGCACTATAATGAACCATCTCCAGAAGGCTGTTGTTTTGCGAACCATACTCCTCCAATCTTCCTGTCATAGTCACGACCATGCCGGTATCGAGAGCAGTGATACCGCTTGCCTGAGCAGCAGCGAGCGTGTCGTTCGTGATGACGTCGATGCCACCCCACAGTTGCCCGGTTGTTGTATCTTGAATGTAGATATTGTAGCGAGTCAAGGTGTAAGCCAAGATGCTGGGTTTCACCATGACAACACCGGTAATGGAGACCGTATCGGAACTGGCGTCGGCCCCATGCCAGTACGGTGTTTTATCGAGGTTCTTGCCAGCGGCAGCACTTTGAAGTGTATCAAGTTTGCGCAACGAATCCAGCGGTACATACTGTAACGTCGGAATCGTCACAACTTTCTGCGCCAGTCCGGCAGACCATAGAAAGGTCATGACAAGCGCAAGAAGCAGGGTTCGTATCAACCATCTGTTCATGGATACCTCCTTATTGATGGATACATAACACATTGATTATTTAATAACCAGGAATTTCCCTCTTTGCATTTCTCCAGTATCTTTGTTCTTTACAGTGAACAAGTACAGTCCAGTCGCGATGGCCTGATCCTTCTGCGTGATCAAGTCCCAGGCATGCTCACCTCCCGAAAGTTGTTGCGTCCCATCCGAGTACGTCTGAAACCATCGTATGTCGCTCGCGTTATACGTCGCGCCATTGTGTTCAATTTGATCGACCAAATCTCCGACGAGAGTATAGATCCGGATCTCGGCGTGAGCCGGCAGGTTATTGAAATAGAGCTTTCGGGTTCGTTCCGTACCGCCGTCCCAATAGGCACGAGCATAGTACGGATTTGGATAAACTCCCACCTTCTGGGAAGGCGTTTGATCAGGAAGAGTACCCGGGAGCACACGGCGGAGCGTCTGGAGCTTGCTGCTCTCCAGGCTTTGGAGGTTCGTCGTCGCATCACCCGAATCATACGCCGTCACCGCAAATCCATATTGCCAGCCATTGAGGAGCTGTGGCACTACAAACTTGTAGTAATAATGTGTCGTGTCCGGAGGGAACTGAACGGCCGGACTCAACCGGATGTGCCCGAATCCCGTGTTGTATCCGATCCTGTCGTTCGGGTTGTCGAAGTCGCCGAGGAGGATTAGGCTCGACAGAATGTTCTGGTTAACGGTCAAATCGAATCCCGCAGGCGTCCCGTAGATACGGTATCCCTCAAAATCCTTTTGATTGGAAATGGGGTCTACAGAAACCTCTGAAACCTTGTCCCAGTAGATTTCGACGCTCTTGTCTTTCGGCGAAACCCTGATGTGTGGCGGGTCTGGCGGAGCCGGGAGGAAGTACCGCTTCGGCTGCCCGCTGTTCGACCAATGTTCATCAGGATCTTGAATCCCGTTGCCGTTTCGATCTTCCCCGTTGTACGTCCGCTGTGCCCACTGAGCGGCCTGGTAGAGATTGACCTTCTGGGCTGGAGAGTCATCGGTCGTTGGCGTGGGAGTCTTCTTTTTTGCGGCCATAAGAGCAAAGACTACATTGATCGAATCTCCGCCCTTGATATGGCTGAAGGGGCCCACACTGATAAGCGTGATCCCATTATTCGGTTTCGTGATCAAGTTGACCTGATTCGTAGCGAGCCCGACGGCCATCTTTAAATATCGGTCAGGATCCGTCGGCGGAGAGAAATACGTTGGATCCGAAGTGTTCTTATACGTCCACGCATTGTACGTCGTTACACTTTTGTAGGGAGTCGACCCAAGAAACTTTATTGCGCCGTAGCTGTCTGCAAGGCCTCCATCCCCGTCATAGTCGTACGCATACGCAAGATGAAGAGAATCGATGTAGCTGAGTGCACCGTGACTGTAAAAGGGACTGCCGACGGTCGGCGGCGTGACATTGGTATTGCGAACAACGAGGTCGGCGTACAATCCTACGTAAACGCTGTCAATGGAGTACGAATTAATGTTCTTAATCGTGTAGTTGAAAATGACGAAGTTGTCGGCAAAGGAAAAATTGAATGCGTAGGTTTCCAGATGGACGTTTATTCCAATCGGACTGTGATTCGGAATAGGTTCGTTGTTCTGGTTAGGATTGAGCGTGTTAGCGTCGGTGAAGTCTGCAAGAAAATCCTGGTGACTGGTCGCCTGCGGATCATAGAAGGGGTTGTCGGGTAGCGACGAGCGCTCGATCACGCGAGAATCTACTCCTGTCGTGAACTCGAATCCCTCACTCACCCCCTGCCGTAGTGTGGAGACATCGACAGCTCCCGTCGTCACGCGCATTCCCCCACCGGCGCCATCCGAACCGATGCCAACCCACAACCCTCCGGCAAAAAGATGCTCGATACCTGATGAACGAGGGTACTGCATTGAGGGCTGTTGTGGCCAGAGCCGAAAACCATGGCCGAAAACGCCAAAGTTGGTGACAGTGATTCCGATGTTCCCGACACTTGTAAACTTCGAATTGTCATCAGTCGCCGTCTTGTTCAATGACGCGCCGGGACTGTTTTGCGCCAACGCAGTGCCGATCCCGAAAACGACAAGCAGAATTAAGAGAGAAGTAAAGGCACGCATCCCGTGAAACTTAATGTTAGTAATCTGGCAAGCGATCTTGATAAATTTCAGGAATTGAGAGGAACTCAGAGTCCCATGTACGGTGCAAGAGGTCTGATCGACGGCGATGATACTACCAATAGAGGAGAATCACGAAGTCGAACAGCTGAATATGGATGGAAAAAGGCCAAATGTCAATTAAGAAATTGTTACTGTTGAATTACATTTAGGACTCCTACCTCCGTGCCGCGAATAGCGGAAGTCTCATCGTCACTCCTCCTCTTTCAAGAGTCAGGAGTGGCACCAAGTGAATAACTTCGGAATTTTCAGTCGACTGCCGGTGACAACAGTCTCAACAAATGTTCCCTCAGGTTTCCCTTCTCGTGAGCCCACGAATCTCTTTCTCTGAAATGTGAGCCTGTATGCCATACCTGCTATTCCACGGTCAGGTTTGCTTCCAATACAATTCAGAGCAGCTTGATACTTGTTCTTAACTCTCTGAATTCAAATAACTTGCGCCATGGATAAGCGCAGGGAGATGAATCAGGTGGGCTCTCATGTAAAGTCTTCATCCATTAAGACACGCCGCTCTGTCAGAGAGAATGTGAAAGATTGGCGGATGAAGGATGCAGGCAGGAAGTTTGTTAGACGCTTGTCTCCGACAGATGACTTATCGCTCGGGAGCAGTCATGCACGCAGTACTTCACGACGCACGGTGAGTTTCTCGATGCGGCCGGTATCCACGGAGACGCCTATGCCCGGCTTCGACGTCGGTACCGTTATCCTTCCTTCTTTACTCATGGTCCATTCCGGCTCTACAATATCCTGTGCCCAATATCTGTCACTTGGAGAGATATCGCCTGGGAGAGTGAAATTGGAAAGCGACGCCAGCGCGACGTTGTGTGCGCGACCAACTCCGCTTTCGAGCATGCCACCGCACCATACCGGAATGCCGTGCCTTGCGCAGAGATCGTGAATCGCAATCGAAGATGTGAATCCCCCTACCCTGCCAGGCTTGATGTTTACAATTCGGCCACTCCCAAGCTCGATCATGTCCTGAGCCCGGTCGACGCTGGTTATTGACTCGTCCAAACAAAGGGGGGTTGTGAGGATTCTCTGAAGTTTTGCATGGCGGACGAGATCATCGCATGCCAGCGGCTGTTCAATCATCATCAGATCGAATTCGTCAAGTTTCCGCAGCGTTTCGAAATCCTTCTCGTCATAAGCATTGTTCGCATCCACCATGAGGTGAGGATTGGAGCCAAGAGCATTGCGCACGAACCGAACGAACTCGATATCTTTACCCGGCTCAATCTTCATCTTCACCTTGCGATAGCCTTGCTCAAGGCTGCCTTTCACTTTTCCGAGAAGCGCCTGAGGACTTGGCTGGATCCCAATCGAAATTCCGACCTCAATTTCTTTCCTCACTCCTCCCAGAAGCTGTGCAAGAGAAATGCCGGCTGTCCGGGCAGCAACCGCCCAGATGCCCATTTCAACGGCCGCTTTCGCCATCCAATGACCGCGAAAATCCGCTTCAAGCAACGGATAGACTTCTCTCGGGTTCTTCAACTCTTTACCAAGGATGCGTGGTGCAACCCAGTCGCGAATCGCGATCCAGGCGGTATCAATCGTCTCGTAAGAGTAATTCGGTTCTTCACCGGCAACGCACTCGCTCCACTCAACAATACCCTCAGAGCTCACCAGCTCAAGCAAGAAAATCCGCCGCACATCAGTGACACCGGATGAAATCTTGAAAGGTTCTTTCAGAGGAAGATGAACCTCACGAAGTGAAATGGCATCGATTCGCACGTTCGACCTATTTCTTTGCACGAAGACAATAGAAACAACGGTTGGTTTTCTTGTCCTGATAGAACCCCGACACATGATACCCTGCGGCCAGATACAGTTGGAACGCACGACGGGTAACTTGCCTCCACTCTGCCGCAACCGCAGGAGCACCATCGCGCACGACGTGTATGTCAGGTGGAATCTCTATCCGGATCAGAGGTGATCGAAGGAACTCGGTCATTTGAGAAAGCGAGGAGGGATTCACGGTATCAATTGTCGACACCGCAAGCGGAGACGCCACGAACGAGGAGATGTCCGACGTTTGTTCCCCAGCCAGGGTGCTCTCGACGTGGTGAGAATCGATCTTCCACACGACGATGAAACGATCCGTGCCGATTCCGCGGAAAAGATCACTATCTTCACCCGCACCGTACATATCCGGCACATACTCCGACACTTCCACACCAAGGGAATTTAAATTGAGATGAGCGTTGCGGGCAACGAGAGGATCGTACGTCCAATAGACTTCCTTGATCCCACTGCGCAGGAGAACGTCGCGCTGGTAGAGCTTGAGTTTCCTTCCGACGCCGGCGTCGCGGAGACCATTTTTTACTGCCAGCATGTGCGACCAATGGACCGGGCGTCCATGACTGAAGCCCGTAAAGCCGAACACAACTCCAACCATCGTGCCGCGTGCATCGAAGGCGCCCGCAGCAATTCCTCCGATCTTCTGGACAATCTGCGCAAGCGATGCGGTGACGACCTCGGAGAGGTTTTGACCCCAGACTTCTCTCTGGAGATCCTCGAAGGCACGAAAATCCTCGGAGGATTCCAACGGGCGAATACTCGCGCCAACGTCAGTGGCGTCGAAAGCGCGGAAACCGGTGCTTGAAATCGTAATCCCTTTCCTGATGAGAAGTAGTTGTGGGGGAAATCTCGGCTTCTGAGCTTGGTTAAAAAGTGGCGATGATCAAAAAGTGAAGCGACTAGCTAGGCGTAATTTGCGTTTGTGGGACTGTAAAAGCAATAGAGAATGTTGTGATTTGCCGGATGTGCGAACGCTCTCACTCACCGGGACTCTGATTGGAATCGGGGCGACATTCCATCGGCCTGCCGGTTGAATGCGGTTGCATCAAGGCCGGCGCGGTGTTAGTTGGTAACGCGGCTGTATCGCGCTTGATGCAGACTATACTTGCATAGGTAAAGAACATTCGCTATCGTCAAACCAGTTCTATTTACAGCCGAAGAGCCAACCCGCACTCATGTCCAGAAATTTTATCGTTTTATCAAGTTTTACGGCAACGCTCTTCCTCCTCAGTTGCAACCAGTCATTCGACTCCAGAGCCCCGTTCCAGCCACAGATCGTCGTCTTCTCCGTTCTCTCCACCGACAAAAGGGCTCAGTTCGTCCGCGTCGAAGGGGATTACATGCCTGTCGGCAATGATCCCCTCTCTTCGACGACTGACAACGCAATTGTGGGCGCGACTGTAACAATATAAGGATGGCGCAACAACATACCTCCTACGGGATACTGTAATGGCCCGGGAAGACACAAGCAGGTACAAGTCCGCGCTCCATGCGTTTGTCGTGAACCCATTCGCTGCCCAACCGGGAAAAGCCTATGTCGTCACCGTGCAGCACCGGGATATACGGCAGCCACTGCGACTGCAACAATGCCTGGCAAGGGGTTCCCCGGAACCGGGTTCACCACCTTGCTCGTCCTGGATAATCCACGCGGGCACGAGGACAACGCCGACATCCTCTGCAATGCCTTGCTCTCGACTTCGGCAAAAGGCTATCTGGGGCGGCTTTTCGTCGACTATGAAGTGCTTATCGGAACTGGATGGATTGAAGGGCACGCCGAGATCCCTCTTGCATTTGTCGATCCCAAGGTACCGGATCTGGAGTATGTCAACTATCCACAACTTACCGCTCGAGCTGCTGATCGCATGGTGGTCTCCTTCAAGAACGGCGTCTACAAGGCGGTTCTGCAGTCTATCGCCTCGGCGCGTTACAAAGCCAACAAGCTGATCTTTGATCGGGTGGTTTTCCAATTCCTGCAAACAGACAAGAACCTCTTCAATTACTACAATACGACACATGCCTTTCGGGATGCGCAGTCAATCAGGCTCGATGAGCCGCTCTTTTCCAATGTATCCGATGGATTCGGAGTTGTAGGAGCGTACTCACTCGATTCTCTTGTCCATCTTCTTCCCGAAGACTTTGGCTACAACAATAAATGAGCGTGGCAGCTTTGGGCGTTGCCTTTGAGCGGCAACCTCATTACTATAGAAAGAATGCACCGTTGACCACCGGGCCAAAGAGTCCTTCCACCATGCCGCGAAGTATCCTTTTCGTGTTCGTTCTTCTTGCTTTAGTTTTGGCCGCCTGCAAAGATACGTTTGATCCCCGGACCGCTCTCGACCAAAAAATGGTTGTTTTCTCTGTCCTTTCCACGGACCGCGACATCCAGTACGTCCGCGTTCAAACAGATTACATGCCCGCAGGATATGATCCCCTTTCCTACACATCGGACAATTTCTTGAGCGACGCACAGGTGACGCTGAAGGATGCGAGCAAGACGTACCTGTTGCGCGATACTCTTGTAGCGCGATCAGACAGCGGTCGGTACAATTTCCCTCTCAGGGCCTTCTACCTCAACCGCTTTGTTCCACAGCGAGGCAAGTCATACGACCTCATCGTGCAATCGCCATCGTACGGACAGGCGTACGCGACCATCGTCATTCCCGACAAGCCAAAGATCACAATACCGCCCGAAGTCATTCAGTATATTGATCGGCCGGACCGCTACGCACAGAACGTTGCAATCACATTTATCCTGCAATTGTCTTCGCTCTCCAAGGGTTACGTCGCACGATTCCTTCTTTATTATGATGTTCTTAAGGGATCAGAGTGGGTGGAGGAACGAATCGAAATTCCTATTTCCTCAGCCGACTCGTCAAGTTACAGTCTCGACATCCCAAGATATCCGGACCTGGCGGCCTCACCCAATACATCGCAGGTCGGGATGATCTATCGGAACGGATACTACAGAGGTACTTTGAACATACTGAATGAGCATTACAAGGATACGCGGCTCATCTTTAAGTGGGCAACAGTGGTGCTGCTGCAGGCCGACAAGAACTTGTACGACTACTACAGCATCACACACGCCAGCCGTGATCCGTTCTCGATCCGTCTCGATGAGCCGATGATCTCGACGGTCAATGGTGGTCTTGGAGTGATCGGCGCTTACAGCCTCGATTCAACTGTCAACATTCTGCCAGAGAATTTTTGGGGTAACCGGTGATGCGACTACTCAAAGAGCGATTCCTCGCGGGTTGCGTGACGCTTCTGATTGCCTGTTCCACCCCCCTTCACGCTCAGACGATCGACGTGTACGGAGTGGTCACAGATAGTCTCACGAAGCAGCGCATTCCCTTCACAAACATCTCGGTCGTCGGTACGCTCCGCGGAGCTGCTGCCAACAATCTTGGCTTCTATCTGATCCCGAAGCTCCCCCCCGGCACGTATGAAATCTCTGCGAGCTCCATTGGGTACATTAAAGGCGTGAGAACCGTGGTTGTCCGCGATGGAAAATCGGTGGAGTTGAACTTCGAGCTCTCGCCAATTCCTGTTCAGGCCGAAGAGGTCCTCGTCACCGCTCCCAGGAAGAGGATGGAGATAGAGACAAAGACTACCAGCGTCCACGTGCTGGAACGGCAGGACTTGAAGCAGGTGCCGGTGGCCGGCCAGCAGGATCTTCTCCAATCTCTTAAAATCCTCCCCGGAATCGTTTCCACGAGCGATGTCAGTTCACGGTTCTACGTCAGGGGCGGAGCTGGAGATCAGAATCTCTTCATGTTCGACGGGATCCGGATCTACTACCCATTCCATGCTCTCGGAATCTACAGCGTGTTCAGCCCTGAGGTGGTTGACAACGTTGAGGTGTATACCGGAGCATTTCCACCGGGATTTGGCGGTAAGCTGTCTTCGGTGGTGAACATCACTGCACGCGACGGCCGCGCCGACAGGCTCGCAGCACGCGCCAATGGAAATTTTCTTTCTTCCGAATTTGAGCTTGAAGGACCCGCAATTTCAAAGTCGTCATTTGTAATTAACGCGAGAAAGTCGATTTCTTCACAGACCTTCGGCAATATTGTCGGGCAGGACGTGCCGCTCTCTTTCTATGACATGACTGCCAAGCTGTCAACTCAACCCGGGGGCGTCCAGAAGTTCGACATCACTTTTCTCACCAGCGGCGACAATCTAAAATCCCGCAATGCTAGCGAGCCGAATTATTCGTGGAGAAACAATGGGATGGCTCTCTCGGGATCGGGCCTGCCGAGCGAAAGGATGTTTGTAAACTGGCTGGTGTATGTCAGCAGTTACAAGGCAAACCGGGACGAAAGCGTTTCGGGCGACGTCACGGCCGCTTCAACATCGGTGAAGGAGCAGGGGCTGCGCGCGAACGCTACCGTGTATACGGGGCCGCAAGACTTGTATTACTTCGGCTTCGATTTCAGTTTCCCGACGCTGGACTACAATTTCGTCAACCGGCTGGGCTTGCAGCAGGACATCCAAAGTTCGCTTCTTGAGGTGTCGGCGTGGGCAAGGTACTCTACAGCGATCGGGCCCTGGACCATCGACGGAGGACTCCACGTCGAGATTGGATCACTCTTCGACGGCGGCGATCCGCTCCGCGAAATTCAACCGCGCATCAACGCCAGTTATCTCGTCGTAGGGACGTGGAGAGCAAAGGCTTCCTTCGGGCGATTCTCACAGAGGATGCTCACCGTGGGGAATGAGGATGACGTGATCTCGATCTTCGACGCATGGATTCGTGTTCCCCGAGATATGAAACCGGAACAGGCAGATCATTATGTGATCGGAATCTCGGGCAACCTGACAGAACAGGCCTCCGTCAACATCGAGACTTATTATAAGCGATATAATTCCCTCGTCGTGTACAACCGGGACAAGATCGACGCATCCGATCCAGACTACATACAAGGCGATGGCAACTCCTATGGTGCGGAGGTGACGCTTCGGTCACACTCACAGTATGTCGATCTCTACGGCGCCTATTCGCTCAGCTATGCGAAGACCAACAACGGAGGGTTCGTCTATTTCCCGCGGTACGACCGCCGCCATCACATAAATCTCATGGCCATCGGCCATCCGCTCAGAGGACTGACAACGACGGTGAAGTGGGAGTTTGGTTCGGGATTTCCGTTCTCGCAGACGGTGGGATACTTCGATCGCTTGTCTCTGGACAACGCTCTCCCGGGACAGTTCGAGAACGAAACCGGATCGCCATACATTATGCTTGGTCCCAAAAACGCGGCACGGCTTCCGGCATATCACAGGATGGACATCAGCGTGGTCTACAGCTTCCGGGTGATTGGTTTAGAGGTGAATGCAGGTGCCGACTTCTTAAATGTCTACAACAACAAGAACATCTTCTACTTCGACAGACGCACGGGCGAGCGGGTGAACATGCTTGCCTTCTTCCCTTCTGCGACACTGACGATAGCCTATTGAGCGACTGGATCTTCCGAGGGTTCCATGGTGCTCATGGAACCTCGGGAGGTTGACTGGCCCCCGCCTACTTCACAAGAACCATCTTTCCCGTCGTTGCCTTCCCTTCAAACTCCAGTCGATAGATGTACATCCCGCTCGCAACGCTGCCAGCATAGAACTCCGCGTCGAATGTTCCAGGCCCCTTCACTTCTTCTACCTCGGGGCCAACCCTTTGCCCCAACGCGTTGTAGAAATCGAGGAGCACCGAGCCGCGACGCGGCAGCGAATAGGTAATTGTCGTCCGGGTTCTGAATGGATTGGGATAGTTCTGATGAAGGACAAATTCCGCGGGGCTGCTCACATAGAGCTTCGTCGCATTGTAGGCCAGTCGCTGATAGGTGGTTGCCTGAAACTGACTCAAACCTCCAAAATACGTCAGCCCTTCGGGGCTCGAACCATACAGCAGTGCATAGAACGTGCAGGCAGCAAGGTAGCTCCCGGCGGCTGACGGGTGGCTACCGTCGTCCTCCCAGAGCGGAGCAGACGGATTCTCCTGTAGCGCGAGCTTCCACGCCATTCCCACAGGGCAAAGGAGAGCTGAGAGTTCATTTGCTATTGCGGCGTACGCTGCATCGATCGTATCCTGCATCTGTGCGAAATCTCTGAACAGTGTGCTGCAGTATGGAGCGATACACAGCATCCCTCCATCCTTCCGTCCCCACGTCATGAAGAAGACTGTCTTTCCTCCTCTCAGCCTGATGAGTGAATCCAGCGATCGTGCCGCAGGGTACATGGAATTCTGCCTATAGAATTCTATGGTCGGGTAAATGCTTTGTTCCTGCAGGACGACGTAATTCCAGGGGCGGCTCATCAACGTATTCAGCGTCGTCTGCAATGACCGGTGGAATTCAAGCGAATACCCGCCTCCAACACTCATCTGAACTTCGACGTTTTTCCCTGCGGCCTTCGACAGTTCTCCAAAGAGATCTGGCAAGTCGTAATAATACGTATAGCTGTTGCCAATAAAGAGCACTCGGGTTGTGTCGGCGGGCTCCGCCGATGCACGAGAAATGAAAAGCAGGAACGTCATGGCAGACAATCGGAAAGACGATTTCACGGCCGGAAGTTTTGTTTGAGAAGGATCGTGAAACTAAAATGGTCTTACTTCAGAAGGATGAGTTTTTTCGTCTGGACGAAAGCGTTGCCCGATCCGCCAGCCGATGGACTGACAGTAATACGATAGAAGTAAGCGCCGCTGGGAGATCCTGAGGCATTCCAATATACAGTATGTTCGCCTGGGGATTGCACTTCGTTCAGCAATGTAGCGACTTCCCTCCCGAGCACATCATAGACTCTGAGTGCGACGTAGCTGATAGCTGATAGCTGAAAACTGATCGCTGTCGTTGGGTTGAACGGATTCGGATAGTTCTGCTCAAGAGAAAACGCAACCGGAACACGCTGCGAGGGCTGATCCACTACGCGTACTGGCAATCCCGGTGTCGGGCCAAGGATGGTTCCACCTTCCCCGGCGATGTACGCCCTCAAAGCTCCACTGAACGTGACGGCGTTGAGTGCGCTGAACGATCCCCCAGATTCCGTCTTCCAGGTAATACCTCCATCGCTAGTCCGCAGAATGGTCATGCTATCGCCTGCAGCCACACCGGTGCTCGCATCAGCCAACCAGACGCCACGAAGGGCATTCAGCGTTCCACTTGTTCGTGTGCTCCAGGTGGCACCTCCATCTGTCGTGCGCAGGATTGTTCCTTTTTCTCCCACGACAATACCGAGCGACGCGGAGGCGTACGACACGCTGTAAAGCGTGGCAACCGTCCCGCTCGATGTCTCATCCCAGGTAAGGCCCGCATTTGTCGATCGAAGGATGAAGCCACTGTCTCCCACCGCAGTCGCCTTATTTACATCACTGAAGGATACCGCGCGGAGCCAGCGTTTGTAATCGATCGCGAGACGCGTCCAGCCAACCGCGTTATCCGTCGTGCGACAGATCAAGGCCCTGATCCCGGGATCACTCAGGCTAATAAGAGTGTCCTTCTTGCCAACGGTCACCCCCGTGAGACGATCAGAAAAAGCCACACCCGAGAGCCAAAAGACTGTCGACTTGCCAAAAGATAATGGCGGATTCTTGATCGTTTGATCAATCCACACTGCTCCCGCGTTCGTCGTCCGAAGGAGTGTCCCATACATTCCGACGGCAACAGCTGTGTTTGCATCGGTGAAGGTGATTCCCTGGAGATCTGCAGTCGCTCCACTGGTTTGTTGGTTCCAGGATTCACCGCCGTCGGTTGTGCGAAGGATAGTGCCTTGATATCCGACTGTTATCCCGTTCGCCTGATCCGTGAACCGGACTCCATAGAGAGGCACCCGGATTCCAGGAGTCGTCAGTGCCCAGGTTGATCCACCGTCCGTCGTTCGGTACACGACCCCATACGAGCCAACGAGAGTGCCAAAATTCGTATTCGCGAACGATATCCCCATGAACCACGCGCTCGTGCTCGTGGTCTGCACATTCCACGCAGCACCACCGTTCGTGGTGCGGAGAATAATTCCACTTTCTCCTCCTATGGTGCCCGTTGAAGAATCCGAAAACGAAACCGCACTCAGGTGCGTAACAGTCCCGCTCGACTGAGAGGACCAGTTGGCACCGCCATTCGTGGTTCGTAGGATTGTTCCGAACTCTCCGACAGCGGTTCCCGTATTCACGCTCGAGAAGGCAACGCCAAAAAGACGCTCCGTTCCAGCCCTCTGGCGCTTCCACTCTGCACCACCGTTCGTCGTTCGATAGATTGTGCCTGATGATCCAACAAACGTCCCGACAGTGGCATTCAAGAACGAAATCGAGTAGATCGTACTCGCCGGACCTCCGAATTGCGTGACCCAAGATTGCCCGCCATCGGTCGTCCTGAGGATGGTCCCTGCATCTCCCACGATCGTCCCCGTATTCGCATCGACAAATGCTGCTGCGTACAATGTGTTCAAAGTCCCGCTGAATAGCGGAAGCCACGTCGAACCCCCATTCGTTGTCCGCAAAACAGTCCCGCCTTCACCGACAACAACACCATTGGAAGCATCGAGAAACGCCACACCGTATAGGTTATATGAAACGCCTGTCGGCTGGACTGTCCAAGTAGTTCCGCCATTTGTCGATTTGAGGACTGTCCCCTGATCGCCTACAGCAACAATGAGGCTCGAGCTGATCGTTTGGACGGCCTTCAAATGGTTTCCCCTTGGAAGAGGGTTTTGCCAGAACCATGTTTGCTGGGCAGTGAGAGTGCTCGAAATGAGAAGTAGTCCGGCGAGGATGGACAGTACGCGGGGTGATGTCTTTTTCATGGTTGTCCGATCATGGGGACTTCTTGAAACGCACAACGCACCATCGGTCGATCCTGTGTTCGGAATGTACTCATTTGAATCTCAAAATCAATTGTTCAGAATTGGGGGAATCCTCCACCGAAGTGGATCTAGACATGAAAAAAGCAGTTGCAAATCGGTGTGGATTTTGATATATTTATTTTTACAATTTGAGTTCAGTTAAGCGATTTTTCTCGATGTGAAGGTCGCCCCTCGACTCGTCCGCCAAGAAAGCGGCGGAACTCGCTCGGGGTTCTCAATGTCTCAAAACACCAGGGGTCGTAGCTCAGTTTGGTTAGAGCGCCTGCCTGTCACGCAGGAGGTCGCGAGTTCGAGTCTCGTCGGCCCCGCAAAATGAAAACGCCCCGCTTTGGGGCGTTTTTCATTTTGCCATAGACGATGGACTATGTCTCGCCTGCCCCGACGCTTTAGGTCGGGGTCGGCCCCGCACAAAGCCCTCCCCCAAAATGGAGGGCTTTTCATTTCATCGATGCATGCCACATTATGCCTATATCATCCGAAGCGACCGCGACGGGTCCTTTTACGCCGGCTCGTCACACGACCCTGTTCTCAGATGTCAACGGCATAATGAAGGCTGGACTCGCTCCACGAAAGGCAAAGGACCTTGGAGAGTCGTCTGGATTCGGGAATTCTCAACAAAGGCCGAAGCTCTCCAGTTCGAACGACTTATCAAGAAGATGAAGAGTAGAGCGTTCATAGAGAGGCTAATTCGTGACGCAGGAGGTCGTCCCGATGGCCGATAGGCCATCGGGAAGTCTTGTCGGCCCCGCAGAAAAAGATGCCCCCAGCCTTGGTGGGCATTTTTTTTGTATCGTTCCGAAGTGTCTATGTCTCGCCTGTCCCGTTGATCGCTAGATCGACGGGATCGGCCCCACGAATGAAGACACTCCTTCCTTCTGGTTTTTTCTATGTCCGTCCGAAGGGGCATCTTTAGCCAGTCGATACCATCGCAATATCTGCTAGATCCGTCTGCAAAAACTCCACCATCAGTAGCCTCGAGTCGCCTAGACCATCCTTGACGTCCTTCCTAATCGCTCACCATATCAGCCTGCAATTCGATCAATCAACCACCATTTCGCAGATTCTCTCAGTTCTCCCAGTTCGCAGGTTTTTCGCTTGCCCTTCACTTCAAAGGTTCCTATTTTCTCAAGCCCCTGCACCGTCCCTGATAATCACCGATCTGGAGAATTGAATGATACTTCATCACCAATTCATTCGCATCGCTAAACAGTACGAAAACAAGCTGGCTATCGTCGATAGGACGCTCAACCGCAAGGTCTCGTACAAACGGGCATTGATTAGTTCGCTCATTCTGGCAGGCAAATTCCAGAAGTACCCTGCCGGTTTTCTTGGCATAATGCTCCCCAACTCCGCCGGCTCCGTCCTCTCCATTCTGGCGACATTGATGAGCGGTCGTGTTCCAGTCATGATCAATTATTCTACGGGTGCGGCTGCGAATTGTGATTTCGCTCAGAAGAAATGCGCTTTCAAGACGATCATCACGTCGAGAGCCCTTTGTGAGAAAATCGGCTGCCCCCACGTCGACGGAATGGTGTATCTCGAAGATGTGATGAAATCGGTCAATATCCTGGACAAGATCAGAACTGCCTTCAGGGCCGGACGCCCTGCTGACCGGATAATAAAGAGCATCCACGGTGGGTCGGAAGACGATACGCTGCTCATCCTCTTTACAAGCGGGAGCGAGAAGGAACCAAAGGGGGTTCAGCTTACACATCGAAACATCAGCCAGAACTACGAGAGCCTTATCAAGGCATTCGCGTTTACAGCAGATGACATCTTCCTGGCGAACCTTCCGTACTTCCACGTCTTTGGCCAAACGGCAAATCTCTGGGTCCCTCTTGCGGTCGGCATGACGCTCGTGACCTACGCAAACCCGCTCGACTTCAAAACTGTCGCTGACATCATTCGTGAAGAAAAGTGCACTCTGGTGACAGGAACGCCGACATTCTTCTGGGGTTATCTCAGAGCGTCGAAACCGGGAGATTTCGCAACCGCACGAATCCTTCTGAGCGGCGCCGACAAGTGCCCTGACGCTTTGCGAAAGGGGTTCATGGAAAAACATGGAAAGGTCTTGTTAGAGGCATACGGAACGACTGAGACAAGCCCGGCGATAACGGTCAATACTCTTGAATTCAATCGACCGGGAAGCGTGGGAAGACCAATCGAGGGCGTCCAGGTCAGGTTGGAGAATTACGAAACTGGCGAACCGTGCGCCGTTGGAGACATCGGCAAGATCCTTGTCAAGGGTGACAATGTGATGAAGGGTTACTTCGACGACTTTGAGCAGACGTCTCTGAGCATCAGGCATGGATGGTACGATACGGGAGACATGGGCTACCTTGACGCCGATGGCTACCTCTGGCACGTCGGGCGCTTAAAGAGGTTCCTCAAAGTCGGAGGCGAGATGGTATCGTTGATCAAGGTGGAGGACATTCTTGAGAAACTCCTCCCCCCCGATGTTGAGTGCTGTGTCGTTGAAGTTCCTGATGCCCTCCGCGGCGCGAGAATCGTCGCCGCAGTCACGCGTCCGATTGACGACAAAGCGATGCTGAAACAAATGGCTGAGCACCTGCCAAACATCTCCTTACCGAGCAAGTTTGTGGTGGTCCCCGAGATGCCGAAAACAGGAAGTGGCAAGATCGACTTCCGCACCATTACCGACAAGGTGCGCGATATCGTACAGTCACTGAAGTAGATTATCAGACAACGCCGCTAGCCCAGATGTTCTGCAGGAGCCCCTCGAACACTCGGGGAGCACGATCGGCAGACCCTCCTAGCTGGTACGAAAAAAGAAGAGCCCCAATGACGGGGCTCTTCTTTGCAGCCTCTCTCTTCCAAGCATCTGATTCGAACACCAGAACGAATTATTTCTTCACCAATTCAACACGACGGTTTTTCGCCCGCCCTTCTTCGCTTCTGTTATCAGCAACAGGTCGATCCTGTCCAAAACCTGCAGCACTCAACCGCGATCCCTGTATGCCCGCCTTTGTCAACGCGCCGACAACCGACCTGGCTCTTTCCTCTGATAGCTTCAGGTTGCTCTTGGCATCGCCGACATTGTCTGTATGACCTTCCACACTGAGTTTGAGATCGGCATTGTCCTTGAGCAATTGGACAATCTGTTCGACAATGGGCTCCGATTCTGGCTTGATGGTGGATTTTCCTGTGTCAAAGTGAATATCGAGAGCAATGAAACCATTCTTGTTGATGGCATCGAGCATATCCGAAGCGGCGATATCCTGGCGCATAAGCTGCTTCTCAACCACCGTGACGTAATACTCATCCCCCATTGACCACACATCCGTCCAGACTTCCACGTTCTCACGGACTATGATGGCTGTGAGCACCTCCCGATTGTATCGGTTGTCTTCGTACAGCTCTGTTCTTCCTTCGAAGAGGATCTTGCCGCCGATTTTCTTGATAGCATTTGAGTAGTTGCGGCGGATCTGCAGCTCACTGGGTTTGGGATTGAGCGACTCCTTTGGAGAATAGATCACAATATTCACCTTCCCTTCGATGGTGACCAGTTTCTTCCCGTCGAAGAACTTGTGCGCATCAAATTCTTTCGTTTCGGCCTTCGAGATGTAGTACCCCGTCATCCGGTTGAACAGAGCAGGGTCTTTTGTCCCCGGTTCATCCTCTTGGGCAAATCCTTTCGAAAGGAGAAGGAACAGCGCCGTAAAAAACAATGCGGCATATCGCGTGCGAGGCATGGGATGGGTCCTTTCAATTTTCTGAAGGTTTGACAGTGCTGGAGAGTAGAATCGCGTTTCTCAACTGCAGGCGATTCTCCGCAGGCACAACGTGCTGTCAATATAGGAGTGAGAATCCCGAGATTCAAGCACCTCAATCCGAAAGATCTATGAGAATTATCTCTCTCAAAAGCCTTTTCCTATGCCGAAACTTACACACCTCTTCTTTGTGATGAACGAGAGAAAGAGATGTCCACAATCGGAAATGCCAACTCCTCCACACTCGTCTTTTCTACAGATTTGTTTCATAGACTAGATCCATCAAAGCACCTGCAGCCTTCCAACCCTGCACCTGGCAAGACAACGAGGTTCTGAGGACACAAGCGGGGTTGGCATTCGCGGACATAAATCGCACATGCGCTTCCGACTCTATCCTTTGTTAGAAGAGATCCGGGTACTTTCCTTTGAGCGAACGCAAATCCTGTTCAGGGTTGATCTCAGGTATCTCGAGAATCACGAGCACAGCTAAGAGGCGCTCCCTGTCGGGCTGTTGCAGCTTCGCCTCTTCCCTGAGATATTTTTTTGTTCCCAGAAACAACCACCCACTCTTGTAACCATTCGGGAGGGAACTGCAATCGTTCACAGTGCCCTTTAACCAGGCGTTTCCCTCCTGGCGTTCGCCGAGACAAAACTTCGAGGAAGCGATCACGAATTTCAGCGCCAGCCTGAAATAGGCAGGAATGTCGGGAATCCTGAGCACCTGAGTGGCCGATTCACAGGACTCTGCAAAATGTCCTGCGCAAAGACACGCCTCGGCAAAATTCGCCTTGATCGAACTATCTTCCGGCGCAATTTGGACTGCCTGCTTCAGCACATCATAAGCTGACGAATAATCGAACCTGTGGTCGTGGTAGATCACCCCCATCAAATTGAGAACCGAGTAATCGCTGGGGGCTCGTTTGATATAGATTTGGCAATTATCAATTGCATCGTCGAATTGCCCGATATTGTAGAAGTCAAACGCCAATGCTCGATAGGCAGAGTAGTAGTTCTTCTCGAGTTGGGTTGCTTTCTGGAGGTATGTGACCGCTTCCGTGTAATTCTCATCCCGTTCAAGATGGATTCCCTTTTCGTAGAATCGCCAGGCAAGATTGGCGCGAAAACGCTTGCTTTCACTTGTGTCAACTCCTGTTGCCTCCTCAATCAGTGCCACTTGATCTCGCCTTCCTTTCTCGAGCAGTGCTTTGATAATCGGGTCTGACAATTCCACCGGATCGAATTTCCGCTCTAGCCCTTTCTTGTACAATTCGATCGCCTTGTCGTATTGATCCCACTTGACATATGTGCAGGCGAGGTTACTATAATATTGGGCACCTTGAACTCCCACTGCCCTAGCTCTCTCTTCCCTTGGGATGCTGTCAGCGCTCGCATATGTGGCCGTTTCTTGCTCGCCTTTGACTATTTCAACCTTCTCCGCTTGACGTGCGAGATCGTCTCTGCCAACGCCTCTGAATTGCGTTCCCGCTCCCCGCCACAAATTATCTGGATCAATGTTGTCGTCAAGCGCCTCCTTGTAAATAGCGAAGGCCGAATCGTAATCTCCATGCACCATTAGAGTTGATAGCAACCATTGAGACTCGGCGCGCACCCGTTCTTTGTCCTTTCTTTGTCGGGCCGCATGCAGCGAATCTTTATGAGACTCAATCAATCTCGCCTCTCGCAATTCAATTCTATAGTCCCGCAGGAAATTGACTCCCGGCGGAATCAGGATAAGCATCAAGACGATTGCAATAATCCAATTCCTCCGTCTCTTCCTCTCTCTGCGAACGGTTCGTATGGGTTCGACAAGGGTATCGTGGCTTAGCTCATAGTAGATCCGATCGCCGCGTGACTCCGAACGCAACAGCCGCAGATCCACAAGACTCTGCAACACATCATGTTTCAGCCTGGTCTTCCGCTGGATGTACTCTTCTGCATGGCTCAGTCTTAGCCCGGGAGCAATGATCAAGTGGGATTCACAGAGCTCTCGCACTTTTCTTCTCGTCCAGACAGAAGGCAGACTCTTCACCTGTTCCCTGTAAAAATTCTTGAGGATGCGTTTCATCCCCTCCCGCCCGCCCAGATCCGCAGGCGCGATCGTAACCTTAGCACGCTCTTGATCAGTTTTGCGTCCTCCAACGACCTCGGTCTCGATATATTGACAGAGAAGCTGAAGTTGGAACGGCTCGACCTCATCTGTTGGTTTGCCCCAATCCTCTTCTCGATGAAGCCTCAGAGCCTTCAGCACCCTCTGCAGAATCCAGACGAATAGGCCTCTTCTGGCTTTTTCCTCTCTGCTCAACCGTCTGCACAGAAAGTCCAACATCTCCTTGACTGTCTGCGGCTCGTAGTCAATGACGGCACTTTGGATTTTCTCATTCTCGATCGTCGCGGGCTTGACAATTGCCTCCTCAGCCTCTTTCCGTTTAAGTGGCAGAAGCCGGAATCGCTTATCCAGAATCTCTGGAATCTCTCTTGAGAATTCCTCCAGGAGCCCAAGGTAGTCCTCTCGGATGGATAGAACAATCCTGACTTTTGGGGGTGCAGCGCTGTACGAAGATCGTTCGGCCAACACTTGCGCCGTAAGCAAGGCTTGAGGTACCCTACCACGTACGATATCTGCCAGTTGTGCGATGAACTCCTGCCGCTGTGAAGAGTTGTGGAGAGTAAACAGCTCCTCAAACTGATCGAATACCAGGACAGGTGTCAGCAAGGCGTCTTCATGTGACCAAACCTCTGCGAGTTTGAAAAACTCCCACAGGAGTCCCTTCGGTCCGGGAGTGTATTCATATCCGAATTTTTCTTTGCACGTTTTTCCAAAATCCTCCATTGCGGTATATACCGCCATGATTGGATCAGTCCCCTTCTCGGTGAATGTAATCCTGATTGGAACATGATCTTCATCTCTCAGCCTTGGCATGAGCCCCGCATTCAGGAGGGATGTCTTTCCCATCCCCGACTTGGCGAAAACTACGACAAGTCTTTCCGTCAACACCAGGTGAAGGAGTGATTCTATCTCTCGAGACCGTCCAGAAAACAGCAATTTGTGGACTTCATTGTCTTGGTACGGATGAGAACCCGGGTATCTTCGAACACCCAGGGAACTCTCGGTTTGAGATTTGGTTTCCATCGTCGTAGTTCCTCATCTCTGCTGGTCACGTTTTATGCTACTTATCAAATCATCCATTCCGCCCTCTCCCCTCAAATCAATGGCCTGGTACTCCGACAACTCGGGGATCAATAGAGAGTCATCTATGCGCACGGGTATGATAAACTTCTTGTTGCTGCTCTTTCTGACTTTCAGTTGGCGATCAAGTGCCCAATTGATTTCTGTATTGACGAAGCCCTCTACCTTTTCGACCAACGCAGTGCTTTGTATCACCACGAAGTGGTCAATGCCGCCCTGAATCGCCTTCTCGATTTCTGCCCTCCATCGCCCTCCGCCCTCCAGGTTCTTTCTATCCAGCCAAGGCTGCAGGCCCGCCTTCTCAAGTTGATCATAGAGGTTTGCTGCATTGTCTTTGTTTTCACTGGCGTGACAGATGAACACAACTCCTTTCCGCAGAGCAGGTTGTGCACTTTGAAGCTCCGCCCCCTGGTCCTCCTTGTGCTTCAACTCATATTGTCTTCGAAGCTCCTTCGCAAAGACCTCCAGGTTTTTGTCACAGATCTTGATCTTGTAGTCACTGTTATAGAAATACACCCTGTCTTCTTCAGAAACCCTCCGATCAGGCAAGAATTGTTCCAGGGCAAAGGAGCGCCCCTCCTTCTTGTGCAGCGCAAGCACGTGGAGCAAAACACGCAGGTACCAATGCTTGAATCCAAAACCAAGGAAGAGAAAGCTTTTCTCCTTTCTTCGGATCTCTTCCAGGAGATTCCTTGGAAGAGACGGCCTGCTTGATCCCACCTTCATCAGGAAATCGATGAGATCGTCTTCCGAGAGAACCAGGGAAACGGAATCATCTACGCTCCCGTACAAGTGAAAAACCAACGGTTGTTGCTTTGTACCTTCTGGTATACTGTCAGGCTGTGGGCCGTGGAGGTTGTACCACTTGACAATCGGGTTCTTCCCCGCGTTCTTGAAACTTTGATACATGAGGGAGTCGGGAGTGGAGACGATCGTCAAATAGAAGGGGAGCGCCGCGAGATCTCTATGGAACTCGCTCGTGTCCTTTCGTCGCGCCGTGTAGAAATCCACAACTGCCGGCATGAGTTCCTCGTGAGCCTTGACTCCTTCGGTGATAAGGCACAAGGCCACCTGGGCCAGATTGGTGAGATCGACCTTCCACTTCTCGATGGCGGTCCTGCTCTCTCCACTCTCATCGCTCGCAACCAGCTTCTTCGCCAGCACTTCAGTAAGCGGCCTGGTCAAATCACCTTCTCTCTCAAATGAGGCCTCTGGCCCCAGCATGAGAATGCAGTTGCCGTTTTTGATCGCATAGATGAGTGTCTGCCAGTCATTATCTTTCCATTCACGATATTCCATGGTCTAGCTCCTTCAAGAGATGCTTGTCAACTCCTGCTGCGCTCAAGATCCTGCAGCTCGGTCAAAGCACAGTGTTTGTTTCGAATGATACGTCCTATCGATACTGTTCATCGCAGATTGTTCGCTCCAACACCCATTCTCCCGACTTCTCGGCCCGGATCCGAAACGCATGCCGCCATACCCTTTCAGTCGATCCATGACAGTCTCAACTACCCTAACCCCTTTGGACGTAGATCTTATGAACACGGAAAAACAGATTATACTACGCCTCTCGATGTTGCCTCAGGACAAGATATAAGCAGCGACTACCTCGGTTTCTGTCAAAATCAGAAAATGATTCCGCGTTCGACTGATGTGCGTTGGAATCACGTTTCTGTCTGAGCATTCAAAAGTGGAGACCCGTCATTTTCCTGTCTTCTGCATCACCCAGCAGAGAGCAATCCACTGGAAGGCGCTCACCCATGCGACGATGAACGCAGTGCAGAAATAGTCGAGAACTGGTACACTTCGAAATACTCGCGCCGGGAACAATGCGACGAGAGCGAAGGCAACCCAATATCCAAAGCAGTAGCCGCACGAGAATAGTTCGCCGATGAAGGGATTCTTCGCAATCGCCCAGTCGCGCAACGGCTTGAAGAGTTTCGTCTCGGTCACAGTGAACGAGATTGATGCCGTGACGAGGGACAGATAGAGTATTTCTTCCATATGTGCGTCAACAGCAGCCGGTGCGGCAGTGAGCGACAGGACGGAGCATGAAACGCACGGAACAGGGCGAAACTGGATGAGATATCATGAGATTTCTTCCCTCCTCCATAGATATTGAAAATTAAGAACTGCTGGCAAGGTAGCTCAGAGCGCTGCTCCGAGCCTAGAGTCCCAACGCCGCACGCGTGGCTGGTCCGACGACACCGTCCGGCTTGAGACCTTTCGACCTTTGAAATGTTCTGACAGCAGTATCTGTTTCCTGGCCGAACACTCCGTCAGCATCCACTGGAATTCCCGTTTTCTTTAGCGCCTCTTGCATGGCCTTGATATCGTTTCCGCTCATCAGCGGCGTGGTCAGATAGAGCGTCCGCTGCGTGTTGTCATCCGCCGATGCCACAACCGGCGTACGTTCTTCGAGTGCATCCGCGTCAATAGTGACTCCGCGTACCCGCAACGGGAGTTTCAGATCCCATAGAGCCGACGCTATCATCTGCTCGAAAGATTCCATACGGTACACCGTACGTTGGAGCAGTGGATTGGGACTGCTCCCCAGCCAGTTCTTCCGTGTCTTGACGTAGTTCTCTATCCACGGTCTTTCGCCTTTGACTCCGGCCGCACCGAACTGAGCATTCGTCTTGTCTCTGACCTTTTGCCATGATCCATGAATGCAACTGTCATACACAACTGCGGTGCTTAGCGGGTCGTTGAACCCGAGATTCGCGGCGGACTGAACAGCGGGATTCCAGTACACGCTGTCAAAGAACTTGTTTTGGACATCGTGCATGACCGGATCGCCGCCGGCATCATGCAAGATGGTTCGGAGTGTTACATCGTTGTCAAGAGCCAGATCGCATGCTGCCAGCCTGTTGAGGTATGTGTACAAATCTCCTGCGAACGATGCTCCGGGAGCTTCGCAATAGGCTTTCACGAGCAAATAGAGGTTTCCGCTGGCAAGCGTGGTTTGTGATCGGCCGTAGGTGAGATGACCAGCATCATTCCTCACGACGGTAACCTGTCCATAGTCCCCCTGGACGGATCCCGTTTCAAAGATATTGACGATGGCTTGTGCGGTTTTCTTTTGGATGTCGGTGAGCATGGTTAGGTTCCTTTTCTGAAGTTGGGTCGGAAGAGAATGTTAACTGGAGAGTGTCACATGGTCCCTGCCCTGGGTAAGCCCAGGCTTCCAGGTACCCGGTAGTGTTATTACGATCCTGGTGCGTGTGACTTGAAGTTATGAACGTTACTTTTGAGCTTGTTTACTCACATTGCGTTATCCCCCTGATTGGCCTTATCACAAAACAAAGTTCGCACTAGACTGTTCTATCGATGGCTCTTACAAATACGTGGCAAGTACATTCTGAGTATCTGTTTTATGCCCCAATGGCTAATCCCTCATAATTCTGCAGCATCTTTGTAAGAAAAAACACATCAGCCAACATCATGCAGCCTATCGTTGTGTAGTGAGCTATGTCATGACAAGAACCACCAGGAAGTAATCCAGCACTGGCCAACTCTAAAGCAGTCACAACTGTCAAACCACACCCCGCCTGAAGACAGGCTGGTCCAACACAACTCGTCAAATATCGTCTCAGCGCCTCCGGGCCTTACTTCACCCCATTGATAATGTCTTTCAGAGTCTTGAGCTGTTCGTTGGACAAGGCATCCACCATATCGTCATCTATGACCGTGACACCACTCTTCCAGTCACCTGTCCAGGCATGTCCCTCGACCGTCGAATAGAGGGACGGCCTACCGGAGACCGGCGTGCTTTTGAACAGACGGATGACTTTGTCACCTTCAGCCTCGGTGCAATAGCTTCCACTGATCAGCCTTTTCACCCAGTGCGCTTTCATTGCAGGACTCAGCGCTCGGGTGTCATCGTCGGACAGGCTGTCCATCACATCTTCTATCTCGTCGATGTCGTTGAGCCACACTGTCTCTAGGACGGTTCTTTTCCATCCGCCGTCGAACGGCAGAGCCATGCCCTGGTTTTCTGCGGGGAAGTTGGCCGCGCTGGGAGATGCACCTGCAGCTTGAAGCGCCAAGTAAGCGCATGTACAACAATTGAATGATACAAGATTGTAGTTCGAAGGCTTGCACAGCCGTACGTAATTCTGGCGAACTATGTTGGGATCAACATCATAGGTAGCGGTGCACTTTGTTTCCTTGGTAGGATCAGGATCCATTTCCCCACTAACGCTGTTGTCATACGTGATCGTGCTCGGGTCAGGCTTCTTGATGTTAGCCGGGTCCGCTGCGACCACGTCCGGGTGCCCCCAAACAAAGCAATGTCTGGCCGGCACAAAGCCCCCCACGACCCCCTGGAAATCGCGATGGCACAGCGTTGAAACGAATTTTCGCTTTGCGTCCTGGGCTGGTCTAGCGGGGGCTCCTTCTTGCTTTGTATCCGCAACTGCTTTCGCAGAGGCCTGCAGAGTACTAATGACGACACGTCGATTTTTCTCAAGGGAAGTAAGAGAGAATTCACTTGTCTCCCCGTGGGCGATAGTTTTGATCTTGCCGACTGGGATGCCATTTTTTATGAGGCGGTCTCTTGCTTCTTCCGCCCGATCACATGAGAGCCGCCAGTTAAGCTCTTCTGGTCCGTCTGTGCTCGCATAGCCGTCAACGCTTACATCCGTCTGCGATCCTCCAGTAATCCACTCTCCGGCAAAACGCGCAATGACTTCCTCGGACTCCGTTGTGAGCGACGTTGACGACAAGCCAAAAAGCAAGTCAACTCCCGAGGCATGACCTTCTCCCCTGGCGACGATGCACGCCAACCCGGAAGGCGCTGCACTCCCGTTGGCCTTACGATGTACAGAATCGCCATGAGATTCGGACCGCTCCTGCTGAATCAGGTGAATGAGCTCGTGCGCAATTAACCTCTTTCCACAATCAGTGTCGGGCGAATACGAGCCCGGACCAAAGACGACATCATTTCCACGGGTGAAGGCCCTCGCATTTAGAGACTCCGCAACTTCAGCCGCGCGCGGATCAGTATGCACCCGCACTCGGCTGAAGTCATAGCCGAAGCGCGGCTCAAAGAATGAACGGGTTGCCGGGGAAAGGCGCTCTCCGCCGCCTCCGGGAGACCGGACTAATCGCAAGAGGTCTGCCGACAAGTGCGGAGTTCGACCACTATCCTTCTTGGCCTGAACAGTTGTTTCCTCAGGGCTCTCTTCGTCTTCCTTACGTTGCATCAGAGGCGTGCTAATGAGAGGTCTTAATTGAGCGGATCCGCCATTTTCACAGGCTCGATCCTTCGCACAAGAATAAGGTGATTTCGTCCCGATAGAAGGCTCAGCCATCTGCATCACCTCATCTGCGACACGGTCGGCTTCCTGCTCGTAGACATCGTCCGGCTGACTGATGGTGAGCTTGGCTTGGATAAGGCCTGAGCTGAGTAGTCTACCCGCCGCCTGATTACCGACGGTGCGATGAAGAGACAAAACCTGATCGGAAGAGTTACTCGGAGTGAGAGTATTATCCGGCTTACTCCCCGCCAAAGACGCGGTGTCTTTTCTTATTGCAGCCTTGTCCGTTAAAGCGGTCACCTGTAAGCTCATTGCCAGTCCCGCCCACAGTTAGATTCTTGGATCGCAATTCAACTCCACGGATCTCTTAGTCACCTTACCTTTTTGTTTTCCTTCGCGATCTGGTAGACCCCAAGCTCTGCAGCGTTCCCCTCTTGAGGCCAGTTCGAAGGATCCGCTGCAATTCAGGGAACTATCCGCGTATAAGGCTGCCGAGTGTTATGTGCTGCAGTTGCGTATCGTCCAGCGCGATCTGTAACATCGCCAGTTCATCTTGAAACTGGGTTACCAATCCCAACGTAACTCCCCCACCAAGACCGCTAACAATGACCTCCGGCCGTTCAGAGAGGAGACTGCTTATGCTCCGCTCAGCCAAGGGCGCAAAGGGCGCCGGGTTGACGTGCAAGCGCGTGACCAGCCTGGCCTTGGCACAAAACTCTCTTAATTTGACGGGTGGGATGTTCCGCAAGCTCTGCAGGGGGTCAATCTCTCCAAGCTCGCCAATCGATTGGATCCCCTGGGCAAGGAGATCAGAGGCGTATCCGGGCCCAATGCCGTCAATGCTGCTCACTGGCAATGTGCTGCCGAAACCAGTCAAGTACTCTTGCGGAATCGCGACGGCCCCGAAAGCCAGCCTCAGCTTGCGGTGCAGTGTCCAATCTGGTGTCAGGTTAATGCAGGGATGAATCACATAGTCTATCATGAAACCGGTATCAGGTTGGTCGGTTGCATCCCCCCCAAAGAGGCCGAACTCCCTTAATGGCTGCGAGCCACCCCGTGCAAATGTTGCTCCGCTGAATTCCGCACTGATCTCTAAACAATCTGAAGGCGATGCGATCGCTTGCTCAGAATCATCGAGATAGACGATTCGATCCGGCGCAAGAGCCAACCGTGCTACTTCCTTGCACAACCGAGAATCCCCCGACGAAGGGCTGGGGCAGCTCGAGTCCCAGGCTCCGTCGCCTTGGCCGATCGCCCAGTAGAGAATGCCTTGCATCCCTTCCTGTCGTTTCAGAAGCGCAGCCAGCAGGACATTGCAGTTTTGTACAATAAGATTAGAACGCCACCCGCTGTCCCACCTTGTTCGTGCGCGGCGGTCAGTTAATATATCACGATAATGACCTCGGATTCGTTGATTCATCAAGAATGCTCCAGCACCTGTGTCATTATCTCTTCCTTTTGCCTCAACAACCACAGGGACACACAATACGGGAGCTACTATTTGAGATCAAAAGCAAAACCGATATAGGATCCGGGCCTCAAAGTCACCATCTCTCTTCCTTCTTTATCTTTCGTACGAATAGGCACGAAGCTCTTGAGAATGAGTAGTGGTCGATCCTTATAGAACATGCGAGTGATTTGTCTGCTACGGTAGCCTATGCGCCGAGGATCCAAAGTATCGGTTTTCTTGCTGATTCCCTCAGGGACTATGAAGCTGAATTCGACTTTTTGTGGTTGTCCCCTCTTCAGGAGAGTAATCAGGTGACCCAGAGGGCTCACTTGTTTGACCCCTTCTCCGACCAAACGTATCTGCCATTCATTTTTCGACGTGAGACGTCCGCCACTATTGACAACGGCAGGAACAATGAACAGTTCCCCCACCGGGTTCATTCCGAATCCCCTGAACCGATTACCCACATCGAAAGCCATCGTCAATCTTCGGCCTGCTACCGTGCTGACGAACTCCATGTTGCATTGGCCGAAATTGTTATCGAAGTTTGGGTCGTCCTTGTAGTAGACATAGGCGTTCACGCAGACATGCTCGCTGTCAATGAATGGATTTGGAGTCTCATCAGAAGGTTTCCAGGATACTCGTATGTTATCATTCGTTGAGGCGGCGCTGACATCAAACGGCGACGGAGGTTTCGGAGTGGCCCTATTGAGGCTGTTAGCCGCACCCTCCCAGTTAATGTGTGAATCGGTATGGGGGTAGTTCATGGCATAAGGGAGGTCACCGTTGCCAAGATGTGAGATGTCTAGATACACAAGCACGTTCTTTGCCACTGCCGCACCAGGGTCATTATCACCATGCACGACTGCGTGAAATTCGTTCACCTTATCGATCGCTATCTTCCTCGCGTTCGCGTCTCTTGCGTTGATGTATATGTCGGCACAAGTGTTCCAAGCGCTGTTTATGTAGACGTCAGGGGCGCAGTCGGCGCCAAAACTGTATCGACGCCATTTCAATGGATCACCCATTGGCACATCGCCGGATGCACGCGCGCTGTCTGGACTCCAGTCATCGGCAGGACCGATTAACGACCCAGCCTCGTCTTCACTTTTCCAGTGTGTTGCCATGTAAAACTCGTTTCCAATGATCCCTACATCAGCTAGGTGAATCTTCATCTCCACGCCCCAATAGCCTGCCGCTGTGTTATATGCTGCCTTTGCAGTAATCGCGCTCGCCGGAATAACGGCGCTACCGTCAACCCAGTTTGTGCCATCAAAAGTCCTTCGCTCAACCAGATTAGGTGCGAGTGACGCATTTGCTCCCGGCCCCGGAGTTAATCCAAATGGCTGAATGATAAATGTGCGCCCATTGGTGGGCGTAGTACCCGGGTTCAAAGCAACCGTAACTTTGACAATATCATTGATATTTGCCCCGGTAGCCTCAAATACCAAATACAAGTCACTTTGCGTTGGTGGAACGGGAGGCGTAATACGGTAGTGGGCAATTCTTGTCCTTTCTTCTATGAAGCCATCGTAGTCCGAGTCTTGATCATCCAAGGCCACTGGCCAATCGCTGGCACCTAGGGTACACCCCGCATCTGGATTTGGGCATGAACGGCCATCAAGAATGACCGACTCAGAAACAGGTTTGTTGAAATCAAACGCAGGAAGGCATTCCGAGCCGCCAGCTCCGCGAGGAAGAGGAACCTTCTCTGGAGGCGGGGGATTGCATCCCAGCCCAAGCAGCAGTATTGCGATGCAGCACACGTAAAAACAAGCAAACCAAACGGGCTTACCTGTTGCTTGATTCGTTTTCATTGTCGAATCTCCTCTGTGAGTATAAAGACATCATATTATGCCTTGTCGACCTTAAGCATCACCACCATGTTCTTTGTAATGCTTGGTTCATCCTTTCTGGTTATGTTGACAGTGAGGTTAGCTCGTGCGTCCTCAGCCGCCACAAGGGTTGCTTCTATCGTAATGGAAACACGGTGCGTAGCTCCACCTGCGATTTGAAACGGCTGATCGGGAATAGCCTCGAAGATGTTCGCGACTGATAAGCTGAAACTGGCGGTAAAATCCTGATTCACACTCGAATTGCTCGCATTTGTGACATCAATTTCTGCTGAGACGCTTTGATGTGGAAGGCCCGGATGCGTACCTCGTCCAACGGCGATAATGTCCTCATTGATGTTGATGGCCGGCGATACCAGTTGAATGGTGATCGGTACAACAGTTGGAGGGAGAGCATTGAGAGCTATGTACACATCATTATTAGAAAAATCTATCACCGCAGGGTTTTGATGAGATCGAACCCTTAGCACGAGTTTCCCCGACGTATTTGTCGTACCAGCTGGAATGGAAACATCAACATTGAGTTGCGCGGTTTCGCCCGTTCCAAGGCGCAGCGTATCTTCATGTGACGTTGTCCAATCATTGGCTCCATCAACTGACGCATCCAAATCAAACGTCTCCTCCATGTTCACGCTGCTCGTTATTTCATAAACAAAGCGGTACATTCCGGGGGCTATGATCGGTACAGTTGAGGGTGGTCCATCAAGGAAACGAATGCTAAGTCTCCCCTTGGGGGTAACGCCACTACGACCGCCTACGAACGAGTTAATAGCCAGTTGAGCATCAATTGCATCCCGCACCTTCCTTTCTTCGAGGGCCTGTCGCAGACCCGGTACAACTTCGGGACGTTCCCCAAGCAGGATGTTTAGTTGATCAAGGAAGTGAACAGTTACTACGCGTGCCGTTGTCGCGCTCGCCAGCGGGTAGATGTGATCGTGGAACTTCTTCTGTACCTGTTGGAGTTCTCCCAATACTCCGAGCGTCCCACCTACGCCGAACTCACGCCTCCGCGCATCACCTTCACCAAGACGGAACATGGCTTTGACATCGTGAAACGCATCGCCGAGAGTCAAGCTCTCGATGGCCGTTATGGTCTCGAAGTTGTCCGCCAAGAAAAGATCAGAATATAGTAGCGCACCATAAGCATCTTGTCCCGCCAAGCACATCGAAACAAAGTCTTCACTATCGTATTGGAGAACACCGGTAGCACCGTAAACCCGAAGAGGGCTTTCCCCCAGCGAAAGTGTCAGATCAGTCCTGCGTAAATCAGCCAGATCATCAAAATCGATCCGGTTTTTGCTGGCGCTTCGGGATATTCGAGCCAGAACATAGAGTGAATGTCCTGGCAGTTGTTCTTGAACTGCTTGCGGGATCTCGACGGCATTTGGCTCGAGGCCTGTGCAAACCCGCACTACCCATTCACGGACCAATCGGACAGCCGTTTCCACTCCAATGCGTTGATCGACCAAGCGAGCGTCTTCCGTTGAGGTGACTTCGCGTTCCCAGACGTCCAAGTAGACAAGGTCATAGCGAGGCGGATTTCCTTCGACAGGCGGCGATAATTCAGGCAGTGCGGGCAAGGTAGGCAAAGGCGGCGTCTGACGTTGACTCAGGCAGTTCGATTGGGTCCGATAAGTCACTCTCGCACGATTCCATACAACGCTCCCGTAAACGAGAAGGATCCCCGCTTCGATCCAAAAGTCGTTCTCCGCGGCAGAGGCGATGATTCGGAAACCGTCACTTCCGAATGGCGCGCCGCTGCCGATAAAGTGCATTCCGACCGCTTCATGTTCTCCACGCAGAATATCCTCCGTTTCATTGAGATCTGCATCGAGCACAGGCTTTCCTTGCTGAACACGAACACTGACATATTGCTTTGGATCTACGGGCGCGCTCTCCCTGCGCTTAAGTATGTAGTTGAGCGCATTCGTTTCACTGAAGGAATCGCGTGAATAATTGCCCATGATTTTCTCCATCGCACAGATAGAAGTGACACGTGAAAGATCATGCGATCAATTATGGACATCGATAGACCAAATGTCTAGTGCATGATCACACTTTATTGTTCGATCTTGTTTTTCTTACGGGTAAGTTTCTTCTTGGTGATATCGATCCTGTAATTCTCATGAATCTCGACGCAAGATAGATTTTCCAGCTCACTGGCTGGCTCGACTTCTATGACACCCTGGCTCTCGTTGAATTCAAAGTAGGGCTGCTTGATGCCTTCCGGCATGAAAGCCGACCGGCAGGTGGC
>JBEKOB010000036.1:0-38138 GCA_049522195.1 Bacteroidota bacterium
ACGAAACTATGTTCGCCCCGGATGAGATAAGCAGGTGAAAATGGAGTGAGGGAAAACTATTCTTTTACCCACTCCCGAGTTGCCTGACGGAGTTTTTCCATAGCACGTATGACTGATTCCCCCGCATCCGATGGAAGGAGGTTGATGATCTCTTCGTGGACCGAGACATACATAGCCTTGAGCTGCGAACGAGCCGCTATGCCAACTGGAGTCAGACCGATATCGACAATCCTCCGGTCCTTCCCCCCCGCTTCCTTCTTCACCATCCCTTTTTTGAGGAGGCCGTCGATAATACGTGTGATGCGGCTGCTGGACAATCCCATGCGCTTGGCCAATGCCCCGGCAGACAGCATCTCACCTTCCTGTAGCGAGCGGAGAAGTTTGAATTCCGCTACGGTGAGCTTGAGCTTCTCAGCCGTGCGCTCAATCTTCAGTTGACAGTTCTCCAGCAGCTCATACGTAAGATCTGCCATTTGTTCTGCGAGTTCATTCTTCTGGGCGGCCATAGTTCCTCATCGGGGACTTGGTGAATGATCGTCGGACGCTCTTGGAGAATCGACAGCTACACACGCATACAAGACACCGAATACGGGATCGGTGGCTATCTTCGTCAGGTCGGACGCGGGAAACCCGCACAAGGTCTGGTTAATAAAAAGCCCACAGGCAGCAAGGCTCTCAAGCGAATGCAAAGCACACCCGTGGGCAGATTTTTCTTCTTATTTCTTAGGGAATTCGCTCTCCTCCCCCGCATAACATCGCAGGAGATAGAATTGAATTCTCTCTTTCAAACACTCGCCTCTCCCTGGGGCGATCTGAAAGCCGAGAACTCAGAAAATAAAGTTCACGCCGTCAAATTCATCCTCCGGCACCTCAGGCGGGAACGCTCCAAAGTTCTTTAGTGCACTTTCGTCATCTACGAAATGGAAAGCATCTAAATCACCCCCCCGAAAACGACGAAGATACAACAAGGTTCCCCCTACGGCGATGGCAGCGAGTATTCCGGCAACCCACCAGCCCGGTTTCATAAGCTTTACTCCTTCCACAGCAGTAGTAATGCACCAACAACATTCCCCTGACATCGGTGCATCATTGAATCGAACAGCTACCTCTTAAACCATCGCGGCATTCAATTCAGCCGCATGCTCGCCTTCGTGAGCTTCCTCAAGATCCTCGATTGAAAGTTCACGCAGTTTCCGATACAGCGACGAAAGACTAATACCAAGCAGCTTTGCTACCTTACGCTTATCGTTGCCATTGACACGCAACGCATCGATGATCAATGCACGCTCATACGTGCGGACAGATTCTTTCAGATTACCCGCAACCAGCCCCTCGTTTGATCCGGGTGATTGCATTCTAGCTCGCTCCATTGTATCCTCCTGAGATTCGTACGGGTAACATTTTCGGTGCAAGGACAGTGTATTATCCCAATTGCGAAAATGCAAGGAACGTGCCACCGGGAAAAATATGCAGGGGAGCGCTTTTCGTGCGAATTTTCGCAGAAATGGCCATCGGGCCCGAAGAACCTCTCGAGTCTTGCTTATTATTGGGAACGGTGGGAGAAAGGAATTCTCAAAGGTTAGAAGGATGGAGAAAGAGGCGAAAAGCTTGCTAAAGCGCAACGATCAACGCCTCTTCAAGGTACCTCCCTCGACAACTATCTCGTTGGAATTTCGAGCTCTTCCATTTTCCGATAGAGCGACGACAAGCTGACTCCCAGCGCCTGCGCTGTTGCCTCTTTGTTCCGATCATGCTGCGCAAGTATCTGCTCGATGTAAGTTCTCTCGAATGCCTTCACAGCGTCACGAAGCGTCTGATGTCCTCCAGCGGGGAGCGAAGAGTGCTGTGCAGTCATCTGACGGAAGTATTCGGGCAGATGTTCGAGACCAATGAACTCCTTGTCACAGAAAATGACGGCGCGCTCAAGGACGTTCTCAAGCTCGCGGACCTCTCCCTTCCATTGGTATTGCATCATCGCACTCATTGCTTCATTCGATATGCCCTGGATGGGTCGTCCCATATGCTTTCGATACACCTCGAGGAAGTGCTGACATAAAAGCGGTATATCTTCTTTTCTGTCGGCCAGCGAGGGAAGGTCAATCTCGACTACGTTGAGACGATAAAACAAGTCCTCCCTGAACTTTCCTGCCTCGACCTCCTGCCGAAGATCCCGGTTCGTGGCCGCAATGATTCTGACATCCACTGTCATTGGATCGGTGTATCCAACGGGGATGACTTCTTTTTGCTCGATGGCCCGGAGAAGCTTCACCTGCAGATGAAGCGGGATCTCACTCACCTCATCGAGAAATACGCTCCCTCCATCAGCCACTTTGAAAAGCCCTTCCTTGTCGGTTGTCGCTCCTGTGAAGGATCCTTTCTTGTGACCGAAGAGCTCGCTCTCAAACAGCGTCTCCACAATCGCCCCGCAGTTGATCGCCACGAATCGTTTCTGTCTCCGCGTACTGTTATAATGGATGGCCCGCGCCACCAGCTCCTTTCCAGTCCCGCTCTTTCCAGTGATCAGCACTGTCCCGTCGCTCTCCGCCACCGTCCGGATAATCTGGAACACATTTCTCATGCTCTGGCTCTGACCGATGATCTGGTCGAAATCATACGTGCGGTTGATCTCCTGGCGGAGGAGGGAATTCTCAAGCGACAGCGCCCGGTGGTCGAGCAGCTTGCGGATCCGGTGGAGGATGTCATCGAAGTCGATCGGCTTGAGAACGTAGTCGTACGCGCCCTTCCGCAGGGCAGCAACTGCGGTTTCGATCGATGCAAAAGCGGTGATCATGATGACGAAGGTTTGTGGCGTCCGCTTGGTGATATGCTCCAGCAACTCCATGCCGCGCATCTCGGGCATTTCGATATCCGAAATGACCACGTCAAATGGCCGGGCTTCCTGCTTCGCGAGCGCTTCCTTCCCGTTCGGTGCCTCTTCGACCTGGTACCCTTCCTTCTTCAGAACAAACCCGAGCGATTCACGAATAATCTGCTCATCATCAACAACTAATATGCGCTCTGCCATCGGCCCTCTCACTCTCCTTCAATCGGTAACTTGATCTTGAACGTGCTCCCTTTTCCAAGCTCGCTTTCCACTTCGATATCGCCCCCGAAGCTCTCGACAATTCCGTAACTGACCCAGAGGCCAAGTCCCGTCCCCTGCCCCACTGTCTTGGTGGTGTAGAACGGTTCGAAGATCTTTTCGCGGTCCTCCGGGTCGATCCCTTTCCCCGTGTCTTTCACCAGCACTTCTGCATGCTCTTCATTCGCACGCGACTGTATCCAAATCGATCCGGGCTTTCCATCCAGCGAATCGACGGCGTTCATCAGGATGTTGATAAACACCTGAGCAAGCTGGTCGGGGACCACCGGCAGACTCGGCAGGTCATCTGCCAGCTCCAGTGTGAAGGCGATGTCCTTTACCTTCTTGCCGTACTGCACGATGTTCAGCGCCTCTCGGACCACCTTGTTCAGGTCTGTGGGCTTGATGACGTATGCAGAGGGACGCGAGAAATCAACGAGGTCACGAATGATCCGTGCAATCCTGTTAATCTGGTCTTTGATTAAACCGAGCTTGTCCTTGGCGAACTCATCGGCGGTGGTCCTCTGGATCACCTGGACCAGCGATGATATCGACGTAAGCGGGTTTCCGACCTCATGGGCAATGCCGGCTGCCAAAGTTCCGATGCTTTCCATTTTTTGAGAACGCACCAATTGCTGTTCCAGGATCCGCTGTTCAGTGATATCCCTGTGTGCGCCCATGAAGCCGACGATGTGGTCATTTCCATCGACGATTGGCGAGATAACGAGCTCTGTATGGAACGGACTCCCATCCTTTCGCCGATTCTCAATTTCACCAGCCCACACCTTTCTTTGCATGATGTATTCCCAGACTTTCTTCCAAAATTCCGACCCGTGCCTGCCGCTGTTCAGGATTCTGGGGTTCCTGCCGATGAGCTCTTCCTTTGAATACCCGCTTGCCGTCTCGAATGCAGGATTGACATAGACCATCTTCCCGCTCGCATCGGTGATCTGGATCGGGTTGGCGGTATGTTGTATGACGTTGGAGAACCTGAGATAATCAAGCTCACGCTTTTTTTGCTCGGTGATGTCTTTCGCAATGAGTACTGAATAGAAGCGCTCAGCTGAATAGAGCCTCCTCAGGTCGACCTGGATATCCAGGACCGCTTTATCGGATTTGACAAATTTCGTCTCCAGCGATTGGTCGCTGAAATTAGTCTTCAGAATGCTCATGAGGACCCGACGCTGCTCTGCCGGGAGTATGAGATCCAACGAACTGTGTAAAAGCTCGTTGGAGGAATATCCCATGCCTTCCGCAGCGGCGGTATTGTGATCTACGATCTTCTGCTCGGCGTCCACAATAAAGATCATTTCGGGCAGCAGATCGAAAACCCGGCCATATTTCGAGTAATGGACCGTCATGTGCATCTTTGGGCCTCAAAGGTACGCCAACTTCGGGTCATTGGCAAGGAAAGAGATAATGGTGAATGGTCAACGGTCAATTGACAATTGGTCGTTCACAAGAGGTGTATAAGAATGGCTAAAACGGAGGGGCACGCTCTGTTGCATGACTATCGACTGCGACTAGTCAATTGATAATTCACAATTAGTCGTTCACGATAGACTATTAGAAGCAGAAACGATTCCGATTTCGTGGAGGCGGGCGGAGCGTGACACCCCATAGCGGATCGGCGTGCTTCATTCTGATTACCGACCGTGAATAGCCTTCGGTCAATTGACAATTCACAATTAGTCATTCACAATTGACCATTATGAATGGTCAATGGCCAACGGTCAATTGATAATTGGTCGTTCACAATGGACGGTTCGGAGCGGTTACAGCTAAATGGCGTGGCCTGCTGCATGAGTATCGGCTGCGAATTGTCAATTCACAATTAATCGTTCGCAATTGACCATTATGATCGGCCCACACACGCAAAAAAAAGCCACGCACAGAATATGCGTGGCTTCCGGTCAGCCCTCCTATGGCATCATGTTCAGATGCCTTCCAGCACATGCACCCTCACACGGGGCTTGACTTCCCTTTCGATCTTCTCACGGAGTTCCTGTGATTGATCCCGCAGCCTGCTCCTGAGCTGATCCATTTCAATTTTCAAATTACCCATATCCGGACGAATGGTCTCGATGTTGATGTCCGGCATTTCGAACTGAAACGGATCCTCATTGAAGAACACGCCGCCACGATGCTTCGGCGACGACGGAGAATTGAACCAGAAATGCGAGCCCGTATTCTCTTCGCTGTCCTGAACCTCGAGCGACAGTGTCTGATGAGTTCCCTTCCTTACCACATCCAGCTCCGCCTTCTCTCCATCATCATAAATTCCAAGAGCCCTTCCCACATCTCGGAGGCTCTTGATCTTCTTTTTCCCAATCGTCGAGATCACGTCACCCGCTTTGACACCAGCCTTTTCTGCCGCGCTTCCCTTCTCAACTTCCCACACCAGGACGCCGTTGCCGTCAGTCACACCGAAGTACTGGCCAAGTTGCTCGTTCAGCTCACGAAGGCTCATCCCCTGGTAATTCTGCCCGCCAAAGAACACATTGGAATTGCCCGTTCCCCGGGGGGGCATGGTTACGATCTTGGACTTCGAAGACTGTTTTCCTACGACGACATCGAGGGTTTTCTTTTCCCCTTTCCGCATCACGACCACGAAGACCTTGCTCTCCGGTTTCGTATCAGCAACAGCTTTCTGTAGATCGTTTGAGTCCTCTATATTCTTTCCGTCAAACTGGACGATGATATCTCCTTCCTTGATTCCAGCCGCTTCCGCCGGACTCTTCCGCTCCACGTCACCGACTAACGCGCCGTCGCGCGACTTCAGATCCATCGCCTTCTCCATTTGCGATGTGATATCCTGGATGGAAACTCCGAGCCAGCCTTTTTGTGTGCTGGCTTTCTCTTTGGCCTGCTGCGCATTTGCATCTCCTGCTATCAGGGCCAGGAGGCAAACAGCAGCCAGTATTGATACCGCAAGAATTATTCGCCTTTTCACAATAGTCACTCCTTCTATTGTTTTAGTTTTTCTCGGTCACTGCCTCTTTTCCTTAGACGACGCCCCCAATCCAGGGTTCCCACATCCGCAGAAAGGCCTCTCATCCACCCCTGCGATTCAGCTGGGACAGACTGCATGGAATATGCCGCGAGCAGACCCTTGTCCAGGATAGATTACAGATTCAAGGGATGAGGGTATGGAAAACTGGCGGAATTCTGTCCAGGAAGAATTTGGCCCGGTACCGACGAGGAAGGCAGAGAGCGGAAACGGCCGATGAGAGACTATTTGTATCTCGACGCACTCATTATGGCAGAGCCAATGGAGTCCTGAGGTACCAATCCCATGTGTGACGCAATGGCCTTGCCGTGGAAAGTGCCTTTCGACGCATTGACAGTCCCGATGATAGAATACTCATAACCGCCATCAGATCCCGAGAGGGTCACCCGGTAAGCCGAGGAAACAAAGCCTGCAACACTGAACAATTGGTTACGAAGGAAGATCGATCCGGAGAGCGTTGAGTCCTTCTCGGTAAGTGTCATCGTGCCAGTGAGCGTACCGCTGTAGTTTGCGTACCACCCAAGCCAGGTGACGCCCCATCCGCCGCTCATCGACGATGGAGATGTCGTGGTGGGAGTAGGTCCAACAGAAGACCCGACAGTTGAGTCGTTTTTGCTACAAGCGAAAGCGGCGACGAGAAGAAGTGAAAGAATACGGCGGCTGGTTACTTTCATATGATCCCACGATCAAACACGAATACGATTCGTGACGGGATCTTATGATCATGATCGAATTCGTCCCCTGGGTTGCGCCTGCGACCAGCGACTTGACGTTTGACTTGTCGTGTACCTCCAAGAGGTACCAAGTCGCTCCGATCACATTCCACGCACAGTGCATCGCTGGAAGCAGCTCCTTTATCATGTTCCGGTAAGAGCGTTGCCTGGACGTGTCGGCGGGCTTTTAGGAGCCTGCCCCAGCCATTGCCTTTCTCCCGCTGTTCACTATGGCGAAGGCAGTACTCCTTGCTTCAATCGGTACAAAAAAATGGGGCTGTCACCCTGCCATTGAGACATACCCTTCATAGGAATAGAGATATGGAACAAAGATTACTTCAACAACATCATCTTTCTTGTCTCGACATAATCACCAGCTTGAATGTGATAGAAGTAGACACCGCTTGGGAGTGCGGCGTCCCAACGAACCTGGTGATAGCCGGCTTCCTTCGTCTGATTGACCAACACTGCGATTTCCTGGCCGAACATGTTGAAAATCCTTAGTGTCACGCTAGCCGATTTCGGCAGATCGTACCGAATTGTAGTGCTTGGATTAAAAGGGTTGGGATAATTCTGAGACAACGAGAACCGACTAGGTAGAGAAGAGTTTTCAAAACGATCAATGCTCGTCAATACGTAGTCCTTGACGAATTGAGATCCACTGAAAACATGGTATGCTTCGTTTGAACCGGAACCGACTGCCGTTTCTCCAAGAATTGAATAGCAGGCATATGATTGATTCGAGCTAGTGTTTCCACCACTCAAGAAAAAAGAACCCGTAATACTCTGTGAAAACAAACTAGAAGACGCAAGAAGAATGCACAGTATTTCGCATTTACAAATATTCACGTTGTCTCCGAAAGAGAACTCAGGTTCATTGATTTTCTTTGAGCACAAAAGAAGCCTGAAGACTTGTATTAACAGGCACGTTGCTAGCGTTCAATATCTCAGAATAGATGGAAACCAAATCACCTTTGGTTACGCTGATCTCTCCAGTCCCAAATTTGATTATTCCGACAGACGCTGCGTCACCACTGAAGGCAACTCGCACGTTAGTATTCACTCTATTGACTCTTACGGCAACTAAGAGATCAACATTTCCATCTGCGCTTGTCAATCGAACTGTCAGATCAGAAATCACACCTCCAGTAGGCATGGAGACTGCCCAAGCTAGTTCACGAATATCATTCGCTGAAACATTGTTGAATTCAATAGAACCAATTGGAGAACTGATGTTCCTTATTCTCTCAGCCGCAACAGTAGAAAGCCTCGCCGGGTGGCAAAAAAACACATTCTTCACATCAGTGCCCCGAGGTGCCAGAGCAGCCAGACTTGCTACACTCTGACTAGGAGCGCCAGGATCTCCCTTATCTCCCTTGTCTCCCTTGTCTCCTTTCAATCCTTGCGACCCTTGAAGACCAGTGTCTCCCTTGTCCCCCTTCAATCCTTGCGATCCTTGAAGACCAGTGTCTCCCTTGTCTCCTTTCAATCCTTGCGATCCTTGAAGACCAGTGTCTCCCTTGTCTCCTTTCAATCCTTGCGATCCTTGTAGACCAGCGTCTCCCTTGTCTCCTTTCAATCCTTGCGATCCTTGTGAACCAAGGTCTCCCTTTGATCCTTGAGGACCAAGATCACCTTTGTCTCCCTTTGATCCTTGCGCTCCTTGTAGGCCAAGATCCCCCTTGTCTCCCTTTGATCCTTGCACTCCTTGTAGGCCAAGATCCCCCTTGTCTCCCTTTGATCCTTGAGGACCAACATCTCCTTTGTCGCCCTTCGATCCTTGAAGACCAAGATCTCCTTTGTCGCCCTTCGATCCTTGAAGACCAAGTTCTCCTTTGTCACCCTTCGATCCCTGAAGACCAAGATCACCTTTGTCTCCCTTCGATCCCTGAAGACCAAGATCACCTTTGTCTCCCTTCGATCCCTGAAGACCAAGATCACCTTTGTCCCCCTTCAATCCTTGAGAACCGTTGTCTCCTTTGTCTCCCTTCAATCCTTGAGGACCAGGGTCTCCTTTGGGTCCAGGAAGAGCATTCGCACTGATTTTCAAAACGTTGCCAGTGTTGCTTAAGACTACGTTATCTCCAGCTTCGATTCTCACATCTTCTCTCAAACTATTGATACTTCTAACCACAGCATTATTGGCGATCTTCTTGTCAGTGATCGATCCATCCTTGATATCTGAAGAAACAAAACTGTATGGCGCGGAACTCAAAACAATTCTCGGAGAAAGTTCCGGCAAAGTCCCAATTTGAACACCTAGCCAGTACTGCTTATCAAACGGAAGATTAATTAGGTTGACACTTCCAAGGGTTGCATAGAATACACCGTTAGCAACGCTTAAGGTTTGAGTTTCAGTCCAAAGTTGGTTCCCTGATTGCGGTTGATCGTACAAGGCAAAAATGAAAACTCTAATTCCGGTAACTGGCTGATTATCCTTATCCTTCAAAACACCTTGATAGCTAAGCGTCTTAGGAGTCTGTGCATCGAGCACAGCATTGAAGATAAGAAACAATATAATCAGCAGGTGCGCCGGTCTAGTTTTCATATGATCTCCAAACAAATTCTTCTCCTCACAAGTCCGAACAAGCCGTGGCTACTCAGCGAAATTGGTGAACAAAATACCGTCCTCATTTTCCGACTATTCGTCGTGCCAAGCGACAGTGCACCCATCGTCTCAGAATTCGAATTCAGTCTCGAAAAACTGGGACCTCCACCAGCCTCAACGTCAGAGTTCGTACTTGATTCCCCGCTCAAACCCAAGACTGCCGTGGTCGAAGTAGCGACTCCGCTGAACAGCTGAAGAAGAGAAACGAGCTAGTTTTAATGGCGACGAAGGCATGGGTGAAACTCACTTCACCCGAGGGGTACCGATTCTCGCACACCACTCTGCTGCCCATTGGGAGTTGGCAGACAATAGTAAACTCGCGTAGTTGTAACAACAATCTTCTGTTGAAACGGAGAGAGGTCGCTGGAAAACTCCGCCTAAGAGAATGGTGGAACTCGTTTCCGTCGCGTGGACGATATTCTCCCGTAATCATGATAGGCGCACACACACAAAGAGTCAATGAAGCATATTGCGAATTCGCTGACATGTGCCACCCATCACACAGTGATTATCGTTTAGAGATGGCGTGGAGGGAAGGAAAAGCAGTGAGGGGCAAATCTGAGCGATTTTTGGCGGGGGCTTCCGCTGTGTCCGACGGATCTAATTGTCAATGGTGAACGACGAATGGACAATTGTCAATCACAAAGATTCACCAAGCGTTAACACCATTGGATATCGAACGCGGAACTCCGAACGATGGAGGGGCGTGCTCCGTCACGTCCTCACTGATTTTGTCACGACGGAGCGTGACCCTCCATTAGGGTGCCTTCTTGAGCTGCTTTGACAGCCGGTCGATCGAGCCGGGAGGCAGACGGTACCCTATGCGCTGATTGCCAACCTGGAGGACAATCGAATCTTCGCTGATGGTCTGAAGGCGGGCTTGACCAAGGTCATTTCTGTTGAAGAGAGAATCCGAATAGAGGACCATCGAGAGTCCGCTTGCATCGGATCGGAACAAAGTCTGCACCTGCGAGATCTTCTGTCCGCTTTGCATCTGGCCTCGTGGCAGGTCGGATACAGGACGCTGGGTGACTATCACCGGCGAACCGCCGGCGGCCAGGGTACGGGAGCGAGCTGCGAGGGACATCAGAGCCGCTGGCTCCTTCTTTCCTTTCTGAACATTTCCGCTGACATCTTGCAGGCTCTTTTCCATTGCCTGACCTGCGGGGCGAGAGTTTATTTCCCCGGCAAGCACTGTCCCCTCCGCCCAGATCCCCTCAGGCTCCGGTGCTGCAGCCATCATCTGATCTTTCTTGGCGAAAAGGTTGCCGGATCTGTCGGGCGCAGGCAGGTTCATCACATCACGCTTTACCCCCTCGGGCTCCCCCTTCTTTTTGTCGAGCTCGGCATTCCTGACTCGTCCTCCCGATTCAGCATGGCCACGTTCGGCGGCAGATGGTTTCGAGACATCTGCGAGTTGCGTCTTTCCGGGCGAAAACTGTTCCGGGGCCGGCTGTTGAGGAGTTGCTTCGGCTTTCGGTGCGATGCTGTCGGTCTTCAAACGCGAATCGGCAAGTTGCGTCTCGCCGGAGAAAAACCACTTGTTGTAGATTCCCACCGTGAGAAGGAGAATAAAAGCTGCTGCAACGCCGGCCACACGGTACCAGTTCGTACCGGATCGCTTCTGTCCGACCCGCTGCGCAAGTCGCTGTTTCAGCGCTTCACGTCCGGCACGGCGTACACCAGCGGCAAGTTGCCGTTCGGCCGCCACCGCATCGCGACACTGAGGACAATCATGGAGATGTTTCTCCAGATCAGCTGTCAGCCCTGCGTCGAGTTGGCCCAGGACGTACTGCGCGAGCAGGTGCTCGTCGGTAGTCCAGTGTATGTTTTGTAAATCAGCCATGTCTCAGATCATATATAGCGTAAGCAAATCCAGGTATTGGTTAATTGGTTAATTAACCATCTAACCAATCACCCACTCATTTTCGTCAACACATCCTCAAGCGCCTTCTTGCATTGGTACTTCTTCGCTTTGGCTGTATCGGAATTTGCGAAGCCGAGCTTCCCGGCGATCTCGTCCATCGACATTTCATCCCAATAGAAGAGAAGCAGAAGCTTCCGGCATCCTTCTCCGATTTTGTTCAGGGCCTCGCTTACCAGAGCCGCTTGTTCAGAAGCAATCAGGTTTTCTAACGGAGATGGAGCCGAGCTTTCTTCTTCATCAGGATCAAGCTCCCCCGCAATCTCCCTCCCTTTCCTTCGAAGTCTCTGCGACCACAAGTTCTTCGCCGTGGCATATACGAAGGTGCTCAGTTTCGATTTGTATTCGAATCTCCCCGCCTTGACCCGTTCCCAGAGCACAATCAGAGAGTCCTGGAGAACATCTTCGGCATCGTCTGCCGATCCATTGTTCCGCGTCACGAGGCTCACAACGGGCCTCCGGTTTGATTCATACAGCATGACCAGCGCTTCCTCGTCCCCCTGCCGGATGAGATCCAGGATTTTCGCATCGTTCGTAAGAAAAAAGAGGGACGACTTCATTTACCTTTCATCAGTTAATGTCATAAACAGTCAAAAGGTGAACGGAAACCAATGAAAAATACGCATTACCTAACCATGAAACAATTACTCGAGGGGGCTGCCATGAAAGGACATAGAAATAGACTGATGATTCTGCTGCTATTGGCATTCAGGACGACCTTATTCGCACAGGGGGATCCGCACGCGGTTGCCGGAGACCGGACATCCGTCGATCTGACTATCTACAATCAGAATCTCTCGCTCATCCGTGAGGAGCGGGGCATCAAACTCATCAAAGGAATGAACCGGGTCATACTCCCCGACATTCCAGCCACAATTGACGGGACCTCCCTCCACTTCCTCAGCCTCACGGACCCATCAGGTGTACGTGTGCTCGAACAGAACTATCAATACGATCTGGTGCACCAGGCGAAGCTGCTCGAGAAGTACGTCGGCAAAGAAGTGGAATTCATCCGTGAAGATCCGGTGACACACAAGGAATACACGGTGCGCGCGAAGTTGATTGCGACGGGATACGCATACCAAACGCAGTATGGAAACGCTGTTCCGAACTACTATTCCACGGGTGGCATGATCGCAGAGGTCGATGGAAAAATCGAGATCAATCCGATCGGTCGACTGGTTTTGCCGGCACTTTCGGAAGGGCTCGTCCTGCATCCTCAGCTCGAATGGCTGCTCTCCTCAAACCGCGAAGGAAATCAGAAAACCGAGATCAGCTACCTGGCCGGACAGTTGAACTGGAGCTGCAATTACGTGGCCCTGCTCAACAGTGCCGATTCGAAGATCGATGTGACAGGATGGGTGACCGTCACAAATAACTCGGGGACAAGTTTCAAAAACGCAGGGCTGAAGCTCGTCGCAGGTGATGTCAACGTCGTGAAACAAGCGATGGAGTACGACGGCAGGCTCAGCGCCAAAATGGACATGGTACAGAACGCGGCGGCGCCGCAGTTCCAGCAGACCGATCTGTTCGAATACAAGCTCTATTCGTTGCAGCGACGGACGGATTTGGACAACAACGAGACAAAACAGATTGAGCTCACTTCGGCAGCAGGCGTGACAGCTCACAAGGTTTTTATCTACGACGGACTTGCAGATCAATGGCGCTACTGGTATCGGAATTACTCCTATCGCACGCAAGGAAGCTTTGGACAACAGTCGAATGCGAAGGTCGGCGTTTATGTAACCTTCAAGAATGAACTGGCCTCTGGCCTGGGCATCCCGTTGCCAAAGGGAAAGGTCCGCGTATACAAGCGCGACGATGATGGGAAGGAACAGTTCATCGGGGAGGATCAGATCGACCACACGCCGAAAGACGAAGAGGTTCGTCTATATTTGGGCAACGCGTTTGACATCGTAGGAGAACGTGCGCAGAAAGATTTCAGGACGCTCGCGTCTGGGCATGTCGTAGAGGAAACGATCGAAATTAAAGTCCGCAATCATAAGGACGAGAAGGCGGAGGTGCAGGTGTACGAGCATCCGTGGAGGTGGAGCCAATGGGAAATCGTGAAGAGCACGAGCGACTGGGTGAAAGTCGATCAGACAACGCTGAGGTTCCCGGTGAAGCTGGCAAAGGGAGAAGAGAAGAGCGTGTCGTACACAATCCGATATACTTGGTAACCTAGAGTGACCGTCACCTTCCAGGTTCTGCAATGGGTGCCGGTCGCTTTCCAGTAACAGACGGGGGGAACATCCTTCGACCCTTCGGGTGTCCTCAGGGTCGAACCCTGAGCGTCGTCGAAGGGTTCGACTACGGTCGCACAAAACGCTCCCTCCGCTCAGGATGTCTGGGAATCTAACCGGCGAACATAAAGAATAGCGAACACCGAATAATGAATATTGAAGTTGTTGTAGCGGGAACGGAGTTCTCGTCGAGCTTGGGAGAAATGAAAAAGCGGTTGCACGCGGGAATATCCAATATCGAACGCTGAATGATGAATGTTGAAGTTGTAGGATGGCGAGCGGAGTGAATTTACCGGAAAAGGAGGATAGAACCATGAAGACGCATGTTGCTTTCACAATCGTCGTCGCAGCGCTGCTGGGGATAGGTCTTGCACGTGGCTCGGAGAAGGGAATGACGGTAAGCGGACGATTTAACAGCCCTTTCATTTCCCATAACGGCGGGATCGCCTATCTTCAAATCTGCATCACGATTCCAGTCGCCGAGAGCCGCGAACGCCAGCCGATGAATCTGGCTGTCGTTCTTGACCGGAGCGGCTCGATGGCTGACGAAGAAAAGATCGAGTATGCGAAGAAGGCGGTCCGTTCGCTGATCGATCAACTTCAGGAAGGCGATTACTTCTCATTCGTGATCTATGATGATGTTGTTCAGGTGTTGCGCGGGTCTCAGCGGGTCAGGGACAAACGGGATCTCCGAGACCTGCTGGATGAGGTTTATCCACGCGGCGCCACGAATCTTGGCGGAGGACTCATCGCCGGCCTCGAACAGGTCGAGCGGCATCTGGACAGGGAGTTTCTCAACAGGGTCATCCTGCTCTCTGACGGGCTTGCGAACAGGGGCATTACAGATCCATACGAACTCAGGCGCATTGCACAGCGCTACAGGTCTAAATCGATCTCCGTGACGACAATGGGAGTTGGCCTGGACTACAATGAAAACCTGATGATGGGGCTCTCACAGAGCGGTGGAGGCAATTACTACTTCATCGAGAGTCCGAACAGTCTGGCCTCAATTTTCAGGAAGGAACTACGCAGTCTGAGCAGCATTGTCGCTCAAAACGCTTCCGTCGAACTCAGACCGGCCGATGGAGTCCGCGTGCTCGATGTTGTCGGATGCGAACAACCGCGTGACGGCAGGTGCGTCACAATTCCGGTGGGCGATCTCTACTCCGGGGAACAGCGACAGCTCACAGTGGAACTCGAGATCCCTGAAGGCACAGGGACATTGCAGGCTGTCAACGGTGTCCTCCGGTATGAGGGCCGCCATGGCTGGTTCGAATCGTGGCCGTCTTTTGCAGCTTCGCTTCACTACACTCGAATACTCGCCGAGATCGATAAGAACCGGGACAACGAGGTTCAGGCCCTGGTCGATGTGGCGCTCTCGACGCGCAGTGTCGACAGAGCGTTGAAGGCGCTCGATGAAGGGCGGAAAGATGACGCGGCAAAGGAACTGAAGGCGGCTCAATCGGCAGTGATGTTGTCCCCCGCTGCTTATTCCAGAGGAGCCGGGGGAGCGATGCTTGGCGATCAACGGGCGCGGTTGGAGAACTTTCAGAATCTCTTAAAAGATAGTGCAGATCTTAGGAAGGCGAAGAAGGCGATTCAGTATGAGAATTACCAGGTGCAGAAGAAGTAGGCAAAGTAAAACCCCCGAGATCCTAAAGTGATTCTTGCCAGACCTCGGGGGTTTACCTGTGAACTTTCGGAAGGTCTTGTTTCTATTTTCCTTTTCGGATATAAATGTCGCCGTTGAAGTTAGTAAACTGGAATTCCTGCCCACCCCCATTGATAGTAGCGCGGACTGCCTTCTCAATCGAAATGCGGAATTTTCCTTTCTTTCCTTTGTTATCCTGCACTCTTGATGAAGGGGAGATGTCTTCGGTCAGCACTTTTACGTCGAAGTCGCTGTAAATCTCCCCCTGGTCGGATTTCATGTACACGTTCGCTTTCACGTCGGACGGCAGTGTGACGTCGATCTTTCCGTTCAGCGAGCTAAACGCCATCGGTTTCTGTGGATTCACCTTCACAAAGGTCGCCGTCAGGTCGTCATTGAGTGCGTGGGCAACAGCAGAACCGGATATCCCCATGAGCTTGACGGAACCATTCGTGCAATCGACTTCCAGGTCGCCGTTGACGTTCTCCACCTCGATGTTGCCATCATTGACAGTGCTCAGATGCATCGAGCAGTTCGTCGGTACACGCAGCGTGAGATCCACGGTGTGCGACCCTCCGCGCATTCCTGTGCTCACGGAGACCACGTTGTCATCCTCCTCGATTGTCAGACCCGTGCTGTTGTTCGGTATCAGCTTCAAACCGCGTGGCTTCTCGGCTTTCTCTTCTTCATCCTCCGTAGCCCGAACACGTGACTCGACGGTGACTTCCTTCACCGCGGCCCCCTTGACCGTGATGCTTCCGGAGATGAGGCCAACCTTGAGCATCACCGGGCGGGATGGGTCGGACAGCGGGACGTTTACTTTGTCGGTAGACGCGTCCTGAGCCGCCGCCAATGCAAGTGAGCATAGCGTCAACAGACTTACCAGCAATATCATTCGTGCGTTTTTCATCTTAATCACTCCTCCCTATCATCATTTCGTTTTTTCATTGTACAACTCCAGTTGAATTCTCTCAAGAGCCCGTCAATCCGGCGAACCGATCAGCTCAGTCCTGTTTGAGGACGTAGATGTTGCCATTCAGCGTGTCAAACGAAAACTCCGGTCCCCCTTTCCCAACCCGAACCGTGTAGGAATCACCACGGCGATAAATCCGACGTGTCCCATTGTGTTCTTCGACAGTCCGATCATCCCGAGGCAGCGAAGAAACGTCAAAATCTGTGTACACCTTTCCATTGAACGTCTTCAGCTTCATATCGGCATTCAACCCGTCGTGCAACACCACCTCGATCTTGCCATTAACCGTCTTAAACGAGCATTCAGAGCCGGGATTTCTCGTAAACGAGACCTTAATGGGGCCGTTGACGGTCCTGACAATGGCAGGTCCGTTAATATCACTCATCTCAATTCCCGCATTTACGTTTTTTACTTCAAACTCCCCTTCCACGCTCTGAACCAGGACTTTGCCGTGATTCACGGTCTTCAAATAGAGGCTTGTTTTATGAGGAACCTTCAGGTCGAAATCATAGATTACGTCATACCCGTAGTAGTGCCATCCTCTGTAATTGATCCCGTCACTGGTTCGCCATGGTGCGTCGACATAGAGGATGATTTTGTTCTTCTCTTCCTTGATGTCGAGCTTTACGTCCTGCTTTGCTTCCGTGATCTTTTCGCTTGATTCCCCCTTGATTTCCCTGTGCGCCACGAGTTCGATCGTGTCTCCGTCATATCCGACCACGTTGATCTCGCCGTTGATGTTGTCGACGACGAGCTGCCTGTGATCATTCTCGGACAACCTGAAGCTTTTTTTGATTTCGTCTTTCTCGGAGAGGGCATTTCTCTGTCCAAAGGCGCAGCCAACCGTCAGCGCAATCAGACTACAGCCAACCATCATTATTGCTATCCATCGTTGTCTCATATCCGACTCCTTCAGTACACTTCCTATAATCCCATTTCCTTGATGCGTTTCTCAACCTGCTCACGGACAGTCTTGTTGAGGTCCTTGTTCTTCAGAAGTTCCTTCAATGCAGCCATGCCTTCAGCGTCATGGACCGTTGTTATCACCTGTATGAGAGTGAGCTGAATCAGCGGAGACGTTTGGCGCAACAGAGAGCCAATGATTCCCTTTTTCACATCTGTCTCGTCGTAGAATTTCGACAGTGCTTCAAGTGCTGCTAAGCGCACATTGACGACAGGATCATAATTGAGCGTCTCGAAAAGCTGCGAGAAGACTTCGGGGTCCGGTCTGTTTACCCGCTCGGTCCAGTTGGCTCCGCGAATCCGTTCGCTGGCCGATTCCGTTTTCAGAAGAGAGAGCATCACGAGCCGCTGCATATTGACGACTTCGGTCCGAAGCTGAGCAACGTCGCCATTGGAGCCGTTTCCATTGCCGTCGATTCTAAAGCCGATGACATATCCGACGAGCAGGAAAACCAGAGCGATCCCGAACTGAATAGCTGGCTGCTTTGGCCAGAGCCGTTCGACCAGGTTGTTCAGCCGGTCAATCCAACGGATTTCCGGTACCATGCGGAGTCGATGAGCAGATTTCTGGAGTTCGAGCTCTGCGAAGAATCGTTCACGCAACCGTGGACTGGGCCTCTCATCAGGAAGACGACCGAGCTCCGACCAGACTTTCGTGAGAGCTGTGTATTCTGCCTTGCACGACTTGCAGGTCTTGAGATGCAGCTCGATGGCAGACCTGCCAGCCTCACTCAGGCTCCCGCTAAGATAATCGGGCAATTTGCTCAGAACGTGATTTGTCTTTTTCATGATGTCACCTTGATTCTTTTGCTGCTTTCTGTGAACCTCAACGCCTCTCGTGCGACAGCTTCTGGTATTCCCGTTTCAGATCCTTCAGCGCCCGATGGACTCTCGCCTTGACGGTCCCGACCGGACAGTTGAGTACTGCTCCGATCTCTTCGTATTTCATTTCCTGATACCTGCTCAGAACAAGGACTTCTCTTTTTTCAGCCGAGAGCATTCCTAACGCCTGCTTCAGAAGCTCCGACTTCTCATCGTGCACAAGTGAGTCGTCGGGGGCTGGTTCGTGATCGGCCGTTTCTTCAGCACCATCGAGCGGCGTTTCGTGTTTCCACTTCCGGAAGTGGTCAGTTGCAGCGTTGCGCGCCAGCTGGTACATCCAGACTGTAAATGACGCTTCGCCGCGGTACGAATGCCCGTATTTCAGGATGCGAAAGAACACCTCCTGCACCAGGTCCTCGCTGGAGTCGCGCCTGTTCGTTACGCGCACCAGGAAGTTGTAGAGCTTCACGTGGTGCCGCTCGAACAGGATGCCCAGCTTCGCGATGTCGCCATCGCGGACTTGAAGCATGAGCTCATTGTCTGTCACTGAGAGTGAATTCACTCGACCCCGAATCGGATCCCTTGCGGGAGTTGGTGGTTTGGATCTTGACCGGTCATATCTACAGACCGACCTCGCCAAAAAAGGTTGCCTGAGCTGAGGAAGTACAAGACACTATATATGTGTCACGGCAAAAATGCGTGAAATTCTGAACAATTGCGAGCTTTTCTCATATTTGGAAAAGAGAGATGGTGTCAAGAATTAACTTGACTTTATGATATCGCTATGATATCATTATGCTATCACACAATGGGAAAGGAGTCTGTCGATGAATACTGTCACTGAATTCAAAGCGAAGAGCATGAACGGCTATGGCGCTCTCATTTTCGAAATAGTCCTCATAGGCCTCAACGCGTTTCTGGTTTTTGCGCTAGCGACGGAGAGACCGCTTACGTTACTCTGGGGGGAGATTCCACTCTTCATCATAACGATTGTCTTCCCAGCCGGATTCTTCGTGGTCCAGCCAAACGAAGCCCGAGTGCTTGTGCTGTTCGGTAAGTACATCGGAACTGTCCGGGAGTCGGGATTCTGGTATGCAAACCCCTTCGCGATCAAGCGGCATGTATCGCTCAGGATTCGGAACTTCAACAGCGAGAAGATCAAGGTCAACGATCTCCACGGTAACCCGATCGAGATCGCGGCCGTTGTTGTCTGGTACGTCACCGATTCCGCCCGTGCGCTCTTTGACGTCGAGCACTACGAACACTTTGTGGCCATACAGAGCGAGACCGCCATCCGGGCACTGGCTTCGGAATACCCGTATGACGCTGAGGAGGAAGCCGTCCCCTCGCTACGCGGCAGACCCCAGGAGATTTCGGAGCGAATGCAGCACCAGGTGCAGACGCGGCTCGAGATCGCGGGCGTTGAGGTAAAGGATGCGCGCATCAGTCATCTGGCGTACTCACCGGAGATCGCGCAGACTATGCTGCGCCGCCAGCAGGCTCAGGCAGTCATCGCAGCAAGAAAGAAAATCGTTGAAGGTGCGGTTGGAATGGTCGATCAAGCTCTCCGCACGCTGAGCGAGCAACACATCGTCGAGCTCGATGAGGAGAAAAAAGCGACGATGGTGAACAACCTCTTGGTTGCGCTTGTTTCCGAGTCCGCGGCGCAGCCCGTCATTAATACCGGCACCCTCTATCAATGAGCGAGAAAAAGAAATTCCTGCTCCGGCTTGACGAAAGCATTTACGCCGCTCTCGAGAAATGGGCCGCAAACGATCTGCGCAGCGTCAACGCGCAGATGGAGTTTCTCCTCACGGATGCCGTGCGGAAGTCGGGCAGAATCAAATCACAGGACGAGAACAGTGATAGCAGAGAGACTCCAGACCTTACCCCTCCCGCTTCCTGACTTCCCGGCACAACCCGTTCTCACGGAACGTCCGGCCCACGAAGCCGGGGTTTTGAGATGGGTCAAGCCGAGTATGTTTGGAAACAAATACGAGCTCCGGTCGACTGATCGTTGTGTCGCCACGCTTACTGTCAGCGGCTTCTTCCACCCTGCCGGCCGTGGCGAAGGCATCGAAGGGGGCTGGACGGTTGAGCCACTCGATCGCGATTCCGGCACAATCGTGGTACGGGCGGAAGATTCATTCCAGGAGGTAGGTGTGTTTGATATGCGTTTGTCGAACCGGGGAGGCATTCTCCGCATGCCGGATGGTCAGGCACTCGTTCTACAGTCAGACTATTGGAAAGGGCGTGCGGAATTTCAGACCCCTTCGGGAGAGCCGCTGATTCGATTCCGCTATCGCGGGTTCTTCCGGCCATCGGCTGACGTCGAGATCCTGGGTAAAGGCAAATGCCTGCGTGAATTCCCATGGATCTTGATGCTCGGCTGGTGCCTGATTGTCGGATATCTGTAATTTGCAGTCCTCATAAGGATGAGAGAAGGAAACAATCGATGCGGAAAATCAGCGGTCTTGTTGATCATGAAATCACGTGGCAGCAGCTCCGGGGGCTCAGATCGGAGTTCGAATTGCGATTTGGCGACGAGCTTGTTGCGACGATGAAGCTGCCGAAGATGCTCAGCTCTGCCGCGGTGTTTCACTGCGAGGAAGGGAACTGGATAATTGAGAGGGTCGGATTTCTCAGCTCCAAAACTGTCATACGTCGGGAGAATTCAAACGAGGTACTTGCCACATACACTGGGCGAGCCTGGCGAGGAGGAGGAACAGTTGAGCTTTCGGAAGGACACAAGCTTCAGGTTCGCATGAACATGTGGAAGAGAACGTTCGAATGGTGCACGGATGACGGTGAATCACTCGTACAGATGAAGGGGCGGGGATTTCTGAAATACTCCGTCGACGTCAGCATGAACAGGTCGGCTGCGAAATGGCCAGAACTCCCCTGGCTCGTCGCCCTTCTGTTTTATCAGATGCTTATGATGCGAAGAGATTCGGCGTCGCATGCCGCAGCACATTGAAGATCTGGTGATTGTCGATTGCCGATTTTCGATGGTTCGGCTTCCTGCCACCAATTATGGACCCATCAGGCAGGCGCTCACCACAAGTTGTCGATTTGGTTCGTTCCAGCTAATTGACATCACCTTCATGCCTGGAGCGCTTTTTGAGCAGCGGTGAGGCCTGTTCCACCATCGAACTTGTAGCCAGCCCGCTTCAATCCGCTCTCGATCGCACCAATCGTCGCAAGGATATCTGCTCCGGTTACAGCCCCCATATGGCCGACCCGAAAGTACAGATCACGATTCGCAGGATGTAGTCCTCCGGCAACAATGACCCCCGCCTCATCGATAAACTTCAAGATTCCCTTGTCGACTCCCTGAGGATAGTAGACGGCGCTCAGGGTTGTAGCCAGGAGATCCGGTCTCACTGGAAGCTGCTTCAACCCTAAGGCACCAATGCCGGCCTTAAACGCACCGCTCAATTTCCGGTGCCTGGCAAACCGGGCGTCCATCCCCTCCAACAGAATTCCTTTCAAACTCACATTGAGTGCCCAGACGAGGTTCACTGCGGGCGTTGCAAAGTAGCCTGGCTTTCGCCCTTCGTATGCTTGCATGATCGGCAACCATTCCGTCCAGTCGGCATAGAAACTTCCAACCGGCGTTGCCCGCTTGCGGAATGCTTCCATGGCGCGCGGGCCGGCAACCACGATTGCCAGGCCAGGCGGGACACCGATCGCCTTCTGCGATGCCGTCAATGCGATATCGATCCCCCACTCATCCTGACGCATCTCCTCCCCCGCTGTCGCGCACACACCATCGACAATGACGAGAGCTCCATGTTTTCGTCCGAGCGCGGCCAGCTCTTTCACATTGGTTGCCACCGCGGTCGATGTATCGACGTGGGTAATCGTCATTACTTTTGGCTTGATGGATTGCAGGGCTGATTCGACCTCACTCAATGACGGGGCGTCCCCGACCGATCGGGCATGCACGTGGGTCACGATTGCGCCATAACGCTCAAGAATCCTGGCAAACCGATCACTGAAGTATCCCGAGTTGACGACAAGAGCGTGATCACCGCGTTCAATAACGTTTGAAGCTGCCATATCCATGGCCAGCGTCCCAGATCCGGGGACCACGAACGGTTGTCCCGCCGGAGAGAGGAATACTTTCCGGAGGTCTTCCAGGGCCTGGCCAAAGATCTCGATGAAATTGGCAGCCACGTGACTCGTCGTAGGCATTCCCATCGCACGCAAGACGTCGGGCGTGAACTCAATAGGTCCAGGAATCATCAGGAGCTTTCGATTCTTCATAGCATCATCCTTATGGTAGAGTCCAATGTAACGACCCAAGATACACAAAATAATCGAAAAAGCATTTCTAGGCGGGCGTACAAACGCACTTCGAAGAAAATTAAAAACAAGTGAACAGATTTTGGGGAAAAAAAAGCGCCGGGGGTTGCCCGGCGCCTGTTTCAACGATTGTGAGAAGGCTAGTTAACAGTGGCGAGAAGCTCTTTGTCAATGGCTTCCTTCAGAGCGTTCTTCGGCAGCGCACCGACCGCCATCTTCGGCTGTCCGGTCATTGGAACAAACAAGAGCGAGGGGATGCTCCGAATGCCAAATGCTCCGGCAAGTTCCTGTTCGTCATCCGTATTGATTTTGTAGAAGTTGACTTTTCCGTCATACTCCTTCGACAACTCGTCGATAACCGGGCCTACGGCGCGGCACGGTCCGCACCAGGGAGCCCAGAAATCGATGACACAGGGCAGCTCTCCCTGATACTTCCATTCCGCATTCTTTTCAAAGTCGAACACCTTTTCGACAAATAATTGTTTTGTGAGATTCTCCGGCATAATGTGCTCCTTCTGTTTCTTATTTTGGTTTTTGTACTTCAATTTCGACATAGTAGTGTGACGGGTTGAGAGACCCATCACGAATCACGTTAAACCCTTTCAGTTGTTCCAGGAGGATATCCTGGGCCAGGCGTTCTTCCATTGCCGGACCGCGTTCCTCGTTCTGTTTTTTCCACTCAACCACTATGATTCGTCCGTTCTGTTTTGTGACTCGGGCAGCTTCCCTCAAGAAACGTGGAACATCCGGATTCTCATGAGTTACGAACGCAAGCCAGGTCAGATCCGCCACCGAGTCGGGCAGCGGGATTGAGTATTCGTCCGAGTGTATCACTTCAACCTCGGGCGGGACACCTTGCTGCTTGAGGATGTCGATCATTTCGTGAGACATCTCCGCTGCAAATACTTTTCCCCCCTTGCCGACAATTGTTGATGCTTCACGGGAAAAGAATCCCGTTCCGGCACCCACGTCGACAAATGTCATTCCCTGACTCAGGCCGAACTTCTTGAGCGTGCTTGCAGGAGGAATGAGCCTGCGCCTATCTTCGTTTTCCAATCTGAGCCAGTGTTCTGGCGAAAACTTATGCATCGTACCCACCAATTGTTTCCGGAATTTTCCTGGTTTCCACCATCCTGAAAGTATGATGCGGGAATTCCCCAAAAGATTCGGAGAGCCAAAAGAGGCGGATAAACACTGTAGGAGCTGACTTTTTGTCACTCTTCAAAGTGACCGCCAGTGGATTGATTCTAGGGCTGCTATTTCGAATGGATTGTGGCGAGGAGATTCACTTGAGGATCGAACACCAGCTTCTCAGGCTTCGAATCAAGCTGAAGGGGAAGCGGAATCTTTGTGGATTGTGCGGCAGGTACATCTACAGTCACGAACAGGTCCTTGCTGTCGGACGTATGCACTTCAATTGTCAGAGGGAAGCGGTATGGGAGGGTGCGTTGGCTTTGAGAGATGTCAATGACAACACGATGCTGTGCGTCGTCGTACGACCAGCCGACACTTAGCTCAGGAAGTCCCGGCCGCCGGAGCCATTGATCGAAGAACCATCGGAGGTTCAAGTGGGCAACATGCTCGAACGATTCACACAGATCGTCGGTCGTCGCAGTCCCGTGACGGTGGTGATCGTAGTATGACCTGACTCCCGCGAAGAAAAGACTATCCCCAAGCAGCGAGCGCATCATATGCAGGGTCCAGGCCCCCTTCTGATAGCTGTTTGTATTCAGGAGCTGCATCAGATCGGTTTGAAGCGTGTCGATCACAGGGCGGGCATAGGTCAGGCTCGAGTTAACGATCTCGTTCCGCAGTCTCTTCATCCCTTTTCTGAAAACATCCGTCCCCTCGCTCGATTGCACCCATAACTGTTCGAAATACGATGCGAATCCTTCTGAAAGCCAGAGGTGTCCCCAGCTGCGCGGTGTGACGGCATCGCCAAACCATTGATGAGCCGTCTCGTGCGCGATGATACCTGTGTTGCTGCTTCTGTACTCGAAAAGATCGTTCGCGTAGAAGATTGCGCTCGCGTTCTCCATTCCTCCGTATCGCGTGAAGCTCTGCACATGAGCCAGCTTCTCGTACGGAAAGGGGGCAACGGTGCGTGCGAAAAGCTCAACGATGTCCCCCGCTTTCTTGAACGGCCCCGGCGGATAGTCGGCCAGCTCCGGAACAACATAGACAGACTGCCTGACACCCGGTGGAAACTCGCTCAAGCCAGGAGCAGTCAGGCCCAGATCGTACTTGACGAGCGGTCCCACGGCGATGACCATGAGGTACGAAGGGATCGGCCTTGAGGTCTTCCAACGAGTAAGAGTCCGACTTCTTACATTCGGACCGGTCTGCAAGAGAGGTTTCTCTTCGATCAGCTCGCCGTTAGCGACAACCTTGCGATCACTGCTTGCTGTCACATTCCAAGTCACCGTCGCCTTATCATCCGGTTGATCAACAGTTGGGAGCCAGTACCGGGCTCTCGCAGGCCAATTGTCGCCGAAGGCGTACCACCGCCCCTTTGCGTCAGCGTGAATAATCAATCCATCTGTCACTTCTCCTCCGTATCGGACCGCGAAGAGCAATGTGTCCGGCGAAGTCTTGGGTGATTGGATGATGGGGATATTCAGCACCTCGTGCGTTCGCTCGAAACGGACCGGTTTATGATTTACCCAGACGGTGTCGACACGGAGGCCAATGAGGTCGAGCACGAAATGTGCGGCGGGCTTGGATCGCCGGACGGTGATGAGCGCGAGCCCTTCGATGTTGCGACCGCTGTCGGGAAGTGTGAGAGAGAACTCATAATGAAGCACATCCATCCCCTGTTGAAGAGGGCGCTTCTGAGCTATCCCGTAACTGACGGAGGCGACTGTGACGAGCAGAAATAGGAGCAAAGGCCGGGCGATCATGCGTTTCCGCTTTATTGCATTCGAGAGAGTTTTTTCCCGGCGGATTCGTACTTGTCACCGGGTTTCCAGAGGGGTTTCTCTTTCATATCCGCGATAAGTCGCGCAGAATGGACGTAGGCCTTACAGAACTTGAGGAAGTAGGAGAAATTGAACGAATCATCGACCTGATGTTCCTCAACGGAGAAAGAGAATCGCTACGCCCCCCACCGCGACAACAGCTCCGAGGAGTGCTCGCCAGGAGACTTTCTCTTTTAGCACAAACTTTACGATAGGCAGCATGAGAATCGGCACGGTGGCCATGAGTGTCGCTGCTATCCCAACTGTCGTATAGCTGACAGAGACGAGGCTCAGCGTGATCCCCAGAAATGGTCCCAGGAATGAGCCGAGGAACGTGAGCCAGAGAGCACGCTTATCTTTCGTGTAGATTGCAATGGAGTTGCTGTACTCTCCAGCCAGCCGGGCCAGAGGGAAGATCACTATGATGGCAGAAGAAATCCTGATCAGCGAGGCGACAAAGCCGTTGACAGGTCCTTCGTTGAACGCCATCTTTGCAAGGACGAGCGCCGCCCCTTGCCCGGCAGCGGCAATGAATCCGTAGAAAATTCCAAGCGCATGGACTCGGCGCGTTCCACTCATCACCTCTCTCCGCTCAAGCACAACGACGGCGATACCGAGCAGCGTCACCCCCATCCCAACCGCACCCATCCATCCAAGCACTTCACCCAGGAGCATATACGCAAGAAACGCGCTGATCGCCGGAGCCACAGACATGATGAGCATGCCCATCCGTGCACCGATATTCTCGTACGACTTGAACAGATACGTGTCACCGATAACCAAACCAACGATGCCGCTGATGGCCAGGTTCCGAAGCTGGGACGAGGAGAGATGGACATCGATCCCTGAGAGCACGACCGTCACGAAGAGAAGCACCGCCGCCATCAGGAGACGGGTGACGTTCAGCCGGATGGGGCCAACCCGCAAGGTTGCTGCAGAAAATGCAAGCGCGCTGCAAGACCAGCAACACGCTGTCAGCAGCGCGCACGTCTCACCAACATAATTCATGTCTCGGTATTCAACCGTCGCTAAGGAAAAACCGTGTAGGCGTCCTCAGACGCCTTCCGTACCGGAGAAGAGGGACTGCAAGTTCAGCGATCCTGCTTTTGATTTGCTGGCAAGCGTCACGTATGTCCTTGCCAAAGCGTCCTTCCCCGCACCCAGCACCGTGGCAATCAGACCGAGGGCTTCGCCATACTCCGCCGGGGGCAATCCTTTCAAGATGCGGGTCCAGATTGCCTCCTCGAGAACATTGAACGCCGTTTGCACCTCTGAAAGATCGTATCCGGCTGCGAAGCGTTCGCGGCCGATCGTTTCCGCGTACGCAATCATTGGTCCGAGATTACGCTCCTTCACGGCGCGCGATGTCAGCACAAAGAGGGCCTTTAGGCGCTGGTGCGTTTGTTCTTTTCCGGCTCGCTCATAGTTTTTCAGATGCGTTCGTTCAACCGCCTCAGCTGCGGCGGCGAGGATTTCATCAGAAGATTCATGCAACAGCGTCACGAGTTCCATATGCCTGCTCCGGCAGAAACGATTCTTCTATTGCACTTCAAGGTAATCCCGATCGGGGAGCTTCGGGAACGGGGCATGCGGTTCAGTCTGGTACCAAAACGCGACCGATGCTATGTCATCCTGCAGCGGGAGATATCTCCCTTCCGACCTCCACCCGAGCGCCTGGATTGTAACCTTAAGATCATTCTCGAACCGGATGGGATCCATGATATGCCACCGATAGAGGCCAAAACGTTGCTGTGAGTTATAGAGACCGTCAGGTCGATTCACCTGCGCCAGGCCGCTGTACGGAGAGGTAAATTCCTGATACTGATGCGTGATCTGGTTTTCAAAATCGTACGATCCGCAGAAGTAGTCCTCGGTTCCGGTACCACAGATCGTCGGGAATTCGCCGTCACCATCGAGGAAGAACTTGATCTCACCTTCCCCCCACCATCCGTTGTTGTTCACGCCCCAGGCAAGATAGGTGCCAACGTACTGTCCCCACCCTTTCACGCCGTCGAGTATCGTGTAGATTGATTTGTAAGGGAGAGGGTTGACTCTCCTGAACTGCGCGTGGAAATAGGCAAGGTCCGACGGGACATCTGTCAGTGTGTAGTCAATCTGGTAGTACAGCGTCATATCATTTTCGCTGATATTCTCCATCGTGATCTTGCACGATTTCCGGAAGGGCATTTCCCAATAGCAATTGAAGGCACTGCCGGGGTTGACGGCAACAGGCAGGGACGAGATATGGGCATAGGATCCCCAACCATTGCCGAAGAAATCGCCCACAGGCACTTCTACCGAAGGATCCTTCTCGCCGTCCCAATAGACCCTCAGGATGGAATACCGCCAGGTTCCTGTCGGTGTCATCCAGAGGTGTTGAATCGCGCCCGGACCGTCAATCTCCGCCAGGGTAAAGGTGCTTCTCTTTTCTATTTTGACGGAAGGCGAGATTTTCCAGCCCGTGCCGAGCTCACGAGCCGCCTTTTCGCCCGTGCCACTCGTTGCTTTTCCCCCCTTGCCTTTCTCGCCCGTAAAGTTCTCCGCTGAGATTGAACGCGTCTTGGCTTTTGAGAGTCGCGATAGATTCCCCAGTCCCAAATTGAGTCCATTGTAGGACGTTCCCTGTGCGTCGAGCTCATGCGCCATAAAGCCTCCGACCAGAAGTAGACATAGGATACGGATGGTTCGAATCATGGGGGATACCTCCTTGTGAAGTGAGATGTACTTCTTGTGGAAGGATGGTTCCGAACGAAGGTAGGAGATATGTCTTACATTATCAAGGTGGATTCAGCGAGAAGCCTGGCCGAAAAGTCTCACGCAAAGCCGCCCCGACTAGAAACGTCGGGGTAAACAAAGAACGCAAAGCTGATACTGAGAGTGAGATTTCTTAAGATTTCTCTTCGCGGCTTGGCGTCTTTGCGTGAGATGAGAGTTTTGACCACGACCCTAGTCCAGCGGAAGCTCTTGCGGAGTGATGGCAACGAAGATCTTGCGATCCAATCTCAAGACCGTCAGGGCTGCTTCGGTGCCAATGACCTCGCTCGAGAGCAATTTGTGCAGGTCGTCGATACTCTCAATGCGTTGCTTGTTGAATTCGACAAGTATGTCACCGTCACGGAGCCCCGACCTGGCAGCCGGTCCATCCGATTGTACGCCTGCGACCTGAACGCCACGCGACCCGGACAGCTGATGATTACGAATCGCCTGCCGTGAAATCTCCACCACCCGTCCGCCGATGCCGATGTACGCGCGCGAGACTTTTCTGTCTTTGATAAGCCGAGCGGCGATGTGTTTCGCTGTGTTAATGGGGATCGAGAAACATATCCCCTGTGCCCATGGGATAGCTGCTGTGTTGATACCGATGACTTCGCCGCGCGAGCTCACCAGAGGGCCTCCGGAGTTTCCCGGATTGAGCGCAGCGTCCGTCTGAATGACATTGTCGATCAGGCGTCCGCTGTCGACCCTGAGCGATCGACCGAGGGCGCTGACCACACCTGCTGTCACTGTCGCCTGAAACCCGAATGGGTTGCCAAGGGCAATGACCAGTTGACCAATTCTGATTGCCTGTGAATCGCCGAGTATTGCCGCCGGAAGATTCTGCTCTGCGATCCTGACAACAGCGAGATCGGTAAACGGATCGTCTCCTATCAACTCCGCCGGCAATTGCCTGCCGTCAGCAAGCATGACTTCAATAGATGCAGCGCGATGGATGACATGGCTGTTGGTGAGGATAAATCCATCCGGAGTGAAGATCACTCCCGAACCGCTGCCGAAGGTCTTCTCTTCGCGGCGTCCCCTGCTGCGGCCCGGCAATCTCTGGCGCCGGTGATGGGTGACATCAATCTTGACGACCGAGGGGGAGACTGCCTCCACAACACTGACAACGGCGGCCGAGTAGGAATCGAGAAGTTCCAGATCGCTCTTGGTGTATTGTTCAGAAGCTCTTTGCTCCCCTTGCTGCATTGATGCGAGAGGTATGATCATGGTTTCTTCCTTGTGATGTTTGGTTCAAGGAAGAAGTCCGACTTCTTCCTGTGCTGCACTCGTAAGAAGTCGGACTTCTCTCAGGCAGCCAGTCACGACGCTTTTGATTCGGACGGTTTGCCAGTGTGTCCTTCCCAACCATGTCCGCAACGGTGCTGCCATTCCTCCCTGAATTTCTCCCGCTCTTCGGGAGTCATTGCGGCGAGCTTTGCCTCAAACTTCTTGCGCCAGCGATCGTGCCGCCAGCCGTTCGCGTAACGCCACCGGCCCCATCCTCTCAAGAGGATATGCGAGAGAACGAGCAGACCCAGCGCCTGCCAGAACGTAAGCTCCGGCCCCTTGAATAACTCAGGGATCAGGGCGTTCCAGAGAAGCATGACAATGAGGCCCAGAGCGACCACTGCGATGGCGACGAACACCACCATCTTGACAATTTTTGCTATCCACCATGGTTTCATAACAGTACTCCTTATGAGATTGTTTCGAATTCGTCGTAGAGATCCTGGAGCCGCCCGCGCAGAGCCAGAACTGCGTAACGTTTGCGCGAGAGCAGCGTGTTGATGGGCTCACCGGTCTCGGCCGCTATTTCCTTAAAACTCTTCCCTTCCAGTTCATGAAGCACAAACACCTCGCGCTGCTCCTCGGGGAGATCCTCCAGGGCGTCCGACAATTCACTCCACACCACCGACCGAGCGAAGAGCCGATCCGGGCTCATCGAGCTGTCATAGAGGATGTCTTCGAGATTGAGCGGCTCGCCTGGATTGTCCTCGTCCCGGGGAAGTGAATCGGGTCTCTTCTTCCTGTACCAATCGATGATCTTGTTTCGAGCAACGCGGAACAACCATGCCGTCAGCTTCTCGATCGGCTCTGTGACACTGTAGCTCGCAACGAGCTGATACAGCACGTCCTGCAGGATATCTTCAGCGTCCTCTGTAGTCCGGACTCTTCTCCGAATGAAATCGAAGAGATGCCTGTGTTCCGCGGTTACCGCTTTCTCGAGCGATTCGTTGCTCTGAACCGGTATGGTCTCTATTCCTATCAAAGCTCCCATTCTCTTAGTATGACGAACAAGCCATTAAAATATTGTATGCCGTCAGGTGTTCGTTCACGATATTGATCGTCGTCCTGGATGATGCTCGCAGGGACGAGCGCGGCAAAACCGGCACATTATCGTGTTTTGGTTTGGACGAAAAAGCCGTACCTTGAAATATAAAGCAGAAATCAATAATTCCCTCATTCATAACCATAGAAAGGATTCATCGTTGAAATCAAACCTGATGGTCATCGGGATCTTCCTCCTTGTGCCGGCTCTTCTTTGCTCTCAAGGGAAAGAACCTATCAAAACCCAAAAAGACAAAGTAAGCTACAGCATCGGCCTCGACTTCGGGAAGAACATGAAGCGCCAGTCGGTTGACCTCAACCTGGACATCCTCCTTCGGGGGATACGTGACGGGCTCGCTGAAGTGACGCCGGCGTTGACCGATGGCGAGATGCAGGAATGCATGACCACATTTCAAAAGGAGATGATGACGAAAATGCAGGAAAAGGCAAAGGTCACTGGAGATAAGAACAAGAAGGAAGGCGATGCGTTCCTCGCCGAGAACAAGAAGAAGCCCGGTGTCGTTACACTCCCGAGCGGGCTGCAATACAAGATTCTCAAAGAAGGAACAGGCAAGTCTCCGAAAACGACCGATACGGTCACGACGCACTATCGGGGTACACTGATCAACGGGAAGGAATTCGACAGTTCGTACAAGCGTGGAACCCCGGCGACATTTCCTTTGAATGGAGTCATCGCCGGCTGGACGGAAGCCCTCCAGAAAATGAAGGTCGGATCAAAATGGCAGTTGTTCATCCCCTCGAGCCTCGCCTACGGCGAGAATGGCCCTGGGGACATCGGTCCGAATGCAACACTGATCTTTGAAGTAGAACTTCTCGACGTTAAGTAGCAGAACTCCATTGCGGGCCCATCGTTTCCCACACGGGAGCGTTGGGTCCGATCAATGGCAAGAGAATGGTACTCAGCGGGATTGTGAAGGAGGAGTTCGTGAACAATCGATCGTAAACGTCGATCCCTTCCCAGGTTCGCTTACGACACGAATGGTGTACCCCAAAAGTCCGCACAGGGCTCTCGTAACCGTCAAACCAAGACCCGTCCCTTCAATCTCCTGACCAGCTCCTTGTTTGCCCCTGTCAAACGCGTCGAAAATCGCCTCAAGATTCTCCGCTTGAATCCCCATCCCCGTATCCCGAACGTCGATCCGAACGGGTCGAAGGAACTCATCCAGTCCAACGATGACAGTAACAGATCCGTGCTGTGTGTATTTCAATGCATTCGCAAGAAGATTGATCAAAATCTGCTTGAGTTTCTGCCTGTCCGTTTCGATCGGACGAGCGTTCTCCGGGATCTCGGCGTGCAACTCAACGGAGCCGGACCCGCCCCTGATTTCCGCAATCGTTTCCCTGATCAGTCCGGCCAAATCGACCTCCGAGACAACAATCTTCGCTTTCCCAGTCTCAATCACCGTCAGATCCATCATGTCCCCGACAACGCCGAGCAGATGTGTCGCATTACCCGTGATACGCTGAAGGTAGAAGAGGTCCTGTTCGTCGAGATGCGATTCCTTATTGTTCAACAGGAGATGGGCAAACCCGACGATTGAATTGAGCGGCGTGCGAAGTTCGTGGCTGACCTGAGCGAAGAGATGATTTTTGAGTGGTGAGGTACCCGCCGCGGATTGGTCTGCGTTTTCCCCCGATTCGGCCATCCGGCCGTTGTTGGATGTAACGATCCCGATTCCGAGCAATCCGGTGACGGCGTCTGCGCGATCGCGAACTGGTGTAAGAGTTGTCACGAACACATGTTCGCCGAGTTGCCCCGCCCAGCTGACGGCAGTCCCCGCGAGCGCTTCAGCCAGGTGCTTACGCGTTTCGCTGTTGTCCGGGTAGAGCTCAAGAAAATGGCGGCCGACCATGGATTGCTGCAAAGAAGGCAAGAGACTGACTCCTTTTCCTTCGAGCGTGGTGAGGATGGCATTGCGATCGAGGACAAAGAGAATGACGGGGAGCGCGGAAAGAAGCTCATGCAACTTTTCCCGATCGCTCACGGCGATTACTCCAGAATCAGAAGCAAAGGGAAGAGGGATTTGTGGTTGGTGCTGTGCCCGATTGCCGGGGCGCGGAGACATGTGGCCCGCCGTGGTATTGTGTTGCGTGTGATCTTCGACCCTGCCAGGCGGTCGCTTCTTGTCTGCCACTACCTACCTCTTCTCATTACGTGCTGGCTCAATGCGAAACCATACTTCCTTTCCCCTCTAACCTCTTCACATGTCATGCGTTCTCGAATTGCCTTTATGAGTCGACGGACCGGCGAACTGAGTTCGCCAGGAAAGTCTGAAATCAGCTGACCGGGGATTGTCCTTCCGAGACCGGAGCTTCATCTTCGCGCGCAGCCGGGAGTGTGACCGTGACCGTTGTCCCCGTTCCGTACTCGCTCTCGAGTTTGAGGAATCCACCATGAATCTCGGTGAGCCTCTTCGCAACTGTCAGCCCCAGGCCAGAGCCCTGCTGCTCATACACTTTGCGCTCGAACTGCATATATGCGCCGATGTTGTGAAGTTGTTCGGCGGTCATCCCACGACCGTGATCGCTGATCCGGAGTATTAATTCACCCCCGTTCATTTCCGTTTCGACGATGAGCGCCGATCCTTTTTTCGAATACCGGATTGCATTGTCAAAGAGTTCTTCGAATGTCTTCGAGAAATACTCCGATGACATCGCAACGGTTCCTTCGGCCAGCTTGAGTGTCAGGTCGCCAGCCCGCTCAGCCTCGTACGCGCGCTGAGATGCCACAGTATCGACGATCTTCTGAGCATCGACAGTTCTGTTTTTCCTCAGCTGCTCAATTTTCTGATAATCCATCTTGACGATCTCGATCTGTGCGTAGATCAAGAAATTCTCAACAAGACGATTAAGCCGTTTACCATTCTTGTAGATCCGTTCTGCCATCTGGGAGACTTCGCGCGGTTCGAGATCGGAGGATTGCTTCCGCAGAATATCCGCGTACCCCAGTATTCCATTGAGAGGCGTTCGCAGCTCGTGAGGGAGGGCCGTGCTCAAATGCTGGCGCAGCAGCTCCAGCTTCGATTCCGCTTCCTGGATCAACAAACGGTGTTTTTCAAGCCTTGCATTGACTGCTGCCATCAGCTGGGCTGGAGTAAAGGGTTTCGGCAGAAAATCATCCGCGCCGAGTTCCATCCCTTCCCTCATGCGCTCCACGCTCGCCATCGATGTGACAAGGATGAACGGTATGGAGGCGGTGGAAGGATTATTACGGATGGCCGATAGCACTTCATATCCATCGACAAGCACCATACGAACGTCACAAATGATCAGGCCCGGTAACTGCTTGCGTGCAAGCTCCAGCCCTTCAGCTCCGTTCGAAGCCTTGAACACCTCATATCCGGATTTCTTAAGCGTGACGGCAATGAATTCCCGGATTGCCATCTCATCATCGATTACAAGTACTTTTGTCATAAAACAGATTGGCCAGGTATTGCTTCGATATCGGGGTTCTTGATACCAAGATAATAGAAGGTCTCACAGAATTCAACTCCCGCGTTCCTACAGATACACAGAGCAGCGGCTGCAATGAAGTTGAGCTTCCGTGATAGCGTTCCACAGATGAAAAGTCGACGCGTTCATTGGTTTGGGTCCAGAATTCGAGCAGCGGCGTGAGAGCAAAAGCGGAAGATGCGAACGGGAGAAAAAGAAATCCCGACTGCGTACTCCCCCCCACAAACCTCAACGTTTGCGCAGTCGGGACCTTCCTCTATATCAATCTGGCGTTGCCCCAACACCGCCAGCGATAGTATCAAAAATGAATGAAAGAAGGTGTAATGTCTTTCCCATCAGAAAGGCCTCACGAACAGTACCAGAATCGGAGCCTCGGGGGCGGACGGCGCGGCGGCGGCAACTGGTTGCCATTCAAAGAATTACTGAGTGGCGCATCCAAAGCGATGGCTGGCGGTGCACCACGGCCTATGCAAATTGTACAAATTACCTGCATGAGGTCAACGCAATGTAGAATCGAGCAGTGCCAGTTCGACCAGCTTGCAGATGAGCTGAAAGAGAGGATCGCCTAGCGGGGGGATTTTAGCTGGAGAGCCCGGGGAACTACGTTGATGGAGCAAGGGAGATATCCCAGGAATTCACCGTCAGACTCGACCGGGACTCTCTCATTGGATGAAACGGAGACGCTACGGCCGCGAAAATGGCTTATCCATGACAGATTGATATGAGTGCCAAAGTAGATACGCGGGAAATTGATCAGTCGCGAAGGGATGCTCTGCTTGTGGATGAGGACGATGTCGAACAGTCCGTCATCCACCTTGGCGCCGGGTGCGAAATTCATCCCCCCTCCGGCATATCCGCCGTTCGACACGACGACACCGAGGAACGAATCGGAGACGACCTCTTTTCCGTCAATCTCCACAGTCATCACCTGTTCACGGTGACGAGCTGCAGTGGAAATTGCTGTAAGACCGAAACCGAGAAAGCCGCCAAGCCATTTATGGTGCGCCTGAAAGCGTTGGACCACAACAGCTGCGATACCTTGCTGGCATTCATTGAGAAAGAAATGTTCACGCACCGTCCCCTCGGGGTCGACCACTCTCACTTTCCCAATGTCAACCGGACGACTCCTATCCCCGCATGCCACGCCGATTTGTTCATCGATATGCTTTGGCAAGCCGAAACTGCGGATCACATCCTGTGCCGTGCCGCTTCCAATGATGCCGAGCTGGCAGGATGGATTCAGAAGAGCTCCCTGTTCCGCGAAGCCGTTCACGACTTCATGTACCGTTCCGTCCCCGCCGACGACAATCACGAGTTGTGCGCCCTGCTTGATAGCTGCCCGCGTCATTTCTGTCGCGTCGAGAGGCTTCGAAGTCACGTGGACAGACGGAGTGCTTCCCAATCGTCGGGTAATCTCGTCAATGATCTTCGACTGGCGGCGGGCCGTTTTCCTGCCAGAAGAGAATGGATTGATGACGATATGGGTCTTGGTTGAATTCAATTGAGATGGCAACATCCCTTTGTGTCAGAAGCATCTGCGGTGCGTGGAAAGTAGCAAGATCGGCACGCATAGTCAAACTTTTTCAAGAATAACAATGACGGATGTCTATCGCAGAGAGCACGATTGACCTCCGATCGCGAGTTGGTCCGTGGACATTTCAAGTCAGAAATCCAATTCCTGCTCCGTCCAGCCGGTTTCACATATGAACCAAAGGATAATTAGCTATAAAATCAGATTTGGATGCTTGAGTTTCTTCAATCAATCGTGTATACTTCAGCAATGCCATGATCCGACTCACCGAACGGTCGGCGGCAATCCACCAGTCATTCTTAACATTCCAGGGACGAACGATGAACGAGATCCTCGAATCTCTCACCCGCTGTGTCGAGCGCGGAAAAGTCAACAGCAAATCTCCTTACCCGCCAGATCTCAAAGGACAGGATGGAGCAGATGAGTTCGCCCGAAAGGCGGTTGAAGCGGGTATTCCGCCTCAGGACATACTTTCCAACGGTCTCATCATCGGCATGCAACGCGTCGGTGTGCGCTTTCGGAACAAGGAAATCTTCGTTCCGGATGTTCTGATGGCTGCCAAAGCAATGGCCGCTGCCATGGAACACCTCAAGCCCTTCTTCAAGACAGATGCGTTGAAGCACAAAGGCACCATCGTCATGGGAACAGTCCTCGGCGACCTCCATGACATCGGCAAGAAGCTTGTGTCAATGGTCATCGAAGGCGCAGGTTGGGAAGTCATCGACCTCGGCACGGACGTCTCCCCCGAAAAGTTCCTGAAAGCGGCTGACGAGCACCCCGGCTGCGTCATCGGCCTGAGCGCACTGCTGACGACAACGATGGTGAACATGGAATCGACCGTCAAGCACGTCAGAACGAAACACCCGAATATCAAAGTCATCATTGGTGGAGCTCCTGTCACGGAGGAGTTCGCCCAGAAAATTGGCGCCGACGGATATTCAGCCGATCCGCAGGGGGCGGTCGAGTTTCTGAATAGCCGGTGCGCGACAAACTAGGAATGCCTTCATCCATAGTGCTCGATGTTGCCACATTTACCCCCTCATTCCGTGACATGGGAGTAGACCGGGCGCTTGTAGAATCAGATCTCGGGTATCGTGATGGTGAAGCCCCCGACATGATCGGGGAGCTCATCGACGAGATCCTTCCACTCATCCCCTCACACATTGCTCTTCAGTGCGGCTACGGGATCCTTCCTGCCGGATCAATCACTCTTGCCGATGATTCGGTGTCCTTCGACGAATTGCTGTTTGCGACCGGCCCCATCATCACCAGCCAGCTAAAACGATCCACCTCTCTGGCACTTTTCGTCTCAACGGCAGGCCCGCGGCTTGAACAATGGTCGGGAAAGCTGATGGCAGAGGGGGACATGATGCGAGGATATATCGTCGATGCCATCGCGTCAGAATACGTAGAGCAGGCGTCGGTCTGGCTGGAGAAGCAGATCGCCGGACATGTGGCATCCAGCGGTTGGAAGATGACCAATCGGTACAGCCCCGGGTATTGTGACTGGCCGGTCTCCGAACAGCACAAGCTCTTTTCACTCCTCCCTGAAAGATTCTGCGGTATCACGTTGACTGAGAGCGCGTTGATGGTTCCGATCAAGTCACTGAGCGGCATCATCGGGCTTGGACCGGACGTTAAGCGTGGCGCTTTCCAGTGCAACATCTGTGACCTCAAGGATTGTTTCCGAAGAAGGGAAGAGCCGGAACCGGCAACGGAGAGAGAATGAAGCCGAAGATCGTTGTCGTTGGCAGCTCGAACACCGACCTGGTGGTAAAGCTCCCGCGCCTGCCCCGTCCCGGGGAAACGATTATCGGTGGAACATTCTCGATGGCTGCAGGAGGCAAGGGCGCCAATCAAGCCGTAGCAGCGTCGAGAGCCGGCGGAGACGTCACGTTCCTTGCAAAGGTCGGCAACGACCACTTTGGCGCGCAAGCCGTCGATAGCTTCAAGAATGACGGCCTCGACATACGATTTGTCGATGTCGTGCCGGCAACTGCGTCCGGAATCGGACTGATTTTTGTCGACCAGAACGGCGAGAACTGTATCGGCGTCGCTTCCGGAGCGAACAACGAGCTCCTTCCTGCAGACGTCGAGAAAGCAAGCGAACTCATCGCGTCCGCCGACGTGCTCCTCCTGCAACTCGAAATACCGCTCACCACTGTCGAAGCTGCTGTACGCATTGCTTCGAAGGCTTGTGTCCGCGTCCTCCTCAATCCCGCTCCAGCCCGACAACTCGATCCGAATTTCCTGAAACAGATCTCCCTCATCGCCCCAAATGAGAATGAGGTTGAACTGCTGACGGGGATTCATATCGAGGATGACACGAGCGTTGCAGCCGCAGCGTCGAAGCTGCACAGCCAGGGCATTCCCGCCGTCGTTATCACTCTGGGAGCCCGCGGCGCGTATCTCAGCGATGGAGATGGCGGGAAGTTTGTTCCGCCGTTCAAAGTGGAGGCAGTCGATAGCACAGCGGCCGGAGATGTGTTCAGCGGCGCGCTCGCGGTTGCGCTCGGAGAACGATTATCGTTGCAGGATGCAGTTCGGTTTGCCAGCGCCGCTGCTGCTTTATCTGTAACAAAACTCGGTGCGCAACCTTCAGCCCCGGGGCGCGAGGAGATCACGACACTCCTGATGAGCGCGAATCAACCCGCGGGATCATCACCAGGTTGAGACAAGCACGAATATTGACTATCTTCAGTATGATTGATGGAGGATAGGAAGGTCATGAGACGTGAAGAAGTAGAACAATTGCAGGCCGAAGCCGCCGAATTCCTCTCCAAGGTGGACATCG
>JBEKOB010000037.1:0-36635 GCA_049522195.1 Bacteroidota bacterium
GTCTCTGTCAAAGAACTCAAACGCATTGAGCGTTGGCTAAACAATCGTCCAAGGAAAGTGCTACATTACGACACCCCTCGCGAACGCTATCGTCGGATCGTTGCACTTCCTCATTGAATTCAGCAGTTCAAATTGTCTTAGGTAGGAAAGTCTCGGGATTTGAGTTTCGCGCCTGGGCATTGTTTAGTATTTCGGATTTCGTCCTTCGGATTTGACTTGTTGCATTTCGGACACCTCTTCGCTAAGTTCTTTTGAGTTTCATTCGGCAGCAACAAGACTTTTTTCCCGTTCGAGAACCAGCATGGATATGACCGGTACCACTCCACGGCTCCCATCGATCACGATCATCGGATGGACGACCGTTATCGCCTCAGCCATCATGATTGTCGTCAACGCTATGAGCCTTCTCAGCTATTCGATGCTCGACACACTCGATTTGAATATGAACATGCCGTTGGTCTCGCAGTATGTCCCGCAATCGATGAAGAAAGTCATCGATCTTTACCGATACAGCAGATGGTGGACAGGGTACGGTATAGTGTTTTTCGGTTTTGTTCTTGTTGCGGGAGTCCAATTTCTGCGACTCCGGGCCTGGGGGCGTCAGGCGCTCGAGATTGCATGCTGGATTGGCCTGCTCAATGCCGTTGTCGATAGTGCTCTGAGCTATTTGATATGGAAGAACATGCAGGATACACTGTCGATCGCTCTGCGCGGATTGGGTGGAGGACAATATTCCTACATTAATCCGCTGGGTTTGTTCACAATCGTGGTCGGTTTCATCCTATGGATTGTCCCTTCGGCAGGAATGATTTTCTACCTTCGGAGGCCGTCGATCAGGCAGTCGGTAAGCTTGAAGTAAACAATTTCGTCAGAAATCCTGAACTGGAGGTTAAGTAATGATGTCCCGCACACATTCCATGACAGTCATTGTCGTGCTTGCTCTTTTGATCGCAGTCACCGGTAACGCCCTAGCACAAACCGAACCATTTGCCGGCCTGAACGACTATATCATCAAGGCCATGAAGGACTGGGAGACGCCCGGCCTGGCGCTCGCGGTCGTCAGGAATGACTCGGTGATTTTCATGAAGGGGTATGGCGTCAAGAAAATGGGGGAGAGCGCACCTGTGACACCGAGGACGATTTTCGCTATTGCCTCCACGACCAAAGCGATGACGGCGGCGTGTTTAGGAATGCTCGTGGATAGTTCAAAAGTGAGGTGGGACGATCCAGTCACCAACTACCTTCCCTGGTTTCAACTTTACGATCCGTATGTCACACGCGAGCTCACAGTTCGCGACATCCTGTGCCACAGAAGCGGACTCGAGAGCGGAGACAATCTGTGGTATTTCTCTCCGTATAGCCGCGAGGAGGTTCTCCACCGCGTCCGTTTTTTGAAACCGGCATGGAGTTTCCGAAGCCACTACGGGTATCAGAATATCATGTTCGTCGCAGCCGGGCAGATTATCCCCGCCGTCACGAAGATGACGTGGGACGATTTTATTGCCCAGCGATTGTTTGCTCCGCTTGGAATGACCAGGACGAACACCAGTGTCCGCTACCTCGCGGGAATGGACGATGTGGCGACACCGCATGAGAAGATCGATGACAAGATGCAGCCCATGGTGTGGCCCAATTTCGATAACGTTGGCTCAGCCGGGGCGGTCAACTCCTGCGTTCAGGATATGGCTCAATGGGTTCGCCTCAATCTCAACGGCGGAGTCTACAATGGCAAGCGGCTGATCAGCGCTGACGTCATCAAAGAGATGCAGACGCCGCAGACCATAATCCGGCTCGACTCGCTTGACCAGGCCTTGCGCCCTTCCAACCATTTTGTGGCGTACGGTTTTGGATGGACACTAAGAGATTATCTGGGCCGCAAGCTCGTCCAGCACGACGGCGCTCTCGACGGCATGCGTGCGAGGGTGGTTTTTGTCCCTGAAGAGAAGCTTGGCTTTGTGATCCTGATGAACTCCCAAAACACCAATCTTCACTCATCAATCGCATACAGAATCCTCGATCATTATCTTGGCGGCCCGCCCCGCGATTGGAGCGCTGAGCTCCTGAAGATCGTGAAGGAACAGGAGGCAAAGGATAAAGCGGAAGAAAAGAAGACCATCGAGGCGCGCGTCAAGGACACCAAGCCATCACTGGCCTTGGAGGAATACGCAGGAACGTATGACAACGAGATGTATGGCCCCGCTACCGTCAAGGTGGAGAACGGAAAGCTCGCGGTGCAATTCTATCCAACCTACGTCGGGGAAGCGGATCACTGGCACTACGACACGTTTCAGGTACACTGGAAGGATCGCTCGCTCGACAAAGACATGATTACATTTGTTCTCGGCACCGACGGTAAGGTCGCCGAATTACGATGGCAAGGCTTCACTACCTTCAAGAAGGCAAAGTAACAGCAGGCGGATGGGCGCATAAGGCCTTTGAACGATGGGATGGGTACCATGGCGACAGACGGCAAAAGTGAACACGATCAGCATTTTCTTTTTTACTGGTCAGGCCTGTCAGTTCTTCTGCTCATAGCAGATTATTTCTCAGGCCCGTTTATCCAATTTCCTATTACCTACCTCATTCCAGTCGCCCTTTCGTCGTGGTACAAAGGCAGGCGGGTGGGGACTGGTCTTCGCGATCGCCCTGCCCCTGGTGCGTTGGGGCTTCAACACTTTGGCCTGGACGACACCCTGGTCTATCACTGAGTCCAGCATCAATGCATTGATACGAATCGCCGTCTTGTCGTCCTTTGCACTGATTATCGATCGTACAGCAACCCAAACGCGGATTCTGTCAAAACACGTTCAGATGTTGGAGGGATTGTTGCCCATCTGCTCATTCTGTAAAAAGATCCGTGACGAAGGTGATGAATGGCAGCCAATGGAGAAATACATCCAGGCGCGATCCGCAGCAAAATTTACCCATGGCATCTGCCCCGATTGCCTGCGAAAGCATTACGGCGAAATCCCTTGGAGCAAGCAATAGATCCCGCGGCGGAGTCAATTCAACGTTTGGCTAAGAAGAAGCAGGCTCCAACCTGCCTCTTCTTATTACTCAGGTGTCACCCTTCTCGCTTCCCCGTTTCCTTGCAAGTGATTATATTAGGCGGCAGACCAGTGTAGCGTCGCCCTGCCCCCTCATAAGTACTATTCGGGAGAATCTTTGATGCGAACCTTTACGAGTACCTTGCTTTTTCTCTGTCTTGGGATCTGTGCCAGCTGTTCACGCGCTCCGGAGTTCGACGTTATCATCCGCGGCGGAACGGTGTACGACGGATCGGGCAAGGTGCCCGTGATTGCCGATGTGGCGATCAAGGGAAACAGGATTGTGTCGGTGGGGACATTGAAGGGGGCGCGTGGAATCCAGGAGATCGATGCAAGCGGACTCGCTGTCGCTCCCGGGTTCATCAATATGTTGAGCTGGGCGAACGAAAGCCTCATCGAAGATGGACGTTCACAGAGTGACATCAGGCAAGGAGTGACGCTTGAGGTCATGGGTGAGGGGGAATCGATGGGACCGCTGAGCCCCGGCATGAAGAAAGAAATGGAGGATCGACAGGGGGATATCAAGTACAAAGTCGAGTGGACCACACTTCGTGAGTATCTCGACTTTCTGGTCCGGCGCGGCATAGCGACAAACGTGGCGTCATTTGTGGGAGCCGCGACCATCCGGGAATATGCAGTGGGATATGAAAACAGGGCACCAAATGCTGAGGAACTCGAGCTCATGCGAAGACTCGTCCGGCAGTCGATGGAAGAAGGGGCACTCGGAGTGGGATCGGCATTAATCTATGCACCCGGATACTACGCAAAGACTGATGAGCTGATCGAGCTCTGTAAAGTCGCTTCCTCTTACGGCGGCATGTACATCTCGCACATCCGCAATGAGGGAAATGGACTCCTCGAAGCGATCGACGAATTGCTGCAGATTTCGAAGGAGGCAAAAATACCTGCCGAGATTTATCACCTGAAGGAAAGCGGGAAACTGAATTGGGGAAAGATTGATGCTGTGATACGAAAGGTGGAGGAGGCTCGGAAGGCTGGACAAAGGATCACCGCTGACATGTACACCTATACTGCAGGTGCCACAGGACTTGATGCGTCCATGCCCCCATGGGTTCAGGAGGGAGGAATGGACAAATGGATCAAACGCCTCAAGGATCCCTCAACCCGCCGTCGGGTAACTCAGGAAATGCAGACACCGACAAATAAATGGGAAAATTTGTTTCTGGCGGCAGGGACGCCGAAGAATGTCCTTCTCGTCGGATTTCGTCAGGATAGTCTGAAATACCTGACAGGCAAGACACTCGAAGATGTTGCAGCCCTGAGGCACAAATCGGCTGAAGAGACAGCGATGGATCTCGTAATCGACGATGACAGCCGCGTAGGCACCATCTACTTTCTCATGGCAGAGGAGAACGTAAAGAAACAGATCACCTTGCCGTGGGTGAGCTTTGGATCAGATGAAGCATCGCTTGCGCCGGAAGGAGTTTTTCTGAAATCGAATGCGCATCCGAGAGCCTACGGGAACGTGGCGAGATTGCTCGGCAAGTATGTGAGGGACGAAAAGACTATCCCGCTTGAAGAAGCGATCCGCCGGCTGAGCTCCTTCCCGGCAGAGAACTTGAAAATCCGGGAACGGGGACTCCTTCGTTCGGGTTACTATGCTGACGTCGTTGTGTTCGATGCTGCCCGCATCGCTGATCATGCCACCTTCGAAAAACCACATCAGTATGCGACCGGGATGGTTCACGTTTTCGTGAACGGCATACAGGTCTTAAAGGACGGAGAACACACTGGCGCGAAGCCTGGCATGGTCGTGACCGGGCCAGGATCGAAAACGCGGGGACAGTAGGGATGGACGTCGGTTCGATTGTCATTGTATCCGTTCTGGTCTTCATCGTTGCCGCTCTGTACTCATCGGTCGGGCACGGCGGAGCATCGGGATACCTCGCCGTGCTCTCGTTCTTTGCTGTCGCACCGGCGACCATGGGCACCACGGCCCTGACTCTCAACATCTTGGTCGCGGGCGTTGCGCTTTTCTCATACATCCGGGCGGGTCACCTTTCATGGAAACTTGCCTGGCCCTTCATCCTCCTTTCGATTCCCGCAGCCTTCATCGGAGGGCTGATCCATGTTTCAGAGAAGGTTTATTTCGTTCTCCTGGCCCTGGCACTTGTCTTCGCAGCCTACCGGCTGGCGATGAGTGCGGCTGGTTCCAAAGAAGGTACCGAGTCTAAGCACGTGAAGCTGTCGGCCTCGCTGCCAGCAGGTGGAGCGATCGGCCTTCTCTCGGGAATCGTCGGTGTCGGCGGAGGCATTTTCCTGAGCCCGGTCATGCTGCTGTTCCGCTGGGCCGATGCGAAGAAGACTTCTGCTGTCGCCGCGCTTTTTATCGTTGTCAATTCACTCGCGGGTTTGGCAGGAAGGCTTGTGAAGGGGGATTTGGCGATCGGGGGATTCGGTCCGTTGATAGTTGTGGCGTTTCTCGGAGGTCTCCTCGGCTCGTATTATGGAGCGAACAGGTTTTCAGGAGTAGTGTTGAGACGACTCCTTGCCGTTGTCCTTGTTATCGCCGCGCTCAAGATGGTCGTGGCGTTGATGTGAGACCATAGATCGGTTTTGCTTCGCGCTAAAAATGGCTATATTCCTGTGTCATGCGGCGATCATGCTTGCAGCAGATTGCCGCGCGGGAACATCACAGCGAATGCAAAAACGACCAGTTCGGTTCAGCTCCTGCTGATGATGGAGCATCTAGCTGAATCCTTCAAACCAGATCCTTGACCACAATCGAATCGTGATTGAAACAAGAATTCTTCCTGCATCTCCGCAAGCACCGGGCGCGGATGTCATCGCCCAGGCAGCTGACGTGCTCCGCCATGGGGGGCTCGTGGCATTTCCCACCGAAACCGTGTATGGTCTCGGAGCTGATGTGCTGAACCTTGACGCGGTAAGGAAGGTGTTCGCAGTCAAGGGGCGTCCACCTGACAATCCGCTCATCGTTCACGTCGCAGGGACGAAGATGCTCGACGACGTTGTCGATGAGATTCCGGACAAGGGAAAAGAGCTCGGCGAAGCGTTCTGGCCGGGACCCCTCACGCTGGTCATGAAGCGGACAATCCTTGTCTCCGATCTTGTCACTGCTGGACTTGACACAGTCGCCGTTCGCATGCCCGATCATCCGGTCGCGCTCGCATTGATTCGAGCTTTCGGCGAAGGGATCGTCGGGCCAAGCGCCAATCTTTCGGGAAAACCGAGCCCAACAACTGCGCAACACGTCTATGATGACCTCAGGGGGCAGATCGAGTTGATTCTCGATGCGGGACAAACAACCATCGGTATGGAATCGACAGTCGTCGATGTGACCATCGATCCACCGGTCATCCTTCGATTAGGAGGATTGACCCGGGAGCGGATCGAGGAGGTCATCGGGCCGGTTGGGACCGACACCGGCGGGGAGCGGAGCAGGCGCTCGCCCGGAACGCGTCATCGTCACTATGCCCCACGGGCCAAAGTGTTTCTTGTTCGTCACGACGACCAGGCCGCGTTTGCCAAAATTCTGCAGGAAGAGCGTCAGGCGGGGAAGAAGGTTGGATGCATTGTGCATTCATCGCTCCTTGTCAAGCTGGAATCCGGAGAATTCTTCCGGGTGCTTCCTTCCTCGATAGATTTCTTTGCACGGCATTTGTTCCGAACGCTTCGCGAGCTTGACGCGATGCGAGTGGACGTCATCGTTATCGAAGGAGTCCACGAAGAAGGCCTTGGAGCCACCGTGATGGACCGTTTGCGCCGCGCGGCGCAAGGCTAGTCGATTACTTCCGCATGCCTTCCTCCTTTTTTTAGTGTTCTTAGAATGATTTTCCGGTATATTTGTAGGCGACTACCATGGGTCACCACGGCAAGGATCATATCGGCATCATAGAGGGATTCGCGAAACTCGACGTCCATCGCGACGAGCGGACGGGGATTCCTGAGGCCATTCTTGCAGAAGGGAAGACCGTCGATCAGGTTGTAGAGGCGTTGCGGCGGATGGCCGATGCATCCGGTGTGGCTCTTGGAACACGGGTCAGCGAAGATTGTGCTAAAGCCATCCTGCGGTCACTCGGAAGGAAATTCCGGATCGAGCGGAATGTTCTTGGACGCACAGTGGTGGTGCGCAAGAAAGATGTTCCCAACAGACTCTCGGGTGGGACGATCGCGATTTTTGCCGCCGGGACGTCTGATATTCCGACGGCGGAAGAAGCTCGGGTCACGGCAGAAGTAATGGGGTGCAAGGTTTTTGCGCATTATGACGTTGGTATAGCAGGAATCCACCGACTTCTCGAACCGTTGAAGGAGGTTCTTTCCAACGGCGTGTCGGCAATGGTCGTTGTCGCCGGAATGGAAGGAGCGCTTCCGTCGGTTGTAAGGGGACTTGTGACTGTCCCGGTTATCGGCGTCCCAACGAGCACCGGCTATGGATATGGCGGACACGGTCAGGCGGCATTGATGACCATGCTGCAGTCGTGTGCTCCGGGTTTGACAGTTGTGAACATTGACAATGGATTTGGTGCAGGCGCGACGGCGGCGCTCGTCGCAAATCAGGTCGCCCTTGCACGTTCGCTGTAATCAATGGCTTCTGCAGTTCAATCAACTCCTTTTTTACTCCGGGAACACAAACAAATGGCGGCCAAACGGAAAGCAACTGAGGAGCGCCCGCTCGTCGGCATCATGATGGGGAGCGCGTCGGATTTCGAGCTGGTGGAGCCCGCTCGAACGATCCTGAAGGAATTCGGAGTCCCATGCGAGATGAAGGTTCTTTCCGCACACCGCTCACCAGATCACGCTCTCCAGTATGCAGCCGAAGCAGAATCACGAGGCATCGAAGTTATTATTGCCGCCGCCGGCGGAGCCGCCCACCTGCCGGGCGTGGTTGCTTCTAAGACACTGCTGCCTGTCATAGGTATCCCGATCAAATCCAAAGCTCTGAATGGAATAGATTCTCTTCTCTCCATTGTCCAGATGCCGGCCGGCATTCCCGTCGCAACGGTTGCCATTGATGGCTCCGCGAATGCTGCGCTGCTCGCAATAACGATCATGGCTGGCAAACATCCGGAGTTGCGGACTAAGCTTCGTCGATACCGCAAAACACTAGAGGAAAAAGTTTTGAGCTCTTCGGTTTAGCGTTTGTCTCAATGAATTGCTGTCGTCACTTTCCACGCTTCACCTGCACCGATTTGTAACCCATTCAACCAAACGGACTACCCACATGAAATTCGACAAGATAATCCAAAGACTGCTTCCGCATGATGAATCGTTTTACGCGTTCTTTCTGGAGGCATCGCAAAACCTGGTTAACGCCGTGGCGTTAATGAAAGAGCTCTCCGTTGCGAAGGAGGGATCGGAACGAGAGAAGCTGATTATGCAGATCAAAGAGCTCGAGCACCATGGCGACGTCCTGACGCACAAGATATTCTCCGAGCTCAACTCAACGTTCGTGACGCCGTTCGACCGCGAGGACATCCATCAGCTGACGTCTGCACTTGATGATATCATGGATCACATGGACGGGACAGCGAACCGGATCACGCTCTACAAAATCAAGGAATACCCCGAGCCGATGGTTCGCCTGATCGATATTCTGCAGTTGTCTATTGCAGAGCTCCACCGGGGTGTCGGGATGCTCAGAGACCTGAACAAGACAAATGAGCTGCAGAGGGTGTTTCAAAAGGTAAACGAGTACGAGAACAACGCGGACACGGTTTTCGAGCAGGGAATTGCGGATTTGTTCGAAAACGAAAAAGACGCGATTCAGGTTATCAAGCTCAAAGAAATCCTCGTTGGACTTGAGACCGCGACTGACAAGTGTGAAGACGCGGCGAATGTGCTCGAAGGCATCTACATCAAGAACGCATAATCGGAAACCCACAACCTGCCATGATGATCTTTATCGTTGCTATCATTCTGTTCGCTCTCTTCTTTGACTTTCTGAATGGATTTCACGATTCCGCGAATTCGATTGCCACCATTGTCTCCACACGCGTCCTTACTCCCCGCAAGGCAGTGATGTGGGCTGCTTTCTTTAACCTTGCAGCGGCATTCTTGTTTGAAGATCAGGTCGCAAAAACAATCGGGAAAGGTCTCATTGAGCTCTCGACGATCGATGAGTATGTCATCTTGTCCGGACTGACAGGTGCCATCGTCTGGAATCTTGTGACGTGGTATTTCGGCATTCCGACCAGTTCGTCGCACGCCCTGATGGGGGGGTATGCCGGAGCTGCCATTACCAAGGCAGGCTTTGGCACGCTCATCATGAGCGGCTGGACGAAGACCCTCATCTTCATAGTTGTCGCTCCGTTGATGGGAATGGCGATCGGTTTCATTCTGATGGTGAGCCTGATGTGGATTTTTCACGGCCGGTCGTCTTCGAAGGTGAACAACTTGTTCAGAAAACTCCAACTCTTATCTGCTGCCCTTTACAGTCTTGGTCATGGGACGAACGATGCTCAGAAAACCATGGGGGTCATCACGACACTCTTGGTAACCACGGGCGTTCTGAAGACCTTCGAAATCCCATGGTGGGTGATTATTAGCTGCTATTTCTCCATTGCGATGGGGACATTATTCGGCGGTTGGCGCATCGTGAAGACGATGGGACAAAAAGTGACGAAATTGAAACCGTCAGGCGGTTTTTGTGCCGAGACCGCAGGCGGCATCACGCTGCTTGTGACTGCATTCAGCGGTATCGCGGTCAGCACAACGCATACCATTACGGGCGCGATCATGGGTGTCGGAGCAACAAAAAGGATGACTGCGGTTCGTTGGGGGCTGGCTGGGAGAATCGTCTTCACCTGGATTGTGACGATCCCATGTGCTGCGGGTGTGGGGGCCGTCTCTTACGAGTTCATCCACTTCATTCGGCTGGCGATTCGATAATCACCCTTCCGATTCACCGTTGTTGGGCTGACTTCCAACTGGGGACTCAGTCCCTTTCCTTATTTATCCGACCAATCCAGTCCTTCATTTCCTCGCAGAAATCTCCACTGCTTCCCATTCCTGGGAAGACATCCGGCAGGTCGTCGGCTGCGTTGTTGCTTTTCTCCGCGCAATTTGCATACCTTGTACAGTAACAACACGATGGTTCAGGCCCTGAGAGACAGTTGAGACTTCCGTGAAGCTTGCCTACTCGTTTCGCTGCAGGTGAAGTGACTGCACTGTAAAGACGGGGGGAGGCACGAATCCACCGCTGCGTCTTAAGATCGTCGAGGGCGCGGTGCACTGGGAGGTGGACAATGGTCATCTGGCATAACACTGTCGATGCGTCACGCATCCCTGAATATGTTTCCGCGGGGCAGGAAGTGGAATTGTGGATCGGAACCTACCCGATCGAAGGCGGCCAGTCGGTGTGGCTTGAGATCACGTTGTATACTGTGGATGGGAGAGAGCTCTTCTGCAAGATGCCGGCACCGTGGCATTCGAACAGCGAACAGCGGAACAATTCGTACTGGGCGATCAATCTGGGGTCGTTCGATTCCGGGGAAAGAGTCGAATACAGAGTCTACGGCTCAAAGGGGGAGGAGCTTGTTTCCTGCAACGACACGTTTACGTTTGAAGTGGCTTGATGAGCGGGAAGCACTCTCGTCACCACTCTAAGACGTCTTAGAGATTTCATCGTTCAGACTTCGCTTCATTCTTCTTGGGGCCCTGGGGTCTTTGTGTCTCCCTTTCAGTTGTTCTTCAGTTATCTTTGAATCCTTTCTCATTTCTTCCCTGCTGAATACCTAATAATCTCTGCTTTTTCGATTGTCACCATCCCGCCGCTGCCACTCTGTTCGAAGAGCTCGTCGACGAGGGGAAGAAACTGTCGGATGTTCTCTTCGGTGTCAATGAGTTCAACCACGATGGGGAGATCTTCAGACAATCGAAGGATCTTCGCGGTGTGAATGACGCGGCTATTTGCTCCGAATCCTTCGATGCCGCGCAACACCGTCGCTCCCGCCAGACCTCTCTTTCTCGCTTCCTCTATGATGACCTCGTACAGCGGCTTGTGATCAATCTTGTCGGACTCACCCAGGAAGATCCTGAGCAGCTTTCCATCGCCTGAAAGTTTCATCTCTCATCCTCTTGTTGAGTGTCGCCATGATAAGTAACCAACCGCAAAGTTCGCAAAGGATCACCACGCCACGAATGAGGTGTCACGTTTTTCCATTTCGAGCTCTACGCGTTCTTTCTTGCCCCGACTTGTCGCGATGTTGTTTGTCGGGAACGATTTTGGTTCGGTGGCGGTCCATATTTTGTCCAAGGCTGGAAATGTCGGAGATGCAGCTAGAAGATCTTGCCGAGAGTAAGACCGACCCACGTACCGCCGAGGCACAGTACAACGCTGAGGAGAATATTCGCCGAGGCGTACAACAGCTCTCCGTCTCTCAGCAGAGCCATGGTCTCGAAGCTGAAGCTGGAGAATGTCGTGAATCCACCGAGAAGTCCTATCGTGAGAAAAATTCGAAGTGAAGGATACAGAACGAACCGCTCCTCAAAGATCGAGATCAGGAATCCGATCAACAAGCACCCGATGACGTTGACCACAAGTGTCCCTGAGGGGAACTCACTCCCCAACCGTTGATATACCAGTCCAGAGAGCCAGTAACGGGCAGCGGCGCCTATGCCCCCGCCGGCGAACACCAAGAGATAGTTTTGCACTAATAGCTCCTCACAAAATTCTGTCGTGCTTTCAAGCTGAGGCTACAGCAACCCATATTCCTTGTACCACTCAATCGTGGATCTGAGGCTCTCTTCGAGAGGGACCTGCGTTCTGAACCCAACGTGCTCTTCCAGCTTCTTTGGACTGCATACCCAGTGTGTTTGAATTAGGTCGCGGGTTTTTTCGATATTGAGAACCGGAGCGTTCGGGCTGAAGACCGAGCCCAATTCAGCGATTCCACCCAGCGTGTACAAGAGAGAGGCCGGGAGCCGGATGTTGATCCCGCGCTTTCCGAACAGCGCTGCGACTTGATCGAGCACAGTAGAAAGGCGGTAGGGCGTCGGGTCGGCTACGAAATAGGTCTGACCTGCCGTCTTTTCCGAAAGGGCGGCGTCGACCAGCGCTCGCGCAAGCTCGGGGCCGTAGATGACGCTCAGTCTTTTTTCATCGTTTCCAAACACGGGCTTGAAGCCGTATTTTACCCACCGAAAGATCTCCAGGAGATCCCGATCGCGCGGGCCAAACACTGCAGGCGGGCGCAGGATGACGATGGGAATCCGATTGGCGTAGATCTCGCACACCGTCTCGGCTTCCAGCTTTGAAACACCGTACGATGTGATTGGATAGCAGGGGGCGTCTTCGTCGAGAAGAATACCGTCTGGACTGGGACCAACAGCAGTGAGGCTGCTCACGAAGCAAAACTTCTTGAGCTTTGAATTTCCCGCTGCAGCTTCGAGCAGGTTCTTCGTTGCGAGAACATTGCCCTGATGATACTGGCTCTGTTTTTTTGCCTTTGTAACGCCTGCGATGTGGAAGATATATTCCGCGTCGTGAACTGCTTCGCGGAGCGTATCCACATCGAGATAGCTTGCTCGCACGATCTCTGCGCGGGAGCCTTCAATCCACCCGAGATTCGACCGAGTGCGGCGCACAAGGCACCGAACGTTGAATCCGCGCTGCAACAGAAGCTCAATCGTGTGGCTGCCGATGAAACCGGTGCCACCGGTAACAAGAGCGGTCGGGATGGATCCTCCCTTCGGATTCTGATGGTTTCGTTGACTTTCTTTGCTTATTGAAGTATATTCAAAAAAGTTTTGATTAGCAAAGTCTACGCGATTCTCACCTCTTTTCCCATTACTGACCGAGGTAGCATTGGACCTATTTGATAAGTGTCGCAACTTCACGCGCGCTGATGAAACAAAAGCCCGCGGATTCTATCCATATTTTCATGCAATCGAAGAGAGCGAGGGACCGGTAGTTCAGATCGAGGGGCGGAAGATTATTATGGCGGGATCGAACAACTACCTGGGCCTTACCGCTCATCCTAAAGTCAAAGAAGCAGCAATCAAAGCCGTTGAAAAATATGGCACCGGCTGTTCCGGATCGAGATACCTGACGGGGACGCTGGACCTTCACGTGGAACTTGAACTACGGCTGGCGAAGTTCATGGGAAAGGAAGATTGCCTTCTGTTCAGCACTGGATTCCAGACTGCACAAGGAATCATCCCGACCCTCGTCGAGCCGGGAGAGTATGTGGTGTCCGACAAAGACAACCACGCATGCATCGTTGCCGGCAACCTGATTGCAACCGGGGCCGGAGCGCTCGTCGACAAGGATGCACAGACCGTCGTCCGCTACAAGCACAATGACATGAAGCACCTGGAGGTCGTCCTCTCCAAACTTCCACTGGAAGCCCCCAAACTGATCGTTTCTGATGGCGTATTCAGCACATCAGGGGAAATCGTCGATCTGCCGAATATGGTCAAGGTGGCGAAGAAGTACAACGCCCGCATCATGGTCGATGATGCCCATGCGGTTGGCGTCATAGGAAAAGGGGGACGGGGGACGGCAAGCCATTATGGTTTGGAAAAAGAAGTCGACATGACCATGGGAACGTTCAGCAAGACGTTCGCGTCTCTGGGCGGATTCGTTGTCGGTGACCGGTCTGTCATCAATTACCTGAAGCATCATGCGCCAGCCCTCATCTTCAGCGCGAGTCCGACACCGGCTTCTGTCGCGGCAGCCATGGCAGCACTTGACGTCCTGGAAACCGAGCCGTGGCGCATTGACAAGCTGATGCGTAATGCGCGAAAGATGCGGCAGGGACTGAAAGATATGGGCTATAGAATCGTCGAACACGATTCTGCCGTAGTCCCGGTGATCATCGGTGATACCGAAAAAGTCCTTTATATGTGGAAGATGTTGTTTGAAGCGGGGGTTTTTGTCAATGCGTTCATTCGTCCGGGCGTTCCGCCGGGATTGGAAATGCTGCGCACAAGCTATATGGCAACTCACGAAGATGTGCACCTCGACAAGATTCTCAGTGTGTTCTCTGAAGTTGGGAAAAAGGTCGGTGCCATCAACTGAGTGCCCTGCGACCCCTCGCTTGTTGCATCAGGATTCCGAAAGCCGCTGCGTCCGCGTCGCGGCTTTTTTGTTCCAACAACTCTAGTCTCAGATTAATCCATCTCTTCGGGGCCCTTCTATGAGTACAATCCAAATTAAGCCGGTGGTGACCAGCTCGGATCGCGAGCAATTTATCAAATTTCTCTGGAAGATCTATGAAGGCAATCCTAACTGGGTCCCGCCGCTCTTGATGGACCGTCGGAAGCTCATGGACAAGAAAAAGAACCCGTTCTACCAGCATTCGGATGCCGAATTCTTCCTCGCGCGACGCGATGGCCAGATTGTGGGACGCATCGCCGGAATCGTCAACTACAACCACGACAAAGAACACAACGAGAAAATGGGCTTTTTCGGGTTCTTCGAGTGCATCGATGATCAGGCGGTTGCGAATGCCTTGTTTGACGCGGCGAAAGATTTTGTAAAATCGAAAGGAGCTACAGCGTTCCGAGGACCTGCAAATCCCTCGGTCAATGACGAGTACGGTCTCTTGATCGAAGGCTTCAATCTCCGTCCGACCGTGCTTATGACGTACAATCCCGAATACTATGTCAGGCTCATCGAGAAGTACGGTTTCGTCAAGGCGAAGGATCTCTATGCCTACACGCTTTCTCAGGCGGAGGTCTATACCGATCGCTTTGAGCGGGCAAACAGCCTGGTGAAATCGCGAAACAACCTCACGATTCGCTCTGTGGATATGAAGAACTTCGAAAGGGATGTCGCCATCGTGAAGGATCTCTATAATGGTGCGTGGGCGAAGAACTGGGGAGCTGTTCCCATGACCGATGCGGAGATGGATGCGCTGGCCGCCGATCTGAAGCCAGTCATTGTACCAGATCTAGTCATTTTTGCGGAAAGCAAGGGAAAACCCATTGGATTCGGGCTCTCGTTGCCCGACATCAACGTCCCGCTGTGGTACAATAAGAAGGGACGATTGCTTCCAGGATTGTTTCAGTTGTATTTTCGTAAGAAAGAAATTAATTTGGTTCGCGTTATCGTGCTTGGCGTTCTTCCGGAATATCTGAACACTGGCGCAGCGGGGGTTCTGTTCTACGAAACGGCTGTCCGGGCGAAGAAACTTGGGTATGACTACGGAGAAGCGAGTTGGATCCTGGAGGATAATGTCAGAATGGTGAAGTCGGCCGAAGCAATGAAGGGAAAAGTCACCAGGCGCTACCGCATTTACGAAATGCCGATCAAGTAATCTCTTCTCCTTCACAGGCCACATCAACAACTGCGGATGACTTATGCCGGTAAACAAAGTTGATAAGATCTGGATGAATGGATCGTTGGTGAACTGGGACGATGCGAAAGTCCATGTTCTGACGCATGCAATGCACTACGGGTCCAGTTGGTTTGAAGGAATTCGTTGCTACGAGACCAAGCGCGGTTCGGCGATTTTCCGACTCCAGGATCACTTGCGGAGGCTCTATGATTCCTGCAAGATGTACCGGGCGGAGATACCGTTTAGTATGAAGCAGTTTGAGGATGGTGTGAAAGAGACTATCCGCGTCAACAAGATGAAATCGTGCTACATCCGTCCCCTTGCCTATCGCGGCTATGGTGACGTCGGTGTATTTCCGCTCGGTTGTCCGGTCGATGTGATGATCGCGGTGTGGGATTGGGGTGCATATCTCGGGAGCGATGCCATCGAGCACGGCATCGACGTCTGCGTCTCTTCGTGGAATCGCCCGGCTCCCAACACGCTTCCGACGATGGCGAAATCGGGAGGCAACTATCTCAACTCCCAGCTCATCAAGATGGAAGCAGTCCTCGATGGTTACAGCGAGGGTATCGCTCTGGACACGGCTGGCTATATCAGCGAGGGGAGTGGAGAAAACATTTTCCTGGTTCGGGATAACGTCGTCTACACGCCGCCGTTGATATCGGCCATTCTTCCCGGGATCACGCGTGCGTCGGTGTTGACGCTGGCCGAGGACGCGGGCTTCCGTGTGGTAGAGGGATTGATCCCCCGTGAGATGATGTTTGTGGCCGACGAAATGTTCTTTACGGGGACAGCAGCGGAAATCACGCCCATCCGCTCGGTCGATAAGATCAAGGTTGGGACAGGCAAGCCCGGCCCGATCACGAAGCGCCTGCAGGAAGCGTTTTTTAACGTTGTCCATAACGCCAACGACAAACATCGCTGGCTCGATTTCGTCTACGATTGACGGAGGCTCCCGTGTCACATTCATCAACTGGAAGCGCCGTCTGGAAGAACCTCTTCTCCGGGAAGAGCATCCAGGACGGTAGCACGGAAGCCGTGCTGAGCAGGGTTCCCGCGTTCGCCGACCTCTCCACGCGCGAACTGCGCGGAGTGGCCGCAATTGTTCATAAACGCGAGTACAAGGCAGGTGAACCGGTATTCTACCAGGGGGACCCGGGGTTGGGGATGTACATCATCCGGGAAGGGGAAGTATCGATCCGCATCTCTGAGGGGGATGGGGAAGACAAGGAACTCGCGGTGCTTGCCGACGGCGATTTTTTCGGTGAGCTTGCTTTGCTGGATGAGTCACCCCGTTCCGCGACTGCGATCTGCAAGACAGATTGTTCGCTCATCGGCTTTTTCCGGACCGACCTGTTCGAGATGATCGAACAGAAAACTGATCTTGGGCTCAAGATTGTCCTGCGGTTGGCCGAGATTCTGGCTGTCCGACTTCGGAAGACCGACAAGGAGCTTTCGAAACTCAGGAGTCAGCTCGACGCTGCGACATCACGGCATCAAGAACATGAACCGCTTGCATCGGAGGACCACCATGGCAAAGACGAAACGACGTTCGCCGGTCCGAGGAGCGAAGCGTCCACGGCGCGTTAGCCCGCGTCGGCACTCCCCGATCGAATTAGGCCGCATTCTCGTTCCCATCGACTTCTCAGAGCATTCCAAGAAGGCTCTTCAGTACGCTATACCCTTCGCTGAACAATTCAAAGCATCCATCGATCTTCTTTACGTTGTCGAGCCGACCGTCTATCCGGCTGATTTCAGCTTCGGTCAGGTGGGTTTCCCTTCGGTCGAGGATGAATTGCGTCACCGCGGCGGCGAGGAACTGGAAGGATTGATCAAGAGAGAAATCGGCACTCGTGTGCCAGCGCGGAGCATCGTCCGCACCGGCAAAGCATTCAACGAAATTGATCAGTACGCCAGAGAGGAATCGGTGGATTTGATCGTCATCGCGACACACGGACATTCCGGTATGGAGCATGTGCTGTTCGGCAGCACGGCGGAGAAAGTTGTCCGGTACGCCCCCTGTCCGGTCCTTGTGGTGCGGATCGACGAAAAAGAATTTGTCCGAGTATAACTCAACGAGACACCTGCAGAGTGTTCATCATTGACTTAAGACGGAGGAGAGAGCATGAAGACGAGGATGATGTTGGGAATGCTAATTATAATGTCGCTGACAGTTTCTTTCCTGCTTGCGCAGGAACAGCTTGCCACAATAAGCCCGGCAAAACCGAAGATCGGCGATGAGATTTTGATTACATACAATGCAATGGTCAAGAGCGCGACCCTGCGGAACGCGAAGGATATCACTGCGGAGGTCTTGCTGTCCAAAAGCTCTCCTGAAATGCCGCAGTTGATTGAGCTGCCTATGAAGAGCGAAAGCGGCGTCTGGAAGGCCTCGTTTAAGCTCTCCGATGACAAGGCGCGTATGCTCCTTGTCCGCTTCACATCGGGGGAGCAGAAAGACGACAACGGGGAGAAATCCTGGGAGACAATGGTCTATGGCGCCAACGGCAACGCACTGGAAGGGGCGCATCTCATGCGGGCTTCGATGCTGAGGTCGGGTTCCTACATCGATTTCAAGCTGACCAAGGATGCTGATGCGGCGAAAAAAGAGATTGCGATGGAAAGAGAGCTGTATCCCGAGAACTATGGAGCGTTATCTCTTCAGTGGTCATTGATGATGAGAGAAGCTCCGGGTGATGAGACCAAGGCAAAAATCAAGAACGAACTGGACGCCTTGTACGCCAAGAAGCCGGCGAAAGAAGATGTTGTGGTCCTGTGTGCCACTTGGTATCAGCAGATCGGGATGAAAGAAAAAGCAGACGAAATGCGGAAATCCGCCATTGCCGCGGACCCGAAAGGGAAAGTAGCAGAGAGCGCTCGCATCAGCGAGGTCTATTCGGAGAAAGACCCGGTGAAGCGGGTCGCGATGATGGAGAAGTTCCTCGCTGATTTCCCGCAGAAAGGTTCCGCGAAAGAGAATTATGAGAACACGCTCATGTCGCTGTACCTCTCCGCAAAAAAGTATGACGAAGCGGAAGCGATTCTCGCAAAGATGCCAAACCCGAATGGCAACATATATAACAGTCTGGCATGGAGTCTGATCGAGAAAGGTGAACAGCTCGAAAAAGCTGTGGCGTGGGCCAAAAAGGGGGTTGATCTGCTGAAAAACCCTGACCCCGCCTCCAAGCCCGCGTACCTGAGCACGAGTCAATGGAAGAAGTCGAACGAGATGGGACTGGGTATGATCCTCGACACCTATGCGTATGGACTGTTCCAGCTTGGCAAGACTCCGGAAGCGGAATCAGCATACGAGGAAGCGTTCAAAATGACGAAGGGGGAGGAAGCGGAGATCAATCAGCGACTTATCGAGTGCTACGTCAAGAACGGCAAGTACGACAAGGCGATGACAACCGGCCTCGATTGCATCAAGAAGGCAAAATCGAACGAGAAACTTGTAGAGGCATGCAAGGCAGCTTACGTTAAGGTGAAGGGATCTGATGCTGGATTCGATACCATGATGGCGCAGGCTAAAGAGGCAGCGAAGGGGGATCTTAAGAAAGAGCTGACGAAAGGCCGTGTCAACAAGCCGGCGATCGATTTTGCACTCAAAAACCTCGAGGGAAAGGTCGTCAAGCTCTCCGATCTCAGGGGCAAGGTCGTCGTGTTGGATTTCTGGGCGACATGGTGTGGACCGTGCAAGGCATCGTTCCCATACCTCCAGCAGGTCTACAACAAGTACAAAGACAATCCAAAGATTGTCATTCTCGCTCTCAATACCTGGGAGAATGTCTCGGGCAAGGAGAGGGAGGATCTTGTGAAAAAGTTCATCGCGGACAACAAGTACACGTTCACTGTCTTGTATGATGAAGGGTTTGTTGAGAAATATGGCGTCGAAGGTATACCGACAAAATTTGTCATCGACAAGAAGGGAATGATCCAGTTCAAGACGATCGGGTTCACTGGTGAGAAAATGGTAGATGAAATGATCATGCAGTTCGACATGCTGCTGGATGACAACTTCTACTCGTCGCTGAACTAGGAGGGAGTTCGACTTCTAACGATGCTTCATCCAGGAGAAGTCGGATATCTACAAAGATCCCCGAAAACACAAAGCCCCGTTCTGGATTTCCAGACGGGGTTTTTGTTTTTCATGGTTCCTGGGAACGAATACCTGTTTCCCCCGAAATGAATTTCGGGGCTACACCATCTGTACTCCACTACTGAATACTCCAATACTTTCTTCTTAACTCTCTCTCTCCATCACAAAACCAACGAATTCGAGCAGTGCTTCTTTCGATTCGGTGTCCGGGAGTGTCACCAGATCGGTGCGAGCAAGGTCTGAGTAGTGCAGGGCTTTGTTGACGGCGTAGTCAATTCCTCCCATGCTCTTTACGAAATCGACAACCCATGCCACGTCCTTCTGTTTCGCCCCGTTCTTGATTATCCGTAGCGTCTGTTTTGCGTCGCTCTTCGAGCCCTTATGAAGGGCATAGATGAGAGGCAACGTCAGCTTCTTTTCCTTCAGGTCGATCCCGGTTGGCTTGCCGATAACACTTCTGCGACCCAGATAATCAAGTAAGTCATCACGGATTTGGAAGGCTATCCCCACGTGTTCACCGAAGTCGCGCATCTGTTGGCGGCGGCCCGGGTCTTCTGTTGTGCTTGCTGCTCCGATTTCCGTGCATGTGGAAAGGAGAGATGCTGTCTTGTCGCTGATAATCTTGAGATAGGTCTCTTCGTCGATATTCAGCTGGCGGCTCTTTTGTATCTGGAGAAGCTCGCCTTCGCTCATCCGTTTGACTGCGTTGGATGTGCAGTGGAGGAAGTAATAATCCTTGTTCTCGAGCGAGAGCAGAAGGCCCCGGGACAGGAGGTAATCTCCCATGAGCACCGCAACCTTGTTTTTCCAAACGGCGTTGATCGAAGCAAGCCCTCTCCGGGTGTCAGCGTCGTCCACGACATCATCGTGGATGAGTGTGGCTGTGTGGAGTATCTCGACGAGCGTGGCAGCGCGATAGGAGCTGTCATTTACCTCGCCACAGGCCTTGGCACTGAGGAACACGAGAATCGGCCGAACGCGCTTCCCTTTCTGGCGAACGATGTACCTTGCTATCAGGTCGACCAGCCCAACGCGCGAACGCATCGCATCCCTGAAGAATCCTGCAAACAACTTCAGTTCTGCATCGACCGGTCGCTTGATAGTATCAAGCGATGCTGTGGTCCGGCGGGCCAGGGTTACCATAGCTCTTCGTCAGATTCTGCTGTGTCTTCGTGCGACTTCGTTGTCTCCGACTCTTCCTTCTCCTCTTTCTCTTCTTTCTTCTTGTACACAAACTTGGCGATGAATATGCTCAGCTCATACAATACAAACATCGGTGAGGCCATCAAGAGCTGTGTCACCATATCGGGCGTTGGAGTGACGATTCCCGCGATGAGCAGAATCACGACGTATGCGTGCCGGCGATATTTCCGCATGAACTCGGCGGACATGATTCCCAGTTTGGCGAGGAAGTACACCAGCATGGGGAGCTCGAACACGAGGCCTGTGCCCAGCACGAGAGCGAGGAGGAATGTGATGTAGCGATCGACGGCGATGTTGAGGGAAATGTTCTCCGTCCCGAAGCCTGCGAAAAACGTCAAGGCCGCGGGGACGAGGACGAAATATCCGAACGCACATCCGGAGAAAAAGAAGAACGATGTCGAGCCAACAATACCTGACACGTACCGGCGTTCGTTCGGCATGAGCCCTGGTGCGACAAACTTCCAGAGCCAGTAGAGCGTGTTCGGCATGCTCAGCACCAGGCCACAGACAAGGACCGCCTGGATGTACAGCATGACGATCCCATATGGGGCAAGAACCTGTGCCTTGAGGCCGACCTTAAGGAGTGGGGAGAGAAGCACTTTCTGGACGATGAAATCCGCGAAGAATCCGCAGAGAATCATGGCAAGAGCAAGCCCGACAACTGATTTGACAATATGCCATCGTAGTTCCTCAAGATGATCAAGAAAGGACATTTCCTTCTGATCGAACTCGAAGTCCTTCGCGCCTTTACCGCGCAGTATACGGAGGAGGAGTTGACGTAACACTCTGTCGGACCTACTGTGCCTGTCTTAGTTCGGTGTAGAGTGGGAACGACGAACACAGCTGCTGGATGTCGCTGCGAACGCGGCCATATTCTGCTTCGTTTCCCATGTTTGTTACCACGCGATTGATAAAGCCTGCCACGATCTCCATCTCGCGTTCTTTCATGCCGCGGGTCGTCAGAGCTGGCGTGCCAACCCTGATGCCGCTTGTGATGAACGGGGACTTGTCATCAAACGGCACGGCGTTTTTGTTCACCGTGATTCCTGCCAGGTCCAACCCTTCCTGCGCATCTTTTCCTGTGACGTTCTTGTTGCGCAGGTCGACGAGCATCAGGTGGTTGTCGGTTCCGCCGGAAATGATATTGAAGCCCAGCTTGACGAGCGCTGCTGAGAGGGCCTGGGCGTTCTTGATGACCTGCCTGGAGTAATCGATGAATTGTGGCTGAAGATTCTCATGGAAAGCAACGGCCTTTGCCGCTATAACATGCATCAGCGGTCCTCCCTGAATTCCCGGTATGACCATCGAATCGAGCAGCTCCGACATCATTTTTCTCCGTCCCGATTTCGGGGCTACGATGCCGAACGGGTTCTCAAAATCCTTTCCCATCAGGATGAGTCCGCCACGAGGTCCGCGCAAGGTCTTATGCGTAGTCGAGGTAACGACGTGGCAGTGCGGAAGAGGATCGTTGAGCAGCTTGCTGGCTATCAGTCCCGCCGGATGAGCAATGTCGGCGAACAGAAACGATCCTGCCTGGTCGGCGATCGCACGAAACGCCTTGTAGTCGATGTTGCGCGAGTAGGCGCTCGCACCGACCGTTATCATTTTCGGCCGCTCCCGTTTCGCCACTGCTTCGACTTCGTTGTAATCAATTATCCCTGTTTCCTTTGAAACTCCGTACGCCGTGAAATTGTACAGCTGGCCGGAGAAGTTCACAGGGGAACCGTGCGTCAGGTGTCCGCCATGAGAGAGGTTCATCCCGAGAACTTTGTCGCCGGGTTTGAGAAACGTGAAGTACACCGCCATGTTTGCCTGGGATCCAGAGTGCGGTTGCACATTGGAGTACTCGGCGCCAAAAAGTTTCTTGACCCTGTCACGTGCCAGGTTTTCGGCGACATCAACATACTCGCAGCCGCCATAGTAACGTTTGCCAGGATACCCTTCGGCGTATTTGTTTGTAAGGACCGAGCCGAGAGCTTCCAGCACCGCGAGGCTGACGAAATTCTCCGACGCAATCAACTCCAGCTTCGAGTGTTGCCGGTTGACTTCGTTTTGAACAGCAGTAAAGATTTCGATATCGGTCGATTGAAGATGTCCCATAGGTCGTACTCGTTAGTCAACGATGATGTTCTGTGGATAAGCCGCTTGTGGAAAGCCTGTCGGGTCGGTAGTACCATGCAAGTGCAACCGGTGCATTGCGACGCGAAGTGATCCGCTAGAGATTTGTCAACGTGTGAATCTTGTCGACTCGAATGGCGTGGCGGCCTCCCTCGAATGGGGTTGAGAAGAAGGTCTTGACGATATCCACGACCGCTTCCCAGCCGGTGAGCCGCTCGCCCATTGTTAGGATGTTGGCATTGTTGTGTTGGCGCGCCAGACGGGCCGCAGAAACAGATTCACAAACAGCCGCCCGGACTCCCTTGTGCTTGTTCGCGACGATGGACATGCCGATACCGGTGCCGCATACAAGAATACCGCTCTCGCATTCACCCTTACTGACTGCCTCGGATGCCTTGTGCCCCCAGTCGGGATAGTCGGTCGGCGCATTCGTCGACGGACCGAAATCCTTGTAGGGAAGTTTCAATTCATCGAGCAATTTCTTGATGTTCTCTTTGTACTGGAAGCCGGCGTGGTCACTGGCAAGGGCAATCATAGTCTTGTGCTCACCGAGAGTAGTTTCTATTCATCTTCCACCTTCATGAACCACAGTTCGCTGGCGCTCACTGAAACTGTGAGTCGGATGATCGTGTCCCGCTGCAGGTTGTTCGATGTCGACCCTCTGGTTCCAAGATGCAGGTTGACATCCATGCGGGCTTCAGGACCGATTGGCAGGCCCAGTCCTCCCGTCAGGAATACCTCATTGATGGGTGTGCCATTGAAGATGTACGACGTCTCATTGTAGTAAAACCCGCCCCTGTATGCCACTCTTTTCCAGAACGACTCGAGATTGCCCCCGGGAAGAGCTTCAAACCCAGCACCAAAACGGGTTGTGTTCCTGATTTCGGGCAGTACGGTTCCTTGAAATTTCGCATTTTGCCATTGCTGGTGGTAAACATCTGCCGTGACGACATACCGGTTCGAGAAGGCGTAGGAGAGGCCCAATCCGTAAGCAATGGGAAGATCAGTTGCAGCAGCGTTCGTATACGTGGTGTCGGTCGACACCGACGTGGTCAGCACGCTCTCGCGGTTGACCGAGAGGGTTGTCGGCGTCGAGAGAATGAAACCAACCGTGAGCGGTTGAAGAGCCGGAGAGCCCACAAGGTCTCCAAGTCCTTCATAGAGTCCGCCGAGGGTGACGTTGAACCCGGAATAGAAATCCGATCGATCAATCTGGCTATTCGTAAATGTTGGATCGAAGAACGTGAAGTTCACAGCCTGGCGAATTCGGCCATGCACATAGTTGAGCTTGGCTCCGAGCGTCAGCTTGTTGATGGGCGAAACGCTCGCCCCCAGAGAGAGCAGCGACAAGCCGCCTGACCCGTAGAAATCTTGCTGCACAACGGTGTCCTTGGTCTGCGTTGCATAGTCGACATTGGAGTACGGGGAGGCCTCGAGCATCACAGCGATATTGTATTCCTTGTCGATGGGAAAACCGAACGCCGCGTTCTTGAAGTTGCCGCGCGCGAATCTCCCGTTGCCGAAAGCGTCGGTAGAATTATAGTTTGTGAATTCAAATCCTCCCGCAAAGCGGGTATATTTGATCATTCCGATAGCTGCCGGATTGAGAAGATTGAGGAACCCGTCGCCGCTCAATGCGATACCGGCTCCTCCCATCCCGTCGAGTCGGCTTCCGCCATACCGTACAAGGTCGCCGACGCCGAAACGGGAATACGTGGAACCCCCGGCGACAGCGTGAGAGAGCACGGCCGCCATAACCAGCAGGCTACAGAGGATTGGCCGCGTGAACGTCAATGCTTTCTTCATTCAATGTGCCTCATTGGAGGACGGAATAGATAATGGTCAGCTTCGGTTTCAGGGCTTCGACCGGTTGAATGCCATAGAATGAAAAAACATCCAAGGCCATGTCTTCATCGAAACCGGCAATCGCAATCCTGTTCAGGGTTGCACCACGGACCCACCGCTGAACGAAATCCCCGACGGGGAACCTATACACACGGGAAGTGCCGTTTTGCACCGGTTCTCCGATACCCATGATGTAGGTCAAAGTGGTTCCCGAGGTGTCAGTAAAATACGCGCGAGCCGAGTCGGTAGTAAAATAGTTGAATTGCGAAAAACGCGAGTCCAGTGTCAGATCCAAAGTCGCCTTGTGAACGGCGGCATGGAGTGGAACTTTGCTTACGTCGAATTCCACGTACCCGCGGTTGGCACCGCCATTCATTACCCAGAGATGCGATGCGTCCGTGTTCCAGGCTGGGTTCATCCCTGATGTCACGAATCGGTGCGCTCCAAGCGTGATAATGAGCGTGTCGATATTTCCCGCAACGTCCTTGAAACGAAGGAGGAGTTGTGGTTCGTCTCCGACTTCGGAAATTGTGAATGACCCGAATCCCTTAATGACGCCGCTATTCGTGGGACGAAGGAGGAGGCCGAAATCCATGAGGGTAGTATCGCTCAGCGATCCCCAGGATCGAATCATCGTCGTATCCAGAGGAATCGAGATGGTGGATGTGTCACCGATCGGACTTGGATTGAAAACCCCACACGGGATGGTATTGTAGAATCCGGGTGCTTTCAGCGAATCGATATTGAGCGAGTCTGTTCCCCAGTTCATCAGGATCTGATGGACGGTCATAGAGAAGGGGGCAAGCGAATCACCAAAGTGATACACGGTTCGCAGGTTCAGCTGTGCGCTGACGATTGGCAAGTTTTTCGTCGAATCCGGTAAGAGACTGAAACGGTACATCCCCCAGCACTGGATGTTGTTGTAGTTCCCTACGAGTATCCGGGGTGAAATTGAGGTCGTGGGAAATATTGTTCCGTTAAAGCTCCTGGTCGCCGTCACGATAATTGTGTCAAGCTGCAGGAAATCGTTTTTTGGCAGGAGTTTGACACCGACCGGGGTCGGCTTTTCTGCGCATCCGGTAAGAAAGAGAACAACAAGAAGTATGAGGAATGATATCACAGTTTGAGATTTCAAATCTTTGACTCCAGACTTAGTCGTTAGCCATGCAGACGCGTGTGTGAGCGCTGCGAAAGTATCTCTTTGACATGAAGCCACGCTTCGTATGCGTCGCTGGCAACAAAATCAACATTGCGGGCGTCCCTGCATTCTCCACGCTCAACTTCTCCGTATCCCGTGAGCACCAGTGCCGTCGTGCAGCCCGCTGCTTTGCCGGCCTGCATATCGATGCACCGGTCACCGATGACGAACGATTGGGAGAGTTTGACTCCGAATTCCTTCGCCGCTTTCCTGAGCATCCCGGGTTTCGGCTTCCGGCAGTTGCATGCTTTCTTGTATGGCGTCTGCCCATACTCGGGGTGATGCGGGCAGTAGTAGATCGCGTCGACCCGGGCTCCTTCGTGAGCGAGCATGGTGATTAGACGTTTGTGGACGGCCACAAGATCCGTCTCCGTGAAGAGCCCGCGTGCGATTCCGGATTGGTTTGTAATGATAAAAACCCTGACTCCGAATTCGTTTGCCTCTCGAATTGCCCGGGCGGCATTGGGGATGAGTTGAAGCTCTTCAGGACGGGAGAGGAAATCCAGCTCGGTATTCAGAGTACCGTCGCGGTCGAAGAAAAGTCCAACCTTGTCAACCTTCACGCGCTTATTGCTTAAGAAGTTCTTTGTAGAGGTTCACGTATTGTTTTGCGGAGTGCTCCCACGAGAAATCCTTCGTCATCCCGTTCCGCATCAGCTTCTTCCATTCCTCGGGTTGCTGAAACACCTTGATGGCCCGCTGGATAGCCTTGAGCAACTCCTTCGCGTCATATTTCTCGAACTTGAACCCGGTCCCTTTCCCATTGCCGGCATAATCCTCCACCGTGTCGTCAAGTCCGCCGGTTGCCCGAACCACGGGTATTGTCCCGTACCGCATGCTGTACATTTGATTCAAACCGCAAGGCTCATATCTCGAGGGCATGACGAACATGTCGCTTCCGGCCTCGATCAAATGTGCCAATTCTTTGTCAAACCCAAAAAACACGCCAATTTGCTCGGGATATTTCTTTTGCAATGCATCAAACTGTTTTTCGGTGCCCTTGTCCCCGTCTCCAAGCAGAACGAATTGCACGTTCAACTTCAGCATCTCCTCCATAACCTCAATGACGAGGTCGAAACCTTTTTGTTCCACAAGGCGGGAAATAGCTCCCACCACGGGAGCAGACTCTTTGTAAGGCAGGTTGAACCTGCCAACGAGAGCCCTCTTGTTGTCTGGCTTCGCATCCAACGACTTGGCATCGTACTTTCGGTATATGAGATCATCTGATGCCGGGTTCCAGACGTTGTAGTCGATCCCGTTCAGAATTCCGTGCAGGTCTTTTTTCCGTTTTGCGAGTAAGCCCGTCAGGCCCGCGCCGAATTCTTCCGTCGTGGAGATTTCCTCGGCGTACCGGCGGCTGACAGTTGTAATCGAGTCAGCGAAGTGGAGGCCCGTCTTCAAGAAATTGAATTTGCCGTATGCCTCGACGCCATCCACATCAAAGAGCGCTTTGGGAAGACCTGATTTTGTGAAAGAATCCGGGTCAAATGCTCCCTGATACGCCATGTTGTGAATGGTGAAGACGGTCTTGATGGGCTTGAGGAACTGATCGTTGCTGTAAAGTGTCTTGAGGTAGGCCGGAACAATCCCCGTCTGCCAGTCATTGCAATGAATGATATCCGGTTGCCAACCCAATCGCTTCAAAGTCTCGAGCACGCCACGGCAGAAGAAAATGAACCGCTCGTCGTTGTCCTTGTAATCTTTGTGTCCGACCGGGCTCTGGTAAATGCCATCGCGGCCGAAATAGCTAGCATTGTCGAGGAAGTATACCTGGACTTTCTCTTTGAGATTGCTTATGAAGGACGACTTGACGTTGGCAAGCTCGGTCTGCTTTCCGACCGGGATGGGGATCTCTTTCAGACGGATGATGTCGTGGAGTTTAAACCGCCGCTCGCTGATGAACCGGTAGCGGGGCATCATGATACGTATTTCATGCCCCAGTTCTTTGATGGCCTGAGGAAGCGCACTCGATACGTCGGCTAAGCCTCCGGTTTTTGCAAAGGGGTCGACCTCACTCGACAAAAACAAGACGTTTAGCGGTCTAGACATTGAGCTCCATATTCAAAAAATAGATGAAAACCAAGTAAATTTACCCAAGTTTTACCACATACGCAATCAAAAAAAAGATCATGTGGTGGGTGTGTAGTGTTCACGGTCTTTCGGGCAGTCGCAATGATCTGGTGAGTTCTCCTCACAGCGGACCGCCTGCTTCGAACACTTTGGGACGAACCGGATGCCAAGGAGATCAAACTTGTGTGGATCCCCCGTTCTCTAAAACTCAGCACGTGCGAGGCGATTCGATTTCAGCAACCGCTGGCCTGACGTGACAATACGTCAATGAAGATATGAACTGCGTATGACGATGAACACGCGGCTCAAAAAAGACTTGACTATCTTCCGGATGGTTTCTATATTGAAGTGTAGAATTTATCAGGTTAAGGAGAGCTCAATAGCGGATTTGTTAAAGGTTAGTTTCTAAGCAGGTGTCAAAGCACGCACTTGCTCCGAATCTAGAGCTGTGAAGCACGACAAGCCTTTATCAAGTCCGGTGTTCTCCGCTACCGTGTAGCCGGATGAGATGGCTTGGACCTATCTCGTTCGGCTTTTTTCGTTTATGAGACCATTCTTCACATTATCGCTCCTACTTCTGTTCACGGCCGGGTTAGCAGCTCAGCCGTCGAAGGATATCCGCGTTCTCAGCGAAAGCGCGACCTCTATCGTCATCGAGTTCACCCCTTCGTTCGCGAATCGCACCGTCCCGGGAAGCGATGGCAAGCGCTACACACTCTATGATTTCCGCGGTTCAGTTGCGGACCGTGGCGTTCCAGGCTCGCCTTTGACACCGTATCTGCCGGCAATCATTCATATGCCGTCGCGAAGGTATTCCGTGCAGATTCTCGCGCAAGACTACGACGATCTCTCTGGCGTCAACGTGGCCAGCCAGCCTTCTTGGAAATCGAACAAGGATTTCGGACTGAGTCCGGTCTACGGTTCTCCCAATCCGAAATTTGTAACGACGGAGCGCATTCCGCAACAGCTCGCGAAACTTGTCGATGTCCGCGAGTCGCGAGGGCTTACTCTGGGGACTCTGAAGATTTCCCCGATTCAGGTCGTTTTTGGGCGCAACGAGGTTCGTCTCTATCGCCGCATCGTAGTCCAGATTGATTTCGCGGCCGCGAGCCCCGGTGGGCTTCCCATCTCGGCGTTCCTGAAGGGGCAGTTTCCATCAACTGTACAAAAGAGTGAGATTTCGAAAGTCCAAAATGTCGCTGGAGATTCCCCTCTGGCTCAGGGAGACTGGTATCGGATGGAGGTAGGCGAATCGGGAATATACAAGATCGATCAGGCATTTCTCACGAAAGCCGGCATTTCAGTGAGCTCGATCGGGAATATCAATTCCATCAGGATTTTTGGGAATGGCGGTCGTGAGCTTCCGGAAGATCTGACCGCCGCGCGGCCAAACGGACTTGAGGAGATCCCTCGGTTGGTGGTCGACAAGAATGCGAACGGTGTGTTCGACTCCGATGATTATGTTCTGTTCTACGGCAAGTCAACGCGGGGATGGGACTATTCCCCGCAGGAGAAGACTTTTCACCATTATCTCAGCCATTACACAGAGACGGACGTCTATTTTATGACCTACGGTGGTACGGCGCGTGGTCGGAATATGGACTCAGTCGTTTCAACGAGCGTTGCAGGTGCGTACAAACCCACAGATTTTACCGAAAAGGTCTGCACCGAACATGAATTGGCGCAACTTGGGACTCCTCCTGTTAACTCGGGCCGGGAGTGGGCGGGCGAATCATTCAACCAGGCAAGCAGTGCCCTCACCTTTACGACGAGCCTTCCTGGCTTCGTCTCGACCAAGCCCACGCTCTACCGGTTCGCTTTCTACAGCAGCTCCACGACGATCGATGCCTTTGTTATCCAAGAAAACGGAAGCACCCTGGGATCGATTCCGATGTACGACATCGATGTTGCTTCCATTACGGATGTGAAAGCCTACCAGGCGCCGGTTGCGGAATATCTGCGCACCGGACCGTTGCTGAGTGACCGGAGTGTTCTGCGGTTGCAGTTTGTAACGAGCAATCCCGCTGCGGAGGGGCGGCTCGATTGGTTTGAAATACTTTATGCTCGCCGTTTTGAAGCGGACAATGACTCGCTGATTTTTACTTCCCCCGATACAACGGCAATTGTGGAATACACTATCTCGAAGTTCTCATCGCGTGACATCAATGTGTTTGATATCACCGATCATAAAACCGTGAAGCAGCTGACGAACCTTGCGTTCGACGCGGCGGATGCATCGCTTGCGCGCTTTCAGGCGGCACAGACGGCCGGATCGGTTAGAGAGTTCATCGCGGTTGGGCCGAAGGGATTCAGGACGGCAGCGAATGTCCAACGTGCTGCAAATTCAAATCTGCATGGACTAAGTGGGGGAGCAGATTTCGTCATCCTCTCGCCCCCCGATTTTTTGGCGGATGCAGAGCGGCTTCGTGCTCACCGGGAACAGACTGATCAATTGCGCTCATTGGTGGTGAATCTCAGTCAGGTCTACAATGAATTCTCCTCCGGTGTTGTCGATCCACTCTCCATTCGGGAGTTCCTGAAGTATACACAGACAACCTGGACTATCAAGCCGCAGTATGTGCTCCTGTTTGGTGCGGGTAGCTTTGATTACAAGAACATTCTCAAGACGAGCGACCACAACTGGGTCCCGCCGTATGAGACGCTGGAATCGAATGAGCAAATCAGCACGCTTGCCAGTGATGACTACTTTGTGTTCCTCGATCCTTCCGTCCAAACCATCTCGCTCCCGATAGGCCGGCTTCCCTTGCATTCGGTGGATGATGCGAAGACTGTGGTCGACAAAATCATCGCGTACGATACTTCCAGGTCTTATGACTCATGGCGTAACCGCATCACCTTCGCGGCCGATGACGGACTGACCACGACCGGAGATGATGGCTCGATTCACACTGATCAATCAGAGCAGCTGGCCGAGGTTTACACGCCCGACACGTTCAACAAGGAAAAGATCTTTATCGTCGAGTATCCAACCGTGAATACTTCCACAGGTCGGACGAAACCGACGGCGAACGTGGCGATCGACGGGGCGATCAATCGCGGGACCGTCATCCTCAACTGGACCGGCCATGGCAACACGCAGCAATGGGCACACGAGAACGTTTTTTCCGAAGCACAGGATTTTCCACTCCTGAACAACAAGGGGATGTTGTTCTTCCTGGTCGCCGCCACGTGCGATTATGCCCGCTACGATTTTCCCGCCTCTGCAAGCGATATCAGTGCAGGCGAGCAGCTGATCCTGATGTCGGGACGTGGCGCGATCGGCGAGGTTACTGCGGACCGGGTCGTATACTCCGATCAGAACGCGTACTTGAACCAGCGGTTCTATCAGCACCTCTTGCGCGAGACGGACAGCCAGGGAAGACCTTTGCGGCTTGGTGACGCGATGTTCGAAACGAAGCAGGAGGTGTACAGCACAAACGATCAGAAGCACCATCTCCTTGCAGATCCGACGATGCGGCTGGCAGTTCCTCGCGCCAGTGTTACCATCGACAGTCTTAACGGTGAGAATCAATATGCGCTGGTGACCGTCGGTGCTCTTGGAAAGGTCAGGGTACGGGGCACGCTCAGGAAGGCGTCGGGCACTCCACTCGGTTCGATCCAGGGGCGCGCGATACTCGAGGCGTATGACTCAAAAAGAAAAGTTCCGGTTCCGGAGTGGGGTGACTACTCCTTCGTAACAAACGGCAGCCTGATCTATCGCGGCGAGGTTTCGGTGAAGAATGGACAGGTGCAGGGGGCCTTTCCAATTCCCAAAGACGTTTCCTACGCAAACGACCGTTCACGAATCGACATCTATGCGTGGAATGACTCAACGGATGCCGCGGGGTTTACAGAGAATCTCTCAATCGCGGGGACCGAAACTGCAGCAGTCGATACGGTTGGTCCGACAATGCACATCTACCTTCAGGATGAGTCGTTCCGTGCCGGCGATGTCGTCAGTCCCGATGCGTCATTGATTGTCGACCTCACGGACAGCAGCGGCATCAACACATCCACGGCCGGGATCGGGCATAAACTCGAAGCGACGCTCAACGGATCGCAGCGGTCGATCGATTTGACGGATTACTATCGCGGGAACCTTGACACGTATCAGAGCGGCCAGGTCCGTTATCAGTTCAGCGCTCTGGCAGAAGGACGCCATACGCTCGCCGTCAAGGCATGGGATATCTACAACAACGCCTCGAGCGCCGAAACATATTTCGAAGTGCATTCGTCATCCCAGCTTTCGATCTATAATGTTGTCAATTTCCCGAACCCATTTCCTCGGACGACAACGTTCACGTTCCAACGTTCTTCAACAGACCCGATCGACGTTGAGATAAAAATCTATACTGTCGCAGGACGTTTGATACAGACGCTTGAGTCTCCGTCGGTGTCGGACCGGTTTGTCCAGATTCCATGGGATGGACGGGATCGTGATGGATCCGAACTTGCGAACGGTGTCTATTTGTACCGGGTGATCGCGAAGTCGTTCGATAAGACATCCACGAGCGAAGCGCTTGGAAAAATTGCCGTCCTGAGGTAATGCATGGGAAACTAGATATCATTTGGTAGCTGTTTCACTACAACAAGGAGGTGCCAAATGATGTCACGTTCGTTTTTCATGGTGGTCATGTTGATCGCCGGAGTCACTGTCAACGCACAAGAAATGGTGAAGGAAAGGCAGGGGGGGATTCTTGGACTGGGAATGGGATACGGATACGACAGCGTGCTGGGCCCCGATATTAAAGGACAGGTTGTCGTCTCTGGAATGGCAGATGTAACATTAGGTTCGGCGGCCATGATGAATCTTCGTATTGGATATAGCAATGCGAGCGAGAGATTCGGAAATGGGCAACCTGATGAAAGAGATTATGATTGGAGGAATGTTTTTGTCTTGACTGCGGTTTTTCAGCGACTGAGCTCTGTTGGTGCAGTTGGCCTGGGAGCCGGACTCGACTGGATGAAGTACTCGAGACGCACGGTAATTACTCGATCGAGTTACGATGCCCAGGGAAACAATGCAGAAGTTACACTGTACGGCGGCGAAATCGGATGGAACAGCATGGCTCCTTCTTTCTCGGTCCTTGCGAATTCCGAGTTTGTTCTCCAGCAGGGGGCAAGAGTAACGATACAGTTCTATTACAAGTTCAGTTTTCCCGGAAAGGTTAGCGGTCGCAGCCCATATAACTCGGTGAATACAATGGGAGTTACCTTCGCTTTTATGCGTGACATGTCTCTGTAGGTTGAATATCACTCAAAAAAACGGTTATTTTAATTCTGTCGGCAATTCTATTTCTTAGGAGGATGTCTGTCATGGCAAAGAAAATCTTTGGGTTAGCGATCGTGCTGTGCGTGGTTTCCGTGCAGATGATGAACGCCCAAGTCTCAACGTCAGCAGTACCGTTCCTGCTCATCGCACCGAATTCGCGCGCGAGTGGCATGGGAGAAGGAGGCGTTGCGCTTGCTGACGACGCATCAGCCCTCTACTGGAATCCAGGTGGACTTGCATTCCAGCAGGGACAGGAGATCAGCATCTCGCACGCAAACTGGTTGCCGGCATTCAACCTGTCCGATCTCTATATCGACTATCTTGTCTACCGGAGGCCCATACCTCAGCTGGATGGGAACCTCGCCGCGAGCATAACGTATCTGAACCTTGGGTCGTTTACTCAAACGCTGAATGATCCGACCCCGCTCGCTACATTCAATGCATACGAATATGGCATCACCCTTGGGTATTCTACGAGGCTGTCGGAAGAACTTGGGCTGGGCATCAACGGGCGGTTCATTCACAGCCGGTTGGCTCCATTCGGAACGGCGGAAGAGCAAGGGCAGGGCGTCGCGTCCGGTTTCTCGTTCGACGTCGGCATGCTCTACAAGCCGAAGTCTCTGGTGATTCCGTTCACTGGCCTCGATATCGGTGAGCATTTCACGGCAGGATTCAACCTGTCGAATATCGGGCCCGCCATCAGCTACATTGACAGGGCGCAGGCGGATCCCCTCCCGACGAGTCTTCGTCTCGGCGTTGGTTACAAGATCTTCAACGATCAGTTCAACAAGCTTACGGCCATCGTCGATGTGACCAAGCTGCTGGTCCGGAAGCTTCCTGACGGCACGAGCGACCCGTTCTACAAAGCGATGTTCACTTCATGGACTGACAAGTCATTGCGCGAAGAGTTACGCGAGTTCGATTCATCGATCGGTGTTGAGTACTGGTACAACGATTGGATTGCCCTCCGCTCCGGGTTCTTCTATGAGGATCCCCAGTACGGGAATCGCAAGTTCCTGACGTTTGGTGCCGGAATTCGCTACAACATTTTTGGATTTGATTTCAGCTATATCAGCACGTTCGAAGAACAACATCCCCTTGGCGAAACGCTGCGCTTCACGTTGCTCATATTGTGGGGAGGTACCTCGTAAGAAGGGAAGGAGGACGTCCTGAACATCGGACGGCAAAGACGATATTCCTCTCATAGAGCAATGTGGAGATTTATGCCAGCACGGTGCCTTGCTGTTTGGCTTACTGTCTTCTGCGCGGCTGCATCCGCACAGGTACGCACGCCCTCGACTGTTCACGCAGCGCGCACCCGCGTCGCCCTCGAACACGCCCGCGTCGATCAGTCAAGCTCTATTCTCGTTCCTTCGTCCGCCGCCTTATCCGATACTGTACGAATCCTCGCAGTGATGGTCGATTTCCAGACCAGTCCGAACAGCTACACAAGTGGCAACGGGCATTTCCAGCTCGACACATCTTCAGCGCGTAACCTCATCGATCCGCCGCCGCACGATTCGGCGTACTTCGCTTATAAGCTGCAGTTCCTTGCCAACTATTTCCGGAAGGTTTCAAACGGCAAAGTGAACATCAAAGGTGACGTATTTGGGCGCCTCATCACGCTTTCGAAAACGATGGCCCAATATTCACCGGCGAAGGATGGATCCAACAACGCGCCCCTCGGCAATCTCATCGTGGATACATGGCACACCGCCGATTCGCTGTATCCGGCGCTTCAATTCAGCAAGTATGACGCGTTTCTGATTTTCCACGCCGGCGTGGGCCGCGATATCGACCTCGTTGCATCCCTTGGCTACGACCCGACCCCGTACGATCTCCCGACGATCACGTTCAATCTCAGAACGCTCAGGAACTTCCTCGGTGATCAATCATACGCCGGGGTTCCGGTCAGTAAGGGCTCGTTCCGCATCACCAATACGATGTTGTTGCCTGAGACTGATACACGTGTGATTACATCGGGCACCGTTGTCGATACAATCCAGGCGAGCACAAATGGACTCCTGGCAAATTCGTTCGGAAGCTATCTCGGATTGCCTGATCTGTTTAACACGTCGACCGGTGCACCTGGAATAGGTCAGTTCGGTCTGATGGATCCCGTCGGAGGGTTTGGCTTTTACAACGGACTTTTTCCACCGGAGCCGTCTGCGTGGGAAAAAATCTACCTGGGATGGGTCACTCCGATTACGGTAGGAGCTGGCACAACGCCGATTTCTCTGCCGGCGGTCGGACTGAAAACGGGAAGGGATACGGTCTACAAAGTCCCGATTTCCGATCGTGAGTACTTCCTCATCGAGAACCGGATGCGAGATCCGGAACAGGATGGAATGCATCTTACGATCCGATCCGGCGGATCAATCGTTACACGCTTTTTCCCGAGGGACACCACGGGATTCAATTTTCAGGATGTCAGTTTCATCTCCGGATCCGTCATTGATGTCGAGGATTTCGATTGGGCGCTTCCGAGTCTTACGAGCATTGAGGACTCAAACTACGTCGGCGGTGGAATCCTGATCTGGCATATCGATGAGAACGTCATCGCACAAGGCCTGGCGACAAATACTGTCAATGCCGATCCATCACATCGTGGTGTCGATCTCGAAGAGGCAGACGGGAGCCAGGATATCGGGCGTTCGTACGATCCGTTCACTGAGGCGGGAGCAGGAACCGAATGGGGATATGAACAGGATTTCTGGTACAGCGGAAATCCCATCAGTGTCTATAGTAACGTGTTCGACAAGAACTCGCAGCCGAACAGCCGGAGCTATTCCGGGGCAATGAGTCTTGTGACCGTCCGGAATTTCAGCAAGCGGACTCCGAGGATGAGCGCTCTTGTTGATGTGGGGGACAGTGATGTAAAACGCCTGCAAGGTTTCGCTCGGACGATCACCGCGAATTCCTTTGTCACTTCTCCAAGTACCAACGGCTCAACCGTCCTGTTTGGAGCAGACAACAACATTTATGCATTCAGGGGGGACGGAAGCAGCAAGACGAAAGACACCTCGGGTCTGCTCTTCCGGAAAGGGGGCGGAACAGCCCTCGCGTCCACTGCCCTGGGCTCGAACCTTTTTGTGGCAGGTGTGCAGGATAGCACGCTCATAATCCTGAATACATTCGGCAAGACCGCCGATGCGGTGATCGACAGCGCATCAAGCGTCGCTGTCTCGACCGGGGGTCGCCTGATTACACCGGCGATGTTTGCTGATTTAATTATCCCGTCAATTGTTGTTGGAAGTGCTCAGGGGACGGTGCTGACATATTCGTACGCGGGTGTTCTGCAAAAGAAGACTGTCGTGTCTTCCAGCCCCGTCAGCTCGCTGACGCAATTGCCGACCCCATCGCTTTCGAAACCGGCAGAATTGTTCTTTACGTGCGGTGGACGTCTTTACAGTGAGCAGAGCTCAGTTGCTCTTGGTGATTCCTCGTTTCCATGGATTGCGGCAGGCGTTGTCAATCGATCGGGTAATTATGTCGTCGTCGCGCAACGCGGAGGACAAAA
>JBEKOB010000038.1:0-36161 GCA_049522195.1 Bacteroidota bacterium
CTGAGCACTCTGATTCACGTGATTCCTTCGACGGATTGGATGAGAGGCTAACGCACCTTTCAGTTATGCTGATTTAGTATTTGACCATCTTGATCTTGTTCTCGCACAATTTCACTACCTCCTTAGGTAACGGGGCGTACAGAAGATCTTTTGCATACGATTGACCGTCGGTCATGGCCCAATGAAGGAATTTTACGAGCGCAGCTCCTTTTTCCTTGTCTTTCATTTGCTTGTAGACGAGGAGCCAGGTAAATCCCGAGATCGGGTAGGATGTTTTCCCCGCCGCGTCGGTGATCGATACACGCAGATCAGCGGGCATATTTTTCGCCGCGCCCGCGGCAGCGGCGGTCACCGATTCCAAATTCGCTTCTACAAAAACACCCGCCTTGTTCTTCAACAGAGCACTTGGCAGATTGTTCTTCACCGCATACGCGAGTTCGACATAACCAATGGATCCCGGGGTCTGCTTGACGAGTCCGGATACCCCCTCGTTCCCCTTGCCACCAAGCCCAACCGGCCAATTGACAGAAGTACCTTTTCCGACCTTCGATTCCCAATCTTTGCTCACTTTTGTCAGGTAGTCGGTGAAAATGAATGACGTACCGCTACCGTCGGATCGATGCGCGACCATAATTTGCTGGTCAGGCAGGTTCTTCCCCTGGTTGAGAGCAACGAGCTTGGGGTCGTTCCATTTTACGACTTCCCCGAGAAAAATGCCAGCGAGAACATCGGGTGTGAGCTTGAGTCCCGGTCCAATCTCAGGGACATTGTACGTCACGACGACGGCGCCCATTACTGTCGGAATGTGCAATATCTCAGTCCCCTGCTTGGTCTCAAGATCTTTCATTTGCTCAGGTGTCATGGGACCATCCGAAGCGCCGAAGTCGACTGTGCCTTCAATTACTTGTTTGATTCCCCCGCCGCTTCCGATCGACTGGTAGTTGAACTCAATACCAGTCTTGGTATGATAAAGATCGAACCATTTTGAGTAGATGACATAGGGGAAGGTAGCGCCAGCGCCGTTGATTTTCAGCTGCGCAAGTGCGCTTCCGCTAACGCACACAACTGCCGTTAAGGTTAATAGTGCCAGGGTCCATCGTTTCATGTTGCTCTCCTTCAAGAGTATGAGAATGAATCAATTAGAACGTGTAGTAGAAAGTCAAACGTCCCGTCAGCGACGCGTCCGGCGCCGAACCTGTCTTTGGCGCTTCGTAGGATTCATACAGTACGTTCGGCATAATCGAGACGTTTTTCGCAACCTTCCAGTCAAGGCCAGCAATGACGTAGTTTCGCATATCCCCGACCGAGTTGCCGTCAGTGTTTGGATCGTAGTTGTCGTAGCGAGCCACAAGTACGAGGTCAGACTGAAGATTCAGAGATCCGAAAAAAGACAACCCGAGTGCCGACTTTGAGACGAGCGCTGTTCCATTGTCATAACCATCGGAGGTCGATTGCACGAACCCTTCAAAGCCGAGGTTGAACGAACCCGCCTGGCTATAACCGACGAACAGAGCTGAAGCAAGTACACCGTTGCCCACAGTGTTGTTATTGTTGTACTTGTTCTTGATGTTCGCGGCTGCTTTGTAGTCGACATACACAGTCGCCTGAAGGCCTGGGAGGGGCTTCACTTGAATATGAGCGTAATAGCGCTTGTACTTGTCCGTTTCAGGGGCATTGGCACTGTTGTTGGCGATCATGAGCCAATAATTCACGGTACCATCGCCGGCTAGCTTGCCCTTCAAAGAAATTCCTTGATCACGTGATGGTACTATACCACGCAGGTCCATGATCGTTTTTTCGAGCGATCGGTATCCCCATGCACCCTCCGAAATGTCATACGCCGGGGTTGGCTGAATCCCAAAAATCAAATTGCTTCCGGAGAACACATTCTTCCACATCAAGTATGCATCCTTGACGTAACCACTTATCTTGCCGCTTGTCAGGACATCGGTGCCCTGATCGACCTCGAGCCGAAATCGTGTCGTAAATTGTTCGGCCATATCGTAATCATAAGTGAAGTACACTCGTCGGAACTGGAACGCCTGCATTGCCGTCGGCCCAGGAGCAGCAGAGCTTACAGCCGCGTTTGATGGCGCTGTGCCGCCGAATGACGCATCGCGAGAAAAGTTATAGTAATAGTCGCCGAACATAAGCCCGCTGAATTTCCCGGATGGCGTGAAGGTCTTTTCCTGCGCCACCAGGGAACCCACCCACACAAGCAAAAGCAGGATGTAATACTTCTTCATTTGTAACTCCTTAGAATATGGAAGATGAACGTTGATTGGGTCGACTAAAAGCTAACGAGTTGAGATTCCGGATAATCTTGAGGCAGGACTTTGAGGAGGACTCACCTCTGTGCATCCTGCAGAACCACTCGTCAAATCAGCCATCCGTGGACGATACAGCCGAATGCAACTGTCGCAACCCCGACAAGAGCCATCAGCAACTTGAACTCCTTATCGCTTATCGGATCGCAATCCTCAGACTCAAATCCTCCGACGTTGAAATGGGCGGCCAACAACGCCCATTTGCTTGCCTTTCCCCCATCCTCTTCAATGAATGGTATGTTTGTCATTTGAGAAGTCATCGGTCTTCGCTCCTTTGGTTGCTTACGACACAAAGTTACCAAACAGCTATTAGTCAATTGTTAGCAGCGTACTAACAAATTGTTAACACAGACGTGTGGCGTTTACAGCTCGGAACAACCACTCGGCGATGAATCGTGGGGCTAAATGGAGCAGCCACGAATGAGCATACCTGCGGCAATAACAATGGCCAGAGCGACTAGCAGGCCAACGTAGAACTGGCGATTGCTCATCGGCTGCTCGGTCTCGACGTCTTCCTCGTGTGGTAGACAAGCTTCGAGGAGCCAGAACGGCCAGGGCCGCTCGTCATCTTTTGTGGATTCAGGCATGTTGTTTTCGTGCGGGACATCGGGACCTCGTGCAGCAGGTTTTCGACATCCATAAGGTACTCGTTTAGCATTAAACCTATGTTAGTCTCATGTTAAGAAACTGTAAACAAGCCCGCCATTGATGGATGGCCCGACGTGGGGTCCAATAGACCAAAGCAGTCGTGAATTTCCCCCCGCCTCCGAAAAATCTTGCTTCTTGTGACATTGAATTGAATGGAATTGTGAAGCGATGGTTACAATGATCAGTCTCACGAGAGTTTACAGTATCATAACAACCCAATCACATTTGGTTAAAGCATCCTTCTATATTGCATTATCATTTTCCTGGAGGATCTTCAATGCGAATTGCTTACTTCAATGCAAATCTATGCCGCGGTCAGGATGGGGTGACGAGAGTAATGTACAAAATGTTCGAGGCTGCCCTTGCACGACATCACGAGGCGATTGCATTCACATCCACATTACCTGACCCCGAAGATCGTATCGTACCGATGCATCGAGTCCGCTCTGTCGTTCTCCCCCTCCAGAAGAACTACAGGATCGCGCTCCCGGGGTATCAGATGTTTGCTGGAGCCCTCGAAGCATTCGCGCCTGATGTCATGCACATTAATAGCCCCTGTACGCTTGGATTTGCGGCAATGAGATATGCCCGCCAATTCAATATTCCAATCGTTGCGACATACCACACACACTTCCCTACCTACCCGCGATACTACGGCCTCACGGCACTTGAGGAGCTGACGTGGAAAGTCTCACGGTACCTTTACAACAGGATGGATCGCACCTTTGTCCCGACCACACCCATTCTGGAAGAACTCACGCAGCACGAGATCAGCAGACTTGAATATCTTCCAAATGGCGTCGATCTCAATCTGTTCAATCCTAGCCGTCGATCTCAGGCGTGGCGGGAGAACGTTACACGAGACGATGAACCTGTGGTTCTCTTCGTGAGCAGACTGGTTTGGGAGAAGGATTTGGCCGTCTTGTCTCGTGCCTACCGGATCCTCCGTGAGAAACGGACTGATTTCGAAATGGTGATTGTGGGAGATGGCCACGCCCGAAAAGAATTTCAGGACATGATGCCGAGGGCTCATTTCCTTGGCTACCAGTCGGGTCTCGCACTCGCGGAGAGCTACGCCTCCGCGGACATTTTTGTTTTCCCTTCGACCACAGAAACTTTTGGCTTGGTGACGCTTGAAGCAATGGCTTCCGGGCTTGCGCCGGTGGCTGCAAAAGTTGGAGGTGCCACAGGCATCATACGGGAAGGCAAATCCGGTCTCTTCGCGACTCCATTGGATGCGGAAGACCTCGCCTACAGAGTGGGACAATTGCTGGACTATAAAAGTCTGAGGGAGGAGTTAGCAAGGGGGGCGCTGCAACGTGCCCAAGAATTCTCTTGGGAGAACATACTATCTCAACTATTCGAAAGCTATCAGTCGGTCATCAATGAATACAAGCGCCATCACGCCCGTGCGGCATAGTCGTAGTAATGTTGATTCGAGTTCCGCATGTCTACAAGGAGTGCCTACGACCAAGGAGTCACCGACAGGTGATTTTCGACTTGTGCATATTTCCGATCCCCACCTCAGCCGTCAGTTCTATCGCGAACATTTGAAGTCGTTCAAACTTCTCCTCAAGTCCATCCTCGCTGCAGGATGTGATCACCTCATCATCACAGGTGATATCGTCAGCACGGGCGATGAAGAGGATTACTATCTCGCCAGAGAAATACTTGGCACTCTTGATCTGCTCGACGCCAAGCGACTAACGGTGGTTCCCGGCAATCATGACATCTTTGGTGGTCCACATCGGGCTGTCGATGTTCTGAGTTTCCCACAATATATCCGCAATGTGGATTACTCGCGCCACCTCGAGCGCTTCCAACTCGTATTCGGAGAAACGCTTGACAACGTGATATCCTATGGACAGGATTCCATCTTCCCGTTCGTGAAAAGGGTTGGACCCTATTCCATCATTGGGTTGAATTCCATTCCACCATGGTCGTTGCGAAAAAATCCTCTTGGCACCAATGGTGCGCTGGGCGAAGCTCAGCGAACTGCCCTTCTGCAGATGCAGGCAGACGGGCAATTCAGTCAAACGACTCCCCTGGTGGCCATGCACCACCACTTCAATGATCTCCAGGATGAATCTGCCGGAGGAAGCCTGTGGAGACGAATAGAATCGAATACGATGAGAATGAGGGGTAGAACGAAGACGCTTCGATTGTTTCAGTCTCTCGGCATTCGCTACATCTTTCATGGCCACATCCACCGCAACGAGATTTACCAGAGCGGCGCGATCACCCTTCTGAACGGAGCCGGGGCCGTGTGTGACGACCCAGTCAGATTCCTGAAATACAATGAGATTCGCCACGCCAACGGCACTGATCGCCATCAAACGATTGTGCTTCCGATTCCATTTCAGGTGCCATCGTACACAGTGGCAATGCATCGCCTCCACTATCCCGTAGCGGTCCCCCCTCTTCCTTCGGCAGCAAAGTGAATGTCAATGCTCGATCTATTAAGATGGCATTTGTTGAAAACTGAAGAGCAGGTGTTGCGCTCAACGCATCAGGCTATTGAACGTGTCGCAGCCTTCGATCTGGATGGAACGCTTCTCACTGGAGATATCGGAGATGCCGTTTTCGCTTATCTTATTCTCGAAGGTCGTCGTCTCACATTGACGTGGAGAGAGTACCAACACCTTGTTCGAACTCACAGAAGCAAGGCGTACCGTGCGGTTGTCGAGGCAATGGCAGGGCTCGAGATCAAAACTGTCGTTCAAGCGACATCGGCGGTCATAAATCTCGCGAAGGATTACATCACATTAGGATCAGATCGTGTCAGGATACCTAAACCCCGGCCATTGCTTTCCCAATTCGTCTCCTTGTTGCATGAATTCCACTATCAAGTCTTTGTCATTTCCGCGAGCAACCACATTTCAGTTCAGCACGTCGCCCAAACTTGGTTCAATATCCCACCGTCACACGCCTTCGGTATTCAAGGGCGAATTCGTGAGGGTCGATTGACGTCCGAGCTCGTCACACCCGTCCCTGTCGGACCGGGAAAAGCCGAAGTTTTCAAGCTTGTTTCCGGTTCGGCGCTTCCTCTGATAACGGGTACTGACAGCGCGCTTGACATTCCCCTGCTTCGGTTGACTCATCCCGGAGGCTTCTCCCTTTGGGTCGGTGAAAACCATCGCGATTACAACGTCGTTCTGGAGAACGCAAAGGCCGGACAGAAGTTTGTGTTCGCAGGCTCGGACGAAGAGCCAGGATCGGACGAATACTAGCTTTCAAGCTGTACGAGGACAGTAGAGACGCCCGGGGAAAACGTGATCTTCATCCCTTGAAGTAAGTTTTGTGTGGAGATCAAGTGGTGCGGCGATGACGGACTGATTTTTCGAGCTGCCCAGGGGAGGAACACCTGAATCGCCTTTGGTAAGCACTTCGGGTAGAATTGTGATTCGAAGGATATGTTGAAGGAACTCTCCGTCTGAAAATCGAGGGAGACACTTAACCTGCCGAACTCGGTAGGGGCATCGGTGATCTTGATATTCCTCCCTTTTTTCATCAAGTGCGGCGCGGCACCGGCAAAGAACTCAATTCTTCCCTCACATTCTCTCAAGAGACAATCCCGCAGGAAGAGAACTACCTCTGCGGCTGCCCAACCATGATGACCGTCCCCCATCGCACCGCCCCCCGTTTTGGGATGGATGGCTTCAGGAAACGCGTAGCTAGCAGTGGCTTGCCGAAAGATTGAATCGGCAATCCTCCATGCGGCATCGATTTCTCCCTCATTCAAGAGAGCGTGTGCTACTTGCAGCGTAAGATATGCATTGTATCCTGAATGAATAATCGGATGGTAGAAGCCTCGCTCGTCGATGAACCTGGCGGTAATTGCTTTGATGGTCTCCCGTGGATGTGGGATGGTTGCATCAAAAAGATTCAACGGATAGACACTGCTGACCGAGCCAATGGCACTCTCGTCGAAAGGCCTGAAGGGCGTCGACGGGATGAGGGGTGTACCCAATCTCTGTTCGACTAAACGAAAAGACTCGAGAAGATCCCTCTCAAGCTCCGAGGCTTCAGCTTCGAAAACCTTTGCATCGCCTTCGTTCCGCACCTCCCTTGCCATTCCAGCGAGGGCTCGCAATCCAGCCAGGCTCCAGAACGAATCCCAATAATATTGATCGACGGTACCGAGGTGTTCTGCACTCAAGCTTCTGGGCATCAACCCGTTGTGTGTCGAGTCCGTGTTGTTGGTTTTCCTCCTCATACGAGCGATCCAATGCCCCGCCTTGGCTAAGGTAGGATACAGATGCTTTAGCCATAGAAGGGAGCGAGTAAATCGATAGTGCTCATAGACCGTCCAGAGTACTGCTCCATTCGAGTCCCACTCCCCTCCCGGCGCGCTGAAAAACCCATCAGCCATCAGACGCTTAGGAAACCCGTCGATGACCTGACGAGCTCGTTTTGGAAAGCCGAGAACATCAAGCGCTTTCAGCATCGGTGCAGCGTCGCGAAACCAGAAATGGTGATACAAGTAAGGGCCGGGAGAAATGAAGTCACCATCGTGAAACTGCAGGAGAGCCGTCCGGGACGCCTCAAACAGCCTCTGGATAGAATCATCGCCGAACGTGATGTCGAGAGATCCGTCAAGCTCTTTGGCCCAAGCGGCCTTCTGCTCTCTTCTCCTTTTTTCAAAGGACACCCTCCAAGTTCTCTTGATGGTAGTAGCCTTCAACTCCGCCTTCGTCCCGAGAGCCATACTGTAGCAAATCGATTGCTCGGAAGATGGATCGACAGTCAGATTAAAGAGCGCAACCGCATTTGCCAAACCGCCCGGGCACGTCACTTTACTTCCCTGTTCACGGATCTGTTTTGGCGCAAGCCTTTTTGCTGAGTCTCCGAGGCTGGCACTTCCGAAAAGGACGGCGCTTGGTTCCTGAGCAAACACTACTCCGACGATCCCGTCAACGGATGCAATGCGAGGCGATTCACAATGGATTTTCTTGATGGGAGCAACACCCTCCACTCCAAAGGGTCTGATCGCGACACACACTTGAACGTGGCGAGCAACGGATGATCGGTTGAAAACTTTCGCCTGGCAGAAAACGATGTCTTTTGCCGCACGGACACTCCCCACGAAAGCTTCTGACTGCAGCCTGAGGCCGTGCCAATCGAATCCTGTGGTGACGCGAGGTGCATTCGTATCGAGCTGCTGGTCTGCCCTTGTGGATAGGCTCGGAAAGAATACCTCTCCATTTTCTGCCAGCCAGATATCGATTGACCATTCTCGTGGCAAAGGAGTGATGAGACCACGCGGGTCAACGATGGCCTCATGAAAGCCCGTCGGGGAGCCCAGTGCAGTCCAGTTGCGATGGGTAATGTTGATGAGAAGCGGGTTCTGGGAGCGGGCTACGAAGCCCGGGCTTTTCGGATCGAGCTGCTGGTGAACCCAGTACGGATAGACCCAATCCCGGTTCATCTGGAGCGTGCTGAAGTTCAGCAGGCCGCGGACGAGCATGGGAGCGCTCAATTCAAATAGTTCGGTCGGGAAACCGGTTCCGTCCACGTCGCCTAACGCGCTGACGAGCCTGAATTGGGAGAGGGAATCTTCCGAAAGCTTGAGCTTCTTGAGTGCTTGCTCGAGGAGGAACGAATTAAGGTTCACTGACGGGCACCGGCGCTACTTCTTCAATTCAAAGGAAAATGTCGTGCCCTTTCCTATCTCACTGGTCACAGAGATCTTGCTGCCGTGCGCTTCGACGATGTGCTTTGCGATGGCAAGTCCGAGCCCTGTTCCACCCACTTCCCGAGAACGGGTCTTGTCGACCCTGTAAAATCGCTCGAAGATCCGGGGCAAGTGCACGTCTTCAATTCCCGGACCGGTATCGGAGATTGATATCGTGACCGAGCGCTCAGCCTCCGTGAGGCGCACAGTTGTCGCAGCTCCTTCGGGACTGTATTTGATTGCATTGTCGACGATGTTTCCCAAAGCCTGGCGCAATCGCTCCTTGTCCCCGAGCACCAACACTTCGTGATCGGGCGCCTCTACGATGAGATTCTGTTTCCTCTTTGCTGCGGCATCTGAAAAATCTGCAGTCAGATTCTTCAGGATCGATACGGCGTCAACATATCGAAAACTCATCTTCATTTCGCCTGACTCGATGCGCGAGATCTCGATGAGGTCGGTGAGAAGTGCATCAAGACGGTTCGCGTGGTGATAGGCTTTTTCAAGGAATCGTTTGTTCACTGCCGGGTCGTCGACAGCCCCTTCCAAAAGTGTCTCAATAAACCCTTTCAGTGAGAATATGGGAGTCCGAAGTTCGTGGGACACGTTGCCAAGAAATTCGCTCCTCACACGCTCGAGCTTTTTTAGTTGCTCGATGTCGGCCTTGAGTTTGTCTGTCATTTCGTTGATCAACTCGGCGAGTCGGCCGATCTCGTCGTTCGAGCGGACCGGGAGCTTCTGATCCAGGTTTCCCGCCTTGATCTCCTTGACTATTTCGGCGATCTCTATCAACGGCTTCGTCAATCGCCTGGAAATCGTCTGACTGAGGATCAACGCGATCAAGAGAATCACAATGGAAGCAATGACAATTTTGAACCGAATCTCGTTCCTGATCCGGTTTACATCGGTCAGTTCGACGGAGATCCGAACGAATTGCAGTCTCGGCAACCTGTCCGGGGCTTTGCCGGAAAAAGCAACATTGCGGGCGACATAGACAAGATCAAGGTGGACTGATTTGCTGGATCTCACGTTCGTGCCGGTTCCGCGCTGGCGCGCTTCCAATATTTCCGGGCGCTCAGAGTGATTCTCGAGCGTATGAAGAAGAGAGTCCGGGACTGAAGAGTCGTACAGGACCACGCCAGATGAATCTACAAGCGTGATACGCATCTGCGCTGCTGAGGCAAAAGCGGCGAGATCTTTCTCGATGTGTGCGCGAGGTTCGGCACGCGAAGCCGATTCCTGCAATAATGCGGCGATCACATCCGTTTCTGTACGCAGGCCTGCCAACACACGGTCAATGTAGTACCTTTCGATCTCATAGCTCAGCAAGACCCCCAGAAAAGCTATGACCAGAACTGAAACGACAATAAACGTCAACGCAAGCTGTGAACGAACGCTCCGCATCAGAGTTCCTTTCGAAAACGGTACCCTACACCTTTGACAGTCTCGATGTGCTGGGCGTGTCGACCCAACTTTTCCCGAATCTTCCGCACGTGCACATCGATAGTCCGGTCGATGACATATACATTGTGGCCCCAGACTTCGTTGAGGAGTGTCTCGCGAGAAACAACACGTTCAGGGTGACGCGCTAAAAACAAAAGCACCTCAAACTCCTTCTTGGGCAGATGGATCTCACGAGTACCGATTCGCACGACATAGTTGTTCATTTGAATTTCGAGGTCGCCAATCTTCAAGAGATCCGACGCACCTTCCCCCTCCCCCCCTGCTCGCACCTTTAGAGCTCGTTTGACCCGGGCAAGAAACGTTCGGACCTTCACAGGTTTTGTGATGTAATCATCTGCGCCGAGTTCCAACCCGACAACTTCGTCAACCTCGCTGTCCCGTGCTGTCAGAAAAATGACCGGAGTCTTTGCCGTCGCGGGATCCTTGCGTATTGCTTTGCAGACCTCCCACCCGTCGAGCTCCGGCATCATAACGTCAAGCACGACAAGGTCCGGATGGAGCAAGATATGCTTGAGAGCTTCCTTTCCGTTCTGCGCGGTAAGGACATGATAGCCCTCTTTCTCAAGATTGTACTTGAGCAATTCCACAATGTCCTTTTCGTCATCGACGACAAGTATGGTTGAAGACATGCGACCTCTTATTTTTCTACAAGCACGATCGGGCAGTCATTGTAAAAACGTCGCCACCCAGAGTTGGCGTGTGATCCGGAATCTGTACGCGCACACAACCTCGACACCTGTGGTCTGCCACATGAAACTCGCACAATGATCTCAAGATCCCACGATGCCGGAGACAGTCGATTGGCAATTGCTCTGTGATTCGTTTGCTGGAGAAGGTGGAAACAAAGGCCTTGGAGGCACGGACAAATGTACGAACAAGATTTGATAGACTCAAACGGAAGGGCGACGAACTGCTTACACCGAGAGAGACTGTTTCGGGAAGAATGAGCTGTCCCCGAATAGATGCGGGATTGAACCAGGGCACTGAACTACGTGGATGCCTTGCGGGCGCTCTGCTTCAAGCTTGCACAAGCGCCAGAAGCGCCTTGCGAGACACGGCTGCAACCTTAACCGGGTCAGCGTTAAGTTTGTGTGATGTTTGTGTTACGCTTTCTTGAACAATCGATATACCATCGGTAGTCCGAAGAACAAGAGTAAGCTGGAGACGGAAAACCCACCGATCACGGCGATCGCCAGCGACTGCTGCATTTGTGCTCCGGTACCGATTCCAGAGATCCTTGAAGGGCTAAAGAGATTTGTCTGCGATTGATTTGAAAAGTGAGTCCGACTTTATCGCAGCTTGTTCAGAAAAACATACAGCATCGGCAGCTCGAAGAGCAAAAGGAAGCTCGATAACAAAAATCCTCCAATGACCGCAACCGCCAATGGCTGCTGCATCTGAGCACCAGCGCCAATTCCCAATGCCAACGGCATCAAAGCGAAAACTGCGGCAAATGTCGTCATCAAGATAGGTCTCGCCCTCACTTTGCACGCTTCAATTACGGAATCAATCGTATAACCCTTCTTCCCGCCGATTTCCTGTATCATATGAACAATGAACACACCGTTCTCATTGACAATTCCTACGATCATGATCATTCCTACAAAGCTGGAGATATTGAAAGTAATACCCGTCATGACGAGTGCCAAGATAACGCCGAACAGCGACGTCAGGTCCGTCAAGAGGAGAGCAACAGGAATGGAGAAACTCTCGAACTCGATGATCATGAGAACGATGAGAAGGAGGGAAGCTGCAACGAGGACGTAGAGAAGGCTGAGGAACGACTCCTGCTGGCTTTGGTATTCCCCGCCGAACGAGTATGTCACCCCCTGTGGCAGCACCAAAGTATGCTGGAGGATTTTCTTGATGTCTGCGATCGTGCCGCCGAGGTCGCGGCCAGAGATCCTCGCGCTGACGGGAACCATGCGCTGCAGGTTCTCCCGGTCGACTTCGCTTTGTCCCATGAGAACTTCAACAGTCGCGATAGCGTTCAGACCAACATAGAATCCGTTCGGAGATTTCACCCGCACATTCTTGATATCCTGCAACACTCTGTGATAATTGTCAGGATAACGAACTCGAACACCGATTAGCTTTTCACCTTTTAGAACATACGTGTCCGCACTGCCCTCCATCACCGTCTTCAATTGTGATTGAACATCAGCCATTGTAAGTCCGGCCCTTGCCGTCAGAACAGGATCGGGATGGACTACAATCGAGGGGCCGCTGATGACGATACCGTTGAAGACGTCCACGACTCCGGGAATGGTCTGAATGAGTTTGGCAATTTGCTTCGCTTTCTGTTCTATCACTTCTTGATTCGCCCCGAAGACTTTGATGACAACGGGCGCGGGCTCAGTCGTCAGGTCGCCTATAAGATCCTGCATCGCCTGCACGAAATCGATACGCAGCGCGGGCTCGGTGGATTCCACTTTTTGCCGAACGTCATCGATGATGTCGAAAACAGAACGGGAACGTTTATTCTTCAGACGGATGAGGAAATCGCCCCTATTGGGCTCGGTAATGAAGAAGCCCATCTGTGTGCCGGTCCTTCGCGAATAGGAATCGACTTCGGGAATTGACATGAGTATCTTCTCGACATCCGTCAACATTCTGTTCGTCTCATCCAAAGAGGTCCCGGGAGGGGAATTGTAATCAAGAACGAACGATCCTTCATCCATTTTGGGCATGAAGTCGCTGCCAATGGTTGAGTACAGGAAAAACGTGGCACCGATAACAACCAGCGCAAGCACCGGACCGAGATAACTCTTCTTCAACAGCGCTTTCAAGACATCGTCGTAGTTTCTTGAAATCACATGTTTGGATTGTTCTTCTCTCGCTATTTCCAACGCCGCGTCTTTTTCTCTGATGAATGATTCAGCGAGCAGCGGAACAAAGCTCAGCGAATAAATCATAGAAACACCGAGCGACACGGCCATCGTGACGGCCAACGGCTTGAAGAAGGCACCGGTCACACCGAAGAGAAATGCGAAGGGGACGAACACGATAATCGAGCTCAGACTTGAGCCGAAAACCGCCGGCAGGATTTCTCTCATCGATTCAGCAATCGCTCGTCGGATATTTTCTTTTTCATATCGCATGTTCCGAAAGATATTCTCAATCATCACAACGATGTCGTCGATGACGAGTCCGACCCCTGCGGCAATGCCGCCCAGCGTCATGATGTTGACTGCATAGCCTATGACATAGAGAAGAAGAACGGTTGTTGCGAACACTGCCGGAACTGTGATTACTGCAACCGCACCGATGCGAACACTTCGCAAAAAGACAAAAATCACGACGATCGCGAGGAAGAGTCCAACAAGGATCGAATCCCTGGCGCTTCCTATGGAACTGCTGATGAAGTCACCCTGGTCGTAAAAATACTTGATTCGAACGCCTGCGGGGATTACCTGTTTCAGATTGGCCAATTCTGTGCGAACTTGTTGGCCGATTGCTACCGTGTTTCCTCCCGGCTGTCGGATCACATTAACCAGCACCGCTTGTTTTCCATCGGCGGTGACGCGGATGTACTCGATTTTCTCAGAAGGCTGAACAGTCGCAACATCACTTACCGTGATCGATGTGCCATTCTTGAAATCTACGACTGTGGTTTTGATTGCATCAAGCCCCGCATAGAGGCCATCAACCAGCGTGAGGTAAATCTGATAATTCAGTTCGGCCAAGCCTGTCGCCGACACAAAATTCGTTTTGGCGATCGCCGAGGAAACGTCGTCTACCCTCAAGCCATAGCTCTGAAGCTTCTGCGGATTGACCGTGACGAGAAATTCGCGTTGTTTTCCGCCGACGACAACAACTTCCGCAATCCCACTGATCCTTACGAGTGCCGGTCGGATGATATAGTACCCGAGATCGCGAAGCTGCACCTGATCGAGCGAATCAGACGTCAAACTGAACCCTTCAATGGGGAAGACAGTCGCATTCATTCTCTCGATGTCGATGGATACTGTCGGGGGAAGCTGATTCCTGATGCTCGCAACTTTTCCCTGGATGAGCTGAAGTACCTGGATGATGTCGGTGCCCCAGGCGAAGTTCACCGAGATCTCCGAAGATCCGCGACTCGTCGCAGATTGCACCCGGACAACTCCGGGAATTGAGCGGGCGGCCTCTTCCAACGGCCGCGTGACCTCAATCATCATGCGATCTGCCGGCTCTTCTCCGTTATCCGCGATCATGACAATGCGCGGGAAATCGATGTTCGGAAAGAGTGAGATCGGCATCTGAAAGAGCGATACGATCCCGCCGATGCTCAGGACTGCAACAAGGAAGAAAACAGCTTTTCTGTGCGAAGAAATTGTTTCGAAGAGTTTCATCTGCTCGGCGAATCTCTATTTTTGCGAAACAGTGACTTGGGTGGAATCCGGAAGGCCGTATCCGCCTACTGTAGCGACAATATCTCCAGGTTTGAGACCAGAAGTAACCTCAAAGGACGATGAATCCGATAGGCCAATTGTCACCCGCGTTACGAGCGAGAGAGAATCGCCCTGGATTCGCCAGACAAAGTACTGATTCAGCTCATCATCGTGGAATATGGCAGGTTTAGGCACGAGGACGACAGAATTGTGTTGACCAACTTTGATCTGCACGTTTGCGAATGTCCCCGAGGTCACGAGTGCTGGGATTGAGTTCAGGCCGATTCTTACCTGGACACTTTGGCTGTTGGGATCCGTCGCGGGATTGACAGCCTGGACGCTTCCGCGCAATGGTGGAATATCCATCGCCGGAATTGTCACAATGGCCAGAAGACCTTTCCTGATCACTGAAACATCGTTGAGGGGAATGTTAGCAAGAAAGTACTTCGTATCCGGGTCGACGATTTCAACCAAATCGCTTCCCTGAGTGACAAGCTCCCCTTCGGTAACAAACCTGTGAATGATGCCGCCGGAAAATGGAGCCATAATCTTTGCTCTGGCCGCCGTGCTCTCGGCCAGCCGAAGCGCACGTTCGGCGTGATTCCGGTCGCTTTCTGTAGATGCCTGATTGAGGAGTTGTTCAGCGCCGGCAATTGCCGCGTTTGATTCCTGAGAAAGGATCGTTACCAATTCCTCCCCTTTTTTTACCGCATCTCCTTCAAGCACGAGCACTTTCTCAACTTTTCCAGAGATGGTTGATCTGATACGTTCGTCTCGCAGAACTTGGAAAGAGCCGGTCGAACTCACGACGTCGTTCATGGAACCAAGAACAGCGCGAGCGACTTCAACGGTCGCACGAGGTTTGACATCGGCCTCGCTATCGCCGCTCTTTGAACTGCAGCCGAACAAAGCCACTGTGAAGAGAAGTGGGAATAGAGAGGAGAGGCTCTTGTTTATCATTTGTATGCAACTCCGGAGTAGTTTAGCCTGTTCAGTTTGAAAACACTCATAGCCAGTTGCGATCGTGCCTCTTCGATGGCAAGTTTGATCTGGTTGACCATCTGAATGGCATCAAGGACCTCGAGGCTCAGGCCGCTCCCGCCCGCATATCGTGCCTTTGATAAGAGAAGATTTTGTTCGGCGACCACGAGGTTGTTTTGCAGCGCAGCAATCTCGGCATTTGCCCGCTCAACGCCGTTCCTCGTAATGCGGAACTCGTGGCCAAGAGAGGTGCGCGCATAGTCATTCTGAAGCGAGATGCTGATCGCGCTTGCCTTGGCAGCATTGTAGCCGTTTTCGAGCGAACCGAACGTGAGAAACGGCAGAGAAAACGATAGACCCACGGAGGCGCCAAAAACGTTGCTGAAACCTTGCTGGAGATTTGGGAGGGAGGTCAATGCGCCAACGTCGCCTCCGAGAGAAACCGTGGGTCGCAATTTAGATCCTGCGATTTGTGCATCCAGGTCAGCTTGTTTCAGAAGCAGTTCCTGGGAAGCCAGATCGATGTTGCGGTCTGCGTAAAACGTCGTATCGAATGGCGTCGAAACAACAGTTGAGTCAACATCCGCGACATCGGCAGACGGTAACCCCGAAGCTTGAGCAAGAACAAGCAGGGAGTTTCCGAACGCGACTTTCCGTGCATTGATATTGATTGCCACATTGTTGAGATCCACTGTCGTTTTTAGGACGTCAGTCTCGCTTCCCTGGCCCGACGCGTGGAGCTGTTTCACAAGTTGGAGATAGTCTTTTAACTGAGCGTAGCTTTGTTCAGCAACATCCAACTCCCGCTTTTCCTTGACGGCAGCGGCGAAAGCCGTGGATACGGAATAGACGATGTCTGCCCTGGTACGATTGATATTCAACGCACCCTGTTCGACTCCGACTCCTCCTTTTTGAATTTCATAAGACCGGGTTCCACCATCATACAGGGTGTACAAACCGACAATTTGAGCGCTGACCTCGCCGCCGTTCGTCACGGCCTGATCGTACCCTGGCGCCACGATAAAATGAGAGGCAATTCCAAACTGCGGGAGATAGCCTTTTCTCACCGACTCGCTGCTGTAGACGGCAGACGCTTTGCCCTGTTCCGCCGCTCTGAGGAGGGGATTCTTCTGAAGCGCAACATTCAGGTAGTCTGTCAGCGAGACCAATCTCGCCTGCGCGCGCAACCGTGTCCCAGTGACGAACACAGATATCAAGAACAGACACGCGAGAATACTCTTAGACTTCATAGTTGTCATTCACTCCGGCAGAGAGTGGAAAAATGTTTATATCAGGTTGAACTGCTTTGCTAAATGTTGTGGTCGATTGATTGGTACACCGTTGACAGAGCAAAATCCTCAACGAACATTGTCGTTTGCACCGTCTCAAGGTAACAGAATCAAATGAACTAAAGATGAAAACATCCACCACCATCGCAGAGCGCTTGCATTGCCAATTTGGACGGGACTGAGTTCAGGTCCGGTTGCTGGTCAGCGGTAACTCAACAGTAAACGTGCTTCCTTTCCCCGGTTTACTCTTGAGCGCAATCCGTCCGCCGTGCAGCTCGACGAATCGCTGAGCGATGGCAAGCCCGAGACCACTCCCGTCTGACTTCGATCGTGGCTGTGAGCCACGATAGAACCTGCCGAAAACCTTCGACTGTTCCGCCTCAGGAATACCGATCCCTTTGTCGCTGATGATGATCGACGAAGTACCTGCCTTCCGGTTCGACATCAGCGATACGGAGACCACTCCCCTTCGGGCCGAGTATTTGATGGCATTGTCAAGGAGGTTAAACATAACACTCTTTAGCTTCTCATGATCACCTGGGATCTCGAGTGCTTCCTCGACATAAATCTTGAGTGTGACACCTTTGCTTTTTGCGACTCCACGGGCAGCCTGTACGCAATCGACGACCAATTCATCCAATCTGACCGATGAGACTTCGAGCCTGACACGCTCGGCATCTAACTTGGCGAGCGTCAGAAGATCGCTCACCAGTTTGGACAGATGCTCAAGTTCCGACAATGACGTCGTGATATTCTCCTTCACAGACGGTTTTCGAATGGACGCTGCAGCAGCCTCGAGTTCGCCTCGGATTATCGTCAACGGTGTCCGCAACTCGTGGGACGCATCTGCGACAAATTGCCTCTGCCCTTTGATCGTCTTGTCGATTCTTCCGATCATTTCATTGAGGGCCGTTCCCAATTGATGTACCTCGTCATGAGCCCGCGGCAATTCCAGGCGAGCGTCCAGGTTCGCCGCACTGATCTGTTCAGCAGCCCGAACCATTTTCATCATCGGCTTGAAAGCAAGGGATGTGATAAAATAGGCAATCAGGCCGGCGAGCAAAAGTCCGGCCGGAATCACGGTAAAGAACAGTAGCTGCAGATCCTCCTTCGCTTCCTCGATCTCATGCATCGAGCCGGCGACCTGAAGAATGAACTGGACACGATTCTCAATTTCCACGGGCAACTGGAGCACGCGGTACCTTCGGTGATTCCATTTCAGAGAGATGATCTGAGGCTTACTTCCGAAGCCACTTTTCCAGAGCACGCTCGATGGTGCTTCAAATCCCGAGTCGCTGAATACCACTTTGTTCTCAGGTGTCAGAAGCCTGATGCGCACATCATGCAGCCCCTCTGTGACTATCGAATCCAATTCGGACCGGAGCGGGAATCCTGGCTGCTGATAGTCCTCCTCCAGTTCCGTCTGCAACCGATCAGCGTGACTTTCCAGCCGTGCATCAAGCTTCGCGATCTCCGCATCCGCGATACCTTGATAGATAATCAGCGCGAACGCAGTCACGAGAAGGCCAAATGCGAGCGAGTATGCAAGGATAATTTTTGTCTTGATGGTGAACATCGGTCCAAGTGCTCTACGGTCGATTTTCAGAAAACATGTAGCCGCTTCCACGGATCGTATGGATCAACGTCTGGCCATACCCTTTATCTACTTTCTGCCTCAGAAACTTGACGAATGACTCGATCACATTGCTTCTCGGCTCAAAATTCATGTCCCAAAGGTGCTCCGAGATTCTCTGTCGTGAGATGATCTCGCCAGGATGCATCATGAAGAGCTCGAGAAGGGCAAATTCCTTCGCAGTGAGGGAAATTTCGTTTCCTTCCCGAAACGCCCTGTGCGTATTCAGCTCAAGCCGAAGCCCATACAACTCGATGTCGGCAGTGCGAACATCCGTTCTACGCCTCGCAAGAGAACGGACGCGGGCAAGAAGCTCCCCCGTGTGGAAAGGTTTCGGCAGATAGTCATCTGCCCCACTGTCAAGCCCCTTGATCTTATCCTCAACATCATCAAGCGCCGTGAGCATGAGTATCGGAGTGAGAACCTTCTGCTGGCGTATCTTCCGGCAGGTTGTCCAACCGTCCTGTTTTGGGAGGAGAACATCCAGAAGGATAACATCATTATCGTTGATGACAGCGAGCTCTTCCCCCCGTAAGCCGTCGTGTGCGACGTCGACAGCGAACCCTTCCGCCTTCAAGCTCTTCTTCAGCGAGGCAGCAATTTTCTTGTCGTCTTCAATGAGGAGGATTCTCATGGGGAATTGTCCAGATCTTCGTTGACTGTGCGTAAGCTACCACGAAAAACCCAAAACCACAAAGATGCGCCATCCCGCTTCATATGCTTGCCGGACGGACTCATCCTCACAGCAGATGTTCGATTGCCGGCCGCCGATTCGCGGAGAATCTCTGCCAAATCCCCCCCGACAGAAATTCCCCGAAACCGCGTCAAACAAATCGCCTATTGGCGGTCAAGCATGACAACCATAAAGCTGCCTGGTTCCATCTGCGGGCGAGGCCTCGGCTGGTCGGTTGTTGGCGCAGGAGCCGGCTTGAATAATGCGCCGGACAGATACACCTTGTGTGTTACCTCGTCCAGCGCCATTGTGCGCGAGCGCGGCTGAGTTTGTGCATTCTCAAGCACCGTGAACTTCTCGGGCGAATCTTCATGAATGACGGTCAGCGTCCCATCTCCGTTCGATGCAAACGCGAGATGTGTCTGCGGATCGAAGGCTGCTGCGTCAGTTCCCGCTCCTGTCGGAACGGAAGCAACGACTTTGCCTGAGACCGCATCGAGGACTATCATCATTTTGTTCCCGCAAACAGAGAAGAGCCGGTGATTCTCCCGATCGATTGCCAGACCGCTGGGTTCCTCGCCTGGTGCAAGCGGCCACTCGTTGAGGACTTTCAGCGTTTTCGGATCGAAAGCGGTGATCTGGCTCTTGTCCTCAATATTTACAAATACCTTTCCTTTGAGATCAGTCACGGCGAATTCCGGCTTCCCACCCAACGCTATCGTGCCCACGACCTTATTTGTCGCTGCATCGATGGCTGTTGCGTTCGAGCTGCCGCCATTGAACGTGAAGACGCGGTTGGAAAACGGCTCATACAGTATCGCATCGGGATTCTTCTCTGTCAATTTGATAGAATCCAGAACCTTCAATGTTGCAAGATCAAAAACTGTTACAGACGATGTCCGGCCGTTGCTTGTATAACCGCGGCCGAGTTTTGGAGCAAGCGCAATGCCGTGGACGCCAATCGTGTTCGGAATCTCGCCGACGATGGTATTGGTTTTCGTATCGAACACGACAACCACGGTGCCGTGCGACAAGTACAGTCTCTTCGCTGCCGCATCAGCGATAAGATAGTCCCACCCTCCTTCTCCCCCAATCTTGACCTTGTCGACAACCTTGTATCCCTTTGTTGTTTGTGCAAGGCAGGACATGCTCATCACGACCATAGCGAGGCACACAACCAGAATTTGCTGAAGTGTTTTCATGAAAACTCCTTGAATGAGTGGATGGTGTGGATTTTGATGAGAGAATAAGCTCAGCCAACTATCAATGTAGCGGGAAGAGATGAAAAAGAGATGAAAAAAGGCCCTTCGATAAAAACCGCGTGAAACGGAGGGGTAAACGCCAAAAAAAAGGGCCCTCGCCGAAGTAGCGAAGGCCATCGTGGTGGAGGTGCGGGGAGTCGAACCCCGGTCCGAAGAGAAGACTCTCAAAACTTCTACGTACATAGCCTGCCTTTTAAGGTTCACACGCGGAAACTCCGGCAGACAGGATTGGCCACGTGCTATCCAAAGTGGGTCCCGCTTGTGGCAGGACTTCGCACGATCCCCTTCGAAACAGGAACGCGCTATCCCATCTTAGTCGACGCTCATCTCGATCCCAATGGGAGAGAACCGAGGGAACGGGTTGCTTAATTTAATTAAGCAGCCAGTGCGTAGTTGTAGTTGGCACTTGAGTGTTTACCGCTTTTTTAGCGTGGACACGGAGACCACGATACGCAGTTCTGAGCTTCCTCATCCCCGTCGAATCCAGGTCACCCCCGAAATCTTGAAGGAACACCATATTTCAGAGAAGATGCTCTCTTCAATATACGAATTTCGGGCCAGAGACTCAATCGACACACAAGCCTACATCTGTTCACTCGTTTCGCCAGGGTAATTCTTCCTCATTTCCCTTACGAGGAGCTCGTATGCCTCCTCTGGAGTGTCAGCGAACTTGAAAAGCTTCAAATCTTCCGCATTGATTAGCCTCAGCCGCACGAGGTTGTCGAAGTTGAGGGTTTTCTGCCAATATTCCCTGCCATAGAGAATGACGGTGACCTTCTTCTTGAGCTTGTGAGTCTGGACAAGCGTCAGGACCTCAAATGTCTCATCGAAGGTCCCAAATCCGCCTGGGAACATGACCATAGCTTTCGACAAATAGACGAACCAGAACTTTCGCATAAAGAAATAGTGAAACTCGAAGTTCAGTTCTTTCGGTATGTATGGATTCGAGCTCTGCTCAAAGGGAAGGCTGATATTGAGACCTATTGACCGTCCACCTGCCAGTTTTGCCCCCTTGTTTGCCGCCTCCATGATCCCAGGTCCTCCACCGGAGCTGATCATGAACCTGTTCTTCTGGCTGAGCCTCCTGGTCCATTTTGTAAGTAGCCGGGCCAATTTCACCGCATCCTCATAATAACGCGACATTTCCAAATCGACTCTCGCTGCCTCGATGCTCTTTTTGACTTTTTCGCTCAGAGGCCGGCCATTCTGAACCGGTCTGGTAATGCCCTTGAACTGTTGAAGGGCTTTCGCTCGAGGCATAACGCGCGCAGAGCCAAAAAAAACAATCGTGTCTCTGATTCCTTCATGCTTGAACCTCCTCGCCGGTTCAAGGAACTCTGCGATCAGTCGTATAACCCGAGCGTCAGGACTGTTCAGGAAATCGATGTTGTTGTACGCTTTTACAGTCCTATGTTGATTCTTAGGCATTATTGTTTTACTCCATGAAATTCTTGACGTTCACTCAATATAGGTATTAGATCGGATGAATAACAAATAAACACAAAGCCTACGTGATGTTGTGAATTTGAAGCGGGACTTTCACGCCATCCTTGAGGAAGGAATAGGTCTCTGGGTGATCAGATCCTGATGTTTTCAGAAAGCCAATCCCTCGAATTTCACCCGTCTCGGCAATTGTCGCTGCACTTGTGATGACACCGGCTTCACCCTCTGTGTTCCAAAATGAAATCGGGAGACCATCTGGAAGAGCCGACATACTCATAGTAACGAGATGCCGCTGAACCTTCTTGTACGTATCGAGTCGGGCTATCACTTCTTGTCCGATGTAGCACCCTTTTGTCCAGCTGATCAGAGTACCAAGATTTGCCTCAAGCGGGTTGTACTGAGGAGTTAGTTCAGCAAGAGCACCTGGAATCCCGTTGGTGACCCTAAATTCCTCAAACTCCTCTACGGGGCGATGGGTCAAGTCCATAGCGGAGAGAGCCTCTTCAGCACTGCCCTTGAGCTCCCGAGGGCTGATGACTCGGACGAGCCTCAGGGATCCAAATTCTTCACTCAGCGCAATCGTCTCTGGAGATGAAAAAGAAGTAAATCGTACATGATCTTCTGCCTTATAATCATAGATCAGATACTGTGCAGTGGAAGAGGTTAGATCCTCGACATGAATGTCTTCCATTATGATGTATTTCTCAATCCACGGGATCAGTTGAGCTGAATCCTTCGACTGACCCAGCAGCATCAATCGACTTTCAGCCGTCCGGTGAACTGTAACGACGTCGATGATCCTTCCCTTCTCGTTGGTCAGGATGGTTTGCTTTGACTGGCCCAGTTGCAGGGCTGCAATGTCGTTTGTGGAGATCCTCTGTATGAAGTCCAAGCCATCGGCTCCAACAAGTCGAAGCACCACCCTGCCACTCACGTCGACAAACGAACTCATACTTCTCTTTCCACTCCTCAACGATCTTTCTTTATTACTCAAGTGCTTTCACTGCTAGCTGAAGGTAAGGACATGTAACTCAAGAGATAACCACCATCTCCATAAACCAAAAGAGAGGAACCATTTCTCAGTTTGAATCGTCCTATGACACTACCTCAGCGTGATCAATGCAATCTCTGCAGGTGCGTGATATCGAACGGGTGCAAGTGTTAGTCCGAGACCATTCGTGACGCTCAGCTCAAGTCCTCCCAGGTGATAAAGACCGCTGACATATGGTGACTCCAGATTGGCGGGAGCCCAAAGAAACAGCCTTGGTATGCCAAACGCGACCCCTCCACCGTGCGTATGTCCAGCTAACATCAGGTGATATCCTCGACTTCGGGCAAAGTCGACCAGTTTTTCTGCCGGTTGGTGAACGAGCAAGACTCGGAACTCTCCTTGTTCAGCATCCGTGAACCTGCCGAACTGAGCCTTCGTGGGCTTTTCCAGATAGGTATATGTTACAACTGACACCGCCACCCTGCAGGAATCCACTTTGAAATACACCGTGCTATCCTCAATAACGCGAATCCCTTCTCTGTCCAGGGCATCCAAGACCATCGCTTTGTTCGTGAAAAGGTCATGGTCTCCGATCGCTGCGAACGTACCGAACTTTGACCGCAATCCTCCCATGATCCGTGCAGTGGAATCAATGTATCGTGTTCCCGATGTTACAAGATCGCCACCAAAGAGAACGAGATCTGGCTCCAAAGAGTTCACTCTGGCTACGTATTTCCGAAGGGCGGCGTAGGTCGTCCTCCCATCCCCCTGTACATCCGAGATTTCAGCAATCCGGAAACCACTGAGACATTCAAGGCCTTTTGGCAGGGTGATTTCGTGCTGGACGATTCTGACGGTCCAGGTATCCCGAACAATCACGATCATCGTGTACAAAGTGATGATGACGGTTATCCCAATGACGGCGATATTCTTCCATCTTTGCCACCACTCGCGGACCGAAGGCACGAAGCGGACAATTGCGAGACTAAGAATCTCGAGAAGAACAAACAAGGCGAGCAACTGGATCATGACGATGAGACTGAACCAGAACGGATAGCTCAGAAAGAGGTCGATGGCGAAGCTGTCACCTGCAAACGCCGGAACGACGCTTTTCCCAGCGACCAGGAACGCGAGTAAGAACGTGACAGGGAGTAGATTCAGGTAAACGTGGATTCCAATGATCGACCGCTTCAGGTTAGTGCGGTTCCACGATGTTACGCGGGTCAAAGCCCCGAATAGCGTCCTGCCAACATAGTAGTTGATTGCTGTAAGTGGCAGGGATATGATCAGTACTGCGACGAGCGTCCAGGGCATTTATCGAGCTAGTTCTTCTCCCTCTTGTAGAGATATGCACAATTCTCGAGCCGGCTCTCCTTCTCACCGGTATTGACGGCAAATTTGGGACCACTCCAAATCGCCGCTCCCCCGTAAGTGCCGTTCTTACTGATGGCGTAGAAATCCACGTTGAAATTCGGCCGCCCCTTTTCGTCGAGAAGCCGGCGTTCCTTGGTCTGATTCGCGATGCGCTTACACGCGAGCAGGCACGCTTCTTCGGGCGTTTTCCCTTGTCGCATGTACTCAACAATCATGACGCTGCTGCACGCAAGAAGGTTGGCTTCTCCTCTGCCGGTGGAGCCGGCAGCTCCGACCTCATTATCGACGTACAAACCTGCACCAAGGATTGGTGAATCGCCAACACGGCCGGGAATCTTGAACGCCAGGCCACTTGTCGTCGTCACACCAGAGATATTTCCCTTCAAATCGATTGCATCACAGTTAATCGTTCCTGTAATCCGTTCGTACTTTCTGGGACCTTCGCCGATATCAATAGCATTGATGTCATGCGGTGGCAACCAGTCGTCTTGATTACTTAACGTTTCCTTCCACTTGAGCCAAATTTCGCGCGACTCGTCCGTCAACAGGTTCTCTTCTTTGAATCCATGAGCTTTGGCAAACCGCAAAGCTCCCTCTCCCACCAACAATACATGATCGGTGCGTTCCATCACCGTCTTTGCCACCTTGGATGGGTTCTTTATGTTTCGAAGGGAAGCAACGCCTCCTCCACGTCCCGAGGGACCATGCATCACGGAAGAATCCAGCTCGACGACACCATCTTCATTGGGAAGTCCGCCCAATCCAACGCTGTGGTCGTTTGGGTCATCTTCGACGATATTGACACCTGCGACGACCGCATCAAGTGCATCTGCACCCTGCTGGATGAGTTCCATTGCCTTAGCGGTTGCTTTAAGGCCATTCGCACTTGAGATGACCACTGGACGAATGGCTGATTTGCTCTGAGCCTGGATTGCACTAATAGCCGGTACGGAATTTCCAATCAGAGCAGCGGCGCTTGCCAACGACGCCGATTTCAAAAACTCTCTGCGTTTCATCGAACTATCCATTGCTCATCCTCCTTACAATGTGACTACACCGTGGAGTCGCCTTGAATTTGGGTATCAAGATCATGATCTGCTATGGCTCAAGCAGCAGAATATGTTTCAAGTAGAAATGATTTCAACTCTTCGAACGATTGAAACATTCTTGTCGTGCAGCCAAGCACCCACCCTGGTATCTCGGTGAGCGGCATCGTGGCGACCATATACACAGGCTTTTGGGTGAATCGGGCCAGTGTCACTTCTCCCGTTGTGCCTGCGCCACGCTGGGCACTCTCATCCCAGTTGCACACAACATAGTCCGTTTTCTCTGCAATCTCATGGCTATCCATATCGATGAGTTCGCGCACCAGATGAACGTAGCGATCGGCGTCTTGCTGCTTCAGGTCGCGAAATCGGCCGTTCGGCAGTTTTCGTGACAGAAACGCATTGCTTTCCACGTTGGGATTGTACACCGTGTGGTGCAGCTTCTTACGTATCCATGCGTCCATATCCATACGCCAGTCGATCCCTTCTCCCTTCGCAAACTCCATCCCTCCTGACAAATAAGCTCTGAGCGTCTTAGGAGAGTTCACATGCCCTCCAGAGAAATGTTGCTGTATGGAGAAGTTGAACATTCATCCCCTTTTGCTTCAGCCCGTGTTGAATCTGCAGCATGCAGCCCGGATTACCAGTCACGATAATGTCAGGCTGGACTTTTTCAATGTTTTCAATTTTCCGGTCGAGCAACTTCATCGAATCTTCATAATGAACGACGTTGTAGATCCCAGCACTTCCACAACACCAGGTCGATTCAGGCAATTCGGCATATTCAATTCCCGGTACGGCTTTGATGAGCTCCCGCGGTTGCTGACTGATCTTCTGTGTATGCACCAGGTGGCAAGCATCGTGATAAGAAATGCGTTTTCCTTTCAGCGGTCGGAATGACGCCTCACCCGGAGCACCGTGTTTCATCGAGAATCTTCTCCTCGCGGGTTTCGTAGGCCAGAAACCGGTTTCAACAAGGAACTCGGTGAGATCGCGCACCTTTGCTGAAACTCGCTGTGCCCGCACGCTCCATTGGGGATCGTCCGCAAAAACATGGCCATACTCTTTCATGTATGCGCCGCATCCCGCCGAATTCAAAACAATGAAATCGAGATCATCCCTGTCAAACAGTTCGATAATGTGCCGTGCCATTTCTCTTGCAGCGCCGAGGCTTCCATTGTGTGCCTGAAGCGATCCACAACATGCCTGGCCTTGAGGGACCACGATTTCGCAGTCATGATGAAGCAGCAAGTTAATCGTGTCAAGGTTAACATCGGCAAACGCAATATCCATGATGCAACCGGTGAGGAAGCCAACCCGATAACGCGGCTTCCCCTCGGGATGAATAATCTCAGGTAAGAGGTTGCTGGAAAACTCAGACGAGATGGTTGGGCTAAGAGGCTGGATTGCATCGAGCTTGCGAGAAAAAATCCGAAGCGCGCCGGTCTTCTGAAGGAACCATTTCAACCCTGACCGCTCGTACATTCTCATCAAGTGTGCCAGAACCTTCAGTCGGTTCTGCTTGAGAAATGTCCATTCGAGCATGCTCTTCTTGATGGCGTCGGATAAACGCCCTTCATACCCCCCACGGTAGATCTGCGCCCGAGCCGCCTCTACGAGTGAACCATACTTGACTCCAGCCGGACACGCCGTTTCGCATGCCTGGCAGTCGAGGCAGAAATTCATTTCATGTACGAAGTTCTCAGTGATTGGAAGATCTCCGTCAGCCACCGCCTTGATCAGGCGTATCCGCCCACGCGGTGACGATGTCTCCAAACCCGTCAGCGCATATGTCGGACATGTCGGCAGACACAGCCCACAGTGCATACAGTTCGTGAGAACATCGTAACTTGGTATGTCGACGCCTTGGAACGGCGACGGTGCAGAGTCGACCTTACTCATGTTCCTTTGTTAATCTTGTAGAACACCGCAATTCGGTTTGTGTTGGTGCCAGCCCGATTATTCCGAATCCCCCAGATATTCGATGTCTTCGTGAACTTCTGCTGGTTGACCAGAATTCCCGCACAGCGAAAACCCGCTTGAAGGCCTATTGGAACAACAACCTCATCAAGCTTCAGGTTTCGCTTGCGAATCTCGCCGACTTCAAACGCTACCATACCACCCGCAGAAGTAATCCTGTATAATTCCTGAAATACGCGTGTCATGCTCGCCGTCCAGGCATCGACGGATCGCACAACTGTCAAACGTCCTCCGATCTCCTCCCATTCCAGCGAATTGAACCAGCTTCTGAGCCAATTGTCCTGGGCGTAATTGACCGTGTCGAGAAACGGCGGAGACGTCACAGTCAACCGAATAGAATTGTCGGCGATGCTCCTTGTTCGGCTCGCATCGCCCGTTAGGAACCGCGCTTTCTTCCTGACGAGTGCTAGATTCTGTTCCTGCGCATCAGTAACGTTTCTCATTAGTGAACGAGTCTTCCTGAGAATGAGCTCCTTCACGTCTCGGTACTCCGGTTTTTGTTTTCGACTCTTATTGACGCGACGCTGATTCTCAGCGGACATCGCCTGGTTCGGCGGAAGTGTATAGACGGAAAAGAATCCTGTCGAATGTCCGGTAAGTCTGTTCGTTGCAACCATCCTAATCCAACGATCGATTTCATCCTCTCGTCTCGTGGAAGCGCGCTGAGCCAGATAGCGACGGAGCGAGAGGATCTCTGACTCAGTCCTCGGGTGATAAAACATGGAAAGATCCAGAGACGATGAGACGCGCTTACTGATCTTGATATGTTCAATTCTTCGCACCACGTCTTCGAACAATGGCGGCTCGAGACGCGGCTTCGTGAATGTACGGCTGAGAGGATTCGCGTCATTTCCTACCACGTTCCGCCCGAGGAGAGCAGCTTCAACGGGGGTCGTCCCCCGTCCCATGAAAGGGTCGTAGACGAGATCACCAGGTCGCGTGAGGCGATCGATGAAGAACCGCGGAAGTTGTGGCTTGAAACAAGCTCTGTATGAAATTTCGTGCAGCGAAGAGGCTTGTCGCTGCTTGGAGGTCCAAAACTCGCCGGTGAATCGGAGGACGCGTTTACCGTGAAGATTCAGCGATTCTACAATGAGATCGGAACTCGAGACTCTCCCATCGAAAAGCAGCTCGATGAGGCTAGGGTGCGAAGTATTTTGCTTGTGCGGGTATGTACGAGCTGGGATAGGCACGGATCAGGTAAACGCTCCGGAATCGGCGAACTTCTTGATCTGCTCTCTGTTCGATGGCAATGGACCTTCGCAGCGAGGTCTGAGGGAGAAGATCTTACCGGGATTCAGGACGGCTTGCGGATCAACTGCCTCTTTAATCTTTCGCATCATATCGATCGCAGGTTCGCCGACTGCCTTCCCGAGGAATCTCATTTTGGCGAGCCCGACCCCATGTTCACCCGTAATAGTTCCGCCAAAACGCACAGCTTCAGAGAAGATTTGCTCGAAAGCGAGCTCTGCACGATGGATCTCATTTTTGTCTCGTTCATCAGTGAGGCACGTGGGATGAAGATTCCCATCGCCGGCATGACCAAAATTTCCAAACGTCAAATTATGATTGGCTGCGATGCGGTTGATGCTCTCCAACATGGGAGCCACATCGCTCCGTGGAACCGTCGCGTCTTCGAGAATCGTTGTCGGCCGCACCCGTGCGAGTGCTGAGAACGCTGCTTTGCGTGCCGTACGAAGTTTCACCGCCTCCAGTTCGTCTGCAGCAATTTTAATATCGAGGGCACCATGCCGCCTGCAGATTTCGACAATCTTTGCGGCATCTTCTTCGACTTCGGCCGTTCGACCATCGACTTCAATCAAGAGTAGAGAATCAATCGATGTCGGAAGCCCAAGGTGTGCATAGTCCTCGACACATCTAATGGTCGTATTATCAAGGAACTCCAACGCAGCAGGGGTGATTTTCGATGCGATGATATCCGAGACAGTCTCAGCCGAGTCGCTGAGCTTGCTATAGAAGGCCAGCATCGTCCTGCTTGTCTGCGGCTTCGGAATCAGCCGTAGCAGAACACGTGTAATGATCCCAAGCGTCCCTTCAGAACCTATAAGAAAATCCTTCAGACTGTAGCCAGCGACATCCTTGACGGACTTACCTCCCGTCACAATCACCTCTCCACTCGGTAGTATCACCTCCATGCCAAGGACGTAGTTCTTCGTGACACCGTATTTCAATCCGCGTAATCCACCAGCATTCTCAGCCACGTTACCGCCAATGGTGCAAATCGCGGCACTTCCCGGATCCGGTGGATAGAACAACCCCAGCGCTTCCACTGCCGAGTGCAGATTGGCCGTAATGACACCTGGCTGGACCCACACCGAGAGGTTCTTCTGATCGATCTCCAGAATTCGATCCCAATGGTTGGTTAGGACAACGACAGAGTTTTCCACTGGAATTGAGCCACCGCTAAGGCCTGATCCCGAACCACGTGGAACCACACCGAATCGCTCTTCATTTGCGAGCTTCAGAAGCTGTGCGATCTGGTCGATACTTTCTGGTTTTACAATGGCATCAGGGAGATGCTTGAGAAGTGGCGTTCCATCATACGAATAGGCGATTCGATCTTCCGCTGAATCGAGAAAGCCGGATGCTCCGAAGATCGATCGTATCTTGGTGAGCGTGCTTTGAGGTATCATCCATCGTCAAGATAGAACATCAAGCGAAGAAAAGCAAGATCGAGGCGGAGTTCCCATCTCGTGACGTGTTCACGTTCGGCAATGAGCATCTTGTATCTCGACCATTTTTGAATTACTATTGTCAAAATGTTCTTGATACAATACTGACGATTGAGGAATCTATGGAGAAACTGAAGAAACGATCATGGGCGGAGCCCTTCAAGATCAAATCAGTGGAATTGCTGAAGATGACCACACGCGAAGAGCGGGAGAAAGCCCTTCGTGAGGCGGGATACAATACATTTCTTCTGAAGTCCGAGGACGTCTACATCGACCTGCTCACAGACAGCGGCACAAACGCTATGAGCGACTATCAGTGGGCCGGGATGATGCTCGGCGATGAAGCATATGCGGGAAGCAAGAACTTCTACAATCTCGAAGCGAGAGTCCAGAAGTACTATGGCTATAAGTACCTCGTGCCGACACACCAGGGGCGGGCCGCCGAACATATTATTTCGAAGATTTTGATCAAACCCGGAGACTACATTCCGGGCAACATGTACTTTACTACCACGCGATTGCATCAGGAGCTCGCAGGCGGAACGTTTGTCGATGTCATCGTCGATGAAGCGCACGACGCGGTGAACATGCACCCATTCAAGGGGAACGTCGATCTTCAGAAGTTCGAAGACCTCATAAAAAAGGTCGGCGCGAACAAAATCCCGTACATCTCTGTGGCAGGAACAGTGAACATGGCGGGCGGCCAGCCAGTATCAATGGAGAACATCCGTCAGGTGCGGCAACTGTGCAAGAAGCACGGCATCCGCCTGATCATTGATGCAACACGACTGATTGAAAACGCCTGGTTCATCAAGGTTCGTGAGTCTGGTTATCAGACTAAGTCGATTGCCGAGATCCTCCGCGAATTCTGTTCCTACTCCGACGGCTGCACCATGAGCGGCAAGAAAGACCTCCTCGTGAACATTGGAGGATTCCTTGCACTTCAAGAACATGAGCAGGAGGTTTTCGAGGAAGCACGCAATATGGTGGTCGTGTACGAAGGTTTGCACACGTACGGCGGTTTGGCCGGGCGAGACATGGAAGCGATGGCAAGAGGAATCGAAGAAGCGGTAAGCGAAGACCACATCAGGGCGCGCATCGGTCAGATCGAATACGTCGGGGAGAAGCTGCTGAGTATCGGGATCCCAATTGTTCAACCTATCGGCGGACACGCGATATTCCTGGACGCAAAGCGATTCCTCCCCCACCTGAAGCAGATCGAGTTCCCTGCCCAGACCTTGGCTGCAGCACTCTACCTGGAATCAGGCATCCGTTCCATGGAGCGAGGCATCGTTTCAGCCGGACGGGACAAGAAAACGGGCGATCATTACTATCCGAAGCTCGAGTTGGTTCGTCTCACATTCCCACGGCGCGTCTACACCCAAGCGCATTGCGACGTTACAGCGGAGGCTGTCGAGGCGGTCTATGAAAACCGGAATAGCGTCAAGGGACTCAAGATGGTCTACGAACCAAAATACTTGAGGTTTTTCCAGGCAAGATTCGAAAAGCTCGGTTGAGCAGATCTGCAGGGGGCAGGCTTACCTGCCCCCTGTCAGGTTCAATACCGCGGCACCTTGGGGTCAATTTCACGCGACCACTGGTCGATCCCCCCTGCCAGATTCAATACCTTCTCAAATCCCTGATTCTTTAAGAACTGAACGGCGAATGCACTGCGATTTCCGTGGTGGCAGTACACTACGATTTCACGGCTTCTGTCAAGCTCACTGAACTTGTTCTGAAGCTGACCGAGTGGCACCAGATGCCCATTGAGATGTGCAATTTTGTATTCATACGGTTCACGAACATCAAGAAGGAAGACTTCATCTCCCTCTTCGAGTCGAGTCTTGAGATGATGAACCGAAATTTCTGAAAGGTGACTTTCCATACTCCCTCTTCCAATTCCTTTCACTAAGAATCTCTGTCTTTAACTCTCTCCAAAAGCGTTACGGCTGAAGTGAGCACATCCGCAACAGCCAAACTACTTAGGCCAATCCAAGACGGGCCGCATCGCTCTTCAGTGCATCGATGACGAACTGAATATGCTCTTCAAGCGGAATGCCGAGCTCCTGTATTCCCTGCTGTATATCCTCCCTGCTCACGTTCCGGGCAAACGCCTTGTCCTTGAGCTTCTTCTTCACTGACGAGACCTCGAGATCTGCGATCTTGTTCGGTCGAACAACTGAGCACGCGCTGATAAAACCGCACAGCTCATCGCACGCGTAAAGAACCTGTGCCATCTTCGTGTCGCGGGGTACATTCATATACGCGGCGTGTCCCAGGATAGCCCGGCGCACGTCCTCGGGATACCCTTTTTCCTTCAGAATTTCTGAACCCTTCGCAGGGTGATCGGGTGCAGTTGGATACATCTCGTAGTCGAAATCATGAAGTATGCCCACGATCGCCCACTTTTCCTCGTCCTCACCAAACTTGTGCGCGTATGCCCGCATCGCCGCTTCCACAGCATACATGTGCTTCCGTAGCGCCTCGTTCTTTGTGTACTCGTGCGTAAGGTCAAGCGCCTCCTGGTAGTTCATGAGATACTCCTCTTACTCGTGGCAGAATCGACTATGAAAGTGTTCAATTTTTCGTGGAAATGCAAGAGAGGCAACGAATCGAATCGGAACACCGTCTTGCTGTCAATCACCGTTTCGATTTCAGGAATTCTTCAGCTGATGGACACAACTTCTGAAGAGGACAATTGAGACAATCGGGCTTTCGCGCATCGCAGATTTTTCTCCCATGCCACACGAGCATGTTGCCGAACACAAACCAATCATCCTGCGGAACGAGCGTCATGAGATCTGCCTCAATCTTCTCGGGATCATCGTTTAGCGAAAGTCCAAGCCTTTGCGAAACCCGACGCACGTGGGTGTCAACAACCACTCCTGAGTTGATGCCGTATGCACCACCAAGAACGCAGTTAGCCGTTTTTCTCCCCACACCACCCAGCTCCACAAGCTCCTCCATTTTCTTTGGAACAGCCCCCTTGTGTTTTTCGACGAGTGTCTTGCAGCACGTGATAATACTCTTAGCCTTGTTGCGATAGAAGCCTGTCGAACGAATGTCCTGCTCAAGCTCTTCCTGTTTCGCTTCGGCAAAATCCCGGGCTGAGCGATACTTTTTGAATAACGCCGGCGTGACCATGTTGACGCGAACATCGGTGCATTGTGCCGACAGGATCGTCGCGATCAGGAGCTGCAGTGGATTCGAGAAATTGAGTGCGATCTTCGGATCGGGATACGTCTTATGAAGAATGCCAATGATCTTCTTCGTTCGGTTCTGCAACTGCTGCTTTGATTCCTTTGTCGGCATGGTTTCGTACGGCTCCTCTAATGGCGCGATGTCAGATACTTCGTGACCTTCTTGAGATCCCACGCATTCACGACATCCTTTGCCTCCAACCAGCCCTTCCTGGCAATCCCGACGCCGTACGAGACGTCTTTCAGGCCTTCGATGTTGTGAGCATCGGGGTTGACGAAGATGGGGACTTTCTTCTCTTTTGCGAACTTGACGAATCGCCAGTCGAGGTCCAGGCGGAACGGATGTGCGTTAATCTCAATTCCCTTTCCATAGTCCGAAGCCGCCTTGATGACTTCGATCATGTTGATGGGATATCCGTCACGACTCAGCAGTAACCGGCCCGTTGGATGGCCGATACATGTAACATACTTGTTCTTAAGCGCCTTGATCATACGCTTCGTCCCCTCAGCTTCCGTCATCTTGAACTTGCTGTGGATGGCGATCACGACGTAGTCGAAGGTGGCAAGGAGTTTGTCCGAGTAATCGAGCGAACCATCTGAAAGGATATCCACTTCGGTGCCTTTGAAGAGACGGAAATCTTTCAGGCGCTCGTTCAGTTTGTCAATTTCCTTCTGCTGCTGCTTCGCTTTGGCTTCGGATAATCCTCCTGCATATGCAGCAACCTTGCTGTGGTCTGCGATTCCCAGGTAGCTCCAGCCGAGCTTTCGGGCTGCCTCAGCCATTTCCTCGAGCGTGTTCGCCCCATCGCTATAGTTCGTATGACAATGAAAGGTGCCGCGAATGTCCTTATCTTCGACCAGTCTTGGTAGAGCATCCTTTTCGGCGGCTTCAATTTCTCCCATGTTCTCGCGAAGTTCGGGCGGAATGTAGGCAAGATCCAACGCTTTGTAGATTTCCTCTTCGGACTTGCACCGGGGAACCGCCGCACCCCTCTTCTTCTCCCCTTCGATAGCCGTGAATGCGTATTCGTTCAGGCTCCAGCCATACTTCCGGGCACGCGATCGCATTTCGACGTTATGTTCCTTGCTCCCTGTGAAGTAGTTCAGCGCAAACGGAAATTCCCGATCCTCAACGATTCGCAGATCACAGTTGATGCCCGACTTTAGAATGACGCTCGACTTTGTGTCACCACGGGCAATGATGCTTTGCACATCAGGGTGTCCAACAAAGACGTCGAAAATCTTCTTCCGGCTTTTCTCAGATGCACTCACGACAATATCGATATCGCCGATCACTTCTTTCTTCCGTCTGAGGCTGCCTGCGACTTCGCAACGCTTCACTTCGCTCAGACCGGAGATGGCTTGTAGAATTCTGTCCGCTGACGCGCGGGCACTCGGGTACAGATGCTTGTCGCTTGATTTCGCGAGCAGCTCGATCCCTTTGAGTATATTCCCCTCGGTTTTTTCCCCGAATCCTTCAAGTTTCGCCATACGATGGCTCTCGCACGCACTCTTCAATTCCTCGATCGATTTGATCTTCAGTTTCTCGTACAGAATCTTGATTCGCTTGGGACCAAGCCCTGGGATGCGTAGCATCTGCATCAACCCTTCAGGCAATGAGGCCTTCACCGATTCATATTCTTTTGACGTTCCTGTCCGGACCAGGTCTCCAATGACTTTCGCGAGATGTTCGCCGATTCCTTTTACGGATCGGATCTCTCCCGTTTCAACAAGGGCTGTGACATCGGAAATGAGGGCTTCGACGACGCGGGCAGCATTATGGAACGCGCGGCACTTGAAGGGGTTCTCTCCCTTCAATTCAAACAGCGTCCCCATCTCGTCGAGGATTGTAGCGATCTGTTTTTTGTCCATGGGGGGATGTGCGGATCTAGACTACCACGCCGACCAGCTCGGCGGATTTTAGCCACGCAGCATACAGGAGGATATGATCAACGATCGGCGACATTTCGACAAACTGCATCAATTCATTCCGAGTCTTGGAAGCGTTGGGAAGATTTCGGAGATACCCCGAATAGTACTTTCTGAATTCAATGACCGCTTTCCTCTCACCTTTGAGCTCAATCGAGAGGTTCAGGTGCTCAATCAAAACCCGGACGCGTTCGTCAATCAAAGGCACAGGCAAGAGATCTCCTGTCTGCAGGAAGTGTTTCGCGTCCCGAAAAATCCATGGGTTATTAATAGCTGCTCGGGCAACCATCACACCATCACAACCGGTTTCATCGAACACATTTCGAATCTTCGCAGGCGTATCGAGACCGCCGTTGACGAAAATGGGGATTGTGACCGCCGCTTTCACTTTTGGAATCCAGGAAAAATCGGGATCTCCCGAATGCCCTTGAACGCGCGTCCGGCAGTGAATCGTGAGTCCCTTGGCGCCGGTCTGCTCGATCATCCTGGCCACATCGACAATCCGTATGTTTTCAGAATCCCAGCCCAGACGCGTCTTCACGGTCACCGGAGTTTTTACATTCTTGACGACACTCGAGACAATCTTTTCCATGCGCGGCAGATCTCTCAACAAGCCTGCGCCTGCCCCGCGCATCGCAACATCCTTGACCCAGCATCCACAGTTGATGTCGATGAGGTCCGGTCTGTAGGACTCGGAGATGGCTGCGGCCCGCTCCATCGAAGACTCTTCTCCACCATAGATCTGGATACCGAAAGGCCGTTCCTCCTCGCGGAACTCCAGCTTGCGCATGGTTTTTAATGAGTCCCGAATCAGGCCTTCAGAATTAACAAACTCAGTATAAACGATATCTGCACCCAGCCTCTTGCAGACGAGGCGAAAGGCCAGATCTGTCACGTCCTCCATCGGCGCCAGGACAATCGGTTTTTCAATATTTATCTTACCGATATGCATTGAATCCTTGTTTCTTCTTCAATTTCTCCGACCTCAGTGACTCCAGCGGTATTCCAATTTACATCGCGGCAATTTTCTCGATGATTGCATCTGTCATCTCAATCGTCCCAACATGATGATTGGGATTGAGATCTCTCGTGACCTTCTTTCCTTCTTGAATAGTCGCAGCAATGGCTGTCTGAATCTTGGAAGCTGCTTCTAGCTCCCCCAGATAGTCGAGCATCAATGC
>JBEKOB010000039.1:0-35798 GCA_049522195.1 Bacteroidota bacterium
GGACTCTTCAGCAGAAAATGGAGCACCTATTTATATCATCCCGAGCGGGGCTTCACGAACACACGCCTTGGTGTCTCAGTCGAGGAGGGGGAGGGGGGAGGTTCCGGGAAAGACGGGATGTACTCCGGTGTAAAGGGTTATTCCGTTGTGCCTGAGAATTTCGTATCGATTCAGTGGAAGTACACGGAGAATGTCCCCATCGTCTCTCTCCAGTGGAAAGCAGGAGAGTGCGAGATCGAAGAAGAATTCTTTGCTCCGAGCGAAGGATCGGTTCTCTTCAGGCGGGCAACGGTCAAGAACTCGTCGGGCAGGCAACTCCACGTTCGGCTGAGCCTTTCTCTCTACGCAAACTTTGGCCTCTTTGATCAAATCTATGTGGATGAGAAAGAGAAAGCGGCTTTCGCGCGGGGCTTGGCAAAGATGAAACTCTTGTCGCTGGAAAAACAGGCGACAGTGGCGGGGCGTTATGATGTACGCGTCGATGCAGGAACAATTCCGCCGGGAGAGTCACGCCAGGCGATGTACGTCTACTGCCTGAATGATGGAGAAAAAATTCTCAAACGAAAACAGTTCAGCATCCTTTGGAAAAACACTGTACGGTACTGGAGCGAAAAGGGAATCCTTGAAACCGGCAACAAGGAATTCGACGATCTGTGGAAAGTATCCAAGACGAGTTTGCGGTCGGTGATGGGAAACAATGCGCGCATGGACGCCGGCGTATGGGAATACAATATGGAATGGGTGATAGACCACCTGTGGGCGGCGATCGGATTTCTGCGGTCAGGGTTTGTGGATGAAGCGCGCCTCCTCGTCGAGAACAATCTCAAGAAGGCAATCGGTTTCGACGGTCGCACAATTGAATCCAGTCGCTGGTTCGGCTACGACTATACTGAACTGAATCAAAACGGCAGTCTCGTTCACAGTATATGGGAATACCTTTGCTGGACAGGCGATTATGCTCTGGTGAAGAAATATTGGGACAAGATAAAGCTCTGTGCTGAATTCCCGCTCCAGGATGTTTTCTTCGACAAGCGGGCAAGAATGGTGCACAACAAACGAGAGTTCTGGGAGCGAAGCGATTCGCATGGCATCGAAGATGGGTTTGAGATGGCGTACCAATTCTGGATCATCATGGGCTTGGAGAAAGGGGCTGAGATTGCAGACGTGCTCCATGACCCGGCGACTGCCCGCAAGTGGCGACAAACAGCGAGCGAGATGAAAGAAGCTTTTCTCTCTGATCCTACCTTCAAGATGATCGAGAACGGGCGCCTCATTAAAAGACGGAAGAGAAACGGAGAATGGCAGAAGCTGAGCGTTCCTCCTAATCGTGCTGCGATGCCTCCCGGTTCACCGCTTGCGACGGATGAGAATCCGGCGTTGGATCCGGACACAACTGTGGCGTTTCCGATCATTTTCGGAATGATCGACCCTAAGAGCGAGATCTCACTCAAGACGCTTGAGTGGGTTGATACGCTATGGGGTCAGCAGTGGGAAGGAGGCGGGTATTCTCGCTACAACACGCACAGCGAACCCGACCCCCCGGCGGCATGGCCGTTCAACTCCGTTATGGTCGCCCGTGCGCATGCCGAAGCTGGCAATGACGACAAGGTCTGGCGCGTACTCCACTGGCTTACGAATCTGCCGACCGGAAAGTCGGGTTCATGGTTTGAGCACCTGGGACCCAGCATCACGCCTCCAGCACCGCCGGTTGGAATTGTCGGATGGATCTGGTATGAAATTATGGCGCTGTATGTCCATCAGATCGTCGGACTCAGACCGGAGCTGAATCGATTGGTCATTCGACCACGACTCATCCAGGGACTCGATGACATCCGTTCGACACACATAGTACGAAAGACGAAGGTATCTGTACACATCCTTCGATCGAAGGAAAAAACCTCTGCGCGCGTCAACGGCAAGGAAGTGGCGGTCAAGGATGGGGCGGTCTCAATCCCTTATCCGTCAAAGGGAACACTCACGATTGATTTCAACATTGCGGGATAGCACATGAAGCGAAACGATTTCTTTAAGACTGTCATAGGAACGCTTGCGTTTGCCAGCCTTCCGGGCTTTAAAAACCGATCCACCGAGAGAAACAATGTGGTGCCAGCCTGGCCGACGGCCAGTCCGGACGATGAACAATTCTGGAAGGTCCTCCGTGGTCAGTTTCCGCTCACCGATGAGCGGGCGTACCTGAATACCGGTGGGCTTGGCGCGTCTCCGTATGCGGTCATCGATGCGGTCAAGGGGAAGATGGACGAACTCGAAACAATCTCGGAAACGGGGCGTACGGAAGACCTCTGGAAGGACGTCAAGACAGCTGCGGCGACGCTCTTTGGCTGCGAATCGGGGGAGCTGGCGTTTACGCGGAATGCAACGGAAGGAATCAACATCGTCTGCAACGGGTTGCCGATGAAACGCGGCGATGAGATGATCACAACGACGCATGAACATGTTGGAAATACAGTTCCCTGGCTTGCGCTTCTGCAACGAGAGGGAGTAGTGATCAAGATGTTCGAGCCCTCTGCAGCGTCGGCACAGGAAAATGTCGATCGAGTTGCGAAGCTTATCACACCGAGAACCCGGCTCATCAGCGTTCCGCATGCGACGACAACGGTGGGGCTCATCCTTCCGATCAAAAGCCTCGCAGAACTCGCGAAATCAAGGAACATCTGGCTGTTCGTTGATGGTGCACAGACTGCCGGGATGTTTCCGTTCAGCCTCCACGAACTCGGCTGCGATACCTACGCAACAAGCGGACACAAATGGCTCCTTGGACCGAAGGAAACCGGCTTGCTGTACGTTCGTAAGGAGATGCTCGATGTGATACAGCCAAAATTCACAGGGGCGTATTCCGCCGACGAGTTTGACCTGGTGAAGGGAACGATGAAATTCCATCCTACAGCCCAGCGTTACGAATTCGGAACAGTGAGCATCCCCCTCAGATTTGGACTCGGGGCGGCTATCAAGTTCATGCAACGGATCGGCATGGAGAATGTGTGGAAAAGAGATCAGGCGCTGTCGACGCGTCTCTTCAAGGGTCTCCAGGAAATCCCGCATGTCAAGGTGCTGTCTCCGGCGCATGACGCTGAGCGGAGTGCGCTTATCACAATGCAGCACGAAAAGCTCGCGTACTTGGATCTTCAGGACCATCTCAATAAATTCAACCTTCGGACGCGCGGCGTGAGTGAAGGCGGTGTCAATGGACTTCGAATTTCAACTCATATCTATAATTCGGTTGAAGAGATAGACCGGGTTCTGGAAGCCACTCGGACCGCATGGAAAAACTAACAAACTAGAAATCCGACTTCTTATGGGAATTCACATGGAGAAGTCGGAGTTCTCAACAGGCAAGAAAGGAGTTTCCGCAATGTATGCTCTCGGCTATGACGTTGGAAGTTCATTTATCAAAGCTGCAGTTGTCGATGTCGAGCATGGTAATGTTGTCTCCTCTGCTTCGTTTCCAGACAAGGAGATGGCCATTCATTCTCCTGTCGCAGGTTGGGCGGAGCAGGATCCGCAATCGTGGTGGGATGCTATCGTTGGCGCAACGCGGCTCGTTGCGGCACGGGCTTCAATCTCCATGCAGGACATCCGCACAATAGGCATTTCCTATCAGATGCATGGACTCGTGCTCGTTGGTCGGGATGGCCGGGTCTTGCGTCCGTCAATCATCTGGTGTGATAGCCGTGCTACGGAAATCGGCCGGAAGGCGTTCTCCGAAATCGGTGAATCGGTGTGTCTGCGAGAGATGCTGAATTCACCCGGTAATTTCACAGCCTCAAAGCTTCGCTGGGTCAAAGAGAACGAACCGCAGATCTATGCAAAGGTGTACAAGATTCTCCTCCCCGGAGAATACGTGGCTTTGCGACTCACAGGCGATTGCCGAACAACAGCCTCGGGTCTTTCCGAGGGGATATTCTGGAATTTTCCTGCGAACGATGTGTCGGAGAGATTGCTTTCGTACTACGGCTTGAACAAGGATTTTCTGGCCGACCGTGTTCCTTCCATGGGATTTCAGGGATCGCTGACCGAGCCGGCTGCCCGTGAGCTTGGCTTGAAGCCAGGCATTCCAATCGCGTATCGGGCCGGTGATCAGCCAAACAACGCGTTCTCCCTCAACGTGCTCGAGCCGGGGGAAATTGCAGCGACGGCGGGAACGTCGGGTGTTGTCTATGCCGTCAGTGGCTCGCTCAATTGCGATCCGCAGTCACGCATCAACGCCTTTGCCCACGTCAACCACACACCGCAAAACCCGCGCGTAGGAATTCTCCTCTGCATCAACGGTACCGGGATATCGAATAGCTGGATTCGGAAGATGGCAGGAGAACCGGATCTTACGTACGAGAAAATGAACCAGCTCGCGGCGGCGGTTCCTGTCGGCTCAAGGGGGCTTTCCATTCTCCCTTTTGGCAATGGGGCAGAGCGGATGTTTCGTGACAAGGACATTGGAGCATCCTTCCATGGGCTGAATTTCAATATTCATTCAAAGCCGGAGCTTTTCAGGGGGGTACAAGAAGGGGTGGCGTTTTCGTTCAAGTACGGCATTGAGATTATGCAATCGATCGGCATTCAACCGAGAGTTTTGCGTGCTGGTGTGGCAAACATGTTCCTGAGCCCTGTTTTCTGCAAGACACTGGCGAGTGTTGCGGACGTGCAAATCGAACTGTACAACACCGATGGCGCGCAGGGTGCAGCGCGCGCTGCGGCTGTTGGTGCTGGCCTCGTTCCATCTGTGAAAGACGCGTTTCGCGGCCTCTCCCGTGTCCAAAGTATTGAACCTGAAACGAATAAAGCCGATTATTTTGAAGCATACAATCGCTGGCTTGAGCCATTGAAACAGATTCTGCATGACTGAGAATTATCCGAGGTAAGGAACATGAAAACACTCTTTGCTATTTGCCTGCTCTCATGCACGCTTGTGCTTCTTTCCGGGTGCGGCGGCAAAAATCAGAAGGCCGCATCAACCACGGACGCCAAGTACACCGTCGGTTTTTCTCATGGAGACATACGATCTCGAGCGATGGAAGCGTGACGAATCATTCTTCGGCGACAAATCGCGCTCACTGGGGATGACAGTCCTCCGCGCAGTGGCAGACGGTGACCAGGATCGCCAGAACAAGCAGGCGGAGACGCTCCTGACGCAGGGAGTCAACGTTCTCGTGGGTTGTACCGAAAAATCTCAATACCGCTGCTCGCATCGTGACGAGCGCGCACGAGAAGAATGTTCCGGTGCTCGCGTATGACAGGTTGATCACCGGGTGTGACCTTGACATGTACATTACCTTCGACAACGAAAAAGTTGCATATCTTCAGGCCGAGGAGGTCCTGCAAAAGGTACCAGAAGGCAACTTTATGCTGCTGGGTGGACGCGGATCAATTTTCGGTACGTTCCTTGGCGCACTCGTGATGGCGACCGTTATTCAGGGTATGGATTATACGAATCTTGAAAACTGGCTGCAGCTTATTGTCCGTGGCAGCGTTCTTGTCCTTGCGGTTGGTCTTGATGTCATTGCAAAAAATCCTCCCCCCTGGGCTCGGCGGCTGCGCAACAAATTCTGGAGATATATCAAGCCCGGAGCGAAAACGCGCGGAACCGTATCGCCGGAATAAATTGAAAAGCGCATGGCGGCAATAGTTCAATTCGAGAAGGTCACCAAGCGGTTTGGCGGAACGACAGCGCTCGATGCTGTCAGCTTCTCCATTCAGGCAGGGGAGATCCATGCCCTGATAGGAGAAAATGGCGCGGGCAAATCGACGTTGATGAAAATCCTATCGGGGGTACTCTCCAAGGATTCTGGCGAAATCTCCATCGGCGACAAACACACCGCATTCAAAACCGCTGTCGACGCTCAGCGCGAAGGCATAAGCACTGTCTACCAGGAGGCGCATCTTGTGCCTCACATGACAGTGGCGGAAAATATTTTCCTCGGCCGTGAACCGACTCGAACACTCGGCTTCGTGGACTTCAATACACTCAACGCCCGCACCAAAGAAATCCTCGCGCGGCTGGAGTTGAACATCTCTCCGACTACAGTGCTGGCGGTCTTGAGTTCCGCAGACATTCAGCTTGTCCAGATTGCACGTGCCATCGCTTTTTCCACGAAAATTCTTGTCCTGGACGAGCCGACGGCATCGATTACCGAACACGAGACGGAAATTCTCTTTGAGCTGTTGAAGAAGCTCAACGCAGGCGGCTTGACGATTCTCTATGTCTCACACCGGCTGAGAGAGATTTTTGAATTGTGTCATCGTGCCAGCGTTCTGCGGGATGGTCACTACATAGGGACGGTTGATGTAGCAAAAACGACGGAAAAAGAAATTATCAGTATGATGGTAGGGCGGGAGCTTAAAGAGATGCCCGCCGCTTCGGAGCGGAAGGAACCGACCGATCTCAAACTAGAAGTGCGCGGAATGTGCGTCAGCGAATCGTCGATTCCGGTGCACAACGTTTCGTTGAACGTTCGCAAGGGAGAGATTGTGGCGCTGGCGGGCCTGGTTGGTTCCGGCCGGAGCGAAGTTGCCAAAACCATCTTTGGTTTGCATCGGATGGATTCGGGAAGTATCGCGATTAATGGTTCTCAGGTGGAGATCAAAAACCCGGAGGATGCGATACGACGGGGAATTTCGCTTGTGCCGGAGGACAGGAAGGGAGAGGGACTCATCTCGATTCAATCGGTGAAGCACAACATTTCACTGACGGGACTGCGACTCCTCTCGCGCCTGGGTTTCATCAACGGCCCCTCGGAGACCAACTTGGCGCGGACAAGTTCGACGCAATTCTCCATAAAGACCTCTTCGGAGGAAGCCGAAGTCTCGACTCTGAGCGGCGGAAATCAGCAAAAGGTCGTTTTGGCAAAATGGCTCTGGCTCAAGCCATCTATCCTAATGCTTGACGAGCCGACCCGGGGAATTGATGTCGGTGCAAAGGCAGAGATCCATAATCTTATCCTTGAGTTGGCAAGAAGCGGTGTTGCCGTCCTCCTGATATCTTCTGAGCTGCCGGAGGTGCTGAGGCTCGCAGACCGAATCTATGTCATGCGGGATGGGACGATTACAGGAGAACTTCAACGATCGCAGGCGAGCCAGGAAGCAATCATGCATTTGGCAGCCATCGGAGCAGAGGAATCGGGATCAGCGTAAAACCGGTCAGCGGGGTTGCATTTTTCGTTGTTTCTACATAAGTCATTTAACCGCGAAAGGAATTGGAATGAAGTCAGTCAACACGTTTGACCTCGTCGTGGTCTTTACGTACTTCCTGATCATCATGGGAATCGGTCTCTTTTTCATGAAGGTCAATAAAGGAGGAAAGGAGTATTTCACCGGGGGCAGCATGATACCGTGGTGGATGTCCGGCATCTCCCTGTACATGGGAAACTTCAGCGCGTGGTTGTTCACGGGTGCAGCCGGGTTCGCCTATAGCACAGGATGGTTCACGATTCTGTATTTCGCAATCAGCCCGATTGCATACTTCGTCGGATCAAGCCTGACGGCTGCAAAGTGGCGGCGTACGCGATCGATCTCACCACTTGAGTATACCGTGACAAGGTTCAACATCACGACACAGCAGTTTCTCAGCTGGGTGATTGCAACGAACTTCACGCTTTCCGCCGGAGTCCAGCTTGCATCGACGTGCAAGCTTTTCGCTCCGATCATCGGCATCGACCTTACGTTAATTGTCATTATGATTGGCAGCATTGTCATGCTTCACAATTTCCTTGGAGGTTTGTGGGGCGACATGGCGATGGATGTCGTTCAGGGGGTCATTCTTGTCGGCATTACGTTCATCGTTATGCCCCTCAGTCTGCATCTCATTGGAGGGATTGGAAACCTGTTCGATAAACTTCCTCCGCTGTCATTCGATCACACATACAACGAGGTCCATTACACCGAGCATTGGCTCCTCTCCATCCTCATCATTACAACCATAGGTTTTGCCGCAGGAGGCGCCCAGCGATTCTATTCTGTGAAGGATGAGAAGAGCGCCAAACGCGTCGGCAGGACGGCGGCGCTGCTGGCATTATGCACCCCGCTCGTCTTCGGAATCCCGCCCCTGGTGGCGAAAGTCTACTGGCCCGACCTGACCCAAGTTGCGTTTTTTGCTCCGTTTATTGGGAAGAACCCCCAGGATCTCGTTTTTGTTGGATTGGTCATGAAGCTTCTTCCGCATGGACTGATCGGCGTGTTCATAGCTGCCATGCTTGCCGCTACAATGACAACGCTCAGCACAGTCTATAACATGGTTTCGTCGATCATTTCTCACGATATCTATAAAGGAGTATTTCGACCGACACTCGATGATAAACAACTGCTGAAAGCCGGCCGGATTGCTGCGTTGACGATCGGTGTCATCGTGATGACACTCGCTGTCTTCTTCGTCACAAGCAAGTTCGGCATCTTCAATCTTATGCAAGCCTTCTTCACACTGTTCAACATTCCTGTGATTGTTCCCCTTGCGTTCGGCCTCATCTTCCGTCGCGTTCCGAAATGGTCTGCAGTCGGCGCTATCACCTGGGGGTTGATCACCGGTGCAACAGCGCGGTACCTGCTAGGCTGGGACATTGGGCCGCAGGTGTATCTCGCGTTTGCAATGACATTAGGTATTTTTGCAACATCGCATTTGACAGCGGTTCTCTATAAGAAGAACAAGATCGGCCTCGGCGTAATCTCCGCAGCTATCGCTCTCGGTCTGGCGATCCTGTTTTCCCGGTCAGTTGTGGGTAATCCTCTCGGTGTCGATCCTCAAATTCAACTCAACCTTGCCTATCTGAGCGCACTCTCTCTCGGGGGGAGCTTGTTCTTCTTTGCGCGGCTCTTTTCGCTTGAGAAAGAGGAAGAGCGAAAGGTTCTCGAGGCGTTCTTTAAGAAGCTCGATACGCCTATTGATGTGGCGAAAGAAGTGTATGGTGGCGGACGTCGCCAGGTTTCAACGATGCCGCTCGTCGGACGCACAGTCATCTTCCTCGGATTCCTCGTATCAGCTGCTTTCTTCACGCATCTGGAGCAATTGGAATTTGTTGCCGTGGTAGCGATGGTGTGCGTCTTGTGGGCATTTGGAGGATCGCTCTGGATTTTTGGAAAGAGAGCGGATCGGAAAGACGAAGAAGAGCGGGCTTTGCTGGCACAGGCAGCAGGAAAACCATGAGCGCACAGCTATCATGAAGGTCCATCTCGCATACGGCAAAGAGGGTCTGGATATTGAAGTGCCGGACAAAAATCTGGCCAACGTCCTCACGCTCGGCACGACGGCGCCGTTGGCACATGCCGAACAGAGTATTGAGCAAGCGCTGCTCACTCCCATCGGCTCTCCACCGCTGGGGCAGCTCGCGCGGAGTGCAAGGACTGTCTGCATTGCTGTATGCGACATCACGAGACCAGTGCCAAACAAGATGTTGCTGCCGCCGATGCTGAGGATTCTTGAGGAGAATAGCGTCGAGCGTGGCAACATCACCATCCTGATCGCAACAGGACTTCACCGGCCCAGTACGCTGGCCGAACTGGACCTGATGCTTGGCCCTGAGATTCTTTCGCACTATCGCGTTGTCGATCATCGGGCCAGCGTTCGCGAGGAGCAGCAGCATCTGGGTGTGACGAAGAAGAACACGCCCGTCTTCATCGATAAGCGGTATGTGCAGGCGGATCTCAAACTGACAGTCGGGTTCATCGAGCCGCACCTGATGGCGGGGTTCTCCGGGGGCCGGAAGATGATAGCGCCGGGCAATGCCGGCGAGGAGACCATCAAGGCGTTGCATAGTCCGACATTTCTCGACGATCCTCTGTGCCGGGAAGGGTCCATTGAGCATAATCCCCTACACCATGAGTTGCTTGAGATCGCCCGGATGGCAGGGCACGATTTTATGATCGATGTCTCGTTGGATGCAAACCGAAAGATCACGGGCGTGTTTGCCGGCGAACCGCGTCGGGCTCATGCTGAGGGTGTGCAGGCTGTGCGTGGGTTTGTCCGCGCAACAGTTCCAGTGCCAGCCGATATCGTCATCACCACGAGTGCTGGTTTCCCGCTCGATCTGACGTACTATCAGGCCATCAAAGGAATGACAGCTGCTCTCCCTGTGCTGAAGAAAGGGGGCATGCTCATCCTGGCGGCGGAGTGTGCGGAAGGACTGGGAGGAGAAAAGTTCAGCATGATGGCAACGCGGTTTGATACGGCGAAGGAATTTGATGAATGGATTCACGCCCATCCCGTCGAAGTCGATCAATGGCAACTGCAGGAATGCGTGAAAGCGGTACGGACAGCAGACGTGGTCGTGGTTGCCCGGGGCATTCAGCCTACTCAAAAGGAAAAACTGTTCGTCCAATCGGCTTCAAGCGTAGAAGAAGCGATTGAGCGTGGACTGCAAAAGTTCGGCCGGGACGCGACCATTGCTGTCATACCGAAAGGTCCCTATACTCTTGTCGAGGTAGAGACACCCGCCGCGTGAGAGCCCTGAACGGGCTTTCCCGCAAATGAGAACTCACAAAAGCACCGTATCCCAGCCACAATCCCGTGCAGAGTCACCCAGCTGCCTTTCTTGACATCTGCCTTTTATTCCATTATTTTCTTTTCACACCTTAATTAAACACCATTCAATTAGCAAAATGATCCCCTATGGCACTCAACTACACAGTTCCGGCCGTCGACCGTGCAATCAGGGTTCTTGAACTCCTCTCATCCACCCAGCATGGCATGTCGCTTGCTCAGCTGGCCGTGCAAACCAAAGTACCGAAGAGCACGATGTTCCGCATTCTCCATACGCTGCAGGAGCATTCGGTCATCGCGGAAGATAGAGAACGCAAACTCTTTTCGCTCGGCATGAAATTGCTTGGCTGGGGAAATGTGGCGCTGTCCAGAATCGACCTCAAGACAATCGCGCACCAGCATCTCCTCAGGCTTGCCCATGAGACAAGAGAAAGTTTCTACCTCGCTCTCCTTGACCATGATGAAGTTGTTCTTGTTGACCGCGTAGACACCCCCGAGATATGGAAAATGGTGACACGGCTGGGCAGCCGGTCTCCATTCCACTGCACAGCAACCGGTTTGGTAATCGCAGCCGAGATGTCCGACGAAACAGTCGATGAGATGATAAAGCGCCATGGTCTTAAGAAATTCACCCCCAAAACCATCACCAGTGCTTCAAAGCTGAAGAAACGCCTCAAGGAGGTCCACGAGCTCGGTTACGCCATCTGCGATGGAGAATATAAACCGGATCTCTGCGCTATTGCGGTCCCCCTCTGGGATCACTCAGGCAAAGTCGTGGCTTCGCTCATGACTGCCATTCCCTCCGAGCGCAGCAGCAAAGACAAGAAGCTTGCAGAAGACCTTGTCGCCATCCTGAGACGTGAATCGGAATTGATTTCCAAGCGCATTGGCTTTGATGGGGTACCGGCCAGCGAGTAAGCCGCTGTGTTCACGAGTCCTGTCGTCGCACATCATCGGCAGTGCGTGGCACAATCGCCACACAAACAATAAAGGTTTATCCATGAATCGCATCGCGCTGGGCATTGTGAGTGATGAAGTGTCACCGGATTTTCGTGAGGCGGCGCGCCACGCAGGTGAGTGGGGAATTTTGATCTTCGAGATTCGTGTCCTGAAAACGGGCCGGATTCCAGCGGTCGATCAGGGAGAACTGCGGGATGTCAAAGCGATCGTCAACGACCGCGGCCTCACCATCACCGCCGTCTCACCCGGCATTTTCAAGCTACCGATCTCGCAGACGACGGGCTTAGAAGGAGAACTCTCAAACACGCTACCGAAGACGCTCACGCTTGCGCGGGATTTCGGCGCCTCGATGGTGATCGTGTTTGGATTTCAGCGCGAACACAATGAGAGCCCGGGGAACTTCTTGCGCGCCGCGGAGTTAATGGCTCGGGCAGCAGAAATTGCGGGAAAAGAGGGGATCAAGCTTGTCATTGAAAACGAACCAGGATTCTGGTGTGACTCGGGGGCAAACACCGCAAAGTTGCTTGCGTATGTAAACTCGCCGTGGCTTCGGGCAAACTGGGATCCCTGTAATGGGTATGGCACGCCCGAAACGCCGTTTCCCAATGGTTATGGTTCTGTGAAGCAGTTCATCGCCAACGTGCATGTGAAGGACACAAGCGAAGGTGCCCTTATACGGTGTGTTCCCGTGGGAGAGGGGGCCATCGATTGGAAGGGACAACTGGAAGCGATCGTTCGCGATGGGATCGTGAAGCATGTGACGATAGAAACGCATTGCCTGCCTCTCGTGGAGAAGTCAAAGCAAAACGTGGATACGCTGAGGCGCTATCTCGCAGACATCTATGCGAAGCTGGAGGTACCACGATGAGTTTGGAACGACGCGATTTCCTGAAGTATGCCACCATGGGAGCGATAGCAACGACGCTGCGCCCATCGTCTGAACAGCCGCAGGAAGCGGCGCCAAAGAACGAACAAAAAATTGATCGGGATTTTCGCACCAACAACCCTGGTGTAGAATACTATCTGGTTGGCAATGGACGGATTCTCGCTGCGATCCAGACTGCGCCGACTGCCGACGCAGGAACACATTGTGGACTGCTTTTCATGTCGTCAGAGCATTTCGCCAGGAAGATGAGCACGTATCTCTTCCATCCAGAACGCGGATTGCAGAACACGAGGTTCACCGCGCTCATCGATGGGAAGGGGTACACGCCAGAATACGGGAAATCGAAAGTCCATTGGGAGTTTCCGGATCGTGTGCCGACGATTGTGATCGAATGGGAGGCGGGAAACTGCACCGTCCGCGAGGAACTGATGTGCCCTATCGACGATGCGGCGTTGGTGAGGACGGTGACGATACAGAATACGTCGTCTGTTTCTGTCAATGTTTCCGGCGTTATTCTCCTCTATCCGAACCTGATGCTTTTTGATGATTATCACGTAGATCGTGAGCGGGGTACGCTCAGCGCAATGGGGTATGAGACGATGGAGATGTTCTGTCTTGGCGAAGCAACACCAGGCGACAGACATCTGAATGTCAAGTTCGGAGAGATCCCAGCCGGAGGCAAAAAATCTTCTTCCGTGGTCCTGACGCTTTCGCTTCCGCGCGCGAAGTTCGAGAAGAAGGGTCTTCCGGCGATGATGAGGGAAACCAAGAAGTACTGGGGCCAGCGTGCGGTGTGCGAGACAAATCATGACGGGCTCAATCACCTCTTCAATAGCGCGGTGAGGGGACTGAGAGCGGCTGTGGCCAAGTCCGGCAAAATGGATGCAGGCATCTGGCAGTATAATTTCGAGTGGGTGCGTGATCAAAGTATGATCACCATCGGTAGCGTACTCTCTGGTCATACGGATGTCGCCGAGATCTCCTTGCGCAGAATTCTTGACCGTTCGATCGACGAAGAGGGACGCGCCAGAGACGCAAGCCGACAGAGGCCTGCCGAAACAGCCGAGCTTGATCAAAACGGCCAGCTTTTGTATGCTCTCTGGACGCACTGGGTCTGGACCGGTGATCAATCGATCGTCAAACACTACTGGCCCAAGATACGGGCTGTGGCGAATTATGTTTTGAAACCCGAGTTCCTTGATCCAGCGACGGGCCTCGTGAAAAATTCCCGAGAATTCTGGGAACGAGACCCTGCGTTTGGCGTCAAAGAGGGCTACGAACACACGTATCAGGTCTGGAACATCGTTGGCTTGCAGGCTGCCGCCGATCTCGCCCGCCAGATGAAGGATTCTGCGAGCGCAAAGAAATGGCTTGAGGCATCTTCAAAGATGAAGAGTTCGTTCCTCAATCATCCAAAATACTCGTTCGTGGATGAGGGTGTGTTCATCAAGCGACGACTGATGAACGGCGAGGTCCAGAAAACATTCGAGCCGCCAAACCGGAAATCAATGGCGCCCGGAGTTCCACTGAATGTCGAAAAGGTATCCTACTGCGATCCCGACAGCGGAAATGTCTATCCGATTATCCTGGGTCTCATTGATCCTAAGAATCCGGTTTCAACCAAGACACTTGAGTCCATGGAATTGCTCTGGAATCAGCGGTGGACAACCGGAGGATACGCCCGCTACAATGTGACGTCTGAACCCGATTCGCCTGGAGCATGGCCTTTCCCGACTATGCTGATTGTGCGGGCCAACTTCGAAGCAGGTAACGATGAAAAAGTATGGCGCGGGCTCAACTGGCTTCTCAAAGCACCCGGCGGTGAAGCCGGAGCCTGGTTCGAGTGCTATGCTGATCGCCCTGTGCCACCTCTCCCACCGCTCGGCATTGTTCCGTGGACATGGGCCGAGATGGTGATGTTTGTTGTGCACCACCTGGTTGGTGTACGTCCATCACGCAATGAACTAGCAATTCGCCCCAGGCTCTTGAGTGGTCTGAGTAGTGTGAAGACATCGCTTGTGGTTCGCGGTCACACCGTCGATTTGACCATCGGGAAGGCGGAGAAGGAACCGTCTGCTCTTGTCAATGGCAAAAACGTACCACTGGTCAATGGCCAGCTCAAGCTGCCGCTTCCACAACAGAGGCTCAAGATAGAGATGAAGGTGTGAATAATTGTGAATGGTGAATGGTCAATTGTCAATGGTGAACAGAAGACGGAAACACACTGCGGTGAACCATCAAGCAAACTTGAATCTCTAAACTTGAAACTTGAAACTTGAAACTTGAAACTCAAAACTCCAAACTGTAAACTCTAAGCCAACAAGAATCGATCTCAGCATGCTATGATTACGCTCAATGGTAAAGAATATACGCGGCGCGAACTGGAGCAGCATGTGGGCCACATCTCGCAGATTGCCGGCGTGCGGATGATGGAGCTGCAGGACGGTCCGGAAGCTGGAGTGCGGATAGCGGAGATACGAAGTGGCTCGGGACTGCGATTTCAAGTTACACTCGATAGGGGAATGGATATTTCTGTTGCAGATTACAAAGGGACCGCTCTCGCGTGGCGTTCCCCGAATGGAGATGTCCACCCAAGTTTCTATGATCCGAAAGGATTGGGATGGCTAAAGTCTTTTCCGGGCGGACTGGTAACGGGGTGTGGCCTCACGCAAGCGGGTGCTCCGGGAGTCGATGATGGGGAGGAACTTGGATTGCATGGACGACTGTCTCATACTCCGGCAACTCATGTGGAGACTAAAACCGAGTGGGAAGAAGACACGTGTACGTTCAAGATCAGCGGCACCATACGGGAAAACACGCTTTTCAACCAGAACCTCACGCTTCATCGAACTATTGAGGTTGAGCTTGGAAGCTCCGTTTTCACGCTCCGGGACACAGTTATCAACGATGGATTTCGTCCGACGCCGTTGATGCTCCTGTATCATATCAATGTGGGCTGGCCGCTGCTTGATGACGGGGCGGCGCTGATGCTGAATGCGGAGACAATGACGCCGCGCGATCCGGAAGCGACAAAGGGAGTTGAGAGTGCTACGAAAATCCCGTCACCGATTCAAGGATACAAGGAGCAGGTATTCTATCATGATCTTCTCCCCGACTGGAGTGGATTTGCTACGGCGTTACTGGCGAATAAACGACTGCATCTTGGCCTTTACGTCGACTACCGCCAGAAAGAGCTGCCGAAGTTTACAGAGTGGAAAATGGTTGGAGAAGGAGAATATGTCCTGGGGATGGAACCGGCAAACTGCCTAGTTCAGGGGCGTGCAAAGGAACGGGAACGCGGCACATTGAAAATCCTTGATCCGGGCGAGAAACGAGAATTCCTTGTTCGGATTGGAATTCTTGACGGGGAAGCCGCTCTCGATCAGTTCATACAAGAAAAAAACCTACGATGACAGACAGGAAAGTAAAAATCGGACAGGCAGGGATTGCGAACCATGGACGAACGATCGTTAACGCGATTCGTGATTCAGGCAACCTGCAGCTTGTGTCATGCTTCGATATCAACGCAGCAGCAAATGAGCAGGTAGCCTTAGAATTTGGCGCTTCACGAAAATCGGGTTACGACGAGCTCGTCAACGACCCCGCCATCGAAGCGATCGCATTGGTGACGCCAAACCAGCTTCATCAGGAAGAAGTGGAAAAAGCCGTCAAAGCGCGGAAACATATTTTTGTAGAAAAACCGATCGGAAATACTGTTGCCGAGGCACGCGCAATGATAGGAATTGTGAAGGGATCGGGCCTGGTGTTCATGGTTGGTCACAACACGCGACGGCGCCTCGTGTTCCGGCGGGCAAAGAAGCTTCTCGAAGAAAAGCGCATCGGCGAAGTCGTCGCAGTGGAAGCTAATCTTTCGCGCCCTGCCGGCTTGCAGCCGGGGCTCCCAGCGTGGAAGGCTGATCGGAAAACATGTCCTCTTCTCCCGATGATGCAGCTCGGAATTCATTTCGTCGATACGGTTGAATACCTGATTGGCCACGTGGCCCGCGTCAGTTGTTTCGCGACGAATATCGCAATGCCAAATCAGGCGCTCGATGCGACAGCCGCGATCCTTCAGCTTGAATCGGGCGTCCCGGTATCTCTCACATCGTACTATGTATCTGCCGATGCGTATTTTGTCCGCATTTATGGCACGAAAGGTACAATTCACTGTTTCCCTACAAAACTTCGGCTTGAGCTGCTGGACAAGGGAGAGTTCAAAGAAGCAATCGAGGAGGATTTCAGCAATGAGGGGGCGGGAAGCTACATCCTGCAGATGCGCGAATTTGGGGAATGTGTATTGCGCGGCAGGCAACCAGAAACTGGGGGCGAGGAAGGACTTCGCGCCCTCGCCGTGGTAGAGGCGATGGTCAAGTCTGTCGAAAACCATACTGTCGTTGAACTGAACGAAATCCTGTAAAGGACATTACACATGCGATCATCCCGACGGAGATTCCTGAATACAGCTGCTCTGACAGCAGCGGGTGTTGTGCTGAGCCCTTGGAAAGCCATCGCGGGGTACATTCCGACCCCCGCTCAGGGAGCGACCCAACACGGCCTGCTCTTTGACAAAGCCGATATCCTCCGTATTCGTGAGACACTGAAGCTCCCGCGATTCGCTGCATTCTGGAGTTCTGTGGTCGGCGCGGATCTCGAAACCGACAAGAAATTCCTGCGCACGGAGGTCAGGCTGAACAATCACGCTGTGGATTTCCTGAAAGTACGGCAGATTCTCGAGCGGACATCATTTGTGTACACAATTGCCGGCGACAAGCGTCATCTCGAGGTCGCATTGATGGCGATCGGAAAAATGCTCGAATACAAGAAGTGGGATTACTTTCTCGAAGGGGGCGAGTTCACGATGGGGTTACAGCGAGCTCCGGAGGCGACCATTGCGATGAGCTTTGCACTTGAATGGTTGAACGACGACCTCAGCGGCGACCTCAAGAAGGAAATGGAAAAACAGATAGGTGAAAAAGGGGCTCCCGCCTGTTATCGCACGCTCTACGGCATGAAGTACCCTGATCGCGTCCGGGGCTGGAAGTTCGATCCGGAAAGCGACTATCCATATCCCGTTGACATGAAACGGTGGCCCCTGATTCTGAATTCCACCAACCTCAAAGTCATTCCCATTTGTGGACTCGGCGTTGGCGCATGTCTATTATATGACAAACATCCACAGGCGAAACAATGGTTGAACCTGGCGATTTCCAGTGCAAAAGCGTTTGCGCCGATGTTTGGCACCGATGGTTGCTATGACGAGGGGGTGAGCTATTGGGGATACACGGCCCTGCACCTTACGATGTTCCTGGAGGTCATGTACCGAACGTTGGGAATCGATGAGCGCAACTTGATTAACTTCCCGGGCACCGTCCGATACGGATTACAGATGTCAATGCCGACGATCGGGAAGCCGGATGATTGTGTGAACTTCGGTGATGCAAGCGTTGTGGGTGATGTTTCCGTCGCAGCATGGGTGGGACACAAATATCGGGATCCAATTGCTCAATACGTCACCACATCCGTCAGCGAGATGAAAACCCATTACGGTCCAATATGGTATGATCCGTCTGTAGAAGCCAAGAAGCCGGGGCCGGACTTGTACGATGTCCGCTTTGCAAACGACATTGTCGTGTCGCGTACCGGTTGGGATACAGACAGCTCGGTCATCGCGCTTCGCAGCGGCGGACCGGCGAACCACGAACACGCAGACCGTAACAGCGTCATCTTCAAAGCGTACGGCGAACGACTGCTGCATGATCCGTTGCACGCAGCATATCCCTACACATTGCCGCATTGGGTACTGCGCTTGACGGCAGCGCACACGGCCGTCCTGATCAACGGCAAAGGGCATCAGTATCACGATGGTCACGAAGGCACTAATGCATCGTGGGCTGAAGCGAAAGTGGTCCAGTACAGGCCCTCAGAGCACTCGCTCGTCGTTACCAGCGATGCAACCGACGCGTACCGACTCGTCAATCCGGACATCTCCCTTGTAAGACGTACCGTGATCTTTCTGAAACCCGACATCCTCATCCTTTTCGATCGGATCAAGATGGCATCAGCGAAATCGAAGGTACAGTTACGCTTCCAGATCTATAATGAAGATAAAAAGGGAGAGTCGGAGACCATGCAGGCGGGTTTCATGATTAAGCGGCCTCAGGCGACGCTGCGGGGCACGATCGTCGCCTCCACCCCGATTGCAGTGAAAGCTGGACTTCACGAAATACCGAAGGATATTGGTGTCTATCCGTACCTCGAAGCTGAAGCAGGAGAATCGCTTGATCATCAGATCCTGACCATATGCACTGCACAGCGGGTGGGAAAAGAGCATGGCAGGGTCACACACACAGCCAAAGGGTCAACGCTCACAGTGAAGGTCGAGCACAATGGTCAGTCAAAGACTGTTTCCCTGAACGGAGAAGAAGAACTTCCAACGGTCTCAATCATCTGATGGTGAAGCTTAGTTCAGTGTGGTCCATATGAAGATTTCAGACAGACATTTCGAAGAAGCCCTCAAGCTCATTCCCTGGGGAACTCAAACCAATGCGAAACGCCCGTTTCCGCAATTCGATGACACGATGCCGAAGTTCATCGAGCGGGGAAAAGGATGTCGCATCTGGGACATGGAGGGGAAGGAGTACATCGATTTTCGACTTGCACTGGGACCCGTGACGCTTGGGTACTGCTACGATGAAGTCGACGACGCTGTCCGGGAGCAGATGAAGAAAGGTGTGTTGTTCAGCATGGCGAGCCCCTTGGAGCTCGAGCTTGCGCAGCTTCTGCACGAGGCGATCCCAAATGCGGAGATGGTGCGGTTCATGAAGACGGGGGAAGACGCGAACCTCTGCAATGTCCGCATTGCGCGTGCCTACACGCAGCGCGATATGATCCTGATCAGCGGTTATCACGGATATCCGGATTGGTTTGCAGTAGATGACAGCCCAAAGAACGGTGTTCCCGCGATTCTCAGGGACTACGTCAAAATTATCCCCTGGGGAAGCTGTGACGAAGCGGAGAGATTGATCAAGCAATACAACGAGAGGATTGCCTGCGTCGTATCGATTCCGTACGACCAGAACGAAGACATCAGCGGTTCGTACATCAAGTATCTGCGGAAGCTCACGCAGGAGCACGGAATCCTGTTGGTCATGGATGAAGTGTGGACCGGTTTTCGCCTGGCCTACGGTGGGGCGCAGGAATTGTTTGGTGTGAAGGCAGATCTTGCGAGTTATGCCAAAGCAATGGCCAATGGTTACCCGATCTCCACGTATGTCGGCAAGCGGCAACTGATGGAAACACTGAACACATTCAGAATGACGACGACGTACGCCGGCGAGACGCTGTCGATCGCAGCGGCAATTGCCACGCTCAAGATCATGAAGAGGGAGAAGGTGCACGATCACCTGAACGCGATGGGGAAGAGGCTGATGGATGGATTCAACCGCATTGCTGCAGAGTGCGGCGTCCAGGCGCATGCAGCCGGATTGCCTCCGTCACCATACCTGAAATTTGATAACCCGGATCAGGCTTACAATGAGCGACTGGAATACCTTTGGTTCAGGGAGCTCTTTCGTGACGGTGTCTTCGTTGTTCTTCGATGGTTTCTCTGTTACTCACACAAAGCATCTGACATCGACGAAGCGCTCGACAAGGCACGGAAAGCCCTCAAAAGGGCATTGGAAGCAGAGCCGAAAGAGCGTGACACAACGAAGCCATTCTACTGGTAGCACAAGAACAATTCTCACAATGCGTTGAGGAGCAGCATGAACAATCGCCTGTACATAGACTGTTTTGCCATGGTGGGAAAGCGTGGCGCCAAAGATGTCGAAGCTCGCTGGATGACGGAAGATCTCATCGAAGAGATGGAATGGTGTGGCATCCATGGCACGTTCATCACGCACGGCACGGCGAAGGAGTACGATCCGACGTACGGCAACCGTATGCTGCTACGGGAGTTGAAAAAAAGCCCCCGGCTCTACGGTGTGTGGACTGTGATGCCGCATCATACGGGCGAAATGCCGGAGCCGAAGGACGTGGTGAGTGAAATGCGCGATAACGGCATCCGCGTCGCGAAGATGTACCCCCGCATTCATCGGTATCCATTTAATGTCGATTTCTGCGGCGCGTTATTGAGAGAGCTCGAAAAGAACGAAATCCTCCTCATGGTTGAGGGGGGGCATACCTACAACTTGGACATTTTCGAGCCGAGCAACCAGGTGCTCCTCTCCGACCTCGACACGGTACTTTCAGCGTTTCCGAACCTAAGGGTTGTTCTGCAGGGATCACGCTGGGAATCGACCCGGTACACCCAGCCGCTGATGAAAAAGCATCCCAATCTTCATCTCGACCTTTCAGCCCATCAGGGAAATCATGCAATTGAACTTTTCACCGAGTGGTATGGGGCGGACCGCATTCTCTTCGGAACCGGCGCGCTGGAAAAATCACCCGGTGCTGCAAAAGCATTCGTCGACTATTGCACGCTGAGTGACGCCGATAAGCAGCTCATTGCTGCGGGGAATATCTCAAGACTGGCAAAGCTGGAGGTTCCCCCGAAGCCGTACAGCGCGAAGAAAAATCCAGATTGGATCCTACAACGCGCAAAAGAAGGCCAGCCTCTGGACAACATGCTCGTGATTGATGCCCATGCACATATGACGCACGATGGGGCAGAAGGCGTTGGATTTATGCACCTTCCTTATGGTGATGCCACAAGCATGTATGAACGAGCGAAACTGATGGGAATCCAGAAAATGTGCGTCTCGGGATTCCTTGCAGTCTGGGTCGATTACGAAGAGGGGAACAAAATTGTCTGGGACGCAATGAAACGATATCCGGACTTCTATTGTGGATACGCGGCACTCCAACCGCAGTACGTGAAGGATTGGAAGAAGGAATTCAGAATAGCGCATGGGAAATATAAGATGGGGGGATTGAAGCCATACCACCCCAGGACGAATCTGGCATACAACGACAAACTCTGGGCTCCGTGGTTTGAATATGGCAACAAGATCAACGCGTATGCTCTGATCCATCCCTCACCGAACGTTGTCGCAGAAGTAAACGACATTGCAGCGAAGTATTCGAATATCGCATTCATCATCGCGCACACAGGAGGGTCATTCCAGGATGCTCGCAATGGCATCGAGATGGCGAAGAAGAACCTCAATGTTTCTCTCGAAATTACACTCACATCCGTAACGTACCGGGTAATCGAGTACATGGTTGAGCACATCGGTGCCGATCGTGTCCTGTTCGGCACAGACCAGCCGATGCGCGACCCCATCCCGCAGTTTGGCTGGATGGCGTATTCGCACTGCACGGTGGCTGAGAAAAAGAAAATGTTCGGTCTTAACATGCAGCGCATTCTAAAGAGGGTAAAGCTGTAACCGTTGCTCATGAAATCCTGGATCTCCTTCATACTACTCCTGGTGTTGAGCTTCCCGCTTGCGGCCGGCGACCTCACAAGGGGATCGGACCGCCTGACGATCCAGAATGAATTCATCAGGATCGTCATTGACAAGACGGGTGGATCATGCAGAGAGACCTACTTTGTCAAGAAAGGAAAATCCTGGATTGAGATTCTTGAGAGCGGCAGTGCACTGCGCCCCGATCCCGCAATCAGACAGAATGATGAATTACTTCCTCTCAAGGGCGCCTCGATCTCGCTGGGATCGGATAAAGATCAGGTGGTCATTGTGCGTGAAGCGGCCGGAGAAGGCGCTACGTTGAAGTCAATCGTTCTTCGAAAAGGAGAGCATTGCGCGAGAGTGACGTTTACCTACAGAACCGGAGGGAATGTCAAACTCGAATCATTCTGGTCAACATATTCATTTGCGCCGGGTGGAAAACGGTATGCAGCGTATAAACCCCTCGATTTCATCTGGACACCTCAGCTGCGTCCGCAGAGCGAGCAGATCATTGCTGACCATACGTTTCGCTCTCCGGCATTGATGCTGCAAAAAGAGGGGTATTTCGCAGCCCTGGTGCCAATCCTTTCCGACGTGGATGGCAAGGGACGGCGAATACGAACTGCTGCAGATCTTCAGGTTGAGACCGCCGATAGGCCGTTCTTTTCAATCGGGCTGCAAAACTGGATTCCAGAGCCCTATCGTCTGCGGAACACACATGTCTTTTATGTTGCTCCGGACTCTCTTGCACCCAACGTGGGCGATACGACAGCGACGCTGAATTATCTGCTCTTCCTTCGCGCTGATGGACCGAAGCGGGAAGGATATCGTGAAGTCGTCCGGTATCATTGGATGACCTCGGGCTCCGTGAACATGCAACGAACGGCCGGACCGCAGGCAGAGCCCTTTTCGTCATATATCCAGAAAGCGTGGTATCAATTTGTGCCGCAGATTGCTCTGGATACACAGTATCAGGGAGTTCCGGTCACGCTCCTTCGCCAGGCCAGACTGGCGTGGAGCAACAATCTCCCGAAGTCAGCCGACAATGACAGCTGGTTCAACGTTTGGTTTAATGCGCTGCGCACATCCTATGGAATGTACCTCCACGGGAAAACCGTGAACGATCAACATTTGATGCGCCAGGCGACAAACGTTCTCAACCTGGCACTTCTGGCTCCGCAGCAGAATGGGATCGCGCCGTCAATCTTCTATTTTGATAGCACAGGCGGTCACTGGGTCGCAGATCATGCATGGGGAGGAATTGATGATGGGCGGGACCTTCCGATGTTCCACAATGCATGGACATGCTACTGGTTGCTGCAGTGGATTGACCTTGTCCCTGAACGAAAGGCGGAGATCCTCCGCTTCACGAAAGCTTTTGCTGATTTTCTGATCCTCAACCAGCATCGCAACGGTGTGATACCTTCCTGGTATGATCCGACGACGCTGAAGCCGGTTGCAACCTTCCGGGATGAAAACGCGGAGACCGCCGGTGCTGCACTTTTTCTGGCTGAATTCTATGGTCGGACAAAAAGTGTTAGGTACCTGAGCAGAGCAGAGAAGGCAATGCAGTACATTTTCAATTTTGTTCTTCCGGAGCGAAAGTGGTTTGATTTTGAAACGTTCTTTTCCTGTTCCCGGAAGCCACTCGGTTTCTACGACTCGTATACACAGCAGAATCCTCAGAACACGCTTTCCATGCATCAAGCCGCCGAAGCGTGTTATGAACTATACAAACTGACAGGGAAGAAGGAATACAAAGAACGAGGCATCGCAATTATGGACTATCTCTGCCTGTATCAGCAGGTGTGGAGCCCCCGTTGGTTGTCGCGAGAACTCTTCGGCGGATTCGGAGTTCAGAACACCGATGCTGAATGGAGTGATTCCCGTCAGGGATACTTTGCCGTGACATTGATGAAGTATTATGAACTTACGGGCCAGAAAGAGTACTTCGAGCGGGGTGTGGCGGCGCTACGAGCCATGTTCTCGCTGTTTGAGTCACCAACGTCACCAAGAACAGCGGAAAACTACGGACACTCAGGCTACGATCAGCCTGCGGGCGTGACCGGACTTCACTGGGGAACCGGAAGCTCTGTAGTCTCAATTCACCTGATCACCCGCCAGTTCGGTGATGCTTACGTCGATGTGAAGGGGAAGTGGGGTGTGGGTATCGATGGCTGCAGGATACCTGCAGTGACAATTGAGGGGACCACGATTCATGTTGAAGTGGTGGATAACCTTGTGAAGCCTCGGACGATTAAACTGAAGTTCGGTAACGTGATGAAGCCGCAGTATGATATTGTCGTCAACAATAAGCCGATGGGACGCGTTTCTGCTGCAGTATTGCACGAAGGAATCGATGTTGCTCTCTAAATGCTTGATGGTGATCATGCTGCTTGTGTGTGCACGGAGCGAATCATTGCTCGCCCGGCAGGACACTCTGTATATGTCGGTCCTCAACTCACGCAAGCACCGTCTTGGCGCACTCGACAATCCGACTGTTGGGCTCTTCGTCAGCACGGACGCGGGCGCAACCTGGAAGCACAGGGGCTGGACAGGATATATTCGCACGTTCTATACGGAAACAGGTTCCAATGGTGTCATCTGGTCTGCGTGCGGCAATGGGGTGCTCCGGTCATCCGATCATGGGATCACGTGGCGCATTACAACAGGGTGGGAGGTCACCGAGGTATTGAAGGCGAAGGTGGATCCGTCGAACCCAGCGGTGGCGTATGCTGCGACTGCGTACGGGGTATTCAAGACACAAAACAGTGGTGAGAGTTGGAACGAACAGAATGTCGGTTTTCTGAAACCGTTTGTCTCTGATATCGTCGTTGACCGCAGCAATACTTCCAAGCTTCTCGCTGCAAGTGAGGATGGTGTCTACGTCAGCACGAATGCTGGTACACAGTGGCACTTGAGTGGTTTGAAAGGAAAAGGGGTTCGGACGCTCCGGCAACATCCTTCAGATCCGAACTTGTTCTTTGCGGGCACCGAGGATGACGGTTTCTTTTTCTCCTCCGATGGAGGGAGCACGTGGCAGCAATCAAACGCCGGCCTCACACAGTTGACGGTATACACAATTGCCTGTGATCGTTTGAATGCGGATATGATATACCTGGGAACACATGGCGGCGGCGTGTATCGTTCTTTCGACCGGGGCAAAAACTGGAAGCAAGTGAATCAGGGGTTGGGCAATCTCGTCGTGCATTCTCTTCTCATACTTCCGTCGAATCCGTCGGTTGTGTTCGCGGGCACCCTGAACGGCGGACTCTTCAAAACCACCGACCGTGGAGATCATTGGACCTTCAACAGTCAGGAAGAGGGGCAGGTTTGGGGACTCTGGGCGCGATGACGAGAACAAAGAGCATAGTGTCCATTCTGTCTGCACTTCTGATGATTTGCGCAGGCGTTACTCCGCTGAAAGCTCAAACCGCGGGAACACAATTTGAGCAACGCAGGCAGCGTCTTCTGGATGTTGTCAGCCAGGAGAGGGACCGTGGATTCTTCACCGTGACTGCGAAGTTCATCACGGGCCGGGACAAAGAGTGGGCGCTGGCGATGCTCGATTCTCTGACAACGGATGAGAGCATCGGCGGGATGTTCTACTCCTATACAGCTATTGGAACGTACCTGCGCCTTCAGGACCAGCTGCCGGATTCGCTGAAGCAGAAAATTCGACAAGCATACCGCGAGCGTACAATGTACCGCGGCGACACGGAGAATCACTGGGTGATGTATTACACCGGACTCTACCTGGCCTCACAAACATGGCCCAATGAAAACCGGTCTCAATGGTTCAACGGAAAAAGCTCCACTGAGAATTTCAAGGAAGCTGAAGGCTGGCTAAAACGCTGGATGAACATCACCTCGACAATCGGTCAGGGGGAATTCGACTCTCCGACGTATTTCATCGTGTTCATGACGCCGATGCTGACGCTTTATGAATATGCAAAAGACCCGGTGATGAAGAGAAAAGCCCAGATGATGGTTGACCTGCTGTTCGCCGATTATGCGGTCGATCATCTCGGAGGAAATTACTGTGGCGGACATGCCCGTGACTATCCTGAAGACATTATCAATCCATTGTCGGCACCGGCTGCCCTGTGGGCCTGGCTCTACTTCGGTGAGCCCAAAACCGAGCTCTGGAGTGAAACCCGCTACCATCCCCGATACAGAGGAGGATGGGAAACTGTCTTCGGCGCCGTGTCCTCTTATCGATTACCGGAAGTTATTTACGGGATTGCGACAGACCGTTCGAAGCCGTACGTCGAAACAGAGACCAAGCGCGTGCGGAATGTTATCCGATTCGGACTGGACAAGAATCCCCCCGTTTATAAATATATGTATATGACCGGATTGTATGCTCTTGGTTCGCTGCAGGGTGGGATCCTTCAGCCGATCCAGCAGCACACGTGGGATATCACGTACATTTCTGATAAGACGAACAACACCATCTTCACCCTGCATCCGTTTTATTCTGGCAAGGAGCTGGCGATGTTCTTCCCCGAGGAACAGAAATTTCTCTCGGATGAAGTAAACCGTTATCATCTCGTGTATACTGATCCGAACAAGTGGAACTCGAGCTCTCCCTACGAACAGACATTTCAGCACAAGAACGCCATCATCATCCTCTATAATATTGACAAGGAAGCGCACCAGTCACACATCGACGGCTTTTTCCCGAAAACTCTCGACGAGCGAACAGAAGATCCGTCTGGATGGATTTTCTGCCGGGCGGGATCAGTTTATGTCGCGTTTTTTCCCCTAAAGTCTTATGAATGGATTGAAGAGAAGGTGAACTGGCGGTGGCGGAGCACTGTGCTCAAAAATGGTGTTGTTGCAGAGGTTGGGTCGTCCGATGAGGATGGCTCGTTTGGGGAATTTCAGAAGCGAATCATCAGGTCGAAGCCCGCCTTGAACGAAGACGAGAAGACGCTTATGGTCCAATACCGGACGCGTACTGGCGACGAGATGAAGTTTACGTTTGGCGGTGAACGGATACTCAACGGGAAAAAGTTGGATTTCAATACGTACAAATTATTCAACGGTCCATTCATTCAAAGCGAGCGAGGCAGCGGCGTTGTGAAGATGCTCTTCCATCGTAAGGTGCGTGAGCTCGATTTTAACAAGGTGACAATTAGAGAGTGGAAACTGTCAAATCAGTAATACTGTTTATGGTTGCGCTGCTTCTTGGCGGTGCAACGACTCCGGGTGTCACTGTGGAGCACAACGGCCAGCCGAAGGATAAGAACCTCTATGCTGCCGTGTTCTTGAACCGGGGACAGGTCACCAGTGGTGGGACGCGCACTGTGGGGTTTTTCAGGCGCACACCGGGTGATACAATGTGGACGAACATGTACCAACCGAATCTCCTTACGTTCGGCATGGCAATCTGGCAGAAGGGGGCGACGCTTCGCCGGTATCTGTGCATGGGAAACGGACTGCATCGCTCTGACGATAATGGGCACACGTGGCGTGTTCTCACCGATTGGCACACAGAAGAAGTTCTCTCGGTCGCGCTCGATCCGCGTGATTCAGCACGTATCTATATTGCTACTCCGTTCGGTGTGTTCATATCGACGGATGATGGGGCTCACTGGGCAAGGAAAATGCAGGGGATGAAGAAATGGTTCGTAAAGAGACTGCTGTTAGATAAGTCTGATCCAAACATCATCTACGCTGCCGGTGAAGATGACCTGTATCAGTCGACCGACCGGGGTGAACACTGGAAACCGTTGCGCGTCGGGGCTCCTCTTATCGAAGCTGTCATCCAGCTCCCCTCGGATTCTAAACGGTTGCTTGTCGGAACCGAGGACAATGGTGTCCGCGTGACCACCGACGGAGGCAAGACGTGGAGGGAAGGCAAGGGCCTGCCGATGAACGCGTGTTACGGCCTCTGTGCTTCATCCGACGGGCAGACGGTGTATACGGGGGGATTCAAAACGGGCTTATGGAAAAGCACTGATGGCGGGCTTTCCTGGAGTCTCCTCTGGCAGAATTCCGATATCGAGGCGATTTTCACGATCTTTGTTCATCCTGATGATCCTCTCCATTTGTTGGTTGGTACGAGCGGGCAAGGGATCTATGAATCACTTGACGGTGGCAAAACCTGGCTGTATGCCGGTTTGAGGGGATGCCATGTGAAACAGATCGATCTCTATCCCTGATCGAGCTGCGTTGCAGTAACGGGGGATACAAACTCTTACGTCATTTCAGGTGTCGAATGAAATCTCATACTGTGTTCATGTTTTTCTGTGTGCTGTTCCTTGCTGTCTTTTCGACGCTCCGTGCGCAGCAATCTACCGTGTATGCATCGGTCCTTTCCACGAAACTGTTTGTTGTCGGAGCTGCAAATCCCGAAACAGGGCTGTATATGCAGCAGCCGAGCGAAGACACCGTGTGGCACCACCTTGGACCGGGAACCATCAGGGATTTTGGTGTCGCAGTGCACGCACCTTCCCGGGGTCAGGTGCTCTGCCTTGCATCCGGAAACGGCGTTCATCGATCAACCGACGGCGGCAAGACATGGAAAATCACGACCGGCTGGCAGATCACAGAAGTGCTGTGTGTCATCATTGACAGCCGCGATCCAAACATCATGTTCTGCGGTACCCCATACGGAGTTTTTCGATCGATCGATGGAGGATCAACATGGACGGAGTGCAACAACGGCATTAAGGAGAAATTCACCTCGTCGGTCATTATCGATTACACGAATCCATCCGTGGTCTACTGTGGAACGGAAGACGGCGTCTACAGAAGCGACAACAGAGGGGATACGTGGAAACGCACCGGTCTGAGTGTCGGTGGAGTGCGCGTTGTCGTGCAGAGTCCACAGGATGCGAAGATGCTGGTCGCTGGGACGGATGACTACGGCATTTACATTACACGCAACGGAGGGCAGTATTGGGAAAAGAGCGAAGCCGGACTGGACCATCAGACTTTTTACACAATCGTATTCGATCCGTCCAATCCCCAGGTTCTGTATGCAGGGGGGTATGTGACCGGCGTCTACAAATCGACTGACGGGGGAACAAGCTGGAAGCGTAAGAACAACGGCCTGTCCGTTCTGAACATCCATTCGATTGCTGTCGATCCGACGAACAGCAGCCGGGTATTTGCAGGGTCGATGTGGGGGGGCGTGTACCGATCGGATAACAGCGGCGACACCTGGAAATATGCGGGATTGAGCGGCTCACAGGTGTGGCAGATTCTTGTTGAACCTTTCTAACGAGGAAACCTGAATAATGAAACAAGTGACGTTCGTTCTGCTCCTGATCCTTGGCGTGTGTGCGGGGGCTTCTGCCCAGATGGTGAACCGTGAAACGTACCTCAAGGAGTTCGAGAAACGCGCGGCGTTCGTGACATCCATTTACGATACGATCCAGGCACCGGGGTATTATCAGATTGCTGTGCGGTACGCGCACAACAAGGAGATCGCCGTTGCCGACAGGATGTTCAAGGAACTGCTGCGCGACCCACGCGGGGACATGTTCTGGATGATTCCATGCATTGGTGCGTATCTTGTCGGAAAGGACAAGATGTCGGAGGAAACCCGGGCCATCGTCCGCAACGCGTGGAAAACATACGCGCCCTACCGCGGGGATACCGAAAATCACTGGTGCATGTATTATTCCTCTCTCTATCTTGCGGCAGAACAATGGCCAAACCTGCCCGGGACCGAGTGGTACAACGGAAAGTCCTCGGAGGAGAACCGCCAGGAGGCACGCGACTATCTCATTCACTGGATAAAGATCACGACAACGATCGGCCAGGGGGAATATGATTCGCCCGATTACTTCCCGGAGTACGCGATGCCGATGTTCCTGCTCTCCGAGTTCGCGAAGGATCCCGAGATGAAAACCCGCGGGACGATGATGGTTGATTTCATCTTCGCCGATTTTGCGACGGAGCATCTCGACGGACAATACATCGGTGGATACAGCCGGATTTATCAGCCGGCGGTCTTCAAGCCGCTTCTCTCGGGAGCATCTCAGTTCGCATATTTGTATTTGGGGACCGGTGAGCCGACCAACTCCGGTTGGGTTGTCCTGCCGGCTCTCACCTCCTATCGTCTGCCCGAAATCATTTACGACATCGCTCTCGATCGGAGCAAGCCATACGTTGAAAAAGAGCGCAAACGAGTCCGAAATGTCATCCGGTTTGGCACCGAAAAGAATCCCCCCGTATACAAATATTCCTATATCACGAAGGATTATGGGATTGGATCTCTCCAGGGGGGCATTTTGCAGCCAATTCAGCAACATACGTGGGGAGTCCGCTATCTCTATGGGCGTCCCTATACTACCATTTTCGGTCTGCACCCATATTGGTCGGGTTGGGAAGTCGGGATGTTCTTCCCCGAAGAAGTAAAGACGCTCATTGCCGATGTCGTTGCGTCGAAGGGCACATATAACAATCCCGACAAATGGACCGGTGGTTCTCCATTTGAACGCACCTTCCAGCAGAAGAATACACTTATCGTTCTCTATGATATCAAGCCCGGCACCACGGCGGAACATATTGATGGATTCTTCCCGCGCAACCTTGAAGAGCGTATTGTCGATCCTTCCGGCTGGATCATCTGCAAAGCGGGGGATACCTATGTTGGCTGGTATCCACTGCAGGAATATGAGTGGAAGGAAGAGTTCGAGGCTCAGGCCAATTCGCTGAACGCTATCAGTCGCCCACAGATGGAGCGTGTGAAGGAAACCGGGAACTGGCGCCTGCGCAGCTACAAGCTGCAGAATGGCTACGTAGTTGAAGTGAGATCAAAGGACGAAATCGGATCCTTCGATCACTTCAAGGCGGAACTCAAGTCCCACATTCCGAAAGCAACGCTGATACCCGGCTCTGTCTCCGTTCGCTACACGACGCTCGGCAGCGACAAGATGGAATTCGTGTTCCCCGACAAACGTGCGCTGAACGGGAAACCGGTTGATCTGACCAAGACGAAGCTTTTTGACGGACCGTTCCTGAGCGCCGACGTCGGGAGTGAGAAGCTGACGATCACCTACAAGACCAAAAAGCTGATCCTTGATTTCAAGGCAGCGAAAGCTATTGAATGAACCAAAGACATTGAAGAGCACGCCGAACCATGAATCAGTCAAGACATCTTGATGTCGTTGTTGCCGGCTTGGCGCTGGCTGACATCATTGGCCGCCCGGTTGAATTCAGCCGACCGCCGAAGCGCGGCGCGCTGAAGCTTATTGACTCTGTGACATTGACCACAGGCGGCAACGTGTCGAACGTCGGCATCGATCTTGCCCGTCTCGGATTCAGGGTCGGAGCCATCACAAGGGTGGGGAATGACTCCATCGGAAGGTTCGTGACCCAGCATTACCGGACGTTCGGGATGGACACCGAGGGCGTCATCATTGATGCCAAGGCGCAGACCTCTGCGACGATTGTCGGTGTTGATGCTTCCGGCGAACGAACGTTTCTGCACACACGGGGATGCATGAAGAATTTTCGGGCACACGACATTCTCTCCCGCATCCCGTTGATTCAAAAAGCCCCTATTTTTGCAATCGGTTATCTGGGACTGCTTCCGGAGACAGAAAAAGAATTCAAGCATCTGTTTCGGACATTGAAGCATGAGACCTCAGTGAAAATCCTCCTCGACACTGCAGCCTCGCCACGCGTGACGGCAACGGAACTGAGAGGATTTCTTCCATACGTCGACTATTTCATTCCCAGTTACGAAGAAGCGGTGATGATCACCGGGCATAAGACTCCGGAATCAATCGTTAAGGCGCTTCTCGACGCTGGTGCCCCCCACGTTGTCGGCGTGAAGCTTGCCGAGCGGGGATGCTATATCTCCGATGGGCGGCATGGTAAGATTGTGAAAGCGAAGCGCGTGAAAAAGGTTGTCGATGCCACAGGGGCGGGAGACGCATTTGTGGCGGGGTTCATTGCGGCAACCCTCAGAGGGCTCGATCCATTCGGTGCCGCCCGCGTTGCGAATTCAGTGGCAGCAAGTTGTGTATCGGCTGTCGGTGCGTCAACTGCAATCAAAGCGCTGGACGAATACCTGTAGTTGTCTGTAGTGCCGGCATAGTAGTAAATCCCGTTTACGATCGTTTTCCTATGATGCTATGAAACCAACGTATCACATTGTCTCCCATTCGCATTGGGATCGCGAATGGTACTTCCCGTTTGATCGATTCCGGGCGATGCTCGTGGATATGATCGAAGACCTCTTTGAGCTCATGGAGAAAGATCCGGAATTCAGATCGTACACGCTCGACGGTCAAATGGCGGCTGTAATGGATTTTCTGGAGACACGCCCTGACCGGGCGGAGACCATTCGTCGGCTGGTGGAAGAGAAAAAGCTCTTCATCGGTCCTTGGTACATCCTGAACGATGAGTTTCTTTCGAGCGGTGAATCCCATATACGGAATCTCTCCCTCGGCTTTCGTCTCGGCAAACACCTGGGCGGGGTGATGCGTGTTGGCTATATCCCGGATCAGTTTGGCCACATTGCTCAAATGCCCCAGATCTTACAGGGCTTCGGCATTGATGTGGCGTTGATCTATCGCGGGTTCGGTGGCGAGCCAGGACAGGAACCTTCCGAGTATTGGTGGGTAGGCCCGGATGGAACACGCGTCCTGATGCATCATTTGCCAAGAGACGGGTACAGTGCCGGATATTTCGCTTCAACAGATGAGACCGTCATATTTCAAAAGTTTGATCGTCTGCGAAAAGAGCTGGATGGCCGGGCAACGACTTCACAACGACTCTTCTTCAACGGCGGCGACCACCATTGGCCCGACACAGAGGTTACGACTGCCCTGAGACAATTGCGGAAGCAGTACGATGCGGAATTCAGGCACAGCAATTTTCCTGATTTCTTCGCCGCAGTGAAAAACGAGCTTGGAGCGTCGGCTCCGTTGTCCCGGTTGGAAGGAGAAACTCGCTTTGGTTTTCGATATGCCTTTGCTGTTCTTGGCGGTGTGTTTTCAAGCCGGATGTATCTTAAGCAACTCAACTCCGAATGTGAAACTCTCCTGGAACGATACCTCGAGCCGTTGAATGTGCTGGCCGTGGCGGCAGGGTTCCGAAGCAGGACACCGCAGATCGAGCAGGCATGGAAGTACGTCATTCAGAATCAGGATCACGATGCAATCTGTGGGACCAGTGTAGACGAAGTTCACCGCGAAATGGCGGTGCGGTACAGCAAGGTGCGACAAATCGGTGAGCATGTCAGGGCAGAATGTCTTGGTCGGCTCCTGCCGTATGATGAGCACGAACATCACGACGACCGGTTTGTCTTCGTGTTCAATCCCTCTCCGTTCTCTCGCAGTGATGTTGTGCAGGCAGATGTTGAGTTTTTCCTGCAGGACATTGTGGTCGGTTTGAACCCCGAAGTCAAGGTGGATGAGAAACGCCCTCCGGTGAAGGGCTTCAAGCTCCTCAATGCGCGAGGAGCAGAGGCGCCGTATCAAGTACTCCAACGCAAAGAAGATTTTGGTGTGACGTATTCGAAGCACGACTATCCCCATCAAACGCTTGTTGATCGTTTCTCAATTCTTCTCTCGGCGAATGATGTCCCTGCGTTAGGATGGAAAGGATTGAGGGTTGTCAGAACGGAGGAGATGCCCCGCTATCCGTCCGAAGTCCGCCTCGGTGACAGTTTCATCGAAAATGATTTTCTCAGGGTGGAAGCCGCCCAGAGTGGCACAATTCGTCTCATCGACAAATCGACAGGGCTGAAGTATGAGAGAATCAACTTCTTCGAAGACTCCGGAGACGTTGGTGACGAATACAATTATTCTTACCCGGAGCGCGATGAATGGATTTTGTCGGATCAGCGCCGCGTGCAGGTGACCGTTGCGGAGAATGGTCCGCTGAGGGGGGCGCTCAGAATCGATCACCGGATGATGGTGCCGGTGTCAGCATCGCAGGATGAGAAATCCCGCTCTGCCGAGAAGGGCGAGCTTCACATTTCTACAATACTGGCAATGACACGATTCTCGAAACGGGTTGATATCACGACGACCGTCTACAACACAATCAAGGATCATCGTCTCAGAGCGCTGTTTGACACCGGTATGAAAACGAACGAGTCGTTCGCAGATACTCCCTTTGCTGTCGTGAAGCGAAAACACCAGAACTACGACACAACTCAGTTCTCCATCGAGCAACCGGCAATGGTCGCTCCGATGAAGCGGTTTGTGACTCTGCGGGACGAACAGAAGAGCTTCACGCTGATCGTCAAAGGGTTGCCGGAATATGAGCTCAAACTCGATCAACCGGGTGTGCTGGCGTTGACACTGCTCCGTTGCGTGGGAAAGCTCTCAGGCAGAGATCTCATCACACGCCCTGGCGGGGCAGCCGGCTGGTGGAACGAAACTCCAGAAGCCCAATGCCCTGGAAAACACACGTTCGAGTACTCGGTATTGCCAGGTTCAGCGCAGGATGCCTCAGACTGGTCTTCGATCCTGAAAGAGGTTGAACTTTTTACGGTTCCTCCACTCACCGTGAACCGGAAGAATGATCAATCGGTTCTTGAACAGAGCTTTCTTTCGATTACTCCCGACTCGCTGACGCTTTCTACCCTGAAGGTAGCAGATGAGCAGAAAGGGTTTGTGCTTCGCGTCAGTAATCCGGTCGATCGAACGGTCGAAGGATTGATTCACTTCGCTATGCCTATCAAAGAAGCCTTCAGGGCAAAAATGAATGAGGAGGTTACAGAAGCTCTCGCCATTTCAAACGATCACGACATAGGCCTTTCAGTGAAACCATTCGAGGTCGTCACGCTGATAGTGAGCCTGTGAGAGCGTGGCTGGTGAATAGTGAATCATGAACAGTAAACAGTCGCAACTTGAAACCTTGAACTCGAAACTTCAAACTCAAAACCCCAAACGCAAAACTGTCATGTCTACCCTTCCCGGCAACCAGCTTCGTACCAGCAGAATTCTCAATCCATCCTCCGGCAACGGAATCGTCGTTGCCATCGATCACGGACTCTTCATCGGGCCGCTTCCGGGCATTGAAGATTCGAGCAAGGCGATTGATGTGCTCCTGCCCGGTCAACCCGATGCGATTCAGATGACACCGGGAACGACGCGGGCCAATCTTCATAAGTTCTACGGCAAAAACAAACCCGGCGTGATAGTCCGTCTCGATGCAACAAATATCTGGCGGAAGAAACCGGCTCCGAAAGAGGGATACTATACCCACGTGGCGACCGTCAAGGATGCCGTACAACTCGACGCCGATGCAGTAGTCACGTTTCTCTTCGCAGGATATGACACTGATGCGCAGGAGGCGGGGAACCTCCAAACACTGGCCCGCATCGCAAGCGAGAGCCGTGAGTACGGGATTCCGTTCATCGTTGAACCGCTGGCCATTCAGAAGGGCTCAAACGTTGTACGGGATTTCGAGATCATGAAGCTGATCATCCGCATGGCATCTGAGATCGGCGCCGACCTCATCAAAGCAGATTTCCCCGAGTCAAAAAAACAGTTTGAAGAACTGATCGGTGTCTCCTCCGTGCCGATTCTTGTGAGGGGCGGGCCAAAGATGGATTCTGACCGCGAAATGCTTCAAATGGTAAAGAATGCAATGGACTGTGGGGCAAAGGGGATCGTGTTTGGACGGAACGTCTGGCAGCACAAGGATCCTGCGAAGATCCTTCATGCTCTGGCAGCGATTGTGCATGAAGGTCAGGGCGTCACAAAAGCGTTGAAGGCTCTCTAGCACGGCAGCTGCTGTGGTCACGTTATTTGAGAATGAATGGGACTATCGATGGAAAGGGATTGAACCATGCAGAAGGAAATCAGAGTTGGAATGATAGGCTTCGGGCAGATGGGGCGCATCCATGCGTATGCCTATCGCTCGATCCCCCTGTACTACGACGGCAACCCATGCAAGATTACGCTCAAGTGCGTCTGCGATACGAACGAGTCGCTCGCGAGGAAGGGAGTGGAGCAGGCAGGATTTGAGTCATACACGACCGACTATCGTGAACTCGTCGCACGTAAGGATATCGACGTTGTCAATATCTGTACTCCGAACAAGCTGCACAAAGAGGCGGTGATCGCAGCGCTCAAAGCCGGCA
>JBEKOB010000040.1:0-35119 GCA_049522195.1 Bacteroidota bacterium
CAAAATATCCGGAACGATGGAAGCGATTCAAGGACTTCACATACAATCAAATCGAGGAGTTGATGACAAACTATGGTCCGATCGACATCCTCTGGTTTGATGGAGCGTGGGTGCGGCCGTTGAGCAACATGCCGAAGGAATTCGAATCGTGGGGAAGGAAAAACAATTGGGACCAGGATATCGATATGGCGCGCATCAGCACAATGGCGCGTCAGCATCAGCCCGGCTTGCTTGTTGTCGATCGATGGGTCAACGGCCAGTATGAAAACTATCTAACGCCCGAAAACAAGGTGCCCGAAAAGGCTCTGAGTGTGCCCTGGGAATCGTGCATTACTATCGCAACGAGCTGGTCGTACGTCAAGACGGATAAATACAAATCGGTCAGGGAACTTGTCCAGTTGCTTGTTGACGTCGTCGCGAAAGGGGGGAATCTCCTGCTCAACATCGGACCTTCGCCGGAAGGGGAATGGGCTCCCGATGCTTACGACCGGCTGAAGGGGATGGCGGCCTGGATGAAGGTGAACAAGGAGGCGATTTACGAAACCCGGGCGATTGCACCATATAAAGAGGGGAAAGTATGTTTCACGAGGAAAAAAGACCGGGGCGCACTGTACGCGATCTATCTTCCGGAGCCAAAAGAAAATCGTCCTCCGCGAACAATTGTGCTCCAAAGTCTGCAGCCCACATCGGGAGCAAGATTGACAATGCTCGGATATCCGCATGAGCTGAAGTGGAAACTGGAAGGGAATGGGGTCGTGATAGAAATTCCTGAAAGTCTCCAGCAGGCGCCGCCGTGCGAGCATGCGTGGGCTATTAGAATATCGAAAATCCGGTAGTAGCGATCCCGAAACAGAAGGAATGAGATTGTTCGAAATGGCACATTGATTTCAGTTGCATCTATGAGCATTCCAGTGTATCCATCGGTAGGCGCAATCTTCAGATTGCGAAATCACGCGCTATGCTCATCCGAGAGAAGAAACACCGGCTTCCCCCTGAATCGTATATAGGCAGGGTAGAAGCTGCATTCACGGCTTGCACAAAGGACAGACTCTCAGTATTCGTCGAGGCGAGACTCGTCGGTAAATGCGTCGAGGTCCTGCTGCAGGAATGTGCCAAAGAGCAGTGCGACGTTCTCGCATATGTTTTCATGCCTGACCACTGCCACCTGCTGTTGCGTGGCAAGGAAGATACGTCTGACGTGTTAAGATTGATGAAACGATTCAAGCAACGAACGGGGTATTTCTTTTCTCAAAATGGTGTGCGTGCGCGGTGGCAAAAGGATTTCTATGATCATATCTGCAGAGATGAGCGAGAGGTCCAAAAGCAGATCAGATATATCATTGAGAACCCCGTTCGCAAAGGGATTGTGACTCATTGGAAGGATTACCCGTTCAAAGGATCGACTGTTTTTGATCTTGATGAATTGTAAGAACGCAGACTGAAGCAGACGGAAGTCTGCGCCTACTTGCTCTTTGTAATAAACTCGAATACCTTAGCCACATCACTCGCACCGACCAACCGCTTCTACAATCTGGAGATCTCATGCCTCTCAAGCGACTGTTCTACTTCTGGCTTGTTGTGTCAGCGATCGTCGTCCCGGCTCTCTCACAATCAATTCTTCCGGCGGAGACCGATCAACACAAAGCTGAACGGATGAAATGGTGGACGGAGGCCCGGTTCGGGATGTTCATCCATTGGGGACTCTATGCACTCCCCGCCCGCCATGAGTGGGTAAAGAACTATGAGCACATCACGGATGAAGAGTACCAGAAGTACTTCGACGTTTTCAATCCTGATCTCTTCAACCCGAAGGAGTGGGCTCAGATGGCGAAGGCTGCCGGTATGAAATACTTCGTCATCACGGCGAAACATCATGAGGGATTCTGTCTGTGGGATTCGAAGTACACTGATTACAAGGCGACAAAAACACCGTACGGCAGGGATCTCTTGAAGCAAGTCGTGCAGGCTTTCCGCGAAGAGGGACTCAAGGTCGGCTTTTACTATTCGCTGCTCGACTGGCACCATCCCGAATATGCTGTCGATCGCAATCACCCGATGTATAACAATGAAGAGTTCAAGAAGAAGGCCGCCGGCAGGGACATGCAGAAGTACAGAGAGTACCTCTTCAACCAGGTCCGTGAGATTCTGACCGAATTCGGTACGATTGACTGTCTTTTCCTCGATTACTCATTTCCGAAAGGAAAAGATGGAAAAGGACGGAACGACTGGGATTCCGAGAAACTGCTGAAGATGGTGCGCGAGCTTCAGCCGAATATCATCGTCAATGACCGGCTGGATCTGGACGATGTCCCCGGCGGATGGGATTTCAAGACGCCTGAGCAGTTCATTCCTCGTGAGTGGATCACGGTGAATGGAAAGAAAGTACCATGGGAGACGTGTCAGACGTTCTCTGATTCGTGGGGTTACTACCGGGATGAGGAAGGGTGGAAGAGTCCGCAACAATTGGTGGCACTCCTTGTCGAGACGGTCAGCAAAGGAGGGAATCTCTTGCTGAATGTCGGTCCGACGTCCCGTGGTACGTTTGACGAACGCGCAAAGAACCGATTGGGCGAGATGGGGAACTGGATGAAACTGCACAGCCGTTCGATCTACGGCTGCACGCAAGCGCAGCCGGAATTCAAGGCTCCCGAGAACTGTCTGCTGACGTACAATCCCCAGACGAAGCGGGTGTACATCCACGTCTTGAGCTGGCCGCTTGGCAATCTCTTCCTCAATGGCTTCGGCGGAAAGATAAAGTATGCGCAGCTTCTCCACGACGGCTCCGAAGTCCAGTTCGGCAAGGCCGACCGGCCGTTCCAGAACAAGCTGGACAATATTTCTGCCGAGACGGTGATTCTGAAACTCCCCGTTAAGAAACCGGATCCCGTGGTTCCGGTGATCGAAGTTATTTTGAACTAAACTGACTCCGCGAGACCCGCTCATTCTGGGATCAGAAAGGTTATTTCAATGACGAGCAAAGAACGCCTCCAGGCTGCTCTCAACCACCGCGAACCGGACGGCATTCCTGTAGACTTCGGTGGCACGGCGGTCACCGGCATTCACGTCAAAGTCATTGCAGCGCTTCGTGATCATTACGGTCTGGAAAAGAAATTGGTAAAGGCGCACGAGCCGTATCAAATGCTCGGCTTGATCGAGGAAGATCTCAAGCAGGCCCTGGGCATCGATGTGGAAGGTGTTTACACTCCGGAAACGATGTTCGGTTATCGTAACGAAAACTGGCGATCGTGGAAGATGGACATCGGTCTCGAGGTCCTCGTGTCCGAGGGTTTCAAGATCACCAAGGGACCGAATGGCGACACGCTGGTCTATCCCAAAGGGGATCTCTCCGTTCCCCCGTCAGGCAGAATGCCTCACAACGGCTACTTTTTTGACAGCATCATCAGGCAGGAGCCGATTGACGAAGAATTGCTGAACCCGGAGGACAACGTCGAGGAGTTCACTCCGATTTCTGAAGGTGACCTCGAGTTTTTTGGCGCAGCAGCGAAGGCGGTGGCGAGGACAGGGCGGGGTGTTATCGCGACGTTTGGCGGGCTTGCATTTGGAGATATTGCGCTTGTGCCGGCTCCTTTTTTGAAACATCCGAAGGGAATCCGCGATATCGAAGAGTGGTACATCTCGACGCTCACAAGACCGGCCTACGTGCACGCTATCTTCGAACGACAATGCGAGGTGGCCGTACAGAATCTCGCGAAAATACACCAGCGGATTGGTAACCTCGTCGATGCCACGTTCATTTGCGGAACAGACTTTGGCACTCAGTGGTCCACGTTCTGCTCAGTTGACACGTATCGTTCGCTCTACCATCCGTACTACAAACGGATTAACGATTGGATTCACGCCAACACCTCGTGGAAGACGTTCAAGCATTCCTGCGGCTCAGTCATCTCTTTGATTCCCTCCTTCATTGAATCGGGTTTTGATATCCTCAATCCCGTGCAATGCTCCGCAGCGGGAATGGAGCCTGAAAACCTCAAAAACCAATTCGGTGCAGACCTCGTGTTTTGGGGAGGAGGGGTGGATACCCAGAAGACCCTGATGTTCGGTACGGCAGAAGACGTTCGCACCGAAGTCCGGAAACGGTGTGAGATTTTTGGAAAGAACGGAGGGTTTGTCTTCAACGCGGTTCACAACATTCAGGGCAATGTGCCGATCAAGAATGTCGTCGCGATGTTCGAAGCTCTCAAAGAGGTGAACGGGAGGAAATAGATCCGGAATCTGCTGTTTGCAGCAGCGATTGTCTGCTTCTCATGCATGAAGGGGCTGTCTCAATCGTCCGCCGGAACGGCGTTCCGACGAACAGAGGCCAGCCCCTTCTGTTTCGTACGCTGATGAAATTGTTACTTCTTTCCGTACACGGGTTGGCACCAGTGACGGTACTTCGGCACCTTTGCGCGGACGACATTAAAGTACAGATCCCGCAGTTTCTGCGTCACCGGTCCCATCGTTCCCGAGCCAAGCTTGCGGTGATCAATACGCGTGATCGCCACGATCTGAGCTCCCGTCGCAACCATAAAAGCCTCGTCGGAGAGATACACTTCTGTGCGATCGATGGGCCGCTCAACGACCTCCATGCCAAGCTCGTCGCGCAGCAGCGTGATTATCGTGTTGCGCGTAATTCCTTCGAGAATGTTGTCCGTCACGGGGGGCGTGACGAGCTTCCCCTTGCGGTAAATGAAAATGTTTTCTGCCGAGCCTTCGGAGATATGCCCATCCTGGTTCAGGAGGATCGCCTCATCGAAGCCCGCGAGGTTTGCATCCGACTTGGCAAGCGCTGAATTCACATAGCCCCCTGTAATCTTGCCTCGAGCGGGGATGACGTTGTCATCGATCCGTCTCCAGGAAGAGAACGTGACGTGTGCTCCTTCCTCCTGCTCGATATACCGTCCGAACGGTACGACTGAGATGGAGAGAACCGGGGTCACGTTGTGGAGGCGCACGCCGATGATTTCATCGCCATAGAATGCAAGAGGGCGCACATACACATCCTCGTGCGGATCCTCCTTCTTTATCAGCTCCAACAGGATTGCCGTGATCTCCTCACGCGTGTATGAGAACTCCATTCGGAGCAATCGCGTAGACTCGAGAAATCGTTGGAAATGGTCAAGCGGTCTGAAGACAAAGAGATCTTTCTCGTCGTCGTTCCAGTATCCCCGAATCCCGCCGAAGACGCCTGTCCCGTAGTTCAGCCCGTGCGTCAACACTCCGACTTTCGCCTCAGAGTATGGAACGATCTTGTCTTTGAAAAAGGCGTATTTTGGTAGTGGCATAGCACCTTCCTCGAATGTTTTTCATGTGGATGGATCAGTCTGCCAAACCTAAGAGCGGCCTGATCGACCGAAATGTCCGACAATCTATACCAAATCTGGCTCATGAACAAGAACCTCCACTTAAAAAACCGATTGCGATGGACACGCACACCTACTGAATAAGTATGCAGATTTCCATCATGTGATCAAGATTGATTCTCGATATCTTTCAACGTACTTTGCATCACCGTAACTCCGTTTTCGATTGCTGGTTGTTTTTCCTCTCCGGCTTTTTTCCGACAAAAGAAATGAAGGGACTGGTATTTAACATACAGCGGTTTTCCGTTAATGACGGGCCCGGGATTCGCACGACCGTTTTCCTGAAGGGGTGTCCCCTTCACTGCAAATGGTGCCACAACCCGGAATCAATCTCACCTGATGAACAGCTCGTCCTGCGGGCCGATCGATGCGTCCGCTGCGGGGATTGCTTTGCGCTCTGCAAAAACCACGCAGTTCGAAGGGTAGACGGTGGTTTTTCGACCATTCGGGACCTGTGTGTAGAGTGCGGGGAATGCGTAGAAGTCTGCAATGCCGAAGCCAGGGAAATAGCCGGCAAAGAGATGACAGAAGCTGAGGTCATGAAAGAGGTTGAAAAAGACGTAATTTTTTACGAACAATCAGGTGGTGGAGCCTCTTTTTCCGGGGGAGAACCCCTGCTTCAGCACGAGTTCTTGCAGGCACTCCTGATGGCGTGCAGGGAAAAGGCGATCCACACAGTAGTCGACACCACGGGATTCACTTCCCCTGAGATACTCAAGAGGGTAAGTGATTTTGTCGATCTCTTTCTCATCGATCTCAAGACATTGGACGATCAGAAGCATCGTGAGTACATTGGGGTATCGAATAGCCTGATACTCGGCAATCTCAAGCGTCTCGCGGAGTGGAAAAAAGAAGTCATCGTGAGAATCCCGATCATCCCCGGAGTGAATGACGATCTGTCCGGCATCCGGGACTCGGGGGTTTTCGTGGCTTCCCTGGGCAACGTCTCGGAAATCCATCTTCTTCCGTACCATACAATCGGTGTCGAGAAGTACAAAAGGCTGGGGATGGAATACGAGATGGAGCAGACCGTTCCGCCTTCTGCGGACGACCTGAGCACAATCGTGAAAGAGCTTCGCAACTATGTGCCAACTGTTTCGATTGGAGGCTGAGGCATGACCGACCGTGTGAGAAAACTTCGCGAGCAAAGCATCAACGCGATTCCGCACGTCTCCCCGGAGCGAGCACTCCTGATGACTGAGTTCTACCAGGAAGGCTCATTTGTTTCTCCACCGATGCACAGGGCTTTGGCGTTCAAACGAATCATGGAAAAGAAAGAAATCTGTGTCAACGATGGCGAGTTGATCGTCGGTGAGCGCGGTCCGTCCCCGAAGGCGACATACTCTTTCCCGGAACTCTGCTGTCATACAATCCAGGATCTCGACATCCTCAATTCCCGCGAGAAGGTTTGGTTCAGAGTCAGTGACGAAACGGAACGTCAGTACAAGGAGAAGATCATTCCTTTCTGGAAAGGGAAGACGATCCGCGAGAAGCTGTTTGAAGAGATGGCGGACGACTGGAAGGCCGCATACGAAGCCGGGATCTTCACCGAGTTCATGGAACAGCGTGCCCCGGGTCATACCGTGCTGGACGGCAAGATTTACCACAAAGGGATGCTGGAGTTCAAAGCAGAAATCGAAGAGCAGCTCGCCTCTCTCGATTTCATCGAAGATTTGGAAGCATACAGCAAGCGGGAAGAGCTGAAAGCGATGAGCGTTAGCATCGATGCGGTGCTGATCCTCGCTTCTCGGTATGCCGACAAGGTACACGTCCTTGCGGAAAAGCAAACTGATCCCGTTCGGAAAGCTGAGCTGAAAACGGTTGAACGTGTATGTCGCCGTGTTCCCGCCCATGCTCCTTCAAACCTGTGGGAAGCGCTGCAATACTATTGGTTCATCCATCTCGGTGTGATAACCGAACTGAATCCCTGGGACGCATTCAACCCAGGGCGCCTCGACCAACACCTGTATCCGTTTTACAAGAAAGGGCGGGATGAAGGGACGTTTACGCTCGATAGTGCGAAGGAACTGCTGGAGTGCTTTTGGGTGAAGTTCAACAATCAGCCGGCACCACCCAAAGTTGGCGTCACGGCTGCGGAAAGCTCCACGTATACCGATTTCGCGAACATCAACACCGGCGGCATGAAGCCCGATGGCAGCGACGGTGTCAATGAATTGACGCACCTCATTCTGGATGTGATCGATGAGATGCAGCTTGTGCAGCCGAGCTCAAACATTCAGCTCAGCAAGAAAAACCCGGATGAGTTTCTGAAGCATGCCTGCAGGGTCATTCGTCATGGGCGCGGGCAGCCATCCATCTTCAACGCCGACACCATCGTTGATGAACTCCTCCGGCAGGGAAAAAGCATAGAGGATGCGCGCTGCGGTGGAACGAGCGGGTGTGTTGAGACGGGAGCGTTTGGAAAGGAAAGCTATATTCTGACGGGATACTTCAACCTGACGAAGGTTCTCGAAATTACTCTCTGGAACGGGGTCGATCCGAGGAGCGGCAAAAAGATAGGAGTCGAGACCGGCGATCCCCGTTCATTCACGTCCTTCGCTCAGCTTCAGGACGCGTTCAAACGCCAGCTTAGGCACTTCATCGACATTAAGCTGCGGGGAAATAACATAATCGAACAGTTGTATGCGACCTACATGCCGGTGCCGTTTCTGTCTGTCTTGATTGATGATTGCGTGAAGAAAGGGAAGGACTACAACTGCGGTGGGGCTCGCTACAACACTAACTATATCCAGGGTGTGGGAATCGGTACCATTACCGACAGCCTCACGGCAATTCAACATCACGTGTTTGAGAAGAAATCGATAACCATGGGGGATCTTCTGAAGTCCCTCAGCACGGATTTTAACGGAATCGAACCAACTCGCTTGCTGCTGGTTAATAAGACACCGAAATATGGGAACGACGAGGATTGCGCGGATGGCCTGATGCGATGGGTCTTTGATGCCTTCTATGATGTGGTCAATGGGCGTAAGAACACGAAAGGGGGTGTCTACAGGATTAATCTCCTTCCAACAACCTGCCACGTCTATTTCGGCTCCGTTACAGGAGCGACGCCGGATGGGCGAAAAGCCTGGACGCCTCTCTCGGAAGGTATTTCCCCGGTTCAGGGGGCTGATCGTCACGGCCCGACGGCAGTGTTGAAATCCGCAGCGAAAATGGATCATGTGAGAACGGGAGGGACGTTGCTGAACCAGAAATTCTCGCCGCAATTGCTCGAGGGTGAAAAAGGAATTGACAATCTTGCGCACCTCGTGCGTTCATACTTCACACTGGGAGGACACCATATCCAGTTCAACGTAGTGGATGCTCAGACGCTGCGCGACGCACAGGCTCACCCCGAACAACACCGGGACTTGATTGTGCGGGTTGCTGGCTACAGCGACTATTTCTGTGACCTGGGGAAGTCTCTGCAGGATGAAATTATCGCAAGAACAGAACACCAAGGCTTTTGAAAACGCGCACCTGGAGGTGCGATCAGATAAGGGGTGATGTATGGAGGTCGAGGGTGAGGGAGTATCTATGAAGGGCGTGGTATTAATGATTGAGGATGAGGAACACATACGCATCGTATTTCGTGATGTGATGTTTGATGAAGGGGTGATGGTGATTGGCATTGCAACGGGAGAGGACGGGGTGCAGTTCTATCGCGACCACCACGATGAAATCAACCTTGTGGTGCTGGATTTGTCGTTGCCCGGTATCAGTGGTGAGGAAACATTCAAACGGCTGAAGGTGATAGACCCGGGCGTCCGTGTCGTCGTCTCATCGGGATTTCCCAATGAGGATGTAACAAAGAAGTTCGACGGGACGGGGGTGATCGGTTATCTCCAGAAGCCATACAACTACGCCACGCTCGTCGATACCGTCAACAAGTTTCTTGACCGGGCGAAGAACTGAAGCTGTTGCTGCCAGGTTCCGCGTGGTTCCCCGCCCTACGAGCGCGGCAGGCTCATCAAATCATTGATCACACCGTAGGCGGTGTCGTACAGTGTCGGATCGGTCTCGGCAATGATGAACGGGGCGAGGAGATCCGTTTCGATCATCAGGATTGAGCCGCTCTCCCGGATCGGTGCAAATGGATGCCCCCGCTCAATCTCTTCCAGTTTCACACTTGCTTGAACGCTCTCTCCATACCTCTTCGCTCTGCAGATCAGTTTGAGATTCTTTCCGGCGTTTACGGCTTTCTGTGCATCGGCTACGGTGACGTGCGTGATGCCCTGGCGATCGACATCGAGGGGTGTGATGGACGCCCCCATCAAAGCATTCGCCAGTACTGATATTTTTGCAGCCGCGTCCCAGCCTTCAAGATCGTTTTTCGGATCAGCTTCAGCAAAGCCTTCCTTCTGAGCCACCTTCACCGCCTCTTCAATCGACTCCCCCTTCTCCATTCGCGAAAGCACGAAGTTCGTCGTCGAGTTCAGGACCCCGGACACACCGACGATCGAGCATCCTCTCAGTCCGTGTTGTGCCATGTTGAAGACGGGTGTCCCATCCATCACCGTCGATTCATGGAGAAAGCTCACCCCATTTTTCTCGGCCAGCGACCGCAGCTCGTGGTATGCAAACGCGGCAGGGCCTTTGTTTGCAGTCACGACATGTTTTCCTCGCTTCAGCGCTTCCCGAACGTGCGAGAGCGCAGGTTCCCCCCGCTCAGCGATCGAAAGTGTGGAAAGCTCGACGAGTACATCGTAGTCCAACTGCTGAACTGCTTCCAGGCCGTTGATGTTCGTGAGTTCGAAATTCGTCCACGAGAATCGTCCCAGATCTCTGATTTCCTGCAGCGCTTTCACACTATCGATACCGTTGTTGTTCACCAGCGATCCTCGTGTTTTGGTTACGATGCCGATGATGGACAGATTGACGCTGTGGGTCCGGGGATGTTTATCCCGCTCAACATAAAGTATTTCTACGATCTTTTGAGCGACGTTTCCAAAGCCGACGAACAACACTTTCATAGTTTGGGTCTCCGTATTCCTATGTCATGTGCTCGAAGCAAGTAGTTTCAGCTCGTCGAGCAACTGTAAGATTTCGTCCAGTGTACTATAGAGTGATATCCCGATGCGGGTCACTCCTCCCCGATCGAGCAGCCCCAGAACTTCTATCGCGCGCAGCGCGTAGAAGTGGCCGTCCCAGGTGCAGAACCCGCGATCACCGAGCCGGGCGCAAACCTCCTCGGCGCGTTGTGAGCCAATGGTGAAAGAGATTGTCGGAGCGCGTTGCAGCTTCCCGAACGGCTGTCCATAGATTGTCACACCCGGGAGACGTGCCAGTGCGTCATAGAGTGTGCTGGCAAGAGACCTTTCATGGCTTCCAATGACGTTCATCGCTGAAACAACCCTCGACCGCAGATCCGGCCCGGAACCAATGGCCGCGATGTATTCAACGGCTGCCTTCACGCCGGCAATCGCGGCATGGTTGAGCGTCCCCGTCTCGATCCTGTACGGCGCCGCCTGTTCTTGCGTACGGAGACGATCAGGTTCAAGCTGATCGAGTAGTCCTTCACGTGAATACAGGATACCGACGTGCGGGCCGTAGAATTTGTAAGCGGAGCAGATCAGGAAATCGACGCCGATGGCTTCAACGTCGATGGAGAAGTGCGGGGCATAATGAACAGCATCCAGCATCAGCAAGGCGCCAACCTTCGAGGTAAGTTCCCGTGCAAGGGCGATATCGTTGACAGTCCCTAATGCATTCGAAGCCATGCCTATAGCAAGGAGTCGTGTCTTCGATCCGATCTTGGAGCGCATATCGTCATAGTCGAGCGTCCCGTCTTTCTTCAGGATCACTTCCTTGACGACAACGCCGCGTTCTTGAAGCATGAGCCACGGACCGCGGTTCGCTTCGTGATCCAACTGGGTGATAACGACTTCATCCCCCTCTTTCAACGAACGTCCGATGGCATGGCTCAGCGAATAGTTGAGCGTCGTCATGTTCGCACCGAGCGAAATGCACTGCGGTCCACGGGCGCCAAGAAATGCGGCGATGGAGCGTCGTGCCTCCTCGAGAAGTCTGTCAGATTCCTGTGTTGTGATGAAGTACCCGTGTGTATTTGAATTGCAAGTAGCGTAATAATGGACGATGGCATCAATGACCTGACGGGGGATCTGAGTCCCACCCGGCCCGTCAAAGTAGATCAGCGGTCGTCCGTGGAACTCCCTTTGAAGCGAAGGGAAGTCAGATCTGCGAGAGAGCAGGAGCTGAGAAGGGGCTGAGAGTGATTGCGAACTCATGGTCTGGTTCCGTTCGGCTAGGGGAGACGATGCAGAGTCGGATGAGCGCGATGTCGCTTCTGGTGTACGTGACAATTCCAACACACCCACGGCGTAACAGCTTGAAGAATCTAGGCATTGCGAAGGCGAGAATCAAGAATACAGAATGCAGAATTCAGAATACAGTATAGAAAATGAACGGGGCCAGAGAATCCAGGAATCACAGCATCTGCAATTTCGCCATGACCGAGATCCAATTCGCCCATCTTCTCTTTTCCAGACTGCTCCAACCGTGCAACTAAACAAACCAGATTCCGTTTAACCAGCTAGGCTTTCAGCGCCGTTGGAAACAATCCATGTGTCTCAGGCAGAACATCGAATTCCCAATTCTAATCTACATCCCCTATGCGGTTTTCCAGGACTCTCATCCTTCTCTTGCTCTGCGTCGTAGTCGCGATGGCTGAAGGACCAAAAACCCTCAAACTCAAGAAGATCTCCAGACCTATTGCGATCGACGGTGTCATAGATTCGTTGTGGAATAGTGCGGATTCTGCGGACGGTTTCATCATGCAGCAGCCGTACCACAATATTCCGTCGACGCGAAGGACCGTCGCGAAGATCCTCACAACCGATCAGGCTCTTTACTGTTTGATGGTATGCTATGATCAGCGCGACAGCATTCAGGTCATTACCGGCAGGCTTGATAATACGGACGGTGACTACGCCTCGATTATGCTCGATACCTTCCTCGACAAGCGCACGGCGTACAAGTTTGGCGTTACTGCTTCGGGTGCCCGGTCTGACTGTCGGCTGTTGGATGATGCCCGCAACAGGGATTACAGCTGGGATGGCGTCTGGTTCTCAGCGTCAAAGGTCTATGATTGGGGTTTTGTCATCGAGTGGGAGATCCCGTACCGGTCGATCCAGTATGATCAGAACCTGGCGGAGTGGGGACTCGATTTCGACCGGTGGATGCCTGCACACAACGAAGACACCTATTGGTGTCCGTATCAGGAGAATGAGGGCCAACGGGTTTCAAAATTCGGCAAACTGATCTTCGAAGACTTTCGTCCCGACATCAAGGGGAACAATCTTGAGTTCTATCCTGTCGGAATTACGAGAGCCACGTATTTACAGGATGGAAAATACAAAGGGGACCCGGATGCCGGACTCGATATTTTCTACAATCCATCCCAGAAGTTGACGTTCCAGCTTACCGCCAATCCTGATTTTGCTCAGATCGAAGCCGACCCGTTCGCATTCAATATCAGCCGGTACGAAACATACTTTGATGAGAAGCGGCCGTTCTTCACGCAGGGGAACGAAGTTTTCACGCCAACGGGCCGCGAGACCGGGACCGGTTTCTACCGTCCTCTGGAACTGTTCTATTCGCGGAGGATTGGCAAAGTCCTGCCGGACGGCTCCGAGGTTCCGCTCGACTTGGGAACGAAGGCATTCGGGCGACTGGGAGACTGGGAGTACGGCGGATTTCTTGCGACAACAGGCGATCGTGATTACGAAGAGGACGGAGTAAAGAAGACAGAAGCGAGAGCATACTTCAGCTCGGTGAGATTGAAGCGACAGATCCTCGACAACTCATCGATCGGCGTGCTCTTTGTCGGCAAGCATTCGTTCGATCAAGACGACGGTGTGATCGACCTTGATGGCGCCTTCCGTTCCTCCGATTGGCAGCTCTCGTACCAGCTCGCACGCTCTTTCAAGAATCGAGAGGGAGATCTGGCGACCTCTGCTGGCCTTGTGATGTTCAAAGAACATATGATGTTACTCATTCGTGGAAGATATATCGGAGAAAACTTCGACGTCAGCCAGGTGGGCTACGTTCCGTGGCTCGGTACCGGTGAGCTCACAGGTGTTGGGGGCCCACGATGGAATTTCGAAACCGGGTATGTTCGTCAAATCCTCCTCATGACAGGTTTCTCCTTTAACCACAAGAAGGTGGAAACATACACCGACCGGTCGGGAGTCCTCGTGTTCAACATGCAATTCAGAAACAACTGGGGGTTCGAATTCGATTACATCGTGGGGCGTTCTAGGGATCAGGGGATAACCTATGACTCGTACGAGCTCGACTATTCGAGCTGGTTCAATATCTCACCAAAATGGTACGGAAACGTGAATGGCGGCTACTCGAAGACTTACAATTTCTCCCGCGAGTACCTTGCCAGGTATTTTTCACTTGGGAGCCAATTTGGATGGCACGCTCTGAAGGTTCTAGACGTCGGGACTTCGTTCAATATGTTTGTCGAGGGGAACCCGGACAATCAGATTCAGGACATCACGTACAACGCGCGCCCATTCATTTCGCTCACTCCAGTCAATGATCTCAATCTTCGGGTTTACCTGGATAATGTGTTTGTCCGATCGAGCGATAGAATGGAACGGGTCCTCCTCGGCGCTCTCTTTTCATACAGCTTCCTGCCGAAGAGCTGGATCTATCTGGTTGTCAATGAAATGCGTGATCGCAGCGATCAGTTTGACCCAAACGGTATTCTGCTCCCCAACGCGCTTCACGTCACAGCTCGTGAAAGCGTCTTGAAAATCAAATACCTGTACTATTTCTAGAGGTGTGCCCCGAAGCTCGCATCTCATGCAGTGGTGCAAGAGGAATCTCCTCAGGATCTCACCATCAACAATATCTTTGCGGCTTTGCGCGAGGCTTCTTGCCGTCATTCCCTGGTGTGCGCTGACGAGCGCCAATTGCCTTTCACTCCAATCTCTCTTACCTTCACAATCCACACAGACAGTTGACCGATGAAGCGCAACGCTTCATCAGTACCATTCTTCTCATCAAGCTCAGGAGGATCTATGCGGCGGAGTTACTGGTATGGCATGCTTGCTGTGAGCTTGCTCTTTATTGCTTCGGCAGTTCAAACCGTTTTGGCTCAGGAGCCTCAGAGAGTCACGCTCGAAAACATGAACGATCCATCGTTCGGGCAGGCTTTTTCGCTGCCGCGGGTCTGGTGGCTTGATGACAATTCTGCACTCATCTTTGATTCGCGAAAACCGGACAGTGCCCGTGTGCTCGAGCGCCTCGACCCTGCAACCGGGAAGCGCACGCCGATGTTCGATTGGGCAAAAGCGAAGGAGAGTTTCGCGAAGTCCTTCCCGGCCGGGAAGACACCCAGGATCTCTCCAGTCCCCTCGGCGTTTTCGGGTTCGGGTAAGTATGGTCTGTATGTCGTAAGTGGGGACATCTTCGTCCTGGATATCCCGAATTCCAGCTTCATCCGGGTGACGGAAACGCCTGAAGAGGAAAAGTCGATTAACTTTTCACCCGATGGGACAAAGCTGGCATTCGTGCGCGGCACAAACCTCTTCGCCTGTGACATCGCCTCGAAAAAGGAGTGGCAGTTGACGAAGGACGGGAGCGAAACAACACTCAACGGAACCCTTTCGTGGGTGTATTGGGAGGAAATCTTTGGACGACGGGATATCGGGTATTGGTGGTCGGGCGATTCGAAGGCAATCGCGTATCTTCAGACCGATGAATCCGAGGTAAGCATTGATCATTTCGTGAATATCGACCCGTGGACGCCGACGGTGAAAACGCAACGGTATCCCAAACCGGGCGAAAAGAATCCGGCAGTGAGGGTGGGTGTTGTCGAGCTCGGATCGGATCAAACGACGTGGGCAAACATCGACCGCGGCTCGTACGAGTATATTGTCCGTGTCGGATGGCTGTCGGACAGCAAGCAGTTCTGGGTTCGGACGGAGAATCGTCTGCAATCCCAGGTAGACCTTTATTTTGTCGATCGTCAGAGCGGCAAGTCGCAATTCATATTGCGGGACACTGACGATGCCTGGGTCAATATGAACGATGACTTCTACTTCCTGAAGGATAACAAGCACTTGATCCTCGCCTCGGAGCGGGATGGGTTCGATCACCTTTACCGCTTCACACTAAAAGGAGAACTGGTCAACCAAATTACCAAGGGGGACTGGGCGATGTGTTCATCGGGAGGAGGCGCCTTCTGGGTCAAGCGTGCAGTCACAGGCATCGATGAAGATGGAGGCTGGATCTACTTCACCTCTCTCGAGAAGTCTTCACTGGAACGGCAGCTTTACAGGATTCGTCTTGACGGGAAGAACATGGAGCGCCTCACGACGGGGGACGGAACACACTCGATCACCATGAGCCCGAATGGTAAATACTACTTCGACAGGTTTTCGAACACCACCACACCTCCGTCTCTTACATTGTGCGATGCCAGGGGAAAAATGAAGATGACGCTGGCGACACCAGAGTGGGGAGGGTTCAAGACTTTTGGAATTCAAGCGCCCGAACTTCTCTACGTTCCTGCGCGAGATGGTTTCAAACTCCCGGCGAGCATCACGAAACCCAGGGATTTCGACCCGAACAAGAAGTATCCGGTTGTCGTTGAAGTGTACGGTGGTCCGTCGGCTCCGACGGTCTCCAATTCATTTCAATTCAATGTGTGGGATAATGTCCTGGGGAACAACGGATACATCTGCATCAAGATCGACAACCGGTCTGCGACTGGAATCAGCAAGAAGCTGGAAAACCTGGTCGTCAACCGTTCTCCCGGTGAGATTGAATTGAACGATCTGGTCGACGGCGTGCGATGGTTCAAGCAGCAGACGTACGTCGATCCTGACCGTATCGGAGTAACCGGTTGGAGCGGCGGTGGAACCAATACGGTCCTTGCGATGACCCGGTCGACGGAATTCAAGGCAGGAATTGCCGGCGGTACAGTGACGGATTTTCGCTTCTATGATTCCAAGTGGGGCGAGTCATTGATGAAGACGGAGAAGGAAAACCTCAAAGGGTACGAGGAGAACTCGTTGCTGAAGTACGCTAAGGATTTGCACGGAAGGTTGCTTCTGGTCCACGGCACGCACGATGACAACGTGCACATCCAGAACATCTGGCGCTTCATCAACGAGCTGATCAAAGCCAACAAACTGTTTGACCTGATGATCTATCCGCTGCGCGGACACGGTGTTGGAGATCCTGCGGGAAGCCGGCATCTCAACAACGTAGAATTGGATTTCTGGAAGAAAAACCTCTGAGTCGTTTGTTGCCGAATCGCCGGTTCACTTCATCAATACGGCCGCTCCGACTTGAATGTGGGGCGGCCTTTTCTTTTGCCCTCTTGATCATCGATGCTATCTGTTTGGTTCTCATTTCTGGAGATTCTCTCCGTCCTGCCTCGGTGCACTGAGTTGCCTTTCCGTCCAAACTAAGCTACTTTCGTATGGGCCTCTTGAAACTCAACTGGCTCATCGTTGTAGAAGTTTGTTTTGGCACCCTGAAAGAGGTGGCGCTATGCGCAGACAATTTGCGTTCCCCCTCGTTATCGCCCTGGCAATCCTGTGTCAGTGCGCTCTCGCCCGACAGCAAGCCACATCCATCGACAGGCAGCCCGCTGTGGCGGGACAGTTCTATCCGGGCAACGCCGCAGAATTGCGGGCAACACTCAAAGATCTTTTCGCGAACGCCGTTCCCCCGAAGGGAATCGGGCACGTTCAGGCCGTGATCGTTCCTCACGCAGGGTACGTTTTCTCGGGAGGTGTTGCAGCCTCGGGGTTCAACCAGATCGACCCGGGCCGACACTTCGACAACATCTTCGTGCTGGGCCCCAGCCATCACGTTGGCTTTGAGGGAGCTTCGATCTATACAGACGGCAACTTCATCACGCCACTTGGTGTCGTTCAAGTAAACACCAAGCTCGGGAAGCAACTCGTCGAGAACAACAAGGTACTCGTCTCGAGAAACGATGCTCACCAGCTTGAGCACAGTGTCGAGGTGCAGCTTCCTTTTCTGCAGTCGAGATTGGGGAAGGACATCAGGATCGTTCCGATGGTCCTCGGGGCAAGCTCGGCAGCGACGTGCAAAAAAATCGCGGATGCACTTCGACCCTACTTCAACGAGAACAACCTTTTCGTTATTAGCACGGATTTCTCCCACTATCCCGCTTACGAGGATGCCAAGCGGGCCGACAAGGCAACAGCGGAAGCCGTCGTCTCGCGCTCACCCGACAATCTTATTCGTGTCATGGAGGAGAATGCCAGGAAGCAAATCCCTGACCTCGTGACGAGCCTTTGCGGGTGGCCGTGTGTGCTGACATTCCTTTACATGATCGAGAATGATCCAAAAGTCACGATTCAGATCGTCGACTACAAGAACTCGGGAGATGCTTCGGTCGGCGACAAAGAGAGAGTCGTTGGTTACTATGCGATGGTGGTGACGGCTCGGAGTGACCAAAAGAAAGAGTCGTTCAACCTTACCGACAAAGACAAGCGGGATCTGCTCGTCCTGGCCAGAAAGACCGTCGAACAAAAAGTCGGACAGCTGGACATCACGACGCCAGATCCGTCGGGCCTCTCGAAAGCGCTCACGACTAACTGCGGAGCATTTGTGACGCTCAGGAAGAAGGGGGATCTGCGGGGCTGCATAGGGCGATTTGATGCCAGCGAACCGCTCTACAAGGTTGTTCAGCAAATGGCGATCGCTTCCTCAACGGAAGACTACAGGTTCTCACCCGTCGATCCGAGGGAAGTCAATCAGCTGGAAATCGAAATATCGGTCCTCACGCCAATGCGGAGAATCAAGTCAATTGATGAGTTCGAGTTGGGAAAGCATGGCATCTACATAAAGAAGGGAGCGCGTGCGGGCACATTCTTGCCTCAGGTGGCAACTGAAACCGGTTGGACGAAAGACGAGTTCTTTGGCCACTGTGCCCAGGACAAAGCGGGCATAGGATGGAATGGATGGAAGAATGCTGAGCTCTACATATACGAGGCGCTCGTGTTCGATGAGAAGGAACTCCATCTCCGTTAGATCTTTTTATGCATTCAGTGGTTTCCGTATCCGGGTTGTGCTATGACAAATGAATCCGCAGGTGAACTGGCGGGGAAACTCGTGGGAGGCGGCTGGCGCATAACTGCTGCGACGCTTTCCCTTGGGCTGACATCGCTGGTGACGCAGGTCGTACTGATCCGCGAATTCCTTTCCGTCTTCTATGGAAATGAGCTTGTCATCGGCGTATTGTTCGCGAATTGGATGCTGCTCACAGGGTTGGGAGCCTATCTCGGGCGATTCGTCGGCACGGTTACGGGGAGATCCGGGTTCCTCGCCGCACTTCTCATGCTCTTTGGATCGATCCCTTTTGTGACGGTCTTCCTGCTCCGATTCCTGAAGAATATTATATTTCCTGTCGGGACAATGGTCGGTCTGATCCCGATCATATGGAGTTCGTTCATTCTCATCACTCCGTACTGCATTCTCTCGGGCCTCTCTTTCACGATTCTCTCCTCACTGGCCTGGAGGAGCAGTGGTAAGTCTGTTGGAGCGGTGTATTCGACGGAAGCGTTGGGAAGCTTTGCAGGCGGAATCATCTATAGCTTGGCCCTCATCTTCATCCTCAACACATTCCAGAGCCTCACGGCGTTGATGGCGTTCAATTTTGCGTTGGCTCTGGCGGTCGGGCGTGACACGCCGCGCGTCTGGGGGATTGTTTGGGTTCTTTCCGTTGCTCTCATTGTGCCATTGATTCTTCTGAATCCGGACGTTGTAACGAAACGGTTTCTTCATCCCGGTGAGAAAGTACTTTATTCCAGAGACACGCCCTATGGCAATGTAACGGTTACGAGTCAGGCGGAGCAGGAGAACTTCTACGAAAACAATGTTCTCCTCTCTTCCGCGAACGACGCGTCGGGAAGGGAGGAGCCGGTTCATTACGCGATGCTTCAGCACACGGCGCTGAAATCGGTTCTCATGGTTTCTGGTGCGCTTACCGGAGCTGTCGAAGAGGTCCTTAAATATGATGTCAGCCGGCTTGACTATGTGGAGCTCAACCCCGCTCTGATTGATCTTGCGAGAAGATATTCCGGAGGGTTGAAAGACGGGAGAGTGACTGTTTTCAACAGGGACGCCCGTTTGTTCGTGCGGGAGTCCAAGGACAGCTATGATGTGGTTCTTCTGAACACTCCGGAACCCTCCACTGTTCAGGCCAATCGGTACTATACTGCGGAGTTCTTTGAGGACGTCAAAGCAATCATGAATCCCGGTGGAGTTTTGTCCTTCGGGCTTTTGCCGGCGGTGGATTACCAGAGCGAAGATGCCAGGCGCATCAATTCCACGATGATGAACACGCTGAAATCAATGTTTCATGAAGTACTGATAGTTCCTGGGAACAAGACATACTTCCTGGCATCAGATTCGGCTCTCTCCATCGGAATCGGCAAACTGGCTGAACAGCGCGGCATCAGCACAACCTACGTGAACAAGTACTATCTCGATGACGAGGATCTGGCGCGGCGAAGTCATCTGATTCAAAGTAGTCTGGCTCTCGACGCTCCCATCAACCGGGACCTAGCACCGGCATCATATTATCGTCAGATCGTTTACTGGCTGAGCTATTTCAGAGCAAACCTCTGGCCTCTCGCCATTGTTGTGGCCGTATTGCTCTTTTTTGTCATAACCCGGCTGAACTCGGTGAGCGCAGGAATCTTTACGGGTGGTTTTGCTGCATCCTCCATCGAGATTCTTCTCCTGTTCGCATTTCAGATCCTTTATGGATATGTCTATCAAATGCTGGGTGTCATCGTTGCGCTGTTTATGGCAGGACTTGCTGCTGGCTCATACCTCGCGAAAAGGATGTTTCCGCATCCTGAAAGCCGGACATTCATCGTGATACAGCTTGAAATCGCCGTCTATTGTTTTTCGCTTTCTCCGATCGTGCTCCTGCTGCGCAACATACTGCATCTTCCCATCCTTGTGAATGCCGCCTTCTTGCTTTTCGCATTTGTCATAGCCGGGCTCATTGGGATGGAATTCTCTGTCGCTGCAATGCTGCGGAGAGGGGGCTCTCAACGCGTTGCGTCGGAGTTGTACGGCATCGACCTGATCGGTTCAGCCCTCGGAGCGTTGTTGGCCGGGACGTTTTTGATACCAGCGTTTGGTTTTTTAGCGGTGAGTGTCATTGCAGGAACGATGAGTTTGATTTCTTCGCTCGCGACGTTCGCGGGGAGACGATCACTGGACGGTTTAAGTGCATAGGAGAGGGGACATGAAGACGAGCATAATGACGAAGCGCGACTTCCTGAGACGGTGTGCATACTGCACCGGAGGGATCATGCTTGGCGCGAGCGGCCTGAGAGCTATCAGTCGGGTTGCCGAGAACTTTGCTGGGGACGCGGGTGTCGGTGACGATTTGTGGAAGTGGAGCAAGGAGGCGCTTTTTTACAGGCGTGTGGAAGGCGGACTCGAATGCCTCAAATGTCCGAATGGATGCATCCTCGTCCCAGGAGACACGGGGATCTGCCGTAATCGGGTAAACCATGAAGGCAAGATGTATTCAATCGCTTATGGCAATCCGTGTGCCGTGCACATTGATCCGATAGAAAAGAAACCATTCTTCCATTTCCTGCCGACGACACGTGCGTTTTCCATTGCCGCTGCCGGGTGCAGTTTCGCATGCCTCAACTGCCAGAACTGGGAGATCTCTCAGTTCAGTCCGAAGGAAACACAGAACGTTGACTTGATGCCGGAAGCTGTCGTCGCTGAATGTCTGAAATCGGGCTCCGAATCAATCGCCTATACTTATTCCGAGCCAACGACGTTCTACGAGTACGCATTGGATACAGCAGCACTTGCCCGGAAGAGCCGAATCAGGAATGTCTGGAAGTCGAACGGCTACATCAACGAGGAGCCCCTCCGGAAGCTCTGCAAAGTGATGGATGCGGCAAACATCGACCTCAAGAGCTTCGATGACGACACATACTATCGACTCAGCAAAGGACGCCTTGCCCCGATCCTACGGACGCTGAAAGTGTTCAAGGAAGAGGGAGTCTGGCTGGAGATCACCAATCTCGTAATCCCGACGTGGACGGATGATCTTACAATAATCAGGAAGATGTGTGACTGGCTGGTGCAAAATGGATTGAAGGAATGTCCGCTCCACTTCAGCCGGTTCAACCCGCTTTACAAGCTGACACAGTTGCCGTTGACGCCTGTCTCGACGCTCGAGAAAGCCAGGGAAATCGCCATCCAGGCCGGAGTGCAGTACGTTTATATCGGAAATGTTCCGGGACACGAAGCGGAGAATACCTTCTGTCACAAGTGCGGAAAAATGATCATCGAACGAAGAGGATTCCAGATCCTCGCCAATAACCTTGAAAAAGGACGGTGTAGATTTTGTTCGGTGCGTGTTCCCGGAGTGTGGTCCTGATTTTTAGGTAACGCTGACATAGAAATTCGTCGACAATTCCTTATTTTTGCAGACGCCGGTTCCGGTCTCCCCATTTCCGTATACGTTCATTGCGGTTTGAATGCACCATGAAGGAGGTTCCACTCTATGCGAACGCTCAAGGCTCCTCTTCTTGTACTGGCCATCATCTTCTTCCTTGTTGTCTTCACTTCGCTGGTTTTAGCACAGGCGACGGTGACGGAGACGAAGCAGGTGTTCCGGACGTATTCATTCGGCGATCCTGATCCTATCGCGAGGTTCACGAACATCTACCCGTACTTCAGGTTCGAGGGATATAGCATCTCTCCCAAAGACCGGGAATGGAAAGTTGTGACACTGGAGAATCCGTACATCAAGGTGCTGATCGCACCAGAGATCGGCGGAAAAATCCTCGGCGCTATCGAGAAAACGACGGGAAAGGCATTCATCTACTTCAATCATGTGGTGAAGTTTCGGGAAATTGCGATGCGAGGTCCATGGACCTCGGGAGGAATCGAGTTCAATTTCGGAGACATCGGCCACACGCCGGCAACGGCTACGCCTGTGGACTATCTGACGCGCACGAACGAAGATGGCAGCGTGAGTTGTATCGTCGGCACAATTGACCTTGCATCGAGGACTGAATGGCGTGTCGATATCCGACTGCCGAAAGACAAAGCGTATTTCCAGACAGAGTCATACTGGTACAATCCGACGGATGTGAACACCTCCCTCTATCACTGGATGAACGCTGCGGCCGACGCAAGCGAAGACTTGCAGCTGAAGTACGCCGGTACTGGCTTCATCGATCATGGAGGCGGAGCTTTCTCGTGGCCCATCGACAACACCGGGCGAGACCTCTCGCGCTACGCAAACAACGCGTTCGGTCCGGCCAAGTCGTACCACGTTCTCGGTTCGTACACAGACACGTATGCAGCGTACTACGCTGGAAGTGATTTTGGCGTCGTCCATTGGTCCCCATTTACCGACAAGCCCGGCAAGAAAATCTGGATATGGGCACGCTCAAGAGAGGGGGAGATCTGGACAGACCTGCTGACTGACACGGATCTTGGGAATAGACAGTATGTCGAAATCCAGTCGGGATTGCTCTTCAACCAGGCGGGTGGCAGCAGCACGTTCACTCCCTTCAAGCATGAGTTCTTTGCGCCGGTGAGCGAAGAGAGTTTTGTTGAAGCCTGGTATCCGTTCAGGAACATCGGCGGGCTCGTTGAATCGAATCTGAGCGGCACACTCAACGTACAAACCATCGGAAAGATGCTCAAGCTCGGATTTTGTCCGTTGGGGAAGACGTCGCAGCCTCTGATTGTCTCACGCGGTGGCAAGGAAATCTACAGGAAAGACCTCATCCTTCAGCCGTTGCAGGTGTTTGTGGATTCCGTAGCTCTCAGAGGGAGCGGGGAGATTGAAGTGCAGGTGGGTGATTTAATCTCCTACAAACCAGGTGAAGAAGAGGCAAGGAAACTCCATCGGCCTCTCGTCACAAACAAAGAGTTCGATTGGAACAGTGTTGAAGGGCTCTATACCGAGGGGAGTGAACGGGCAAAGCAACGGGATTACAGAGGTGCGTTTGAGAAGTACACGGCGTGCCTGTCGAAAGACCCTGCGCACACCCGCGCTCTCACTGGCGTTGCTGAGATCTACTATCGCCGCATGGAGTACGACAAGGCCCTTGAGCATGCGAAGCGTGCGCTCGCCAACGACGCCTATGACGCGGATGCCAATTTCATGTACGGCGTCATCAGCAAGAAACTGGGAAACCTGTACGATGCGCTGGATGGGTTCGGCGTCGCTGCGCGTTCAATGAAATACCGTTCTGCAGCAAATGCTGAAATGGCGGAAGTTGCCTTCCTTCAGAAACGATGGCCTGCAGCCGAGGCGTATGCCTTCAGGGCGATAGACTACGACCGGATGAATGCCCGGGCGAGCCGGTTTCTGCCTGTGCTGTACCGCTTTCAGGGAACGGACGAAGGCGTCAAGAATGCCATCCAGCACCTCCGCGAGATCGATCCGCTTAGTCATCTCGCGTCCTTCGAAAACTACATGAGAGATACTACCTCTGAGAAGCTTGTTCATTTCAAATCGATCTTTCGTAGCGAGCTTCCGCAGGAGAATTTCCTCGAGCTGGCCAGTTTCTATATGGGGCTTCATCTCTACGGGGATGCACTTAAAGTACTGGAGCAGGCGCCAGCGCATCCGATCATTTCCTATTGGCTCGCCTGGCTAAACCACCAGGTGAACCGGGAGGTGAAGGTGGACGGCTACCTGAAGGAGGCGCTCGATCTTTCTGCTGCGCTCGTGTTCCCATTCCGGCAGGAGACGGCCGAAATTTTGAAGTGGGCTGAGGCAAAGAAGCCTCACTGGAAAACCAAGTACTATCTCGCACTCGTCTACTTGAGCAAAGATCGCGTCGAGGATGCGCGGGAAATGCTCAATGCATGTGGAAGCGAGCCGGAGTTTGCTCCTTTCTATCTGACGAGAGGCAACTTGTTGCGGTCTGAGAAGTCCCCCGATGCGCTAAGGGACTACAAAAGAGCGCTAGAGCTCGGGAAAGGAGAATGGAGGACATATCGTGCACTTATCGACTATCGCATAGAGTGGTTTGAGTACGCGGAGGCGCTTGCCACCGCAAAATCGGCAGCTGAGCAATTCCCCGGCAGTTACATTGCGCTCTTTGATTATGCAAGGTTACTCGTTCTCAACCACCAGCCTGTAGCCAGTCTCGCGATTCTCGACACACTCACCGTTTTGCCGTTTGAAGGAGCGAGTTATGCCCGTCAGGTCTACCGTCAAGCCTGCATCCTCTCCGCCGCGGATGCTATGAAGGATGGAAAATATCAAAACGCAACGAAGCTTCTCGACAAGGCCCGTCAATGGCCGGAACGACTGGGTGTAGGAAAGCCGTATGACGTGGACAACCGATTCGAGGACTATCTAGAAGGAGTGTGTGCCCTCAGGTCGGGTGACAAAGCCCGCAGTCAAATGCTCTTTCAGCAGGTTGCCGAATACACACGGAGCCACGCGGCTGATCAGGGAGTTAACAGATTGTTTGGAGCGCTTGCGGAAAAAGCCCTGGGTCAGGAATCAACTGCGACGAAGCTGACCGACCAGTGGAGTGTGGATGGGAAGTCCCCGGTGAGCCGATGGCTGATGTCGATTTTCAAGGCGAACAGTGCGGAAGCCGCGGCGATCGAACGTGAGTTGAAGGGGGCATCCAATGCACCTCTACTGGGAAGAGCTTCCGTTGACCAGGATCTCGCTCTCTTGCTGGAAGTCTCTCACTCGATCCAGTTTTGATAAATAGATTCGAATTTCACGTACGCTAGCGAGGAGCAGATCTTGATGAGGCCAAAGTCGACACCGCAAGTGTTCGCATTCATTGCACTTGTTTCCGCACTCGGGTTGAGTATGCTGGCTGCGCAGGGAATGAACACAGCGTACAAGCCCTCAAAGCAGTTCTACGGGACAGGGACCTGGAATGCCGATTCTCTTGGCAACCATCGGGTAGTTCTCAGAGTGCTATCCAGATCCGATGCGGTCCGGGCGCACATCCCATGGCGAAGGAGAGATTTGAGGCCGGAGCAGAAGAACGTCATCGTCGTCGATGCTACGACGGGGAAAAAGATTACGAACGTCAAATGGATTCGGTTCAATCGTGAGGCTGGCGACGTGGTGTTCGAGCCGCAGACGGCGCCGGGGGAATACTACGTCTATTACCTGGTGTATCGATCACGAGGTTCGCAAAACTATCCCAAGGGGTATTATCAGCCGATGGAGCGAACGGCCGACGATGGTTGGCTGAGAAAGACCGGACTGGAAGACTCTGAGGTTGCTGACTCCCGTAGCAGCAAACTGGAACAGGCAGCTCTGATTCAGTTCCAATCGATTGACGAGTTCAACAGCTTTTATCCGATGGAGGTCATTGCAACCTCTGATGAGGTGAATGCTCTCCTCAATAGGCATGACCAATCCTCCTACCTGTTGTTTCCGGAAGACCGGGAACATCCTATCAAAATGACGGCTGACCTCCCGTATCGATGGATTGAACAGGGAGCAGTTCAGAAGTTTGCGGGAAGGTCCGATCGTGGCGAATTCTATTCGTTTCAGCTTGGTTTGTACGCTGTGACATCAAGGATCGAAGGCATCCGTGTCACTATGACGGATCTGAAGGGGCCGGATGGAAAGACAATTCCTGCCTCAAGCTTCTCGAGCTTCAACACCGGCGGTATCGATTGGAGGGGGAAAGCATTCACGAAGAATCTGGTTGTTGAGAAGGGGCTCGTGCAGGCGTTGTGGTTGGGAATCCAGGTTCCGGAGGAAGCACAGCAGGGGCGATATGTCGGAGAGATCGCCGTTGCTGCCAAAGGATTGAAGGAAGAAAAGGTTCGGCTCGAATTGAACGTCACATCTTCCGTTGCCACTGCTCATGGAGATAATGATCCATCCAAGCTTGGGCGGCTCCGCTGGCTCGATTCGCAGCTGGCAGCCGATGACGGAATTGTTCCGCCGTTTACGCCGGTCCAAGTGGTTGAAAAGGTTGTGAGCTGCCTGGGTCGGGATGTAGCGTTGACGTCGACAGGATTTCCTCAGGGGATTACCAGCCATTTCTCACCAGAAATTACGGGTCTTGTCGCCGAAGGCAGAGACATCCTGGCCGGACCAATCGAGCTTGCGATCGAAGATACGCGAGGGATAGAGGCTCAGTGGAATGGAAAAAGGCTAGACTTCACAAAAAAGGCGGAAGGGGTGGCAGCGTGGAGAGCCGAGAGTCAGGCTGGAAATTTCGACGTGTCCATCGATGGCGATCTGGAATTCGACGGATTCGCGGATTTTCAGGTCACACTGACAGCGAAGGAAGAAACCGCCGTCAACGACATAAGGCTGGAAGTGCCGCTTGCTGCAGATGTGGCGAAGTATATGATGGGTCTTGGTGTGAAGGGGGGATTCCGCCCGCAGCAGCTTGAATGGAAATGGACCTCGAAATTCAACCAGGATGCAATCTGGATCGGTGATGTCAATGCCGGTGTGCAGGTAAGCTTCAGGGATGAAAACTATGTTCGTCCGCTTAATACCAATTTCTACCTTCTGAAGCCTCTCAATATGCCGCCGTCGTGGTTCAATGACGGAAAAGGGGGCATTCGATTCAAAGAAGAAGGGAGTGTCCTCCGGCTTCAGGCCTACAGCGGGCAAAGAAACATCAAGGCAGGGGAGAAACTGCATTTTTATTTCTCGCTCCTCATCACTCCATTCAAGCTTATCGATACGGATGCTCAATGGGCCACACGGTACTATCACAAGTACCTCCCAATCGATGAGATTGTGAAGACCGGAGCGAATACCGTCAACGTGCACCATGCCACGGAGATCAATCCCTTTATCAATTATCCGTTCCTCAGACCACGCGAAATGAAGGCATACGCAGATGAGGCGCATGCGAAGGGGCTACGGATGAAGATATACTATACGGTGCGCGAGCTCTCCAATCGGGCTCCGGAACTCTTCACGCTGCGCAGCCTGGGCGAGGAGGTGCTATCGTACGGTCCGGGCGGAGGCTTCTCGTGGCTTCAGGAGCATCTGGATTCGAGCTACATCGCTGCCTGGTTTGTCCCGGAGCTCAAGGATGCAGCAATCATCAACAGCGGCGTTTCGCGATGGCACAACTACTACGTCGAAGGACTCAACTGGCTTGTGAAGAATGTGGGGATTGACGGCATCTATATCGACGATGTTGCGTTCGACCGAACCACCATGAAGAGGGTCAGAAAAGTGTTGGACCGCAATCGACCTGCAGCTTTGATCGATTTGCACTCTGCGAACCAGTTCAATCCCAGGGATGGGTTCGCAAACAGCGCGAATCTTTACCTCGAACATTTTCCGTATCTCAATCGCCTCTGGTTCGGCGAATATTTCGATTACAACTTTTCTCCAGATTTCTGGCTCGTTGAAGTTTCAGGGATTCCGTTTGGACTTATGGGGGAAATGCTCGAGAAAGGTGGGAACCCGTGGCGGGGAATGGTGTATGGGATGACAGCCAGGCTTCCCTGGGCCGGCGATCCGACTCCCGTCTGGAATCTCATGGACGAGTTCGGAATGAAGGGGAGTAAAATGGAGGGGTACTGGTCATCGAAGTGCCCGGTCAGGACAGACAATCCCGGCGTCCTCGCGACGGTCTATCAGAAGGAAGGCAAAGCGCTTGTTGCTCTCGCAAGCTGGGATCCAAAGCCAGTCACGTGCAAACTGATTGTCGACTGGAAGGCTCTGGGGATAAACCCTTCTAAGGCCATACTCCACGCTCATCAGGCAAAAAACTTCCAGCCGGAGATGTCATTCGGCGTGAACGATAGTATCCCGGTTGATCCCGGAAAAGGATGGCTCCTCGTTATCAGCGAAAGGCCATGAGGAGTTGCGAAGGGGCGTGAGCTGTATGCCGCGCAGGACCCCCAAGAAAAAACAAAATGGCGACGCATTGCACATACGTCGCCATTTGAAAAAGAATTTCGGAAACAAGCGTACTACCAGGACATGTCGTCCGCAGAGTTCTGTCTGCCTGCACGTACGAGGGGGAGCCAGATCTTGAACGTTGTCCCACCCTCGGGATAACTCGTAAAGGATACCTTGCCTCGAAGGTATTGTTCACCGAGAAGCTTCATGCTGTACGTGCCAAGCCCGCGGTTTGGCCCTTTTGTGGAGAATGAACGCTGGAACACCTGCAATTGGACATGGCGTGGCATGAATCGCGGATTGTGGACAAGGAATTCGATCCCGGTTTTGCTCGAGCGGCAGGAAAGCTGCACGGTCTCGTTCTCACCCGATGCTTCCAAGCCGTTCTTGACCATGTTGCCGACGACACGGCGGAGCAATGTCGGATCGGTGAGAAACTCGATCTCGACGGAATCCTGGTCAACGCCAAGCGTCTTGGATCGTGCTGCATCCTGATTCTTGTACGCGTCACAAATATCATGCATGAACGCGGCAGATTTCGTCGGCACGAACGTAATCGACAGCTCGTTGTTTTCCGCAGCAACCAGATCTCTCTGCGCTTTGATTTCTTCGACGAGCTGCTGTGCAAGCTCCAGGATCGGCGTCTTGAGTTCCTCGGCTTCCGACGAATCGGAGTGTTTGAGGAGCTCGACAAATCCCCGGAGACCGCCCGCTGTGTTCAGGACGTCGTGGAAGAATATTCGCTCGAGAGCCCTTCTTCGTTTCTCGTGGCTGATGTCAGAGACAGCAAAGATCGTGAACTGATAGTCGTTTTCTTTGAGTGGCGAGGCATAGACTCTCAGGTCGAGAGGTTCGACGACTTCCTTGCGCGTCAGGTGCCATTCCTGCGCCGAGACATTTCCAAGTTGGCTGGAGAGAATTGCTCCGATGGCACCGCACGCGCGGCAGAACTCAGAAGTTCCGCATCCCCCGGGAGACTCGTTGGCGTGAACGCATTGCAGCGCTTCGCCGAAACGTTGTCCAAGGAACGATCCTGAATCCCGCGCACCCATAAACCGGTAGAACTTGTCGTTCGCCAGGACAATCTGACGCTCCTTGTTCAACACCAACACGATGTCAAACACGGAACTGATGAAGCTGTGGAGGAGCGGAATCTGGGGGAGTTTTCTCGCTTGAGAGAGAATTTCTTCGCGCGATGCCCGTTCAGCTGGCGCAAATTCGGTCGCCAGAGGTTCGGGGATTCGGGGGATCAATCTGAGTGGCTGAGCGTTGGAGTGGGAAGGATGCTCACCTTTTTCAGGATCGATCGGTAGCTTTTGAAGATTCATAAGAGTTCAACCTTGCAGACGGTGAAGTGCGACTCCCCTGAAGCAAATGCACACTCGAAGAAGATACGACCGATCTTCCGCTTCTTCTAATGATCGAGGAAAATCCGAAACAAGACTGTGGATTGAATCGTGAACCAACCTTGGTATCGCGACTAAAACGAGAGAGGCTTATCTCTGGCTCGCCGCCTCACGGCAATAAGCCAGTGAAAAAATACACCAATGACACGTAGGAAGCGTTGTCTGAAATCACCTGTTTCTCAAGGACTTGGGTCATTGTTTTCAGAAACTTGTAGCATTCTGAGGAGAATTTACTTAATATCGCTGTGAGATAATATTCAGGGCCGCTGACTATGTCATTCGCTTACCGAGTCCTTGCAATTGATGATTCACCTCACTTTCGCATACTCATCACGAAACTGCTGAAACGATTCGGGTTCGAGTCTGTCGAAACGGGAGAGAATGGAAAAGTCGGATTGCAGAAATTCGACACCTTCAAGCCTGATGTTGTGTTCCTCGACGGTATCATGCCCGAGATGGACGGATTGGCCGTGCTCCGGTCGATCAAAGGAAAAAACGCCTCGACCATTGTCGTGGTTACGTCATCGCTTTCGGAGCGTGACAAAGTTCTGCAGTTCAAAGAGAGTGGTGCAGATCTCTATTTGATGAAGCCGTTTGAGGAAGCGAAGTTTCAGGAAGTTGCCAAAAAAGTTGTGACCATTCTGGAGGGTCGTTCGAAGGCAAGCTCATGACTTGTCCCCATTGCAACGCTGAGAATCCACCCGGCGGAAAATTCTGCAGTTCCTGCGGGTCTGTGCTGGAAACAGCCTGCAGCGAATGCGGTGCCCTTGCCCGGTCTGACGATCGGTTCTGCAGGGCATGCGGCCAGCCCATCACAGCCGCAGGTAGCGACGCCCCCTCCCGTCAATCAGTTCCCACGAAACAATACACACGTCCGGACATCGACGAACTCCTCTCACTCCGCAAGCTGATCAGAAAAGAGGAGATCGCGTCGAAAACGCTGAACCAGGAAGACGTCGACAAACTCTTCGGATAATTCATGGCCATTACACGCGAGCAACAACAACTGCTGGATGTGCTCGTCGCGGATAAGATCCTCCAGGCGGACCAGGTCGAATCGAAACATGTAATCCTGGAGGAAACGGCACGACAGAAGGGAATTGCCAGGAGTCTGGTCGAGATTCTTTCCGTGTCGGAAGACGACATCGTCAACGGCATCTGCAAAGCGTTCGGCCTGGCACGCATGAAGATCTCCTCGGAAATTGACACCGCCCCATCGAACATCCTGACGGAAGACGAAATCCTCCGCTATCGCGCCCTTCCCGTTTTCCAGATCGGCCTCGAGCTGACGATTGCTGTCATTGACCCTATCTCGCCGTCGATCCGCAATGAACTCCAAAGGATCACCGGTGTGCGCGTCCTGCCGGTGGTGACGACGATTTCCGATTTCGAGATCGCGTTCCAGAAATACGGTGGTGCTCTGGACAAGCTTGAACGGATCGGCTCATCGCTCGACTTGTCGAAGTACGATGTCCGTAATCGGGGAACAGGGGCAACAGTGCGCGGTATGGACCTCGAAACTGAAGCTTCGATGTCAAAGCTGGTGGACGAATTACTGCTCCGGGCCGCCAAATCGGGTTCGAGTGACATTCATATTGAGCCGGGCGAAGAAGAGTTGATGGTTCGCTTCAGGGTGGACGGTGTTTTGCAACGCATCGTCTCACTCCCCATGTCGTATCACCAGGGGCTCATCGCCGTCATTAAAGCGCGGGCGGCGATGGATATGTTCGAGCGGACGATACCGCTCGATGGAAGAATCACGCTGACGTTTGCCGATCGTGTATTCGACGTTCGAATCAACACGCTTCCTCTGTTGTACGGCGAGAAGATGGTACTCCGGCTCTTGAGCAAGACATCGATGATCCTGAGTCTAGACAACCTCGGCTTCTCACGTGAGAATCTCGACAAGTTTCGCTCCTTGCTGACGGTTCCGAACGGCATTGTCCTGGTGACTGGACCTACGGGGAGCGGTAAGACGACTACGCTGTACGCCGGATTGAATGAGATGAAGAACATCGGCCGCAATATCACGACTGTCGAGAACCCGGTGGAGTACAAGCTTGATCTCATCAACCAGGTGCAAGTCGTCGCTGAACGGGGTCTTACCTTCGCGGCGGCGCTCAGAGCAATCCTGCGCCAGGATCCAAACGTCGTTCTCATCGGCGAAATTCGCGACTCCGAAACCGGAACAATTGCGACGGAAGCGGCTTTGACCGGACACCTTGTCCTCAGCACCATGCACACGAACGACGCCGTCGGCGCAATCCCGCGTATGATCAATCTTGGTGTGGAACCATTCTGGGTCAGTGCCTCCATCATCGGCGTGCTTGCTCAGCGGTTGGTACGCAGGCTCTGCTCCCGATGCTATGAAGAGTACGAACCCGACAGCGCCAAACTTGAAGCTGCCGGATTGTTGAACCTTCCGCTTGGCACAACCCTGTTCAGGGCCAAGGGATGCAGCTCGTGCAATGGCGTCGGCTATAAGGGTCGGATGGCAATCCACGAAGTTCTTGTTGTAAGCGACGACATGCGCGACCTGATCTTCGGGGAAGTCACAACGACGAAGCTCCGGGCGCTTGCTGTCAAGGGGGGGTTCCGGGACATGTACTTCGACGGAATGCAAAAAGCGATTGCCGGTATCACCTCTCTCGAAGAAGTGCTGCGCGTGACCCGCAAGAATTGAAGTTGTCCGCCGAAGGGGACTCACACGAATCCCAGCGAGCCAAACCAGCTCCGCACATGCTCACCGTGGCCTGCACCGTTGATGTACAGCACGCCACTCTTCTCATCTTCCGCTAAATTCCATACACATAAACCCGTACATGTTGTGTATTGTACCACGCTCGGAGCTTGACCATGAGTAGGTATCAATTCCGACACATCGTTATTGGCCTTGTTCTCCTTCCATCTCTGCTTTGGGCCACACCTCAACAGTCGATCGAAGAAATCCGGATAAACATTCGACAAGTTGTCGATTCGCTGAACCCCATCGATGCAGGCACGTTTCTCAACGGCTACCGGAAGACCCTTTCCGGCCAGCTGATCTCTTACCGTTCATCTCATCCTGACGCTGAGGTCGCTCTTCTGGTTCGCTCACGCAAAGAAGTTCACACCATCTCGTGGGAGACGGATACGATTCCCGATATCTATTCTGGTGACCAATATCGTTTCATCTGGATTGCCGGCCTGGAGCACGCGGGATTCCAAAACCTGGATGAGGTTCATACCTTCGACTTTTCCGTCAACGGCGAGCGTTGGTTCACGTTCAAGAACCTGAAAGACTCGACTGCGAAGTTCTGGAAAATCAGGGCGCCAAACGGAGCCCAGCTGTCGTTTGAAACTGTGACCGTCGATCGTGTCGGCGATCTGTTTGGCACTATGCACCTCGATATTCCAAAGAGACTTGTCGCTGCGGGAAAACCCCTCGTACTGGAAGTCAAGGGCGAGGATGCCCGAAGCGACGACTGGTTTATGACATTTCAATACAGCTTCAGTTTCGTACCACGCATCCGGACTGAGCCGGTTGTGTTACGGGAACAGACGGGACGATCCCAGTTGCTGAGGCTGAGCCTGGACAATTTGCGATCAGGAAGGGGCATCCAGATATCCCTTCCGCAGGGGAGAGGATCCATCGTGGACTCGTTGAAGGTGGGTGCTAACGTCTTCCTTGTTCCGGTACCTGCCGTCCAGACAGCCCGGGAGATTCCGGTTTCCTTCAGTGTGAATGGAAGACCGGTCAGCCGAAGATTTATCACTGTTCGACCGGTGAATAAGCGCGACATCTATATCCTCTCCTATTCTCACAACGATATCGGGTACACGGACCTTCAGCCGAACATCGAAAAGAAGCAGTGGAGAAATCTCGATGAGGCGCTGCGGCTGATTGCATTGACGAAGAACTACCCCCCGGATGCGCGAGTCAAATGGAATATGGAAGTGATCTGGGCGTTGGATGGATACCTTCGCCAGGCGCCGGAATCGAAGCGCAAGGAGGTCATGGATGCGGTGAAAGCAGGCAGTATCGGGCTGAACGCGTTGTACGCAAACATCCTGACTGGATTGGCGAGTACGGTGGAGATGAATCACTTCACCGAGCGCGCCCGAACTTTGGAGACCGAGTATTCCATTCCAATCACAACCGCACTCGTATCCGACGTCCCCGGTTTCACATGGGGCATCGTACCGACGCTCGCTCAATCGGGCGTGAAATACTTTTCTATTTCACCGAATCCAGGGGATCGAATCGGGTTTACCATTGAGCAATGGGGTGACAAACCGTTCTACTGGCAGTCTCAATCAGGCAAAGAGAAGATTTTGACGTGGGTTGCCGGAGAAAGTTATGCAAGCTTCTACGAAGGGGACCTGAGTAAGCTCGGAGACGACAAGATTTTCAAGCTCCTGCGGAAACTCGATGAGAGGAAGTATCCGTATGAAATCGTCCAATTACCCTATACGGTAGGCGGAGACAACGGACCTCCGGACCCGAAGCTGGCGGAGTATGTCAGGAGTTGGAATGAGAGATACGCAACGCCCCGGCTGATCATTGCGACGCACAATCAGATGTTCATGGAATTCGAGCGGCGGTATGGAGCGTCGCTGCGAACATACTCCGGTGACTTCACACCATACTGGGAGGATGGTGCGGCCTCTTCCGCGTACGAGACCGCACTCAATCGTCGGGCGGCGGACAGGCTGATTCAGGATGAGGCTCTCTGGTCGATGCGCTCACCGGCGACGTTTCCGGTGCGGGAGTTCGCGGCGGCGTGGCGCAATGTGATTCTCTACGACGAACACACCTGGGGTGCATACAACAGCATCTCGGAACCTGATCTTCCTTTCGTCAAGGGGCAATGGGCGATCAAGCAACATTTCGCACTCGACGCTGACAGTCTGTCAAAAGTACTCGAGCAAAGTATGTCGCCGCAGGCGCAACAAAAGCGAGATGGGGTTTTTGATGTCTACAATACGCAATCGTGGACGAGAACGGACGTTCTCTATCTGACGCCGGAGCAAAGCGCGTTCGGAGATCTTGTCGTGAACGCCGATGGGAAGCGAATTCCGTCTCAAAGGCTCTCCACCGGTGAGCTGGCAGTGCTGTTGAAGAACATGCGTCCGATGAGCTCATTGCGGATCACCGTGAAGAAGGGAAATGCAACTGGAGAGGGGAGTGTCAGGCTTTCGGGAAATGCCGTCGAAAACGATCTTCTCTCGGTCGCTATCAATAAGACGAGCGGTGCCCTCGATAATTTCCAATGGAAGAGAAACGGCCTGCGGATTGTCGATCTCAGCCGGGGTGCAGGCCTGAACGAATTCCTGTATGTCCCTGGTACGGATCCATCTGACGCGAAGCGGATCTCCAATGTCAGGGTGAGCGTGAAGGAAAAGGGAAAGCTTGTTTCGTCCCTCCTGGTTGAGGCGGATGCGCCTGGCTGCAAGAGCTACTCGTA
>JBEKOB010000041.1:0-34583 GCA_049522195.1 Bacteroidota bacterium
GATTACCTTCTGCATTTGTCAAAGAACGAACGAATGAACTCATGGAGGGATCCTTTCTCTCTGGCTCCCTCAAATCTGCACAATCTAACTCTAAAGTACAAGATTACTTTTTAGAATCGGCACTAGTTGAGTCATACGCATTGATGCCGAGGATCAGAAGAAGAATACCCACGGCAAGTACTGCGACTGAGGTCGCTTTGTTCATTGAGAATCCCTCGTTTTGATTTGCCCGCCAGCTTCCCACGGAGTAATCACACAGGTCTTCGTCCCTGAATGACTCTCAGCAGCACAACGATAATGGCTATGACCAGAAGTAGGTGAACGAAACCGCCCATGGTGTAGGAAGCGAGTAACCCCAGGACCCACAACACGACAAGAATGACTGCGATAGTGTAGAGCATAGCCGGTATCCCTTCTCTCTTGGAATAGTGGTGAACGTCTGGACCTACGAAATCGTCACACGGGTCTTCGTCCCTGGATGATTCTCACTAAGACAACCACGATGGCAATCACCAGAAGAACGTGAATGAAACCACCCATGGTGTACGAAGAGAGTAACCCCAAAAGCCACAACACGACGAGTACAACCGCGATAATATAGAGCATGGCAAGTGTCCTTTCTGTCTTGGATTAGTGTCCAACTGCTTGTTTGCTGATGTCCATGGTGATGGCGGTCAGTTCGTCAGCCAATTGCTGATCAGGTACCGCGAGTAATTTGTTGTTGTCCTTCGTGCATGTTCGCCTTTTGGGGCACGACCAAAGTCGCTCAGGCTACTATCAGTGTTGTCTCTTATGATGGCTTTCCTCAGCCGGATTGAGAAAGTGTGCCCGGACTTTTGCTGCAATCTGGTCGTAGGGCATTTTATCCAATGTCTCAATACCGTCGATTCGCTCACCGAATGACCCGGCACGAAGCCGTTTTTCGAACTCGCCCTTTGCTTCACCGGGACCGAGTATAAAAATGGAATCCGCGTCATCAAGCGCTGCAATGACTTTAGCATAGTACTCGTTGAGATGGTTGGCAAACCGGTGTTCTTGTTGATCCTCCGGTTTTCCTCCTGCATAACGAACATGTTTTTCCATGTCGGATTCGATTGCATGGATTTCATCAACATCACCTGAAATCCGGATGATGACCGCTTTCCTATGGTCTATCCACACGCCAACGTTTTTCTTCATAGAGTTCTCATTGGGTTTTTCACTGTCGAGTGCATTGTTCACAGGCTTTTTCTGCGTGTCATGTTCTTGACTCGTTCTGCATCGTTTTCCATCGCGGCTAATCGCGTGTAGTAGTCAGAGATTTCATTGAGATGAGCTAATGCGATTTTGCCGGTCACCATTGGCTCGTCGTGCGTGACATCCGTTGCCGGATCCCTTCGGCCATGTTCAAGCTCAACGTTTACACCCATTGTGAATTGCTCAACGTCAAACTTATCCCAGTGTATGCCCAGAGCATCGCCGATCTGTTTTGCTTCAACGGAGCTGAACTGTCTCTTCACACTCACTGCTGTTGTGTCTTGACCATGTTCCTTGATTTCATGTGTAGGGACCATGAGGCAACCCTTTTCCGTAACGTATTCAAATCAGATGACCGGTGTTTCTCCCTGCCGGGCATGAGAACTGCATCGCCAGCCGCGATCTATTAAATCGTCAAGACTATTCTATCGTCATTAGGTTGTGAATGCGCTTCACTCCATTGATGTCTCCGGCGAGTTTCGAGACAAGTTCTTTTTCGGCGGCGTTCTTTGCCTTGCCACCCAACGTCACCACACCATTCTTCGTCTCGACCTTGGTGTTGACGACACTGGTCGAGCGATGAACCCACAATGCCATCTTTACCTGGGCAGTGATGGAGGCGTCATCAATTTTTACAGCGACCGTTCGGTGCGGTTTTTGTCCTGACACTGTCATCTCATTGTTCACGCTCTTGACCCCATCGACGTCCCTTGCATATTCGCTCGTCAGTTCTTTTTGTGCCTGGCTGGTGGCCTTGCCCCGCAGGGTCACAATGCCGTCCGTGACATCAATTTCGGTGTCTTCAGCACTCACGCTCCGATGAAACAAGAGTGTGGATTTCACTTTCACTTTTACCCACGCATCCGAGTTCGCGGTGGGGGGTGCACCTTTGAGTTCCAGCCTGTTGTCGACACTTTCAACTCCCGGCAGTGCGGCCACTGTTTCCTTGGCCAATGATTTGTGAAATTCTTCGGAGACCACTCCCGTCAGGGTGACGACGCCATTCTTCGATTCGATTTTGATATCATCGCCCTTGAGATAGACCTGGAACACATACGAACTCCTGGCCGATTTTACGATGCGGTCGTCATTCTGACGTGCATGCAGAGGGACAACAATCAATAGCAGCGCGAATACAGCCAGCGCAAGAGCAACACGATACATTGTCTTCATTGTAGTTTCTCCTTTTGTGGTTTTTGTGTCTTGAACTTGTTTCATGATTTCTTTTATAGAGCACACTGGACAACTCTTCCCTGAAGTATTTTCGTATGAAGTCAGGCGGTCAGTGATTTCTTCCTGCTCATGATGAGGACCACACCACCGATGATCATGACACCGATTCCCAAGTACGGTTGCCAGTTTACCGAGTGTTCCTTATCCTTTGTTATCACAAGGTCCCCAACTTCCACGACCTTGTCTTTCGTGATATAGGTGAAACCTGTATAGAGGGTCATGGCCAGACCCAGTATGAGGAGAATGATGCCTGCTGTTTTCAAAATCTTGGTCCTTTCTTTGCCGCCCACTCTACACCGTGGCGATCATATCTCGTGTTATTTGCCTGCTCAGTTTCATGGCTTCATGCATGAGCTCATCGGGAATTATTCTGAAACTCCTTCGATGCGCTCAATGAGGTTTCGCCTGAAGTACCTTCCTGGCTTTCTCTCCTTGAGACTCTGAAACCAACAATTGAACGCCATCCGTATTCTGCAGCGATGGAAACATTCCGCCACCATCGTCTTTGAATATGGCCGCTGAAATGCCTGATGCTTCGAGATGTCCTCTTGCGATTTCAGCATCTATCTCATTTTCATATTCCCCAACAACTACTTTTTTCTCTTCCACGCGCTCACCTCATTGCTGTGATGAATGGCCATGTTCGGCAACACAATTCTTCGGCTCTTGCGCCGTTGGCTTCGGTTTGTCTTCAAGTGCCCGTTTACCAGAGCCACAATACACCGACGCTTTCATTTTGTCCTTCGAATGAATGATCGCTTTGGCTACCCTGGGATCCGTGCGCTATCGTGCTATTTCACGACAACTTCGAAAAGTACTCGCATATTAGCCAGCGCCTGCTTTGAGTTAACGTCACCAGGCGTCACTTCATACACTGCCGGCCTTGTCCTGCCATATCCGATCACCGTGATTCTCTCTGGCGCAATACCTTTTTCGATCAGATAGTCCCTGACGGCATTTGCTCTTCTTTCGCTTAATTTCTGATTGATTTCTTCCGTGCCTTCAGCAGAGGTATACCCGGCCATACGGACATCTATTTTTGGGTTTTCCTTCAGGCTCTGTACATCCTTATCCAGCAGCGTCTTCGCTTCCGGGCTAAGGGTGGACTTATCGTAATCGAAATGCGTGTCGCCGAAAGCCACTACCTTCTCGTCCTCCTTCGGGTCAAGCACAACCATCATGACCTTCAGCTCAGGCAAGCTCTGTTTGGCTAGTTCCACCTGAGGCTTTTTCGTAAACATCATAATCAACAGGAGCGCCACGATGACGCACAATATCCCCGCAATAGTGAAAAGAATACCCTTCAACTGTTTGTTGCCCTTTGATCTGGACTTTTCTTCCGCTTGCCTTTCCACCTCAAGCCACACAACAAAATCATTACCATCCTTAAAGCCATGTTCCTTGTAAAGAGCATACGCCTTCCTCTTTATTTCCTTTTTTTCTTCGTTCAGATCCTTTTGCGTCATTTTGTCAACTCCTTCTTGAAACAGTACATCGTCGCTCAACCCGTTACGACGTGCATTCCCCTCGCAATCGGCTTTATTCGCATAGCCTTCCGTCGATGCTCCAACAATATTGCCGTTCGGGGCAGTGCGTCGCCAGCGCCATTTATCTTCGGCATCTTTGTAGAATTCCCATTTATCGTTCATATTCTTAAGCTCCTCATTTGCGGATACAATTACTCGTTGATTATCTCTTCAATTGCGGTAAGATGTTACAGACCGGTATGAGACATCTCTGCTCTCGCCTTCTCAATCGCCGCTTGAAGGTTTCTAATTGCAGATTTAAGTTTCTCTCCGTCATCAACGGCCTTCCGCGTGATCGGAGCAATTGACTCGATTCCTTTTGATGTCAAGTCATTCGAAACGTAGACCTGAATATCTTTAACGTCGGATACATAAGCTTTGAAAGGTCCCTTCACTTCAACGCTGCTCTCGGCTATCTTTGCATATATTTCGCCAAGTTGAGCTCGACGTTGCTCACTGAGTTCGCGTATTTGCGCGTTATTGTATTTGTTGCCTTCCTTCTGCCATTCATCGAAATAGTCCTTACCCCGATCTTTCATCTCATCGGCGTGTATGGCGAAATGCTTTTCCATTGTCTCGATCTTTGAAATGTTGTCCGTACAAGAGACGAACGCTTTCTTCACATCTGATTGACCCACTTTTGTGAGTTCATCCAGCGACGCCCCTGTGGCATCCAACTGGACGACAATCAGTTTAATGTCGTTGTCGATGGTTTGCATAGTTGTTGTTGCTTTTTCTGACCGCTGGATACCTGTCGAAGAGCAACCTGATATGCAGGTGACGGCTACGACGAGGGCCGTAAAGAGAAAAGCGACCGATTGATTCGTTCGTTTCATTTCGTCCTCCTTTTTGTTTTCCGATTCATTTCTCCGACTGCATCACAAACCTCTACAGCACCAGGCGTAGAGGCCACGGCGATGGTATGGCGAGAAGCATGAGAAGCGCTCCGAGCAATGCCATGTTCTTCAGAAAATTGACCTTGTCGGCCATTCTCAACTGGGGATCTTTGAGCTTCCAGAAATCATGCATCATGAGAGACACTGGAACCAGGAAGGCAATGAGCAGGACAATACCGACAAAGGGGTAGAACCCAAACAAGATGCTTAGTCCGCCAAGCAAGAGCATAAGTCCTGCCGTGCCCTGTGAAAGCGCGGGGAATGGTACCCCCTTCATTTTGGCATATTGAGTCATCATGGCAAATCCAGTGAAATGGTTAACACTGCTGTAGATGAAAAACCCGCCGAGAATAATCCTACCGATGATGAGAAGTAGAGCATCCATGTTATTGCTCCTCTGTAAGATGAGTGATACTCGAAAGCCAGATGATCGCTTTCTCAAATTCCGTGAATGTCCTGACTTCGAAGCCCCGGTTTTGGGCGGTATTCTCAAAGAACTTCGCCTGGCCAATATCCTCGCCAGCCCGTACAAGCACGGCGGTCTTCCTTCGGAATGTTTCACCGTATTTCAGCAGCTCGAACGCGAGATCGTAGATGTCGGATATCGACAACCGGGATCTTACATCCCGAAGGTCGATGAGAACGGTGTACTCTTGAAGCTCGGCGCCGGAAGCCGCGATCTGCGCGAGCCCCTCCCTGCTGGCACTAAGATCCAGATCACCCGTTGGGGTGCTTTTTATGAGATCCCCGGCTTGAATGATCTGGAGCCTGAGGTTTGCATGAGCTCGCTCTGAGAGAATATGCTCGATGGACTTCAAGAGGTCATCCGGGTTGAACGGTTTTGTGATATACTCCCGTGCACCGGGAGTTGCGCTCCTGATCACATTCGCCACTCCCATCGTTCCCGTTATGATCATCACCTTGCTGGCCACATGGTTTTCCTCGAGAAACTTAAGGATCTGGAAACCGCTTCTGTCTGGTGGTGTAATATCCAGCAGTATCAAGTCGAACTTCTCGCTTGCGAGCGTGGAGAGGGCATTTGCGCAATCAGCCGCTTCAACAACAAGACTTTGCTCTGACTTCAGCATAGCTAGAACAGAGTCTCTCCGATTCTTGTGGTCATCAACCAGCAATATTTTCGCGGCCATAATGCCTCCGGAACTATTTCTGTGCACATCCAGGCTTTTATCATCTCTTGTCCTGATGACGACAATTTCTTCACCGGCTATTTTTTCCATGTAAAATTCGATCCGTCGATTCTCCGCGCGGCCCGCATCTATTTCGTTCGAAGCCACAGTCTCGTTTTCACCTCTTCCGACAGTTCTCATGCGGTTTGAGGCGATGCCTTTCAGCAGTAGGCGAGGAATAACGGTTAACTCGCGTGTAAGATCGTAGATCCGCCTTGATCGTGGTCCCATCTCAATGTCAATCGCGAGTTCAGCTGGGGGCCTCTCTTCGGCCGATGAAGCTGCGAACACCGCTGCTGAAACGTGATGCAGTATACCGATGCGCGCGTTAAGGCGTAATAGCCCGAAAGTATGGAAGAGTAGTTAATCCCTTTTCCACAATTGGATTGCGTTTCGTAGCGATTAGTACCGGACTGGCTGAGATTTGTCGAAGGCCATCCTGCGGAGCGGTGAATCGTTGTGTAATCGCGAGAAGTGATGTCAGAAACTCGCTTGAGAGCCCTGCCTCAAACGGTATACCTGCATGACCGCGAAGAGACTTTTCGATTCTGTTTTTGGGTTAGGAGCGAATCGAGACGGTTATGCGTAGGCGACGGTCGGAATGTCTTGTTGTCGCGGGCGTGCCAGCGGTCTGAGGACCGCCGTGCTAACCTGATCATACCAAAAGGTCGGGGAACAAACAAAACCCGAGAGCTCAATTGATCCACAATGACGGGCAAACGCCGTGCCATCCAGTGATGGATGATGACATGAGTGGGACCGTCAACAATCTCCCCAACTTCCTCGATCGAATCTTCCAGAGGACCATTTACACGAGAGCCACCTCACGCGCGAATGAGATCGCGCACGGCAGTTCCGTGTCTCATCGATATTCATTATCTGAACGGTTCAGTCGTGCCTTGATCGGCCATGGTACGCCGAGCGGTGGAATCCATTTACACTTTTGCGATTTGACTGAGGAGTCCCTGGTTCATCTTTTCGTTTTTCTTTTCTCTTTTGGCTGTCCTTTTTTCCTGCAAGGTTCTTGTCGGTTCTTTTTTTGAACTCTTCTTGTTGTTTTGACCTTTGCTCATGATGTTTTTCCTCTTGATTGAGATTATCTACTTGCTGTGCTCTCCAAGCCACTCAAGCATCCCGCGTATGCTGCTGGTCGCCAAGGCAATGCTCGTGTCTGCCGCGCCATAGTATATATTGATGGAATCACCGTCCCGGCCAATCGTGTATCCGCAGGGAAAAACGACGTTTGCTACATCGCCGCGCTGTTCGTACGGTTGTTCCGGGGCGAAGATCCATTCGTTACCGCGCCGAAGCAGAATCTCAGGCTTGTTCAAATCAAAAAGAGCAAGTCCCAACCGATAGATGCATCCGGCACACGATTGTTTCACTCCGTGGTAGATGACCAACCACCCCTGCGGCGTTTTGATAGGCGGGGGAGAAAGACCGATTTTGTTCGCATCCCACCATGCACCCTTGCGGGCCTCCATCATGATAGTGTGACCGCCCCAGTTTTTCAGATCCGGGGAGTACGAGATCCACATATGCGCTCTCGGTGCGCTGACAGGGCGATGGATCAAAGCCCAGTTGCCGTCGATTCGATTTGGTAACAATGCTGCATCTTTGTCTTCCGGCGGCATGATAACGCCGAAGCGTTCAAAGGTGTGAAAGCTCTCGGTAAGGGCCAGCGCAACGCCGGGTCCGTCGCGAGTGTAGGCAGTGTACACGACCGCGTATTTTTCCAGTTCCGGCAGAAACGTAATGCGTGGATCTTCGATGCCCCATAGTTCTTCCGGGAAATTCTCAGGATTGGGTACCAGAGTCGGCTCCTGATCAATCTTCCAGCCGTCTAACCCGTTTGCGGATCGCGCAGCACAAAGGTGAGACAGTCCTCGTCGGTCCTCCACTCGACACAACAGCAACGTCGTTCCATCAGGCAACACAGTAGCGCCTGCATTGAACACGCTATTGATGGGATAAGGCCAGTCGCCGGCTGTAAGAATGGGATTCCGGTTGTAACGGTGAAAGATCTCTAGATGGTGATTGTTCGCTTTAACAATGCCTCCGATGATAAATATGTCTGTTCAGCCAAACGCAATTCCAGCAATGACTGAAGAAATGCGAGCGTTGATTCTCCCCCTTGATTTTCGTTCGGACGGTCAGGGTGCAGACCGTCACGACAGCCGCCGGTTGTCGGGTCGTACAATGGTAGTTTCAAATCGTTTCGCCCGAGGAACCACTCAAATGCCCGATGAGCTTCCTTATTCCAATGCTTGTCTCCTGTGATTCTGAATGCTTCGAGACAAGCCGAGACCATTGCCTGTGCCTCAACCGGTTGTTGATCGAAGCGGGCACGTTCATTCCCAAGCTCATAAAACCCGTTCGAGCCTATCGGAACAAAATGTCCCTCACTGGCGGTCTGCACGTCGGCAATCCAGTGTAACGATTCCAATCCGGCATCCGTCATCGCGCTACTTGGAATTGATCTGCCGCAGATGAGGAGAGCATGAGGCAGGGCCGCATTGCAGTACGTAAGTTTTTTTTCAAACCAGCGCCAATCGTTCGAACGATTATTTTGGTACAATCTCAAAAGTCGCGCCGCCAATTCCTCGCTGACCTGGCTGGCCATCCGATCACCGGAGTATTTCTGTGAATACTCGGAAATACCGATGAGAGCAAACGCCCAGGCACGCGGGCTTGTGGCTACGAGGATGGAAGGAAGGGCTTGCTCAAACAGCCAGCCTGCCATACTATGGAATGAAGGTGTGGTGGAATGGCTCAAAACCGTTCCCAGCGCCCATATTGCGCGCCCGTGGCTATCGTCCGATCCAGTGTCTTCCGACCACCTGTGTTGATAGTCCATGACATTTCGAAAACGTTTATTCTGAACATTGAAGGCGAATCCGAGGAATGCAAGGTAGCGGGATTCCAGTCCGAAGCTTTCCTTGTTCCCCAGTTCATCCATGAGAATGCTCACCAACAGCGCCCGTGCGTTGTCGTCAGTCGTATATCCGTGGGAATAGTTTGGCACCGTAAAAAGAGCGTGCTGCAAAATTCCTGTCTGATCTGTCATAGCCCGCAAGTGAGCAGATTTCAGCGGGGGCAATTCGCTCGGATATTTATCAAGTGATTTTGCAATAAATCCAGGCGGAATATAATGGCGACGTTCTGCCCGAGCCCTCTCAAAGCTTTCCATGTAGCGTTTCGCCACTTCGGACCAGATCATCGCTCGTCCAAACATATACGCACGCTTCCGCATTGCGTGCCGTTCTGCCTCGTTGTCCAGCAGGTTGATCACTTGTTCAGCCAGGGCCTCGGGGTCATGGAATGGAACAAGCACACCTCGTTTGTCGGCGAGCATCTCCTGTGCGTACCAATATGGTGTGGAGATGACCGCCTTCCCGGCTCCCAATGTGTATGCGAGTGTGCCGGACACGATCTGTGCCTCGTTGAGGTAGGGTGTAATATAAATATCAGCGGCTCCGATGAATTCGACAAGTTCTTCCAGGCTGACGAAGCGGTTGTAGAAGACCACATGACTTTCCACCCCCTTTTGTTGAGCCAGCCATTGAAGAGAGAGCCGATACGTTTCACCTTCGTGTTGAATAACATGAGGATGTGTCGCTCCTACAACGATGTACACGACGTCGGGATAACGGGCGACAATCTCAGGGAGGGCAGAAATGACGGTCTCGATTCCCTTGTTCGCCGAGAGCAAACCAAAACTCAGCAAGACCGTCTTCCCCTCCACCCCGAACAGATCTTTGTTAAAGCTTGGGTCGACGAACGGCACGTCAGGAATGCCGTGAGGAATGACATCGATTTTCTCCGGCAAGACGTTGTAGACTGTCTGCAGATACTCGGCGCCACGTTCACTCATGACGACCAACCTGTCCGAGAGGGCGGCAACTTCTTCCAGCACCAACCGCTGATCAGGGGATGGGGAACGAAGGATCGTATGAAGCGTCGTGACAATCGGCATGCGCAGGTCACGCAAAAGTGTCAGGACGTGGCTTCCCGCTTTTCCACCGAATATTCCGTACTCAAATTGGAGACAGACCAGATCGACATTATTAATATTGAGGAAGTCAGCAGCGCGGGTGTACGAAAGGATGTCTTTCTCGGCAAGTTCAAAGCGAACCCGGCTCGGATACGCGTAGCCGGCTTCCGTATCGTTGACCGGCAAGGCAATACACGTTGTCTCAATGTACGCCGAAGCCACCGCCTCGCATAAATCCGTTGTAAACGTGGCGATGCCGCACTGCCTCGGCAGATAGTTACCGACGAATGCAATTCGGTTGACTGTTGAATTTGTTGAGTTTCGTTTCAAGAAGAAGATCCTCTCAAAATCTTTGCTTCGATTTGTCTATAGTATGCTCTGTCGATACTCGTTTAGCCGATTTGAAGGGATAGAGATATCCCTTAATAAGGCACGAAAACATACCGATGATTTGCTTCGACAGGTATAGCTCGAAAGGATGATAAAGTAGTTAATCCCTAATGAATCTCTCCATGCCTTGCTATTGAAGCGGAAAGGGTCGACACTGTTAGAAGAGGTTTTGGCCTCTGTACTCGCCGGCAACTAAAGGGCGAGGCTCTTAAGGCTCGCAGAGGTTTTCTCGTCAAACAGCGCACGTCGTCAGCCTGCCTCGATTCCCACATCTACGCTGCTTTTCAATTGGTCCACGGCCCGGTAATCGGCTCTTCATCTTCGCGTCCAGCTGTTACAGGCAGACGTTATGAAGCCTTTCAGCAAGCGTGGCAAGCCATATGCCGAGGTCGATGAAAAGAGCCACATTGTTCTCGAAACCAGTGAGGAACGTCTGACACAAGTATTACTGGACTCTATCGAAACTGTGAGACGAATCTGGCGATTCCTTGAATCCAGTCGGCTCTACGCCAGACCAGGCTGGTGGACGCTGAAGCGGTGGGTGGAGTTTATGTGGTTCAGAAAGGAAGTCGCCTGATCAATTATGAAGAAGACTACTGTCATATCGAATGCTGCAGACTGCTTCATTCAGCTTATTCACAGTGATTCAAATCCTACGGTATGGATTGTCAGACGGTCGAAGAAAACCCTTTGGTTCAGGAAACGGATCTCATCTGACTGGTTTACGAGTGGGCAACAAGCACTCTTATTCGCGAGAAAGATGAAGCGAGAGAATGGGGGGAACGGCTACCTTGCTGCTGCGAAGGAGAAACCTACAAAACCGGAATAGCTAGTTTCAGATAGTTCCTACGGATCACGATCTGGATGATGCAGAGTTTCGTCGACAATGACATCGCGATGCTCCTGATAGGTAAGCATCTGCAACGGCTACCTCGCCGAAGCGGCAACGCAGGCAAGCGAGAATGACACGGGCGGTAGATAAATCATTCAGTGGCAATCCGCCTTATCCGTGTCATTGGTGATTCATATCTTGGGCAAGCCTTTTCTGCCCAGGAGAAGATAGTTCTCGTCCTCGAACAAGATGTCGTAGTACTGCAAAACAAGTTGTCTCCGATCCAGCCAGTAATCAACCACCTCTCGTGAATCCGGCAACCGCACCTTGCCCAAGACGACGTACCTATCGCCCGACCTGACAGCCCCCTGAATATCCTGACCGCCGGGATACTGAATGAGATGGAAATTCTTCAAGGGGATTCCGCTGGAGATCATGATTCTCTCCCCGAGACCTGTCCCCGTAAAAAGGATAACCGATCCCCCTTTGTACGTTGAGCCAAGCCGCTCGCCAAAGGAGGTCGCGTATTTCGTCAGTCCACTGAAGATCTTCGCTGCGTCCTCATGCGTCGCAACGCTGACACTGGTCACCGTCATCTGAACGATCGGCATCGCCAGAAGTGCAGCAACTGTAATTCCTCGTGCTGCCCGTGAGCGCACTTTCTTGAAAAGCTCCGACACACCAATCCCCCCAGCAACCGAAGCAAATAATCCAAACACGATCACGAACCGCCAGTTCCACCACCACTGATCGATCAGAACGTAATCAGTCAGAATGCCGGCAAAAATGAAGATCGTTGGAAGTGCCAGGTACGCAACAAGAAGATACTGTTTTGGCTCCCGAACCACCTTGCGCCATGCGACGATGCCCCAGAGGCAAGCGAGGAGTACGACTGGACCAAAGATGTTCACGACTGCCGTTGCAAGCGTCACCGATACAGGTTCCTGGCGGTACCACATCGGGTTGTTAGCTGCTGAGGGAGGCGGACGATACTTCCATGGTGCGAACTGGAAGAAATCGCCATACATGAACCTGTTCCAGCAAAGCCAGAGGATGATCCCGCCAAGACTGAGCAACGCGGTCCAGAGCATCGTCCGGGTTCTTCGATGCTCATGCCGTCTCCATGAAAGATACCCTTCTGTAATCGCCAGAAGAGCAACACACGGTGCGAGAAGCCACGCCTCATAACGGCTGAGCGTCGCCAGCATGGCTGCGACAGAGCACACGACCAGCCAGCGATCTTCCCGTTCATACAACCACCGCTGCATCGCGTACCCACCGAGGGTTATGAGGAAAAAGAAGGTGAGCTCACTCATCGGCGTGAGTGCGAGGTACATGACATTGGGATTCAGTCCGAACAGCGAAGCGCTCAGCAGGGCAATCGGGCGCGAGCCCGTGAGTCGACGGACAATTGCGAACAGGAGTATCGATGTCGCAATGAGGAGGGGAATTCCGGCAACAGCGCCTGCGGCCCCTGAGAAAAAGAGCGCGTCGAAAACGCTGAATGGGAGAAGCAGAAAGTGAGGAATCGGCAGCCACACGGTACCGATATTTTCCAGTCCCGGCTGCCACGAATCCACCAGCTGCCGCGCCTTTACGAGGTGTGAGGCCGCATCTCCATACAAAATGAAAGCGTACTTGTCAACAGCATAGAGCTTTATCGCGGCAGTTGACGACACGAGGAAAAGTATGATGCCGAGCAGGAATTCCTCCCGCGCCTTCATAATACTCGGCACACCTTCGCCTCTCGGATGATTCTCGCTATGGACCGGTTGCCCCATAATATCATAAAACACAAAAATCCTGCCGATGGCAAGTGGTTTGCAGGAAGGTAAAAGGCTCTTGATTTCGTCGTGCACATTTCGCTTTTTGTGTCTGTCAACACCAATGGACCTCGAATCTGAAATATTCAATGTGCGTTTGAAGCGTGACACGGTCAGAGTCGCCAGGTGGATTGGCTCGGATCCAAAAAGGTTCAGGCAACTGATGGCGCTCTTTCTTCACGGAGAGTATCGTGTCGCTCAACAATCAGCCTGGATACTCGGCGTCTGTTACGATCAGTACCCCTGGCTGATCACACCGTGGCTTCCGGCAATGGTAAAGAGAATGCAGGAACCCGATGTGCACGATGGAGTGATACGAAACGCCGTCCGGATCCTCCAGTGTGTCGAGATTCCCAAAGCCCTGCTCGGAACCGTCGTCTCCCTCTGCTTTGACTTTATTAACTCATACGACACACCGATCGCGGTCAAGGCATACTCCATGACCGTCCTGGCGAACGCCGCGGAGCGGGAGCCCGCCCTCCGGCGCGAACTCAAAGCCTCGCTTGAACTCCTTCTTCCTTCCAAGAGCCCGGGAATTCAATCTCACACTCGTATGACGATGAAACGGCTTGAAAAGATGGAGAAGCAAGAGCCTGGAGCTTCGAAACGAAATAGAATTTGACCTCTTCATCGGAGCTACCCGTTTCCACGAATTCAGAAGGCGTTGTTTTTTCATCTCTGCCATTCGGCGTGTACGCTCGATCAACCTCGAAATCTCGGTGGGAGCTAAGTTGGAAATTCTTCATTGGATTTGAGTATATTTCATCATTGTCGTTCAAGGATTGGATAAACTTGACGCAACTTCAGCGGAAATGAAAGAACTCCGGGAAATCATACGCGGCTACGAGGCAATCAAGCTCGCAGAAGAAAAAGCGATGCTCGCCACGATTGTCGATGTGAGAGGTTCGACGTACCGTCGTCCCGGTGCGCGGATGCTCATTCGTCAGGACGGCACGACAATCGGAGCGATCAGCAGCGGCTGCCTGGAGGCGGATGTCGTCGAGCGTGCGAAGAAGGTTATGGACTCCCACGATGCAATGACGGTTGTCTACGACCTCACAGCTTCCGAAAACGATGTCTGGGGTCTCAATCTCGGCTGCAACGGTGTCATCCAGATACTGCTGGAACCCCTCCCGATGAGCGCACGCTCATTCCATCTGAAATCGCTTGCAGATTGCATGCAATCAGAAAAATCCGGAGTGCTCGCAAGTATCTTTCGAGTTGAGGGAGAATTCAGGGCCACCATCGGATCGCATCTCTTCCTTCTCGAAGACGGCACTGTGGCAGAAGATATCAAGAATCCGACACTGACTGCAGCTCTGACGGAAGACTGTCTCACGGCCCTGCGAACGAAGAAAACGTGCGTCAAAGAATATCGATTCATGGAAGGCGTTGTCGAGGCGCTCATCGAGGTGATTCGCCCCGCTGTTCCGCTGGTCATCATCGGAGCCGGAGCCGACTCTGTTCCTCTTGCACGATTCGCAAAAGAGCTCGGATGGAGTGTCACAGTCATCGATCATCGTCCCGCATTCATCACACAAGAACGGTTTCCCCATGCGGACTCTTTGATACTTGCACGTCCCGAGGAGATCCAGGAGAAAATCAGATTCAAAGGGAATACCGTGGCTGTCATCATGACGCACAATTTCTCCCACGACCTCCAGCTTCTCAGAACTCTTCTTCCCTCGCCGGCACTGTATGTTGGAATTCTTGGCCCATCAAAGAGAACCGAGCTTCTGCTGGAAAAAGTACGTGAGTCGGGCTTTACCCCCAGCGCGAAACAACTCGAACGACTCCACGGACCGGTCGGGCTGAACATAGGGGCGGAATCGCCGGAAGAGATAGCTCTTTCGGTTCTTTCCGAGATTCAGGCCTTTGTGAACGGTCGGAGCGGAGGGTTTCTGCGCGATCATAGCGGACCGATCCATCCGTAGGGGACACCGGGTGATCTGGCCATCTGACCATCGGGTCATCTCATCATCTAGAGATCGTCAGATGGTTGGATGATCCGATGACCCGATCACCCGATGACCTGAATTCCGACTCTTAACATCTCTCTTGCCGTTTCCCCATCCAACGCGTACATTCAGAAACAGTCTTTCGGTTGTCACGGTTTTTCGAACCATTCTTCACCCGCAGGGTCAATGAATTCATTCCACTTGAGTCTCCATCGTCAGCTCGCGCCTCAGAAAGGTGATACAATGCGTCCTTTGACCGCCCTTACACTTTCGTTTCTGACTCTCTCACTCACAGTTCCCGATATGTCGTATTCGCAAGAGCGTGATCGATCAAAGATCCCCGACAATTACAAGTGGGATCTCACCCATGTATACCCCACGGACGACGCATGGAAGCAGGCGAAGCAGCAGATCGCAGCCAAAGTTCCATCCATGGAACAGTACCGAGGAACGCTGGGCAAATCGCCGGCGCAACTTCTCGGATGCCTCGACCTTGCGAGTCATATCACAAAAGAATTGTCGCGGCTTGGCAGCTATGCGAGCATGAGCTCGGATCAGGACACGAGGGACTCAAAATACCTCGCGATGCAGCAGGAAGTGAGACAGGTTGCATCGGACTTCGCAGCGAAAGCGGCATATATCGAGCCTGAAATTCTTTCGCTCAACAAGAAAACCGTTGATGGGTTCATACAACAGGAGAAGAAGCTGGAAGTCTATCGACACTATTTGGATGACATCCTCCGCAGGAAGGCACACACCGGCACCGCCGGCGAGGAAAAGATCATAGCCGACGCCAGCCTGATGTCGGATGCGGCATCGAGCATTTACGGGGTCTTCGCTGATGCCGATTTTCCCTACCCGGAACTGAAGCTGAGCACAGGTGAAAACGTAAAGCTCTCCAAAGCGGCCTTCTCACTGTACCGCACCGTTCCCAATCAGGAAGACAGAAAAAAGGTCTTCGCCACCTTCTTCGGGAAGTTGTATGAATTCCGCAGAACCTTCGGGACCGAGATGAACGCGGAAGTGAAGAAGAACATGTTTTACGCCCGGGCCCGAAAGTACGATTCCAGCCTCGAAAGTGCGCTCGACGCCAACAACATCCCCGTAAAAGTTTATCACAGCCTTGTCGATGGCGTCAACAACAACCTGGCGACATTCCACCGGTATCTGAACCTCAGAAAGCGCATTCTGGGACTCAAGGAGCTGCACTACTACGATTTGTACGCTCCGTTGTTGAGCAACGTGGATCTCAAATACTCTATCGAGGAGGCGGAAAAACATGTCGTTGCATCCCTCGCTCCCCTCGGCAAGGAGTATGTATCGGTCATCGAACAAGCATTCAGGGAACGCTGGATCGATTTCTACCCGACGGACGGCAAGCGATCGGGGGCGTATTCGAACGGTTCGGTGTACGACGTTCATCCCTACATGCTTCTCAACTACAACAACAAGTACGACGACATGAGCACGCTGGCGCACGAGCTGGGACACACGATGCAGAGCTACTTCTCGAACAAAACGCAGCCGTACCCCACATCCGACTATCCTATCTTCGTTGCCGAGGTCGCTTCAACATTTAACGAAGCGCTTCTCATCGACCATATGTTGAAGTCGATAACCGATGACAAGGTTCGACTGTCGCTCCTCGGGAATTATCTGGAAGGAATCAAGGGGACGGTGTTCCGTCAGACGCAGTTCGCGGAATTCGAACTCAGCATGCACGAAATGGCGGAAAGAGGCGAGTCGATCACCGGTGACGCGCTCGATGACCTGTACCTGAAGATCACGAGAAAGTACTACGGCCACGACAAAGGCGTCTGCATCGTCGACAATGAGATAAAATCGGAATGGTCTTTCATTCCCCATTTCTATTACGATTTCTATGTATATCAGTACGCGACGGCCTTCACAGCATCTGCCGCGCTTTCCGAGCAGGTGCTCGCGGGGGACAAAGCCGCGACCAAACGATATCTGGAGTTCCTCTCGGCAGGAGGATCGGATTACGCCATCGATCTCCTGAAGAAAGCAGGCGTCGATATGACAACCCCGGCACCCCTGGAATTGACGATGAAGAAAATGAATCGGGTGATGGATGAAATGGAGAAGATACTCGACAAGATCAAACAATAGTCAGCACCGTTGATCGTCCGTCACCACCAAGGAGGAATTATGTACAGGACTATAGATGATTTCGTACTCGATTGGGAGTATGAGAGCAGTGCGACCATGAAGATCCTTCGTGCACTCACAGACGCGTCGCTCAAACAGAAAGTCACGCCTGAAGGTCGGTCGCTTGGTTTTCTCGCCTGGCACGTGGTGCTGACGCTGAGCGAGATGGGATCCAAAATGGGATTGCAGGTCACTGCCCCTGCGGAAGATTCCGAACCGCCGAAGGTTGCCGCTGAGATCGCGTCGACGTACGACATCAGCTCGAAGTCCGTTCTTGAGGCCGTACGCAGCTCCTGGACTGATGCGTCCCTGAACGACGAAATACCGATGTATGGCGAGATGTGGAAGCGGGGCGGGGCTCTCTCATCGTTGCTGTTACATCAGACTCACCATCGTGCCCAGATGACAGTCCTTATGCGACAGGCCGGACTGAAGGTGCCGGGCGTCTATGGCCCTTCGAGAGAAGAATGGACAAAGATGGGGATGCAACCACAGAAGTAGCTGAAGGTCACCTTCCGCAGAGGATAGCCCCGGCTGAAGGTGACCTTCTTCATCGAACTATGAATCCTTCCTCCACTGCAATCATCATTCTCGCTGCGGGCAACTCATCACGCATGGGTTTGCCGAAACAACTGCTGCAGCTCCATGGGAAAAGCCTTCTGCGCCACGCCGCAGATACAGCTCTCGCCGCGCACACCGCAGAAGTCGTTGCAGTCCTCGGCTTCGAATCCGACCGGATGAAGCACGAGCTTGACGATCTGCCGGTACGCATCATACTGAATCCGGCATGGAAGGAAGGTATCGCATCCTCCATCAGGGAAGGGATTGCAGCAGTGCCGGAGACAGTGGAAGCGGCGTTGATGCTTCTTTGCGATCAGCCATTCGTCACCACAGAGCTGCTCATCCGACTTATCACCTGCTGCACCGACAAGAGGCCGATTGCTGCGACCGGTTACGAACAGACGGCCGGTGTTCCTGCCTGCTTCGGACGCTCTCTCTTTCCCGAATTGAAGCAGCTTACGGGCGATCATGGCGCAAAGCTGGTCATCGATGAAGACCCGGCCCGAGTGACGACAATTCCATTCAACGCTGCGATTATCGATATCGACACGCTCGAGGACTATCGAAAGCACATCGAGTCCGCCCCATAAGCTGACCCTACCTTTTCTGCGCCATTCACCGATACAAAGCCACCGTTTACCGAAAACGACGCAACAATCCGCCGCAAACCAAGTATCTTTGAAGTGAACACACACATCAAGGAGACTTCGATGGAACATGCTTCGTCCCCTCAGTATCGTGGATCTCTCGTTGCAGGAATTCTTCTGCTCGCTGTCGGCCTGGCTTTTCTTCTCGATAACTTCGACGTCATTTACATTGGCGAGCCCGTTTCTCATTTTTGGCCTCTGATCATTGTCGCGTTGGGACTCGTCAGAATTTTCCAGGCCGAGAACGCATGGGAGCGGCGAAAGGGCTTTGGCTGGATGTTTTTCGGACTCTGGCTTTTGGTATCCGTTCTTCATATGTTCGGATTGACTTTTCACAACTCCTGGCCACTTCTCCTGATCGGCTTCGGTATCAATGCCATCTGGAAGTCGGTGACACCGCACGCCGAGTGGCGCACATCAAGAGGATAAGACTATGGCAACAAAAAACTTCAGGATGAGTTTTCAAATCTTCTTCGGCCTTTTCATCATCATACTCGGCTTGCTGTATACGCTGGAGAATCTCGGAGTTCTCTACGCCCGTGAGATCCTGAGATACTGGCCGATCCTGATAGCATTCTACGGCATTTCGAGGGTTGTGCAGTGCCAAACCACGGCGCAGAAGGCATGGGGTGTCTTCTGGATCTTCGTGGGAACATTCTGGTTCCTTGATCGGCTCGACATTCTCTACTTCAACATCTGGGACCTCTGGCCGCTGATCCTCGTCGCACTCGGCCTCAGCCTGATCTGGAGACCGTCACGGCGCGGCTATACATTCGCCGGAACAAGTATAGTTGGAGATAGCAACTCAACGATCAATGCGTTTGCACTGTTGGGCGGATTCAAGCGATCGAACGATTCCCAGGATTTTCGCGGTGGCGAAGCAACGGCGATCATGGGGGGATGCGAAATCGACTTGAGGAAAGCATCCATTCAGGAAGGTGAAGCGGTACTTCATCTGATGGCTGTCATGGGTGGCGTTGAAATCTGGGTACCCGAAGACTGGGCCGTGGTGATGCAGGGTGTACCAGTGTTGGGCGGTTTTGAAGACAAGACTCATTCTCCTGCGAACTCGAGCAAACGGTTGATCGTGAAAGGATACTCTGTGATGGGCGGCGTGGAGATCAAGAACTGATCTATGCACCCAATCCTTGCAAATCAGGAGCGACTCAGCATCTACCTGCTCGGCTGGCTGATTTTCGGCGTTATGCTCGCCGCTGTCCTCGCCTTGCCCCACGATGACTTTACGTGGACACAGGCGCTCGCGGTCGCGATTCCGCTGACGTTGGTATACGGCGCGATCTGTCTGTCGTCATGGTACGTCTGCAGAGTATATCCTCTTCAGAAGACACCATTCGAACGAGTGCTCCTCGTTCAGGCGCTCGCCGGCATTCTGACGATCCTGATCTGGGCTGCCATTGCCAGCGGGTGGGTGGTTTTTCTGCAGCGTGCATTTTCGTTCGCGTCGCTGCAGGCCCATGTTCTCGCGAAGGCACCGCTCCTCATCGGTGTCGGATTTATTATGTACAGCCTGACGGTGGCCGTGCATTACCTGATTGTCACCTTCGAGGCCTCGAAAGAATCCGAACAGCGTGAGCTTCAATCAAGAATCTTCGCGCAGGAAGCCGAGCTCAAAGCACTGAGGGCACAGATCAATCCTCACTTCCTGTTTAACAGTCTGAACTCTATCAGTGCGCTCGCGACGCAGGATCCTATCGCCGTCCGGGCCATGACACTGCGGCTTGCAGATTTTCTCCGGAAGAGTCTGCGGCTTGGCGCTCAGGAACTCATACGGCTGGAAGAGGAAGTTTCAATGTCGCTTAGCTTCCTTGAAATCGAACAGATCCGTTACGGTTCCCGCCTCCAAATCGTCCAGAAAATTGAAGAGGTCTGTAAGGATTGTCTTGTCCCTCCGCTGATTCTTCAGCCGCTGATCGAAAACGCCGTGCACCATGGCATCGCGCATATGCTGGATGGCGGGACCATCACCCTGGAAGCTGAATGGCGCGGAAGCGTTCTCCACGTGAGGATTGAGAATCCGATCGATCCGGATCGACCGAGAAATCGTAAGGGAGGGCTTGGCCTCGACAACGTCGGCAAACGGCTCCGGGCAATTTACAAGGATGACGCGCAGCTCCAGACTTCCGAGAGCGACGGCGTTTTCCATTCGGACCTGTGGCTTCCGGCACAGACAAGCCTTGGTTTCCGCCGACCAGCACCGGTCGCAGTTCCTACTGTTGTCCCGGAATAGCGTCCCCTCTTTCGTCCCCTGCCGGGTCTCCACGGCAAGCCACCTCTTCGATCCCGAAAGAGATGTCTAAAAACGACCCCGTTTCGTATCTTTAGAATGTCTATGGAACCAACCCGTGCAATTATAGTGGATGATGAAGAGCTGGCGCGAAGCATCATTCGCGAATACCTCGCCGACCACGTCGAAATTGATATTGTGGCGGCGTGCTCGAACGGCTTCGAAGCGGTCAAGGCGGTTACCGAATTGAAGCCGGACCTTCTCTTCCTCGATGTCCAGATGCCAAAGCTGAACGGGTTCGAAGTCCTGGAGCTCATTGAGTCTGACCTCGTGGTCATTTTTATCACGGCCTATGAGCAGTACGCGGTCAAGGCGTTTGAAGTTCATGCCGTCGATTATCTTCTCAAACCGTTCAGCAGGGAGCGGTTCGATGAAGCCCTGGCACGCGCCAAGGAGAAGCTCGAGCAACGGGAGTTTCCGCCGCCGCAGGAGCTCATCAGCTCGGCGCGACCAAAAGGAGAAACGATTGAGCGCGTTCTCGTCCGGGATGGTTCACGTGTCTTCGTCATCCCTGCGGAGAAGATCGACTATATTGAAGCTCAGGATGACTACATTGCGATCAAGTCGGAAGGAAAAACACATCTGAAGAAGCAGCGATTGTCTGACCTTCAGGCCTTGCTCGATCCGAAACGCTTTGTCCGCGTTCATCGCTCCTATATCCTCAACATCGATCGTCTCGCGCGCCTCGAGCTCTATGCGAAAGACAGCCGGATGGCCATCCTGAAGGACGGAACACAGCTGCAAGTGAGTAGATCGGGGTATGATAAGCTAAAGGAGATGCTGTAATCGGGTGATCAAACCATCTCATCATCTATTGATCTGACCATCTCCTCATCTGACCATCGGGACATCTGATCATCGGGCGATCTTAGCTATCCATCGGGTCATCAATCCATCTGAATATTGGGCCATCAGGTTAATCTGTCTGAACTGCTGAATGTCTAATCATTGAACCTCAGACCGCAAGAGAGATCTGAAAGATGCCGACACTACAAGAAATCCTGAGGGATCGATCGAAACAATTTGCCATTACAGTTGTGAAATTCTTGCGTACGCTGCCAAAGTCGGAAGAATCGCGAATAATGGGACACCAGCTTCTTCGGTGCGCCACTTCCGTGGCTGCAAACTACCGAGCTGCTGGAAGAGCTCGCTCTCGAGCCGAATTCATCTCCAAGATGGGAACCGTAGTAGAGGAAGCGGACGAATCTGTCTTTTGGCTGGAGATGCTTGTCGACACGGAGGTTGTGCGCAGGGAGAAGATTGAACCTCTGCTTAGAGAAGGGAATGAACTCCTGGCAATATTCGCTGCCTCTCAACGCACGGCTAGGGCGAACAAGACTTGACCCGATCAAGCTATTTTCCGATGAGCAGATGACCGGATCACCCGATGTCCCGATCTCCCGATGAGCCGATCTCCCGATGACCCGATCTGAACTATCCTCCCTTCTCTCCCGCCTTCGCTCCGTTTCCGTTGGCGTCATTGGAGATTTCTGTCTTGATGCCTACTGGCAGCTCGATGAATCACCCCTCGAGCTTTCGCTTGAGACCGGGAAGCCTACCATGGCTGTTGCACAACAAGAGTACAGTCTCGGAGGCGCGGGGAATGTGGTGAATAACCTGGCCGCGCTCGGCGTCGGCAATGTCCGTGCGTTCGGTGTACTGGGGGAAGATTTATTCGGCGATGAAATGCTGCGACAGTTCAAGGCAATCAACACCGATAGCAATGGTATACAGCGACAGAAATCTGACTGGCAAACGCCTGTCTACGCAAAGCCGTACCAGGGGCGGGAAGAGCTGAGTAGAATCGATTTCGGCCGGTTCAACACACTGTCGACCGATTCAGAGAAGCAGCTGATCGAATCCCTTAACAAATACATAGCCGAGCTTGATGCCCTCGTGGTGAACCAGCAAATCCCAAAGAGCATCTTCACTCCTGCCGTGATACGGACTCTCAATAGCCTGGCGCTGCAATTCCCCCAGAAAGTTTTCCTACTCGATTCCCGGAACACGATATCCGAATTCCGATCTATGATCTGCAAGGTCAACGCCATCGAAGCATCAGCGCTCTCCGGGAAAAGGATCGAAAGAAACGAAGACTGCACGAGTGATCGACTAAGCGATTATGCGAAACGATTGTTTGAACATTTCCAAAAACCGGTGTTCATCACGCGCAGCCGGCTCGGTCTCCTCTTCTTCGATGGAAACCAGACCATCGAACTCCCGGCTCTCGACAGTGAGGGGCCGATCGATCCCGTCGGCGCTGGCGATACCGTCGTAGCAGCAATTGCCGCGGCCCTGGCAGCGGGGGCGAATCCTCATCAGGCCGGATCACTCGCAATGCTCGCTGCGGCAATCACCGTGCGCAAGCTTCGGCAAACGGGAACCGCAACGCCCAAAGAAATACTCGACCTGGCGCATCACTCTCCTTCCTCTCCTCATCCATAAAAGTTTCACAGAGATTGTCGTTCCACCTGTTAATCAAGATCTGTGTCCTCATCATTGCATCTGCGGGCAAGGGTGTGTACCTTCATTGCAGATTTCCACTATGAGTTTTGAACGTTCTCAACGATATGCCCGCCGGAAAACCAGCAGCCAACAATCTCTCCGTTGTTTCTACCGCTCAAAGCGGTGATCCCGCCGAGAGATCAAAAGCTATCGAGCACATTGTCACAGCTCACTGGAAACCCTTGTATAAGTACCTCCGCGCTCAATATCGATTATCTCCTGCAGAGGCGTCTGCTATCACGTCGAATTTTCTCCGGCTCTTTGACGACAGATCGTTCCTGGCCAAATTCGACGGAAAGAAAATGCCGTTGCGTGAATTCCTCAGACAGAAACTCGATGTATACGTTCCAACTCCGGCAGCGAGGAATACCAGTATGCTTCCTCCAGCCTTTGATTTTCCGGGTGCAGAGGAAGAATTCGTGGCAGATCAGTTGGCGCCGGGACAATCCGGAATCGAATACTACAACAACGAATGGGTGCGGACACTCCTTACGCTTGCAGTGGAGGGACTCCACAACAAACTGGCCGCAGAAGGAAAGAGCCAGGATGTTGCCCTGTTCATGAAGCTCGATCTCCAGGACAGGTCGGGAAACGAGCGCGTCGGCCTCGAGACCATCGCCAATGAACTCTCGATGCCGCTGGATGAAGCATGGAACTCCCTTGCCAAAACACGCCAGCGGTTTCAAGACATCCTCATCGATCTGATCAGGTCGTTCACATCATCAGAGACCGAATTCCGCCGGGAAGCTCAGGCATTTTTCCGTTCATGATTTTCCCTTCAATTTTCACTTTGACTATCGTAAACCGAAAGGAAGCATAACACATGAAACTCAAATTCTCTTTCTGTGTTCTTGCCCTACTGCTCCTCCCCATACCGGGGGCCGGACAGGGGAACCCGGCCTTCAACGGCAAGTGGACTTTCATTCAGCAGATGAGCGACGACATCGGTCTCTACGCGAGCCTCTCGATTGATTTCAGGCAGACGGCATCTACGGTTACAATCCTCCATAAATGGGGAACCGGCCGGTCGTTTCTTGATTCCCTTTCACTCGAAGTCGGTGGCAAAATCAATAAGATACCGGTTACCAACCGCGTGTGGCCAAGCAATGTCTTCATGGGTATTTCAATGCCGGTCGGTGGAACAAGACAGATTAAGGCTTTGTGGGAGAGCAATGGGAAGGTGCTGAAGCTGGAGGAATCGTACTCGGTCAGGGGCTCGCAAGGTATGAGCCCGATTACCGCCGTCCATACCTATGAACTCTCGAACGACGGAGAAATGATGACCTATGTAGTCTCCCGCTCAACCCGCACGACGAGTTCCCCAGTCAAGTTTGTCCTGAAGAGAGCCGGACTGAAGGAAGCGTACATGATGAAGCTTGAGAACAATTGGGAGATCCAGGGGAAACTCCCGACGCAGGCCTTCCTTATCAGCCTCCAGGGACTGGCAAACAACGATGCCCCCCGCCTGTACTTCATCTATCCTCCCGGCTGGGATTTCACGTACACAGAGGACGTGTTCAATTTCTTCAAGAACAAACGGAACTTCACATTCACCGAATTATCAAACGCTCAAGCAGCACTCCAGGTTTTCAAGAAGTACGTCAAAGGATAAGTCGTGTGGGATAAGACAGTCCGGACGTCACTCATCGTTGCGTTCACGGTGGCAGGTCTTGAGCACTCTGTCGTTGTCAGTGAAGAGCAAATCCCGATGGTGGAGAAGGCAGGGTTGAAACCAGTCGCCGATTTCCGTGGAAAGTTCACGGGGCAGACCGACGCACAGATCTACGCGTGGGCGTACGATCAATACGGAAGCCGGTGCAGCAAGGACTACATTGTTTGGCTGGGAGGCGAGCACGGCAGCATCATGAGACCCGGCATCGTCGACTTCGGAGTGAACAAACAAGCCTTCTTCAACGACCTCTCGTGCCGGCGCACAGACACGGCAGAATACCGGCTTGCCCGGAAGATCCTTAGCGAGATGAAGCCTATGGCGATGGTCATGGGGTGGCACTCCTATGCCAAGGATCTGGAGCGGGAGTTCGTAACGCTCACATCGAATTTCGGACTGCGCGTAGAAGGACTGCATACGCTTCCAAATGTGAGCTTCAGCAGCCAGGTCCCAGCCTCCCCCGGCTTCAAGTTCACCAACAATAATAAACTCGTCACCGGAAAATCATACAAACCGGAGAATAAGATCTATGTCTCCTGCGTTCAGACGGACGGTATCGGTCTCGGCGCATGGCTGGAACCAGGCCGGGGAGAAATTCCCATGGCGTGGGAAGTCTTGATGAACTACGTCTGGATGGCACCGTCAATGGCGGAATACTTCTATACCGTTGCAACTCCCAATGATTATTTCATCGGCTGCCTCTCGGGTCCGGGCTATATGTATCCGAAAGCCGTGCCTCCAAAACTTCTTCCCGGTCTGATTGCAAAGGCGAAAGAGTATATGGATGTGCTCGACCTTAAGGTATTCGAAACGATGGATTATTCCGAAGGCGCGACCGTCGAAGGGAACACCGAGCTAACAAAGGAGATTGTAGATGCATACTATAAGGGCATGCCAAACGCGATCGGCTTCGTCAACGGCTACGCCCCTTCGTACACATTTACTGTGAAGGATGGAAAACCCTTTATTTCATTTGACTACTACCTCTCTCCAGAACGAGCGGAAGCGGAAGCTGCGGCTGACCTCGAAGAGCTCGCGAAAATCAACAGCAAGCGCCCTTACTTCTTGTTAATTCACGTCCGTGAGTACAGCAACGTGAAGCGCGTGAAAGGAATCCTCGACAGGCTCGGTCCCGAGTTTGAAGTCGTGCCGCTGGATGTCTTCCTGACTCTCGCTGGTCAGGCTCCAACGTATCAGGAAAGATTCCTCGAGCCGAAGAAGAAGTAACTGCGTCGCACCGCATGAGAACGTGCAGGGTTACAACCAGGCCATCGTGGATGTGGTTTTGTTTTCAACGACATTTGTCTACATTGGTGGCCAAAGCGAAGTCTTTTCCACTTTCAGAAGATCACAAGTATGCCCGGACGACCGTATATCCTTGCTGAAACTCCCTGGAAGAAAATAAAAGGAACGAAATACCTCGTGGCGATTCTTCCCTGGGGAGCGACAGAAGCTCACAATTATCATCTCCCGTACGGCACCGACATTATGGAATCCGATTACATCGCCACGGAATCGGCCAGGATCGCCTGGGAGGCGGGAGCGAAAGTGATTTCTCTTCCGACAATTCCCTACGGAGTCAACACCGGACAAATGGACATCAAGCTCACGATCAACATGAATCCGACGACTCAGTCGGCGATCCTGCGTGATATTGTCGATTCCCTTTCCGGCCAGGGAATTCACAAACTTGTCATCCTGAACAGTCACGGGGGAAATGACTTCAGACAGATGGTGCGCGAACTCCAGCTCCGCAACCCGAAAATGTTCGTCTGCACGATTAATTGGTGGCAGATTGTTGATCAAAGGAAGTATTTCGACGAAGCGGATGATCACGCAGGTGAGATGGAAACAAGCGTGATGCTCAACATCGCACCCGATCTTGTCCTCCCGCTCGACGAAGCTGGTGACGGAAAGTCCCGGAAGTTCAAGTTGAGCGGCTTGCGCGAACGGTGGGTCTGGACACCACGCCAGTGGACGAAAGTAACAGACGACACGGGTGTCGGCAATCCCAAGCGGGCAACCGCAGAAAAAGGGGCCGGCTACCTAAAGGCAGCGACAGAGAAGATTGGCAGTTTCCTCAAAGAGCTCGCTGCCGCCGATGTGAATGATTTATATGAGTAGGGCGAAATTCATTTCGCCTAACATGGACTGATTATGTCAACATTGACCGCATCATCCGCCTGGAAAGCCCTGGAACTCCATCATAAGGAAATGGCCTCCGTGCACATGCGGGAGCTGTTCGCCGCCGATCCCCAGAGATTCAGCAAATTCTCGATGCACTGGAACGACTTCCTGATAGACTATTCCAAGAACCGGATCAGCGAAAAGACGATGTCGCTCCTCTTCGACCTTGCGCGTGAGGTGAGAGTGAAGGAGTGGACGGAAAAGATGTTTACTGGAGAAAGAATCAATTCGACCGAACATCGGTCGGTGCTGCACGTCGCGCTTCGCAACCGATCGAACACGCCGATCCTGGTTGACGGAACCGACGTGATGCCGTCAGTCAATAAAGTGCTGCAACACATGCGCGAGTTCTCCGAGTCCGTCCGCAACGGCCTATGGACGGGCTACACCGGGCAACCGATCACCGACGTCGTCAATATCGGCATTGGTGGCTCGGACCTCGGACCGGTCATGGTTACCGAAGCCCTCAAACCGTACGGCCACCAGCGTCTCTCTGTGCATTTTGTTTCGAATGTCGATGGCACGCATATCGCCGAAACAGTAAAGAAACTGGATCCCGAGAGGACGCTCTTCATCATCGCATCAAAGACCTTCACGACGCAGGAAACAATCGTCAACGCACAGTCGGCAAGGAAGTGGTTTCTTGACCATGCAAAGGATTCCTCCGCCGTCGCGAAACACTTCGTCGCTCTGTCGACCAACGCCAAAGCGGTTTCGGCGTTCGGAATCGACACGAAGAACATGTTCGAATTCTGGGATTGGGTTGGCGGACGCTATTCTCTTTGGTCCGCAATCGGGCTTTCGATTGCCCTCTCCATTGGCATGAATAATTTTGAGGAGCTCCTCTCCGGCGCACACGAGATGGACGTTCATTTTCGCAATGCGCCATATGAGAAGAACATTCCCGTCATCCTGGGTCTCCTTGGAATCTGGTACAACAATTTCTTTGGGGCCGAATCGCACGCTATCATCCCGTACGATCAATACCTCCACAGGTTCGCCGCCTATCTCCAGCAAGGAGATATGGAGAGTAACGGCAAAGGCGTCAGCCGAGACGGTATTCGAGCGGATTACTCGACAGGCCCGGTGATCTGGGGAGAGCCGGGAACCAATGGGCAGCATGCCTTTTTCCAGCTTATCCATCAGGGAACAAAGCTGATCCCCGTCGATTTTATCGCACCGACACAATCACAGAACCCGATAGGTGAGCACCATCCGATTCTCCTCTCCAATTTCTTCGCTCAGACTGAAGCTCTGATGCGCGGGAAGACCGGAGATGAGGCGCGTGCAGAACTCGAATCCTCCGGGATGAGAGGGGAAGAGCTTGCCAGCCTTCTGCCTCACAAGGTTTTTCCGGGAAACCGGCCAACGAATTCCATTCTGTTCAAGAAACTCACGCCCCGGACGCTCGGATCATTGATCGCAATGTACGAGCACAAGATATTCGTCCAGGGTGTAGTCTGGGGTGTGAACTCTTTCGACCAATGGGGTGTTGAGCTAGGAAAGCAGCTCGCGAAAGCAATTCTGCCTGAGCTTGCCGGTGAAGGTCAGGTTTCAAACCATGATTCTTCCACGAATGGACTGATCGGATTTTATAAATCGAATCGCCGGTAAGTGCAGGACAGATTTTCTGCTGAATCAGGGTGGCAGCTCTATTCAGCTTATACATCAAGTCACGTCCCAGAGATTCGATCATGCGCAAGACTCTGAAGTGGATTGTCATTGTACTCCTCTCTCTGTTTGTAGCGGCTCAGATCTACCAGCCCGAGCGGTCAAATCCTCCCGTCGATGAATCGAAGACCATCTTCGCAACCCTGAACGTTCCTCCTGACGTCAAAGCGGTACTCGATCGCTCCTGTTCTGACTGCCATTCGAACAAGACACAGTGGCCGTGGTACAGCTACGTCGCCCCCACATCATGGCTCACCGCACGCGATGTGAAGAACGGACGCTCGAACATGAACCTCTCCGTCTGGGGAACCTATAAGAAAACCAAGCAGGCAGGAAAACTCGACGATATCAGCGAGCAGCTTACCAACGACAAGATGCCACTCAAACCGTACCGGATGATGCACCCGGGCTCAGTACTGTCAAAGGAAGAAATCGATCTCGTTACACGGTGGGCGGAGAAAGAACGCGATCGGCTGTCGGAACCGGACTCGACCCAGAGTACACCAAAGAAGTGAGATTGCGATTCCAACGGCTTTCGGATTTCATTTCCCTTCCACATTTTGTTCCACCTGCGGACCATTTGGAATCCCCCCCCGCGTGCAGGCAAACAACGTGCTTTCTGATTGTTAAGAAGAAGTAGATCGGCAGCAACGAAGTATGTTCCCCGATGCTTGTGGTTTTTCTCACATTTCTTTCTTAACCTTGCCTCAGCGTTTTATCCAGTGCTGATCAGTCAGTACAGACGATACCCTGCTGGTATTGCCTTTACATTGCGCACCGGGCTCCTTCCACATTATGCACACATCCTCAAGGGATCTTCTTTATGACTCGTCCCATCTACACGTTTACAGTGGCCCCTTCGCTGCCGAAAGAACTCGAATCCCTCCACGAACTCGCCTACAATCTTCTCTGGGTGTGGGACCATGACCTTATGGAGCTTCTCATTCGTCTTGATCCCGACTTGTGGGAGAAAACAAACCACAACCCCGTATTGTTGCTTGGGATGATCAGCCAGGAGCGACTGAATTCTTCTTCGCGGGACGATGCATTGCTGGCGCAGCTTGAACGCGGATTCGAACGATACAAGACGTACCTCGACACCACCTCGACGTGGTTTCGCAAGACATATACGCAGGTTCCACCAAACCAAATCGCCTACTTCTCGGCTGAGTTCGGACTCACTGAGTGCCTGCAAAACTATTCGGGCGGACTTGGCGTCCTCTCGGGCGATCACCTCAAATCGGCAAGCGATCTGGGATTGCCGCTCGTCGGCGTGGGACTGCTGTACCAACAAGGATACTTCCGCCAGTACCTCAACGCAGATGGATGGCAGCAGGAACGTAATCCCGAAAACGACTTTTTCACCCTCCCGATTATCCTCGAGCATGACAAAGATGGCAAACCACTCGTTATTTCTGTCGATCTCGACAACCGGCCGGTCTATGCGCAGATCTGGCGCGTGCAGGTGGGGCGCATCCCCCTCTACCTGCTGGACACCAACATTCCTATGAATTCCCGGACAGAAGATCAGGATATCACGGATCAACTGTATGGGGGCGATCGTGAATTGAGGATCAAGCAGGAGATTCTCCTGGGCATCGGCGGATACCGTGCACTGAAAGCGCTCGGGTTGTCTCCTGCCGTCTATCACATGAACGAAGGACATTCTGCCTTCCTGAGCCTCGAGCGGTGCAGGGATTTGATGGAAACTCACAAGCTCTCTTTTACAGAGGCACGCGAAGCATCGACTGCCGGACTTGCTTTCACTACACACACACCCGTTCCAGCCGGCAATGACTACTTCACTCCTCAACTTATCGAGCAGTACCTCGGCCGCTACTATAGGGACCTTGGACTAACCCCCAAGGAATTCCACGGGCTTGGCAGGCAGGATCCGAACAACGAACAGGAAGCATTCTGCATGACCGTGCTTGCGCTCAAGATGGCCGGAAGCAGCAACGGAGTTGCAAAACTGCACGGGACAGTCTCCCGCAAGATGTGGCAGAAGGTATGGCCGGGGTTACCGGTCAATGAAATCCCGATCCATTCGATTACAAATGGAACGCACGCTCCCTCCTGGATCAGTCGTGATATGGCAGGATTGTACGACCGTTACCTAGGTCCCCGATGGAGAGAGGATGCAGGCGAATACGGCCTCTGGAGCAGGGTGCATCACATACCGGACGAAGAGCTGTGGCGCACGCATGAGCGCCGACGTGAACGCCTCGTCGCGTTCGCTCGGGCACGATTGCGATCTCAGCTCGAGGCGCGTGGAGCGCCGCCGTCCGATGTTGCACAGGCAGCCGAGGTCCTGAATTCCCAGGCCCTGACAATCGGTTTTGCACGCCGCTTTGCCACCTACAAGCGATCGACGCTTATTCTGAAGGATGCCGAGCGGCTTACCAGGATTCTGACAGACAAGGACCGTCCCGTACAGATTATCTTCGCGGGCAAAGCACATCCTCACGACAATCCGGGAAAAGATCTGATTCGCGAAATCGTCCACTTTGAGCGCAGGCCGGGCGTACGACGACGCATGGTGTTTCTCGAAGACTATGACATGGTCGTCGCACGGTACATGCTCCAGGGAGTGGACGTCTGGCTCAACACGCCGCGCCGACCTCTCGAAGCAAGCGGAACCAGCGGCATGAAGGCAACGCTGAACGGTGCTATCAATCTGAGCGTTCTCGATGGTTGGTGGGATGAAGCGTATAACGTCCATACGGGATGGGCGATCGGACGAGGCGAGGAGTACACGGACGAAGCGCTGCAGGACGAGATAGAATCGAACGCTTTGTACGATCTCCTGGAGAAAGAGATTGTGCCCCTCTTTTATTCACGCGGGGCTGATGATTTGCCGCGCCAGTGGATTACAAAAATGAAGGGGGCGATGCGATCCATCGGGCCTGAATTCAATACAAACCGCATGGTGCGGGAGTACACCGAGAAGATGTACCTCCCAGCTCTTGACCGCGGAAACGATCTCAGCGCGAACAACTACGCCAGGGCAAAGGAAATTGCGGTCTGGAAACAACAGCTTCGTGAGAATTGGCAGGGATTGAAGATTCTTGACGTTCTCGTTGACAACCACAAGACCCTCAAAGTGGGCGAGTCAGTCACCGTCCATGCTCACGTCGATCTGGGGCACCTCAAACCCCAGGATATTTCCGTCGAGCTGTTCTACGGTGTATTGAACGCTCAGGGCGAGATTGAGAGTCCGAAAGTTGCATTGATGAAGCCGACGGAAAAACCGAAAGGGAGCGTCTACGAATTTGTCGCGGTCAACAAACTGCTCATGAGCGGACGGTTGGGTCACACAGTCCGGGTTCTCCCGCGGCACGAGGATCTGGAGAATCCATTGAAGCTCGGATTGGTGCTGTGGGCCAAATAATGGTCAATGGTGAACGTCTAATTGTCAATTGTCAAGTGACCATTCACCATTCACAATTAAACGAGAGCGTCGCCCCACCGTAGATCACTCAGACGCATTTTGCGTCGCGACCGGGAATAATGGTCAATGGTGAACGACTAATTGTCAATTGTCAAGTGACCATTCACCATTCACAATTAAACGAGAGCGTCCTTTCAGCGTAGATCACTCAGACACATTTTGGCTCGCGACCAGGAATAATGGTCAACGGTGAATGAGTGATTGTCAATTATCAATTGAACGTTCACAATTCACAATTAAACAAAAAGCCCGCCTCGTGATACAGAGGTGGGCTTTGGCATTACATGGATGCCGGTTGTGTTAGAACCCGCCTGAGAAGAACCCCCAAAACTGGTCACCGAGCTCCCACCATTTCACCATCGCTGCACGGGCCGTGGTGTTCGTATAAGTAGTCAGGAACTCCCGCACCTTTTGGTGACCCGCTTCCGAGCCATCGGCCTTCAGCATGTCCTGCACGCGCTGTTCGAGCATCGGCAGATCGGAAAGACTCTTCTGCTCAATCTCCGCTGCAGCTTTTTCCATGATGGGACGAGTTCTGCCGTACTGGATTGTAGCAAGACGATTCGCACGACGGAACCACCACGTCGCTGCGTCTTCGCGATACCTCTGCTGGCCGCATACTTCAAAGCTTTTCGGAAGATCAAGCGTGCCGGCAAATATCGGGAAGCGTGGGCTCTGCGCCGGATTGTCAAATGCAAACCAGGCCACACCACCTATTTCGTTCGGCAGCCAACCACGAAGCTGAACGACCTGTGAATAGGAGCATCGTGCGATGGCAATCGTCCGGGTCGGAGCAACTGTCCCCGGCTTGAGCGTGTTGAGAAGCCTCATGAGATCTGCGCTCATCCACGGACTTGCCAGAGGGCTCTTCACCATCTCAGGGGCCTTACCGGCAATGCTGTCCTTCACGATTTCTTCCCTCGTTCTCATGAACCGTGGGACCATCAGATTCTTCGTCATATCGTTGTCTGTCCCCTCGTACGTCTCATGATACATCTTCAGGACATCCTGCAGCGACACCGTCTTCTCCGGCTTGACGCTGAACGGAAGCTCATCGGAGTCCATCGAGATATTCAGTGACGGAGCAAAGGTTTTGAAAATGTAGAGCTCGCGGGTCGAGAACGGCTTTTTGCCGCTATATGCTTTCCAGAACTTGAACGGCTCTTTGCCGTCCCACCATCCCATTTCTTTCGCGAGAGAGAAAACGTTGGCCGAGGCCATAGAGTGATCGGGATCTTTGATATTGATTTCGCTGATGCGGGGGATATTTGCGGAAACGCCGATATTGTCATCCGGAATCCGCGCTGCAGCCCAGACCGCCCCCTTCTCCGCTGGACCACCGCCAAAGATCTCAAACTGCCAGACCTCCTTCGTGTCGGCAACGGTCAGGCACTCGCCCCAATCGCCGTAACCGTATTTCGTCGCCAGGCTTCCCATCATTTTGATGGCATCACGCGCTGTCGTGCAGCGCTCGAGAGCGATTGCCTGAAGCTCTTCGATCAGGAACCACCCTTCATCATTGCGTAACTCTTCGCGACCACCGATGGTTGTTTCTCCGAATCCCAACTGCTTCTCATTGAGAGACGGATATGCAACGTTCACGTATGAGTACGTCTCTTCAGTATCCGGGACTTCGCCTTTCAGGATCTTCCCCCGCATATCGGTCACAAATTCCGTGTGCAGGTTGCCCCAGTAGATTTTCTTCATCGTGCCCTTCTCATGTTTCTTGTGCGACACGATGTTGAGCCACGTCCGGTAATTGCCGTCACATGTGTGTCCGACCATGACAGAACCGTCCGTCGAGGCAAGCCGGCCCACCATGATGCTTGTGCATCCTTCATCTGTCTCGATCTGCTTCTTCTGCTGTGCCACCATCTGCGAGCAGATCGCAACAAATAGCAGCGAGAACAGGAGCACCAGGCATTTCCGATATCTTCGGAGAACGAGGGATTCCATAGATGTTTCCTTTCGGCGGTAACTAATTGATACTCACTTTATTTGCCATATTCATTCAAACGCCAGGCGGCCCGGCTTGGCCAGCGCCGGATTGTGCAGGAACGCTCCGATTCCTTTTTCAATCACTTCGGCATAGCGCGGCACGTCAACGCACACCAGCGGCTTTTCAGGATGTGCTTCCGTCCAGCTCGCCATCGTCTGCAAAACAGCCGACGTGTGCCTGCCAACGCGGACAGCGATCGGCCATCCTTTTTCATCAATCTTCTCGAACAAGAGCCCATGCTTGCCGGCCTTCACAACGAAATCATCCTTCCCGGTCAGCAACTGCTCCGTCGTGGTCTTTCCCCTCGTGGCGTCAAGGAACGGCTCGGGGGATTCAAACAGCAT